>DJOT01000048.1 GCA_002439095.1 Bacteroidales bacterium UBA6431 | reverse complement strand
GTCTCGTCATTCTGTACGTATGTCGATTTCCTCAGCTCCTCAAGCATGTGGCCCTGAAGGGATTCTCTGAGACACTTCATCACCTTGTGCATCCAACAGTTCAATGTCGACTGGGGTATCTCCGCATGCATCGACTTGAATGCGCTCAGTATGCGGTTCTCGCTCATTCCCAGTTCTATCTTCGACACAAAATAAAATCGGGCGAATGCCGCACTGACATATGCCCCGTCCGTTATCAGCTGAGGCCCTTTGCTGTTTTTCGGGTCATCTCCGGGAACATTGAAGCGACCCACCACATATTCGCGGCGGCCCACCTGGCCCGGAATATAGTCATACACCACCACGACCCATTCGTCGTAGCCGACCGTGCCGTCCTTCTTGCGCCTGCGGATAAGCTTCGATCCGGCAGGCAGATCGGACGCGTCAATCCCCATACTCGACAGCAGCGTCCCGGTATAGACGCGCCTCGGCTTCTTCACGCCCTTGGCGCTCCCGCGGCCATGCTTCGGCCCGGAGGTCACTTTTATCTCTCCTTCCGAGCGGGACTCCGCCTGCTCCTCATCCACATACCTGCGCCTTATCTCCTTCACAAGGTCGTTCAGGTTCAGACCCGACAGGCGCGCGTCCGACACGCCCACTTCCCCGTTGAGGTATCTCGTCGCATCACTGTTGGTGTTGAACGTCCTGCGGCGGATAAGGTTCACCACGGACTCGTAGTCAGTCCCGGCGTCCTTCGCCAACGACTCGAGGTTCGACTGCTGGGATTCCAGTTCCGCAATCCGCGATTCAAGAGACTTGCATTTCTCCATCCATGCCTTGTCAGACATCTCAAGATCCAGACATCTTCGCTCGGCCTCATTAAGTTCGGACACAAGACATGCGTTCTCGCCTTCCAGAAACTTGATCCTGGAGGCTTGATGAGAATTGATATTCGTAAGGCGAACGTTCTCCGACGCCAGTATCGAATACTCCTTTCTCATTATGTCTTGCGTTGTTTCCATGTTGTGAAGTTACTAATTTTTAGTGAATTACGCAATAGGTAAACTCACTTTTTCAAGCGTTTTTCCAAAATTTCAGACCTCTTCTTCAGATGTTCTATTTCCATCTCGGACCTTCTGATTCTGGCGCATCTTTCCTCTATCTTTTCGCGGAGTCTCTGGTTCTCGAGGCTGATCTGATCCATGATTCCCTCGATCTCACGCTCCAGTTCATATATGCGGGGCAGCTTGCCTTCCTCCAACTCGCCGGAGTTCAACTTGCCGACAAGGTCGGAAAACTCTTCATGCGCAGCCTGGAACCTGGCCTTCATCTGCGCCATGTCAAACTTTTCGCTCATATCAACATCTCCGTCTGTACCGGGGACGACATGAACAGGATCAGTGTCTCACGGCTTATCTTGTGGCTCTTCTTCATCTCAATGAACTTCGGCTTCAGGAACTTCCCGTCGTCGAACCACTTCTCGTACATCACGAAGCCGTTCAGGTCGTAGTGGAGGATCTTCACCTTTCGGCAGTCTTTCGAATAGAAGATGTACGCCTTGTCATAATCATAAGGGTCTTCGCCCATCAGCTCACGCACTATCCCCGCCAGACCGTTGCGCCCGTTACGCATGTCCGTAGGCTCCGGACTCAGGTAATACTGCGTCCTGCTTGTAAAGTTTATCATGCCCCGTCCTCCCTATCTCAGTTTCTCCATCAATGACAACAGCGCCGGCATGCTCCCGCCGCTTATCTCCAACTCACCATACGGGCCGGACAGCAACAGACGCCGTATCGTCCACTCCGCTTCCGCTGACGGTTGCCCGCCCTCCGGTGCCGCCGGCTTGACTTGCGACGCCTCTCCTTCCGGCGACAGCGCTATGAAGCGGGAGGCCGTCCCGGGCTTCTGACCCGTGCCTGAATACTCCTTCTGCGCCTTCAGCAGCCACTGGTAGTCCACACCCTCATCCATACAATACTTCCGCAGGCTTCGGCGCGCTCCTCTTGACTTGTAATCCGACATTATCCTGTCGTAGTACTCCTTGCTAGTTTCCATTTCCTTTGCGTTTCTTGGTTTTCGCAAAGGTATTTCCTCACGCGTTCACACCCTTACGGTAAAATGGTAGTTTACATATCGACTTGATGGAGTGTTCGGCGAGAGCAAGTCAAAAGTTACATCATTTGCATCAATAGCCTTCAAGTGGTTGAATATAACTCCTGTTATTCCATTCTACCCTGTTGGAACGGTGTTTATTATTAGTATTTTCATTGAAAACGTTTTACAAGAGCTTTATAAAAATGCTGTGCGCACTGGTATGGATCGCCAACCTCTTCTCGGCCCACAAATTCTTTCATATAACAATTGCTTTCGCAACCCTCTATCGGCTTCGTCGAAAAGAATATCTTGTTTTCAAATGGCAGGCTGTCAAAAGCTACAATATCATTAATGGTACATAGGTTCTGTTCCATTCCGACAACAAACAACTTGTCAAAATTCACACGTTGCGATCTACGATACCACTTCTCTGAGGCCTCTTTCTCCGTATGATAATGCAGGAACTGTATCTCTACTTTACCGCCAAGAAGACCTATAGGATACCAATGAGCCCACTTACTTCGCCTTTCGTTTCCTAAAGGATACCTTGACTGTTCCAGAAATTCAAGTTTCGCTTCTGTCAAATAGTATTTCAAATTGGAAAGAAATTCTATATAGTCATCTGCAAAGAAATATAGGCCTACAGTCGGGGTGTTATACTGAATTCCCAAATCTTGCATGATGCGTCCTGCAAAACAGTTGCTGCTGATTACTGATGTCTCCGGCGTTATCATCTCCCGTATGTCAGGAATGTATTGCGCCCGTAGTTTATACAGATTTGCATCGTTGATCTTCTTCCTTAAAGCAAGACACCATGAAATAGGAGGAACGCTGGATATAATGTATTTGATTCTTAGTCTTTTACCCCCCCCACATCTGGAAGCTCTCTAGCCGGATTGCCTACGACAATACGACCAGACGGCACATCTTTAACAACAACAGCACCAGCACCAACAATGACATTGTCTCCAACCCTAATATTACCGATTATTACAACATTAGCCCCCAATTTTACATTGTCGCCAATTATCGGACGCTCAGATGGCTTTGAATCCGATTTGTTTCCAATAGTAGTATTCTGCCTACAGGAAAAATTAATTCCAATTCTTTTCGCGTTCAAATATGTTGACGTAGGATGAAAGCAAAAACATCCACCGCCGATACTATCAGTTGAAATGCAAAAAGTTTTTTCGGGTTTCCATATCCATTTTACAAATGCAGACTTTTTTCTCCCGATTCTATAGTAAAACAATGTTCTAAATGACTTATCGCAAAAAAGTAGCCACACTAGCGCATTTAACCCGGTAAAACAGGCCTCTCTATATCTCATATTATTCTCAATATCCTTATTAATCTTTTTTCTTCGAGAACTAGAAAAATAAACGAAAACTAAAGGCCAGACTATGCACCATGCAATAATAAGCACTAATCGCTTAAACATAATTTATTAAAATAAAGAGACAAACCTATATGGGTACAATTCACTCGTGGGATTATTTATATATGCCACCGTTGTAACCATCAAATATGTAATTAAATACGCAACAAACAGCCGCTGATTATTCTTAAGCTTTATAGATGTGACCATTATTGGTATTAGTAAATATCCAAACCAACTAAATATTTCTTGAACCCTTACAAACAATGGCGAAGCAATACGCATATTCATCAATATAATTGAAAAAAAGAACAGATTAAACCATAAAGGCCGCCTCTTTTCCATATCGGTTTTCAGAGCAATCAATAATAAAAGAATATTATTTAGCAGATTAAGTAATATGCCGATTGAAAAATAACTACTGTCAAACATCCCTCCATCAATTAAACCCATATATCGATCATTGCCTTCTATTAAGAACATAAACGGACCAACAAGCGACTGCAGGCTCATTTTGATAAATATAAAAGATGCAAAATATAGTATTATATATTCTGAGTTTTTCAATTTTGTG
>DJOT01000032.1 GCA_002439095.1 Bacteroidales bacterium UBA6431 | reverse complement strand
GAAGAAAATCCTCGGTGAATATTCCAGATTCGAGTCGTTGAAAGAATATCACGCCCCGGAGTTCAGTTCCAATGCCAGCGAGTTCCACGTAACCCTCTGGAATCTCAACTACGGCACCGATGTCGTAAAAGATGCCGCTAATGACACCGCCGATGTCACAAAAGAGTTCGTAAAAGGGTTCGTAAAAGAACCACCACAGTTCACAAAAGAGTTCGTAAAAGCCCAAAGGCGCATATACAAGTTGATTTCAACGAACCCCCAAATCAACATCACTGCTATCGCAGAGAATTTAGGCGTATCTACCAGACAAGTCCAGAAGTACTTGAGAAAGCTCACTGAATTACAGTTGATCGCCCGTGAAGGTGGACGTAAAAACGGCATCTGGAAGATTCTCGACAAAGACTACGACGATTTCTTTGAACGGATATAACACAGCATCTTATTTGCAACGTAAATCCACGCAACAAAATGACACGTCGATACCATTTTTACAATAAGCACAGGTGGGAGACATTCCGGCACTTTCTGCTCACACCTGAACAGACAATATGCCCTGCAGGACGTTCTGCGGCTCTCGTATCAGTCAGGTGGGAGCCGTTTTGGAGAAAAATGCTCCTACCTGAATCATATATAATATGCCAACAATAGGAATAATGGACTCGGGGGTCGGGGGACTGTCGGTGCTCCGGGAAATATTGAAGGTGCTGCCGCAGGAGAGGTACGTGTATTTCTCCGACAACGCCTGGTGCCCATATGGGGAGAAGAGCCCCGAATTCATCCGGGAGCGCTGCCGGCACATCACGGATCTGATGCTCTCCAAAGGCGCATCGGCGATGGTGGTGGCGTGCAACACGGCCACTGCCGCGGCTATCCAGACTCTCCGCAGCGAATATGAGATCCCCTTCGTGGGAATGGAACCGGCGGTGAAGCCGGCGGCCCTCGGCACCAGGAGCGGGGTGATAGGAGTGCTCGCCACAGCCGGTACCCTCAAGGGCTCGAAATACCTCAACACAAAGGGCCGCTTCCAGGATGCGGTGAAAATAGTGGAACACATCGGCCAGGGCTTCGTGGAACTGGTGGAGAGCGGGGAACTGACCGGGCCGCACGCTGAAGAAGTGGTCGGCAAAAGCCTGGAGCCCCTCCTCGCAGCCGGAGCTGATACCATTGTGCTCGGCTGCACACACTACCCCTTCCTGCTGGAGACGCTACGCAAGGTCGCCGGCCCTGGGATAAATTTCATAGACCCGGCACCGGCCGTGGCACGCAGGCTCGTGGAAGTGCTCAAAGAAAACGGCATCGGGCCCGCGGACAGCAGACCCGATGTCGAACTCATATCCTCCGGCCCGGACGAAGCCCTGCAGAGGTGCTATGCCCTTATCAGGGAATAAAAAGGTTGGGGTATTTTTGACATTATTTACCCCAACCTTCCACAGGCACAGCCCCCCGGCACAGAGAACTTTGCGGCATCCCAACCTCCTGCCGGCGGCAGTCCCCCGAAGCGGGAAGGACACCCTAATACCAGGAGCCGTCGGTCATCTGGCCGAGAACCTCGAAGTACAGTTCGCCGTCAAGAGCGACAGCACGGTAGACGGTGTAGTCCACGGCATAATATTCGACTCCGTCCAAGACGACAGTGCGGTAGTCGTCAGGCAGTTCTCTGACGACAGCCCCAGCCGGCGGCACGACCGTGGCGTAATCCCCTCCGGAAGTCCGCACAAAGAACACTCCGTCTTCATAATAATAGTCAGCCGAAGCATCGGCATAGCTCTGCACAAGTCCGAGACGGTCGGCGAGCAGGTATGACTCGTATGCCCTCTGCGCGTTGTCCGAAGAGAAACGCAAACGGGAGTTGGCGGAAGCTACAAGTGAGTTGCGCTCAGTCACATAGCGAGCGAAGTCGTTGTACTCACGGTAACTGCGGTACGCGGCGAAATAGAATGCGAAACGGCAAGCCGATGCGGCAAATCGCGATGGTCTGAAAGCGACTCCGAAAGGAGGCCGAGTGACATAGTAGTTGCCGTCAAGGCAGCGGTAGAACACATCATCGACAATAAAATAAGGCACTCCGAAGAAATCTCTGCGGCTGTAGCGCGGAGGGAGTCTCTTCACCCTATATCCGAAATAATGCCGGCCGCTGTCCCAGAAGCGGGACGGACGCCTATAAGAAATCGGATCGCGCTGTGGAGGCGGAACCTGTCCAGGACGCCAATCGCCACCAGGACGTACATCGGGACGGCCCGGAGCTGGAGCACCGCCATGGCCGGGACGCTCATCCGGGCGGCCCTGCGGAGGTCGGCCCACGGCACCAGGACGGCCAGGTCTCCCATCACCGGGACGCATCCCTGGACGATCACCGGACGGAGCCACACCATGGCCGGGACGCATCCCCGGACGATCCCCGGGACGAACCTGATTCCCGGGACGACGGTCATCTTTCCTATCAGGAGCGGAAGCGCCGGGACGTTCGGGAGAAGACGGACGGCCCTGCCCGCCAGGATTTACAGACCCGCCAGGACGTGGCTGACTGCCCGGTCTGCCGGCAGACGGCTGCTGTGGACGGGACGGCTGTGCTGCAGGCTGCTGCGGGCGCTGCTGTCCGCGCTTCCCGTCAGCGTTGCTGCCGGTGCGGGCTGGCTGCCGGCGTTCATCACCACCGGGTCGCACCTGCCCATTCTTGTTGTTGTCCTGCGGTACCGTATATGTCTTGTCGCGGCCCGAAGAGCCGTTGCTGCGTGAAGCCGAAGCGGAATTACCTCCAGAAGAGGAACTGTTGCCTCGTGACGAGGATGAGCCCTGTGAGGTGGACGGCCTGCGGCCCCCACCTCTGGAATTGTTGCCGCCCCCGCGCGATTGGGCGGACAAAGGCTGCGAAAGCAGAGAGCACAGAGCCAGCGCAGCGGCTGCAAGATAAGTCAATCTTCTCATAATCAATAAAGATGATATTTGGCGGACAGCTGCCTGAATGCCTCCACATCCTTGGACCAGAAGTCAGTGATGTCAGACACCTTGAGGCTCTGCCCGAATGTGGTGCTGACAAAATCAGTGCCGCAGACCTTGTTGAACATCGGGATGCGCTCGGCAGACAGGGCAAACGGGTTCTTGCCGTACAGCTCCCAGATGGCCTGCATCACGTAGAACTGGGTCAAGGTGATGGTCGCGGCATCGTAGTCCGTGTAGTAATACTGTACCCCGTGGATGAGTTTCCCGGAAAGCCGGCCGGATGTAGGCTTGTAGTGTATGGTTCTCCATGCAACTCCCGGAACGGCGTAACTGTCAAGAGTTTCCTTCAACTTGTCGGCATCGACCCATTCCTCGGCGAAAGTGGCGAACGGGAGGGTGTAGCCTATGCCGATGTTGAGGTAGTTGTACATCTCCCCTATCAGGCCGGCTGACGGGTAGCACAGCGCGCTCTCGGGATAAGGGATGTTCGGGGACGGGAGCACCCACGGCAGGCCCGTGTCATTGAAGAGCATGTCGCGGTTCCAGCCTTCCATCGGCACCACGAGCAGGCTGCATTTCATGGGCTCCTCCTTGCCGTTCTGCCCGCGGTTGAGACCCTCCTCGTTGATGAGCATGGCAAGTTCCCCCACGGTGAGGCCGTAGACATAAGGGATGCGGTACTGGCTCACGAATGAGTTGAACCCAGGCTCTACCAGCGGCCCCTCTATCTTGTTGCCCCCGAGAGGGTTGGGCCTGTCCAGCACCATCACCGGAATCTCGGCCCTGGCACAGGCACGCATCACCAGCCCGAGGGTAGAGATGAACGTGTAGGAACGGCTGCCCACGTCCTGGATGTCATAGATCATGATGTCGATACCCTTGAGCATCTCGGGGGACGGTTCGCGCGTGGCCCCGTACAACGAATTGACAGGCAAGCCGGTACGGGCATCTTTACCTGACTCCACCTTGCCGCCTGCGTACACATCGCCCCTCACCCCGTGCTCCGGTGCAAACAGGGCTACAAGCTCCACGCCCGGAGCGTCATAGAGGATGTCAATGGTCGAATTGAACTGAGAATCAACACCTGACGGGTTGGTCAACAGCCCCACCCTCATCCCGGCGAGGCCGGAAAATCCACGTTCACGGAGAACCTCGATGCCGGGTTTGACCCGGGCCTGGAGGCAGACGGCACTCAGCAGCGCCGCCGCGCAAAGAAAGTAACGGAAACGGTTGCCAGACAACATAACATTACAATTGAGAAGAATCCAACATAACCGGTGGCCTCCTGCAGCCAGCCGGCAAAAAAGCCCGGGAGCATCATGGAAAGAGCCATGAAGGCCGTGCATATAGCGTAGTGGGAAGTCTTGAACTCCCCTTCGGAGAAGCGCATCATATAGAGCATGTAAGCGGTGAACCCGAAACCGTAGCCCAGCTGGTCAAAGGCCACGCACAGATACACCACCCACATAGCAGAAGGCTGTGCCACAGCCATATAGAGATAAACGGCGCACGGCAGGGCCAGAGCGAGCGACATGGGCCATAGAGACTTCCGGAGGCCCTTGGAGGCGGCGAAAACACCGCCGAGTATGCCCCCGACCGTCAAGGCGATAACCCCGACAGTACCGTAAACGAGTCCGGAAGCCGCAGTGCTGAGTCCAAGTCCCCCGTCCTGTACGGAATCGAGCAGGAATGGGGTCAACATCTTGACGGACAACGCTTCCGGAAGCCGGTAGAGAAGCATGAACACTATCGCGAGCCACACCCCGTCCTTACGGAAAAACGTCACCCATGCCCTGGAAAAATCCTTGAGGATGTCCCCTGGAGCCTTGCCGGGGGCGGTCTTCTCGACTTTCGGGAGGGAGAAGAGGTGCCAGAGAGCGAGCAGGGCGAAAAGGAGCGAGGCTCCCCCGATAGTCAGGCTCCAGGCGGCGGGAATATCTCCGAGACGCTCCTCCAGAACCCCTGCCAAGACCACTATCACACCCTGCCCGAAGACTGATGAGATACGGTAAAACGTACTCCTGATCCCGACGAACAAGGACTGATCCCTCTCGTCCAGGGCAAGCAGGTAGAAGCCGTCGGCCGCTATGTCGTGGGTGGCCGAGGCGAACGCAATGATGTAGAAACAGACTATCGACAGCCCGAAAGCATCGGGGCTCACCGACAGGGCCAAAGCCGCAAATCCCACAGTAACAAGGGCCTGCATGGCAAGAATCCACCACCTCTTGGTGCGGATCACATCCACAAACGGACTCCAGAGCGGCTTGATGACCCACGGAAGATAGAGAAGCGCAGTATAAGCCGCCACATCGCCGTTGGACATCCCGAGACGCTTGAACATCGTGACGGATATGACGTTGACGATGAAATACGGTATGCCCTCCGCAAAATAGAGGGTCGGCACCCAGACCCATGGGTTACTGCTCAACTTCCGCTCCGACATAGTAGTGAGAAAGTATCTGTCTGTAATCGTATCCTTCTGAAGCCATCACGGCGGCGCCGATCTGGCAGAGGCCCACACCGTGCCCCCAACCGCGCCCGGTGAGGATGAAGTCATCGCCCTCGCGCGTGACTTCGAAAGCCGAACTCTTGAGGTGCGTGTCGCTCAGGGCACGGCGTATAGCGAGTTCCTTGCCTATCACCTCAGAACGTTTCGAACCGTTGATTTTCAAATACTTGATGCGACCGGAAGGGCCTCTGTCAAGGGGTTCAAGAGAGAGGATGTCACCGAAATCGATGCCCGTGCGGCGGCGGACAAGTTCCGAAAGTTCTGCGGCGTTGTATCTCACGCTCCAGTCGTGGAAGTCCCGCGTCTCCATGTCATAGTCGTTGAGCACCTGCGAGAGAATCTCAGAGTGCTCGCAGTCGCAGAAGCGGTCCTCCACGCTCTGAAGGTAAGGGAAGTCCTTGTCTTCCCAGCAGGTGCTGTAAAGTTCCGTGCGGCCGCCGCAGCACTTGGAATAGCGGGTGTCGCAAAGCTCGCCTCCATAGCGGAGAACCTGCCCCCAGGTCTGGTCTATTGCGCGGCGGACATTCTCCCCCACTGCCATGGTAAGTCCTTGATACCGTTGGCAATGGTCGTCAGCGCATACATCGAAGTTGCTGTGCGGCGACGGCCGGCCTGTTTTTCTTTCTTCCATTCTGGCTTGCAGCCAGCTGCGAGAGATGACTGCGTGGGCCTTGAGGAGTTCAAGCGAAGACGATGACTTCATCTCGGAAGATATGACGCTGAGAAGGTAATTCTCCATCCCGATGCAGTTCACCGCGGTGATGCAGTCCCCTTCGACTATGAACTTGAGCCCCCCGGCAAACTTGAGAGTGCGCCTCTGCTGCCAATGGAAATCAATCCCTATCACGACGTCGTACAGTATGAAAGATGCTTCGGCAAACAGGGTCGAGCGGGTGATGGAATCAAAATACAATTCGTCGTATATCATCCCGTTGTAGACAATGCGACCGTCCTGCCAGCTGACTTTCTGCGGACCGGCCCCATCGGAGATGATCTCGAAGCGTATCTCCTTGGCTGACATTATGCCCACGCTGACCTTCGGCTGGGTGCGTGTGAGCCTCCACTCTATCATCTCCCTCTCTTCCCGCGAAATCGACACCTCGGAGAGCATCTCTTCAAGCTGTGCGGACGTGACCTTCTCGAAATCGTCCTCGAAAGGGGCCACAAAGTATCCGGCCATGTCGGCGGCACCCGGGCTTATGGTCAGATGGTCCGGCCCGTCGGAATAATAGTGGTGCGAGCGTTTGGCCTCGCGCAGAGTGACAAAAGCCCTGTATTCCCCGTCACGGCAATATGTGAAGAGATTGAATTTCGGTTCGACCTCTCCCTCTACCTTGTCCGTGCAGTCGAGCAGGCGGTAGAAGAGTTTCGCCATGGACTTGGAGGTCGTGGCCTTGAGGGCGAAGACTCCCTCGGTAAAGCCGGCATAGCGGTACAGAGTCGCGTCCTTGACTGAGGCGAGGGGTTTCACGGGATTGTCAAGATAGGCGTCCACGGCCCTCTCCAGAGGGAGAGATTGTCTCGGAACAGCCTGGAAATGAAGGTGGTCCGGGGCGGATGCCCCGCTGGCGGGACCATTGTAGAACACGGTGTAGTCCCGGTATTTCATCGCGAAATCAAGCATGTCCGGGAAATGGTGCCATATCTCCTGCGGGATATGCTCCTCGCGCACTATCACAAGGTGACCCGGGAAGATCGGGTACGGGTTGACCTGTATGCGGTAGTTTCTCCCCTTGCGGCCCTCAAATTTGAGGTGAAACTGCTCCGGGGGTCTGTTTTCCTCGCAGAGGAAGCACTTTCGGGCCGCTATGGCCTCCGGGCTGGTGTCGGCTGTGCTCGAGATGACACGGCGGGGGTTGAACTGGACGGTACAGAGCAGCCCGTCCACCTCCAGCTGCCTGGTCCTGACGGACTTGAGAGCCCTGAAATTTGATGCGGCCAGAGGCCACACGGACAGCTGATCATTGATGAACTTCTCGATTTCCTGCATTACAAAAGGGCTTGGAGGGAATTTTTGATCTTGTGGTATTCGGACTCGAAGTTGGGGGTGAGTATGCCTTTCCCGCAGGCGGCCTCAATCTCCTCTGGAGACCAGTACCGCCCGGCTATCACCTCGTCCCCATCGGGCTTGAGGACGAAGTCCCCGACTGTGGCGAAGACATTGACCAGTTCCCTTTCAGCCTCGGACTCAAACACATAAGAGGTAATGAAGACTGGATTAAAGTCGGTGAAGCCCAACTCCTCGGAGGCCTCGCGGTAGAGGGCTTCCAGAATATACTCACCATAGGCGACGTGACCGCCAACGGCAGTGTCCCAGCGCAGGGGCAGCAGGTCCTTGGTGGCGCTGCGCTGCTGGAGGTAGATCCGCCCGTCGCGGCTGACGATGTGGAGGTGGACCACCGGGTGGATGGGTTTGGTGGCTTCGAGGTCTGGGGTTGCTGGTTTGGCAGCGGCTTCGTGGGCGACTTCGGGGGCGGCTTCGGGAGCGACTTCGTGGGCGCAGGAGGCTGGGGTTGCTGGTTTGGCAGTCGGGGCAGCTGCCGTGCGTGAATTGCCGCCTGGTGCGCACGACTTCGACCCCGTGCGCACGGAATCCGAAGCCGTGGCGGTCTGCCGTGCGGCTGCCGGCTGCGGTTGGATTGCGCTTTTGGGGTTGGCCGCGCAGCCGTGGCAGAAAGCCCGCGATGCCTGAGCGATGACATTGCCGTGCTCATCAACAACCGGCAACATCTCCGATGCCGCCGATCTGTCGCTTCCGCGGAGGAGCGGCGCCGTTGAAGCAGGATATATCAAATCCGTCATCAGTAATTGATTATTCTGAGTTCTTCTGGAGTATACAATATAGAGTCAATGAAGTCCGGGGCCACCTGAGCAACAGTCAGGAATGCCAAAAGTGCGACCGCAACCACGGCGAGCAGAATGAGCACCGGAACCCACCAGCGGAAGCGGCGTGACGAGGTCTGCCGCGGCTGTGGTTCTGTAGTTGGCTGAGGCTTTGGCTGCAAATGTGGCTCTGAGACAGACTGCGTGACTGGTTGCGGTTGCGGCTCGGCTGCGGGTTCAACAGAGGATTCGGCGGTCGGCTGCGGCTCCGAGACTGCTGGGGCTTGCTGCAGCTCCGGTTCTGCGACCGGCTGAGTTTGCGGTTGCGTGGCTGCGGCTGGTTCTGCGGCAGGCACAATTGAATCCGCTGCCGTGCGAATCTCTGTTTCCGCCCCTGCGTCTTCGCGCGTTTCCGGCTCCGGCTCCGCCTCTGCTCCCGTGCTCGTTCCTGATTCTGGTGCCGCTTCCGCCTCTGCTCCCGTGCGCACGAGAGGCACTTCCGTGCGTAAAATGCTGTCCGGTGCGCACGGGACACCATCCTCGGACCGTTCCGTGCGCACAACACCCTCTGGTGCGCACGACTTCAGCCCCGTGCGCACGGCGGATGCTTCTGTCGGCAAGGTTGAGGTCGCGGTTGAAGCTAAGACTGCTGTTGCAGCTATGGTTGACTCGGTTTCCGCTGCTGGAACTTCCTCCGTGACTGGGGCGGTTTCCGCGACTACGGCTGTGGCTGTGTCCGCGACAGCAGCAGAAACTGTTTCCCGGCTCTGAGGCACGAGCGGAATCTCAACCGGTTCGGGTTCAGTTATTGTTTTGAGGGACAGGGGTTCAAGTCCGAATCCGTCAGGATAGATGTCCAGATCCGGGTCCGGCACGAAAAAGAAATTATTCTCCACCGTGGCGCGCAAACGCCCAAGTCCTGGCAGGGCAATAGTCTTCCGCTCCTTCAGCACTGTCTTCATCTCAGCCAGGAACTGTTTGAGATACAGCGCCGCAGCCTCTTTGGAAATGCCATTTGACGCCGCATAAAAATCTATCAGCAACGTATCCTCCGAGCGGCTCGGGTGAAAAGAAAGCCTGCGGTACGGCGGGTTTATCGTGTACCCTTTGTCAGAGAAAGTGGCCGGGACAACCTCCGCCACGAAGGTGCCCAAACCGGGCAAACCGACCATGTCATGGTCAGTTATCAGCTCGGAAATCATAGTGGACAGAAGAGTGACATCCATAATACAACAAAAATACGCAAAATCTGTTGAATTCGCCAAGTCCGGTTTCATCAAGAACCACTAAAGATCTCCCGTCCCGTCATTCGCCCAAGGGCAGTCAATCACTCTCCCATTGCCTCAGCTGTCAGATCTCCCGACCGCAGGGCAGGCTGCAGGGCGGGCCGCCGTACCGGGTGGGAGCGGAATCGCAGGAATAGGCTCACACCTGGACGGGGCA
>DJOT01000043.1:25772-185541 GCA_002439095.1 Bacteroidales bacterium UBA6431 | reverse complement strand
GGAAGTCCCGAGGATGGTCATTCGACCCTCCCCGGGACTTCTTCTTTTTATTGCATTGGAAAAAAGACCGACGTGAGTGCCGGTCTTTTTGGTAGTTCATCAGATTTCTTCTTTTATATTGTATCTGTTCCGATCGCCTGATGAGCGTGCGATCATCTCTCCTATGAATCCTGCTAAGAAGAGCATGACACCGAGCACTACTGCCAGCAAGGCGAGGTAGAACAAGGGTTGGTCTGTGACTGCCCTGAACTTGACTCCTTGGGCTTGGTGGACGAGTTTTGCTGCTATGATCCAGATGGTCATCACGAATCCCACGAAGAACATGAAAAGGCCGCTGTAACCAAAGAAGTGCATAGGTTTCTTCCCGAATGTGCTGAGAAACCACAGCGACTGGAGATCCAGAAAGCCGTTTATGAATCTTTCCATGCCGAATTTGCTCTTCCCGTATTTGCGCTTTTCGTGGTGTACAGGTTTTTCCCCTATTTTTGTGAATCCTGCGTTCTTGGCAAGGTATGGGATATATCTGTGCATCTCCCCATAGACTTCAATGCTCTTTACAACCTCATTGCGGTAGGCTTTCAGACCGCAGTTCATGTCGTGCAACTTGATTCCGGTTATCTTCCTTGCCGTCGCATTGTAGAGTTTCGACGGCAGATTCTTGGTGAGGGCGTTATCTTTGCGGTGCTGTTTCCAGCCTGACACAAGATCATACCCATCTTCGCGTACCATCCTGTACATCTCCGGGATTTCGTCTGGAGAATCCTGCAAATCTGCGTCCATGGTGAAAACCACGTCCCCTTGGGCTTTTTCGAAGCCGCAGTATAGGGCTGCGGATTTCCCGTAATTGCGCCGGAAACGGATGCCATGGATGGCATTGCTGCTTTCTGCGAGCTTTTTTATGGTGTCCCAGCTTCCGTCCGTACTGCCGTCGTCCACGATTATGACTTCATAACTGAAGCCATGTTCTTCCATGACTCGAGCTATCCATGCCGTGAGTTCCGGGAGACTTTCCCTCTCATTGAATGACGGTATTATTACTGAAATGTCCATGTGCTCAGAACGGGTTCTTGGATGGGATGTTCCTTGAATAAATGGCAGAAAGTATCACGCCGAAAAGCCAGCAGTAGATCAAGTTGCCGAAGAATGTGTATGTCGGCATCATGGGCAGGATGTTCTCCATTGCCTGCATGTATGCGCTGCTGTTCATCATAGGGTTGTTTTTGAGGATTTCGAAAGCCTCATCGTAAATACCGGGATTTATCAGTGTTGTGTATGCCAGATAGCAGCCCGAGTATACAAGTGCTGACAGAAACGCAGTCAGACGTCCGAATCGGAATGTATCGGAGTTGTCCGCATCAGGATTGGCTGCTGACCATCGGAGCATGAAAAAACGCAGCATGAATAGGCAGGCCGCGAATTTCACCATCCATAGAAGTGTGCTGGCAATGCTGATTATTATGGCCGCCGCCTTGCTGTCGCCAGACATGAGGCTTAGCATGGATGTCAAGGCAAGATAAGCCACGCTGATACCGCCGAGCGCCAGACCTGCCTTGGCGGCACTGTCCCAGATTGATTTCCTTTCTACCATAGTGTCGACAAATATAATACTATTTGTCCTCAGAATGAGGATATAATGAAAAATAATTCCTAATTTTGCGAGTTAAACAAACAGAAAACAGTATGTTGACGATTGCTTTTACTGACGGTACCATCCGTCCTTGGGACGATCCGGAGACCAAAAAGATATTCTGGCATTCTTCCGCGCACCTTATGGCGGAGGCTCTTGAGGCTTTATATCCCGGCGTCAAGTTCGGAGTGGGGCCGGCTGTCGAGAACGGCTTTTATTATGATGTCGATCTCGGAGGTCGGCAGATATCAGAGTCCGACCTCAAGGAGATTGAGAAGAAGATGATCGAACTTGCCCGCACCAAAGAGACATTTGAGCGCAAAGAAGTCTCAAAGGCCGATGCCCTCAAATATTTCGAGGAGAAAGGTGACAAGTACAAGTGCGAACTTATCAAGGATCTCGAGGACGGCAAGATAACATTCTATACAAATGGCCATTTCACTGACCTCTGCCGTGGTCCGCATATAAAGCATGTCGATGACATCAAGGCGGTCAAACTCACGTCCATAGCCGGAGCGTATTGGAAGGGCGACCAGAACCGTGAGCAGCTGACGCGCATATATGGTATCACTTTCCCTAAAAAGAGCATGCTGGACGAATATCTTGCAATGCTCGAAGAGGCCAAGAAGCGCGATCACCGCAAGCTCGGCAAGGAAATGGAATTGTTCACTTTCTCCAGCCGCGTAGGACTTGGGTTGCCGCTGTGGCTTCCGAGGGGGGCCGTGATGCGCAATACTCTTGAAAATTTCCTTCGTCGCAAGCAGAGTGAACTCGGATATCTTCCGGTGGTGACGCCGCATATCGGAAGCAAGGAACTCTATGTGACATCCGGGCATTATGCAAAATACGGCAAGGACTCATTCCAGCCTATACATACTCCGCAGGAGGGCGAAGAATATATGCTCAAGCCGATGAACTGTCCTCACCATTGTGAGATTTATCGCAGTTCTCCACGCTCTTATCGTGATCTTCCGCTCCGTTTTGCTGAGTTCGGTACTGTTTACCGCTATGAGCAGAGCGGTGAGCTCCACGGGTTGACGAGGGTGCGCGGGTTTACTCAGGATGATGCGCATCTGTTCTGCCGTCCAGACCAGCTTCAAGATGAGTTCGAGAAAGTTATCGATTTGATTCTCTATGTCTTCAAGACTCTCAATATGACCGAGTATATGGCACAGATATCTCTTCGTGACCCTAACGACAAGGAGAAATATATCGGGAGTGATGAAAACTGGGGAAAGGCTGAGCAGGCGATCATTGATGCCGCCGCGAAGAAAGGACTCAAAACTGTCGTGGAACTCGGCGAGGCGGCTTTCTATGGACCGAAACTTGACTTCATGGTCAAAGATGCCATCGGTCGCCAGTGGCAGTTGGGCACAATCCAAGTCGATTATAACCTGCCGGAGCGTTTCCAGCTCGAATATACAGATGCTGACGGTTCAAAGCAGCGTCCTGTGATGATTCACCGTGCTCCGTTCGGATCCATCGAAAGGTTCACTGCCGTGGTTCTTGAGCACACTGCCGGGCATCTTCCGGTATGGCTCTCTCCAGAGCAAGTTAAGGTGCTGCCAGTCAGTGAAAAATATGCTGATTATGCGGAAAAAGTTTGCGAATCGCTAAAAAATTCCGAAATTCGCGCTTCCGTTGACTCGCGTAACGAGACGCTCGGCAAGAGAATCCGCGAGATATCTCTGCTGCGTGTTCCGGTTCTCGCGATAGTCGGTGAGAAAGAAGTTGCCGACGGTACTGTCTCGGTTCGCAAAGAAGGTGCGGATCAGGGCAGCATGTCCGTTGACCAGTTTATACAGTACATAAAGTCAGCAGTGGCTGACGAACTAAAAAATTAGGAGGGAAAAGCTATCGCATTACCTTACAAACCGAAGCCTTCGGGCTTCAAGCCCGGCGGACGCCGTCCGGATCCTCGTCAGGCGCAGAAGCGCGACGAGAACGAACTGAACATAAACGAGCAGATAACTGCGCATCAGGTGCGTCTCGTGGGAGACAATATCCCTGAGCCAGGGGTCTATCCGATCGCGAAGGCGCTTCAGCTTGCTGATGAGCTCGAACTCGACCTTGTGGAGATAAGCGCACAGGCCGATCCTCCGGTATGTAAGATTCTCGATTATCAGAAGTACCTCTATCAGCGCAAAAAGAAAGCGAAGGAGATGAAATCCAACGCTGCCAAGGTCGTGATCAAGGAGATCCGCTTCGGGCCCAACACTGACGAGCATGATTTTCAGTTCAAGCTCAAGCACGCCCGGGGATTCCTTGAGGAGGGATCAAAGGTCAAGGCATCCATTTTCTTTCGCGGGCGCTCGATCATGTTCAAGGATCAGGGGGAGAAGCAGCTTCTCCGCTTTGCGGTGGAACTTGAGGATCTCGGCCATGCCGAGAATATGCCGGTCCTTGAAGGAAAGCGCATGTCAATGATGATTGCCCCTAACAAAAAGAAATAGGGCTTCATATATTATTAACAATTAATTATTTAAAACAATGGCAAAGCTTAAGACCAATTCCGGTGCCAAAAAGCGTTTCGCGCTTACCGGATCGGGAAAAATCAAGAGGAAGCATGCTTACCACAGCCACATCCTCACCAAGAAGACCAAGAAGCGCAAGAGAAATCTTGACCACTTCGCTCTCATCGAGAAGGTCGATGTACAGAGAGTAAAGGAAATGTTGGTTCTCTAAAAGTATTGAATTATGCCAAGATCAGTCAATTCAGTAGCCTCAAGGGCTCGCCGCAAGAAGATTCTCAAGAGAACCCGCGGTAATTTCCTGTCAAGAAAGAATGTCTGGACAGTAGCGAAGAACACCTACGAGAAAGGACTCACTTATGCCTACCGTGACCGCAAGGCGAAGAAGCGCAACTTCCGCGCTCTCTGGATTCAGCGTATCAACGCTGCCGCCCGTCAGTACGGCATGTCCTACTCTCAGTTCATGGGCAGGCTCAATGCGCAGAACATCGGGCTTAACCGCAAGGTGCTTGCTGACCTCGCGATGAACAATCCGCAGGCTTTCGAGGCCATCATCAACTCTGTAAAATAGTCTGAAGTGAGTCTGAAGGAGTTCGCGCACAACAGATGGACAAAGTTCACATTCTGGGCTTTGCTCTATGTGCTGTGGGTGATTTGGCTCGGGAATTTCTGGTGGCTCTTCGGTCTGGCGGTGATATTCGACATCTTCATCAGCCGTAAGGTTAGGTGGAATTTCTGGAAGAAGCGTTACAAGGAGGGAGAGAAACACAGCGCGTGGAACGAGTGGCTTGATGCCATCATTTTCGCTGTGATTGTGGTCACCTTCATCAACATCTTCTTCTTTCAGGCCTTTAAGATTCCTTCCTCTTCTATGGAGAGGACTCTCTATACGGGAGATCACCTCTTCGTGAGCAAGCTTACTTATGGTCCGCGTCTGCCGCAGACGCCGCTTACCATTCCTTTCACTCACAACACCGTTTTCGGTAAAGAGTCCTATTCGACCCTTATCCAGAACAAGTATCGCCGTCTGAGGGGATTCAGGCAGGTTGAGCGTGGAGACAGAGTTGTGTTCGGCTTTCCGAACGGAGACACTGTCCTGCGCCGTGCTCCTGCTGAAGATTACCACGCACTTGTGCGTGTCCTCGGACAGAAGACAGTAGATGGGCTTGGCGAGAAGGTGGCACGTCCGATGGACAAGAAAGACCACTATGTCAAGCGTTGCGTCGGGATTCCGGGAGATGTGCTTGAGATCAAGGACGGAAGGGTATGGATCAACGGAGAGAAAGAGCCGGATTATCCGGGTCTCCAGTTGTCCTGGAGGGTCTATACAGACGGGCAGAGAATCAATGCGAAGACGATAGAGAAACTTGGGCTGAATGCTTCGGAAGTTTACTTTGACCCTTCCATGTCGGGTTATCCGGCGATGATTCTCACCTCAGAGATGCTTGAGAAAGTCCGGACGCTGCCGAATGTTGTCCGTATTGAGGATAATTTCGAGCGGAATCCAGAGGCTGTCAGCAAGGAGATCTTCCCATTCACGGAGCAGAGCGGATGGACGCGGGATTATTTCGGTCCGCTGCGTATCCCCAAGAAGGGTGAGAGCGTGGAGATCACCGAAGAGACCCTTCCACTCTACGCGAGGATAATCTCAGTGTATGAAGGAGGAAGCGTGCAGGAAGCACTGAAGGAAGGTACTTACACTTTCAGACAAGACTATTATTTTATGATGGGAGACAATAGGCACAACTCCCTTGACTCGCGATATTGGGGCTTCGTGCCCGAAGATCACATAGTCGGGCGGCCTGTGCTGATATGGCTCTCTACAGATGCGGGGAAAGCTTTCCCCAAGAACATAAGGTGGGGCAGGTTCCTGAAATTTGTTTAGGTTTCAGTTTGGAAATCAGAAAATTATCAGCGATATTTGCACGCCTCATATCAAGACAAGAAAGAAAAAAGAAATAACTATGGCAAAAGTTTGTCAAATAACCGGAAGGAAGAGAATGAAAGGCAACAATGTTGCCCATTCCAAGCTGCGCACCAAGCGTGACTTCTCTCTCAACCTCAAGAACAAGCGTTTCTGGAGCGAGGAGGAGCAGAGGTTCGTGACCCTTAAAGTTTCATGCAAGGGTATGAGGATCATCGAGAAGAACGGCCTTGAGGCGACGCTTCGCGATGCTCAGAAGAAAGGATTGATCAACCTTGTTTAATTTTCAGAGATATGGCAAAGAAATCAAAAGGAAACAGGGTGCAGGTCATCCTCGAGTGCACTGAGCAGAAGGCTTCCGGTGTACCTGGTATGTCTCGTTACATCACCACCAAGAACAAGAAGAATACTCCGGACCGTCTTGAGCGCAAGAAGTACAATCCTTACCTCAAGAAGGTTACCGTTCACCGTGAAATTAAATAATCAGAGGAGTTTGAATTATGGCAAAGAAAGCAGTCGCCACCTTCGCGGCCAAGGCCGGTGCTAAGAGCATGGTAAAGTGTATCCGTATGGAGAAGTCTCCGAAAACCGGAGCTTATGTCTTCTCTGAGCAGCTCGTTGAAGCTGACAAGGCCAAGGACTTTTTCGCAAAGAAGTAAGTCTTGTTTCGCTGGATATTTGAGGGCCGGTTCGGACAAAAGTCCGGATCGGCTTTTTGGTGTGTCCGGATAGAGCCGGGCCTGATGCATATCAAGGAAAATTGTTATCTTTGTGAGTTATGGCAATAAGTTTCTTTCAAAGGATAAGCAGGGCAGTCATCGGGCGTTCCCGGGTGGACGATGATACGCTTGACGCCATCGAGGAGGCCCTCGTGGAGTCTGACATGGGAGTTGACACGACTCTTAAAGTTATCGATGCCCTCGAAGAGAAGGTCGCCAAGGACAAATATATGTCCTTTGACGAGCTTGTGGGGATGCTGCGCTCTGAGATTTCCGGCCTCATTGATGCCGGTGGTGAGCCTTTTGACTTTTCAAAGAAACCCTATGTGATACTTGTCGTGGGGGTGAACGGTGTCGGCAAGACTACAACTATCGGAAAGTTGGCCTACATGCTCCGCTCTCAAGGGAAAAAAGTGATACTTGGGGCTGCGGACACGTTCCGGGCTGCGGCTGTTGACCAGTTGACAATATGGGCGGAACGGGCCGGAGTCGATATCGTCAAACAGAGCATGGGCTCCGATCCGGCTTCTGTGGCTTTTGATACGGTGAACGCGGCGGTGGCGCGTGGTGCGGATGTTGCCATTATCGATACCGCTGGTCGCCTTCATAACCGGCTTGACCTCATGAATGAACTTACGAAAATCCGTAATGTGGTGCGCAAGGTTGTCCCTGACGCTCCCCACGATGTCATGCTGGTGATAGATGCTTCCACCGGGCAGAATGCTTTCCAGCAGGCAAAGGAGTTTTCGCGTGCCACGGACATCACGTCTCTTGTGATGACCAAGCTCGACGGTACAGCCAAGGGAGGCGTTGTGGTAGGGGTTTCCGACCAGTTCCACATACCGGTCAAGTTCATCGGGGTCGGGGAAGGGATTTCCGACCTGAAGGTATTTGACAAAGAAGACTTCGTCTCGAAACTTTTTGCTCCTGAAGATTTGAAATAAAAACATTACGCTATATGAAGCTCAGTTACAATTGGCTTAAGGATTATTTGAAGTGCGACCTTTCCGTCCAGCAGATTGCGGATGCCATGACATCCATCGGAATCGAGGTTGACGGTGTGGAGGAGAGCGAGCAGGTGCCTGGCGGACTTGCAGGGGTTGTTGTCGCTAAAGTTCTTGAATGTGTGGCACACCCGGACTCGGATCACCTCCATATCACCAAGGTTGATGCCGGTTCCGGTGAGCCTCTTACTGTGGTATGCGGCGCTCCGAATGTGGCTGCCGGGCAGAAGGTGCTGTTCGCCCAGCTCGGGACGGTGCTGCCGGGTGACTTCAAGATCAAGAAGTCAAAGATCCGCGGCGTGGAGTCATTCGGAATGATATGTGCCGAGGATGAGCTTGGCATAGGCACCGGGCACGATGGGATCATGGTTCTTCCCGAGGATGCCGTGGTCGGCACTCCGGCCAAGGAGTATCTTCATCTTGAGTCCGAGGCCGTGATTGAGTATGAGATAACGGCCAACCGTGTGGATGCTGCTTCCCACTGGGGGGTGGCCAGGGATCTTTACGCCTGGATGAGGCTGAACAATATCCCTTGCGAACTTGTGCGTCCGTCTGTGGATGCGTTCCGTGAGGGCGAAGGTGAAGGGATTGGTGTCGAGGTGCTGGATAGCAAAGGGGCTCCGCGCTACAGCGGCATCACCCTGCACGGTGTCAAGACAGGGCCTTCTCCGGAGTGGCTTCAGAAGAGGCTCCAGAGCATCGGGCTGCATCCTATCGACAATATAGTGGACATATCCAATTTCGTGCTCTTTGAGCTCGGCCAGCCTCTGCATACATTTGATGCGGACAAGATTACAGGAGGCAAAGTGATTGTCCGCAGGGCGGCAGAGGGAGAAATGATAAAGACTCTTGACGGGGTGGAGCGCAAGCTTTCGGCCTCGGATATGGTCATCGCCAACGCTGACGGCCCTATGTGCATCGCAGGCGTGTTCGGAGGTGAAGAGAGCGGAGTTTCGGACTCTACAGTCAATCTCTTCGTGGAAAGCGCTTATTTCGACCCGGCTTCAGTGCGTAAGACCGCCAAGAGCCAGGGACTCCAGACGGATGCTTCGTTCAGGTACGAGCGTGGGGCTGACCCTCAGATAGTACCGTATGCCTTGAAGCGTGCCGTGACTCTCATTCAGGAGTGCGCGGGCGGAGAGGTTGTCGGGAAGATACAGGAAGTCTATCCTGAGCTGATAGAGCGTAAACACATAGACTTGGATTACAACAGGATGGAGGCTCTTATCGGCTACCATATCGGGCATGAAGTGATTGAGAACATCCTCGGCTGGCTGGATTACCAGTTCATAGAGAAGCGGGAGAGCGGTGCCGTGGTGGCCGCACCTTCTTATATGGTCGATGTCTACAGGGAGTGCGACGTCGTGGAGGAGATCCTCCGCATCTACGGGTACAACAACATCCCGCTGCCGAAGAGGATGCTCATGTCCGTCAACGCCACTCCGAAGCCGGATCCTGAAGCTGTCAGGAACAACATCTCCAACTTCCTTGCAGCCAACGGGTTCACAGAGACGATGAACAATTCCCTGACGAAGTCGGAGTATTACTCAAAGCTCAGGACATTCCCGGAGGAGAAATGTGTCAGGATCGTGAACCCTCTGAGCCAGGATCTGAATGTGATGAGGCAGACTCTCATACTTGGCGGCCTTGAGGTCGTGGCCTACAATCTCAACCGCCAGACCGGGTATATGCGCAATTTTGAATACGGGAGCGTATATAGCAGGATTCCGGAGAAGAGCCCTGAAACACTTGATGGTTACGAAGAACACCAGTGCTTCTGCCTGATGCTTACCGGAGTCCCGGAAAAATCTTGGAGGGTTGAATCCGGAAAAAGTGATTATTTCCAACTCAAGGGGTATGTGGAACTTCTGCTGAAGCGTTATGGTGCAAGTCTTTACAATATGCGGACAGAGTCGGCGCCTTCTGACATCTTCGCAGAGGGAATGGCATACTCTGTTCCTGGCTGCGGCCAGCTGGCGGTCATGGGAACAATCAATCCGTCTCTGGCGAAACAGTTCGGAATAAGGCAGGCTGTCTATGCAGCTGAGATAAACTGGCCGGCTCTGTTTGAACTGGTCAAGAGGGATAAAGTCGCTTTCTCTGAAATGCCTAAGTTCCCGGAGGTGCGCAGGGACCTTGCTTTGCTGCTTGACGAAAGTGTCAGCTATGCGGATCTGCGTGCCGCCGCGCTCAAGCAGGAGAAGAAACTGCTCAAACAGGTCGGGCTCTTCGATGTCTACCGTGGGGACAAGATTCCGGAGGGGAAGAAGCAGTATGCTCTAAGTTTCGTGATTCAGGATGCTGAGAAGACCCTGACAGATCAGGATACCGAGAGGGTTATGGATAGGCTTCTGACATTGTTTACCAAGAATTTCGGTGCTCAATTGAGATAGATGTCGATTGCACGGCATATTTTCGCTTCGGCCTTGCTTTTCCTTGTCTTGTCTGCCTGTGGTGGGCGGGAAGGCCGGGTGATTCCTGAGAAGAAGATGGCTGCGCTGTATGCGGACATGTTCATTGCAGACCAGTGGCTCAAGGAAAACAAGGAGGCCCGGGCTGTTGCTGACACGACACTCTTTTTTGACCCGATATTCGAGAGGCATGGCTGTACATTTGCTGATTACGAGAAGAGTGTAGAGTATTATTCTGCTGATCCGGAACTCTTCTCCGGAATCGTGGACAGTGCCTCGGCTATGCTCAAGCGGCAGGCGGACCGGTATACGAAGATTTCTACGGCTATCCGCAAGGCCAATGAAACCAACGAGAAGAACAGGGCGGATTACGATGCTGTCGATTTCGGGCAGGACTCTTTGCTGTGGGCGGCTTCCGCAGTGCTCTGGCCTGTAAAACAGGGCTTGCCAGTCCGTGAGGACACTCTTGCTGCCGGGTGGATGGTCAGATCGGAACCGGTAATAGAACAGCCGGAAGTCGGTCGTCCCCCACGCAGCGAAGGAGCGGATATGATTGAACGTGTCGAGATGAAAGAAATAAAATTAAGATAGAGAGTTATGGATTATCTTCAGAAATATGGCTATACTCCTGACGGGGAGGCTATAGCGTCAAAACTTCAGTCGCTTGCGGCTAATCTTTCCGGCGCAGAGTCTCCGGATGTCTTTATGCGCTGCTTCTCCATGATGGACTTGACAACGCTCCATACAAATGATACGGAAGCCTCTGTCAAGGCTCTCGTGGAAAAGGCCAATGGGGTCAAATCAGCTTTTGAGGGATACCCTCTTCCCGCCTCAATCTGTGTCTTCCCGAACTTTGCCTCGGTTGTGCGGGGCAGCAGAATCTCGGATGAATTGCATGTCACCACTGTCGCCGGCTGTTTCCCGTCCTCGCAGAGTTATCTGGAGGTCAAGCTTCTTGAGTGCCGCATGGCTGTGCGTAACGGCGCGGACGAGATAGACATAGTCCTGGCGCTCAATTCTTTTATGGCTGGTGACTATGAGAGCGCTTCGCGTGAGATTTCAGCGATACGTTCTGCGATAGATGATGAAGCGGCCAAGGAGGACAGGACTGTCATCCTCAAGGTGATACTTGAGACGGGGCTGCTTGTCACTGCTGAGAGGATTGCCAATGCTTCTTTTCTTGCCATGGAGGCCGGGGCGGACTTCATCAAGACATCGACGGGTAAGGTTGAGGTCAATGCGACACCGATGGCCGCGTATGTGATGTGTGAGTGTATCCGCGCATATTATCAGGCGACAGGACGCAAGGTCGGGTTCAAGGCTGCCGGCGGGATCTCCACGGCCAAGGATGCCCTCAGCTATTATTGCATAGCCTCATTTGTGCTCGGCAAGGAATGGCTTGACAAGCGCTGGTTCCGTTTCGGGGTCAGCCGTCTAGGCAACAGCCTGATGAGCGCCATAGAGCAGAAAACGGTGAATTATTTCTAAAAACAGTCCTTTTATCTGTTTTTTATGTGGACAATGTTGAGGGGCAGCTCCTGTGGAGCGGCCCCTCGTTGCGTCGTGTGCGTGATTTGCAGAGATTTTTTATGTTTCTTTATGATTTAATCGATTAAGCGGGCTGCCAATCGGAAAAGAGTTGCGAGCTTTGCACCTGATAAAAACGATATGGCTATGAAAAACTTCTTTAAGTTTGCAGCTGTGCTGCTCTTTGCCGCTTCGTGCTCTGACAGATTGGCTCCGGCAGGTGCTGATGTGGAGGATGCCGAAGGCAATCAAATCAAGCATGACATGATCGTGCTTGGCGACCGTCTGGAGGATCCGTATTCTGTAGACAATATGGAAAAGGCTCTGGATGCTGTCTATCCGACTAAGGCGGACAGGGTTCCGCTTGAGCCTACGGATCTTTATGTCCGATTCCTCCCGTCGGGGGAGGATGAATATGATGAACTGGTGGATTTGGGTCTTATGCTTGTTGACCACCCGGTGGACTACAGGATCCTTAGGGAAGGTGACTACTATCATGATCCTTCCATATCTGAAGACAAGATTACCTGGCAGTATGCCGTGGTGGACAAGGATTTCAAGTTCCCTCCTCATATAAGGTATGAACTGTTGGAGCAATGTTATATCTCGGAACACGATCCGGCGACAAAGTCGGACGGGATAGACTGGGCTGAAGTTGAGCGTGCGGCTTTTCGTCTTACCGGCAATGCTGACATGCTTTCCTCTCAGACACGAGGTGATGATTCGGGGACACCTTCTGGGCGGATCACGATTGTGGACTCCGCATTGGGGGATGAGCCTTTCGGTGTCAAGGGTGTCAAGGTCTCGTGCAACTGTTTTGTGAAGTTCGCTCATGCCTATACAGACAAGGACGGCTATTATCAGATGACCCGGTCTTTCCGTTCAAATCCCCGGTACAGGCTTGTATTCAAGAACAAGCTCGGATTCGGGATAGGCTTCAATCTGCTGTTCTGTCCGGCTTCGTTTTCTACTATGGGGAAACATTCTCCGCATGGGACGGATCTTAAAGTCACTTCCGATTCCGACCGCAGGCTGTTCTCGCGCTGCGTGGTGAACAACGCGGCATACGACTATTACGAGCAGTGCAAGAGTACGAGCAAGTCAATAAAGACTCCTCCGGGCAATCTGAGGATCTGGCTCTTTCAGAACTTGAGCTGGAGCAGCGCGATCATGATGCAGCAGGGGGCCATCATAGACGGGAGCAAATTGGCCAAGTTTCTCGGTGAGTACACTTTTCTGCTCAAGGTCTTCCTGCCCGACATAGCGCTTGGGCTGAAAGACAGTCAGACGTATGAGGATATTTATGCCCTCACCGTCCATGAACTTGCCCATGCGAGCCACTTCATGCAGGTCGGCAAGGATTATTGGAACCGGTATGCGCAGTATATACTGACTTCTTTCATCTCATCCGGCTTCGTGACGTACGGCGTGGGTACGGAGGACGATTATGGTTATTGTGAGGTGGGGGAGATGTGGGCCTATTATGTGCAGACGGTGATGCATAATGAGCGTTACCCTGATAATGAGCGGCTTTATGGTACAGGCTACTGGTTCTATCCTCAGATCTTCATGTATCTTGATGATCGTGGCATGACCAGACACAAGATATTCGCCGCCATGACGTCGGACATTGCGGACCGGGACAAGCTGAAGAAGAAACTCACCAGCCTCTATCCTCAGTCGAAGTCCTCCATCAACCTGGCGTTCAGCCGATATAATTAGTAAGCGGCAACTCATTTTTTCAACGATTACTTAGCAATATGAGAAAGACAATATTGATTACAATCGCATTGCTGCTTCAGGCATTGCCGCATTGCGCAGAGGCGCAGGAATTCTCGGTCTCGACAAACCTTGCCGACTACGCGGATCTTGGAACTCTGAACCTTGAAGCTTCTTATGGTATCGCACGTCATTGGAGCCTTGTCGCCGGGGTGAAGTACAACCCGTTCACATTCAACCCTGACAGCGATGACACGGCACAGAAACGGCAGCGGTCCGTAAGCGGGGGTGCGAGGTTCTGGCCTTGGCACATATTTTCCGGCTGGTGGCTCTACGGGGCCGTAAGGTATCAGGAATATAATGAAGGGGGACTGTCTTCTCCTTTGACTTCAGAGGGTGATCGATTCGGCGGGAGTCTCGGCATAGGCTATACATATATGCTTTCCCCGAAACTGAACATAGACATCGGCGCCGGTGTCTGGTCCGGATATGACATATACAAAACCTACTCCTGCCCGACTTGCGGTCGGAAAATCGATGAGGGACGAAAATATTTCATCCTGCCTTCAGACATAATGCTCGCGCTGTCGTATATTTTCTGAAAAAGTTGTATATTTGCACTCCATTACCAAACCGAGCGCGGGTGGCGAAATGGTAGACGCGCTAGTTTCAGGAGCTAGTGTCAATTGCGACGTGTGAGTTCGACTCTCATCCCGCGCACAGAAAGGGGCTGACCGGAAGGTCGGCCCCTTCTTGTGTGCTCGGCAGGCAGTGGCGGGTTGGACATTTCGGGTGATAGAATCCTCATAAGGCGCTAGTCATTGGTGTCAAGCTGGCAGGTAGGAGCCGTTTTGGGCTTTTATGCTCCTATCTGAACAGCGAAGCCCCTCTGTGGGTCGTTCTGCGGCCCCCTCCATTGTCAGGTGGGAGCCATTTTGCCCGAAATCGCTCCTACCTGGCAGGTTTGGCTAGGCCAACCCAAATGGACTACTATGAACTTGACTAGTGCTAATAGGACAGGTATCTTTGCACAAATAATACTAAACATCTTTAAAATGAAAAAAGCTAAATTATTGATTTTAACTATTTTAGCTGCTACTGTCTGGGGGGGGTGCGATAAAGGCCCTCAGTCAATTTCTGTTCTTGGAGTAAAGCTTGATAGTTATCAGGTTTCTATCACCGAAGGCGACAAGGCAACTCTGACCGCGACAGTCCTTCCAGAGAATGCGACGAACAAGAACGTCAGTTGGTCATCCAGCGATGAGAAAGTCGCGACAGTCTCCGCCACCGGAGAGGTGACGGCAGTTGCGCCGGGCAAAGCAGCAATCACGGTTACCACAGAAGATGGAGCAAAGACCACGAAATGCGAGGTGACGGTCAACAAGAGAATCTACCCTGTAGAGTCCGTCTCCCTTGACAAGACTTCCATCGAACTTACCGAAGGCGACAAGGCAACTCTGACCGCGACAGTCCTTCCGGAGAACGCTTCCAACAAGAACGTCAGCTGGACATCAAGCGACGAGAAAGTCGCAACCGTCTCTGCCGCAGGCGAGGTCACGGCCGTAGCTCCAGGCAAAGCCGCAATCACCGTCACCACCGAAGACGTGGCCAAGACCGCCAAGTGCGAGGTCACGGTCAACAAGAAGATCTACCCTGTAGAGTCCGTTTCCCTTGACAAGACTACCCTCGAACTCACCGAGGGCGACAAAGCGACACTCACCGCAACTGTCCTTCCGGAGAACGCCTCCAACAAGAACGTAAGCTGGGCATCAAGCGACGAGAAAGTCGCAACCGTCTCTGCCGCAGGCGAGGTCACGGCAGTAGCTCCAGGCAAAGCCACCATCACCGTCACCACCGAGGACGGAGCAAAGACAGCCAAGTGCGAAGTCACGGTGAAAGCAAGGGTGATTCCGGTAACAGGGATAAGGCTAAACAAGAAATCCCTCCTTATAATGCCGGGTTATAAGTCTGAACTCACAGCGACAATAACACCATCTAATGCGACCAATAAAAACATAACATGGAATAGTTCCGATGCCAGCATTGTTGCTGTCAACAATGGTGAACTTGAAGCAAAAGCCGAGGGCACTGCAACAATAACAGTAACAACTGAAGATGGGGGAAAAACGGCAACATGTGAAGTTACGGTATCAAGTGATATTACAAAATTTGTCGAAGCAAGTTATTCCGGAGGTTCAATGTCCATTATAAATGGTAAAATTCTATCAGGAAGTCGAATAAATTTCAGCGTATATAATAACCTTCCAGACAGAGAAATTACGGTGAAGACAGCACAAATGATTGATGGTGTGACAGGTGCAAAAGGGGGCGTGATGTCTGTCCCTGATGGTATCATTAAAGCCGGAAATAGCGCAGGGTGGTCATTCACAGTTGGAGCATCTGGAATTTATTCTCCTATTGTAGAATTTGTATACACTTGTGACGGAAAAGAATATGTTGTCTCCGCTCAATACAAGGACTGATTAGAATAAGACTTTTTGGAGCAATATTATGAATATCAAAATTTTATCGGCAATTATGCTCGTCCCGCTCGCAGTGGCGGGATGCACAAAGTCTTCAATGTCTCCAGACTCAGGAAAAGAGGCAAAAGAGTACATCGTGACACTTGCCTGCGGAGGCGAGATAAAGGATGTCACGGTCTCAGATCTTACCAAGGCGGAGGGGGAGAACAACGACCTGTATGGCGTGCAAGTTTACAGCCGTCCTGCGCAGAGCGAGAACGAGTACAAGCCGTACGCATACGGGCTTTTCGACTCTATGGAAGGACGTACGATCAAACTCCTCGAAGGCTATGAGTACAAGTTCGTGGCGACGATGGTGAAGGATGGGAAAGAAATGCTTAAGAGTTATGACGACTGCTACTACTTGCCATTTTTCTTGCGTCCAGTAGATAAGTCTACAAAAATAGCATCACTATTTGTTTATGACGCGGTTAATTATTTCTCGGGACTGAGCAGAGGAAGCACTAATTTGGGTAAAAATAAAGGTGATGCTATCTTTGATCGTCCAAACACCGACCGCTACTATGGTGAAACTGATGGTTATATCCCATCGGAGGGCGGAAAGGTGTCCATCAGCATGAAACACATAGTGTTCGGCTTGAAAGTCAAGGCAGAGAAGTTCACAGAGGGTAGCCTCAGTATCGCGATGAAGGAGGCTCCATCTATGACCATCACCTCTCCCGACTCCGAGATTCAGGACATTTTCACTTTTGCCAAGGTGAGAGACGCTTGGGCGACCGACAATTATAAGGAAAGCATAGAGGTGTCTTTCGCTTGGACCAAGGCTGACGGAGTCGTGGTGCCGATTGCGACCCAGACGTTTGACTTCTACCGCAACAAACTCACTACTATAACTGTTGAGGTCTCTGACAAATCAGAAGACAACGGAGTCGGAGTCGAGATGGAGGACGGCTCGATGACTGAGGGAGGCAGCTATAATGTTGGCGCTGAATAGCGGGCCAACGAAAAGACTTTTTGTGACAGCTGATTTTACGAGTAGAAGTACGTTGTTGCTAGCCAGGTTAGAGTGTTTCCCAAGGTTTTTGCTATAACCCGAGACCGAAAAGGCCACAGGACAGCGTTTTCCCTGCCAGGTTAGAGCATTCTGCCGCCATTATGCTATAATCTGGAATAAGCTGCTTTGAGCATAAGTTCCCTGTCGGTGGAGTAAGATGACAGGATAAAACAAAAGCCACGGAACGATGTCGTTCCGTGGCTTTTGTCTGGTAGTCCCTACAGGAATCGAACCTGTATTTAAGGTTTAGGAAACCTTCGTTCTATCCGTTGAACTAAGGGACCGCGCACAAGGCGGTGTCTTACTCAGCGTTCTTGACGATGATCTGACGGCCTCTGTAGTAACCGCACTCCGGGCATACACGATGATACATCACTGTAGCGCCGCAGTTAGGGCAGGTAGCAAGGGTAGGAACCGGAGCGAAGTCGTGGGTACGACGCTTGTCCCTGCGCTGCTTTGAAAGTTTGTGTTTCGGATGTGCCATTTTTTATTCTTTTAAATATTTATTCACTTAAGTACTTCGTAGTCTCGGCATTGCATTCTCCTTCCGCATGGATTCTCTGAAGAGGGAGGGACGTGCAGACATAGTCATAAACGTCCTGACTCAAGTCCAACTCTCCGGATTCCGGAGTGTAGGTCTCCTCAAAAGATGTGTCCACCGGTATCACCAGATCCTCGAGGCATCTGTCGCAGGCGACTGTCACGCTGCCGTGAATCTCGCAATCAGCCCGGACCGTAAGTCCCCCTCCGGAGACTCTTGCGGTCACGGTCAAGTCCGCATCAAGGATTTCGGTGTTCCCGAAAGTTTCAAAGAACTCATGTCCGGCTTTCCACTCATAGAGCTTCAGGCCGCTGCCCAAGTCGGGCAGACTGACTACAAAGGGTTGCAAAGTTAACAATTTTTTTACGATTATCAATCTTCGTTGTCGCTATTTCTTTTTCTGGCGATAGGATCAAGCAAAATCTTGCGGATTCGCATGAAATGAGGGGTCACTTCCACGAGTTCGTCTTCCTGTATATACTCAAGGGCCTCCTCAAGAGAGAACTTGATGGCCGGAGGCAGGACAATCTTCTCGTCAGAGCCGGCGGCACGTACGTTGGTGAGTTTCTTGGTCTTGCAGATGTTTATGTTGAGGTCACGTTCACGGGTGTGCTCCCCGATCACTTCGCCTGCATAGATCTCGTCTCCCGGCTCAACGAAGAAGCGGCCGCGGTCAAGAAGTTTGTTCATGGAGTAGGCGATGGCCTGTCCGGTTTCGAGAGAGACAAGAGAGCCGTTGTTGCGGCGCTCGATCTCGCCTTTGAATGGCTGGTATTCCTTGAAACGGTGGGCGACGATAGCTTCCCCCTGACTGGCTGTCAGCAGGTTGGAGCGGAGCCCCATGAGGCCTCTGGTCGGGATTTCGAATTCAAGCAGGGTGCGGTCTCCACGCGGTTCCATGTGGATGAGAGCGCCTTTTCGGCGGGTTGCGATCTCGATGGCCGCACCCACGAACTGCTCGGGCACTTCGATGGAGAGCTCCTCTATAGGTTCGCATCTCTGGCCACCGATGGTCTTGTCAAGCACTTTAGGCTGGCCTACTTGAAGCTCGAACCCCTCGCGGCGCATGGTCTCGATGAGCACAGACAGGTGCAGGACGCCGCGTCCGTATACTATGAACGAGTCGGCGGTGAGGCCCGGCTTTACGCGCAGGGCAAGGTTCTTTTCGAGTTCTTTTTCGAGTCTTTCTTTGAGATGCCTTGATGTCACGAACTTGCCGTCCCTTCCGAAGAACGGGGAATTGTTGATGGTGAAGAGCATGCTCATCGTAGGCTCGTCGATGGCGATAGGGGCGAGCGCTTCCGGATGCTCGAAATCCGCTATGGTGTCGCCGATTTCGAACCCGTCAAGGCCTACAACGGCGCAGATGTCCCCGCAGTTCACTTCATCGACGTTTGTCTTGCCGAGTCCCTCGAATACCATGAGCTGCTTGATTTTCTGCTTCTGCACCACATCATATCTTTTGCACAGGCTGATCGGCTGTCCGGTGTGCAGTGTCCCTCTGGATACCCTTCCTATGGCGATGCGGCCCACATAAGGAGAGTATTCCAGAGATGTTATGAGCATCTGCGGAGTGCCCTCCACCATAGGCGGGGCGGGAATCTCCTTGAGGATGGTGTCGAGAAGTGGGGTGATGTCCGTGGTAGGTTTCTTCCAGTCGAGTGACATCCAGCCCTGCTTTGCGGAGCCGTAGACGGTAGCGAAGTCGAGCTGGTCGTCTGTAGCGTTGAGGTTGCACATCAAGTCGAACACCTCTTCCTGCACTTCATCGGGGCGGCAGTTCGGCTTGTCTACCTTGTTGATGACTACAATCGGCTTTTTGCCGAGTTGGAGGGCTTTCTGCAGCACGAATCGGGTCTGCGGCATGCATCCTTCAAATGCGTCAACAAGCAGCAGCACGCCGTCCGACATGTTGAGGACGCGTTCCACCTCTCCTCCGAAGTCGCTATGTCCCGGAGTGTCTATAATATTGATTTTAACGCCTTTATATGTGACTGACACATTCTTGGCGAGGATTGTGATGCCACGCTCGCGCTCAAGGTCGTTGTTGTCCAGAATCAGTTGGCCGAGGTTTTCGGGCTGGCGTACAAGGTTCGCCTGATAAATCATTCTGTCAACGAGGGTTGTCTTGCCGTGGTCGACGTGGGCGATAATCGCGATATTTCGTATTTCCTGCATAATTCTCTGATGCTTCAGCTTGATGCCCGCGGCCTGGTCGGCAGATGCCGGCCGTAATGGCACGGACCTATAAACGCGCAAAGTTACGGATTTCTTTAAAAAATCATAATCCAAATAATTGTTATCTTTGTAAGATATGTGCAAAAAATGTCTTATATCCGTATGTCTGCTGCTTGCTGCGCTCTTTACCGCTTGCAGCGGGACGGACGGTGAAGGCCGGGGTCCCGAAGATCTTCCGGATCTGCTGCAGGCTGTTCCCTCAGATGCGCTTGCTGTCTGCTGCGTCTCGGAGAACTCTGACGCCCTTGCACGACTGGACTCCACTGACAGGCTCCGCAGTCTGGATCTCAATGCGTTCCGGTCCAGTCCGGCGGTGCTTTCGATGAGTTATAACGGTTCGCTTGTCCCGTCTTTGACCATAGGGACCGGACACCGGGATTCTTCCAGGGCTGTCACTTCGGCACTCCGGGAAGCCGGGCGCAAAGGCATCTTCGCTGCATATTCAGCTCCCGATGATGCCTCCGGCAGACAGGGATTCTTGACTTTTACCGCTTCTGAATCCCAGATGGCCGCGCTTAAACGTCATATAGGCAACGGAAGTTCCGTGCTGGACGCCCCCGGCTTTCTTGACGCTGCCGCTTTGACCAAGGGAGAGAATTTTATGGTTCTGCGCAATGCCGGGGCAAGATATTTCCTCCCGAGAGGATTTCTCGGCGGAGTTTTCCCGCGTAGAGCTCTTACTTCATTTTTGCACTCGGCTGCCGACTGGACGATACTTGTCCCGGATGGCAGTGATGCTTGGCGGGTGAGCACGGTACAGGGTGATTCGGATGCGTATTTTGCCAATGTTATGGCGTCTCTCCCTCTCAAGGGCAGCCGTCTTGGCGAGGTGCTTCCCGACAGCACGGATTTCGCCTTGTCTCTTCCGCTTCCTCAGCCTCAAATGCGTGCGGCATACGAAAGATACATGGACGCCTCTGTCAAAATGACCCAGTATGAGCGCCGTCTGGCGGCTCTTGAGTCGGCTTCGGGTAAGGATCCCCTGAAATGGGAGCAGGAGATTGCCGCGACCGAGATCGCCCTTGTGCGTTGGGCCGGAAATGAGGTCGTGCTGCTGCGCACGCAGAACGCCTCGCATCTTAAGGGCGTTGAAGACAATCCGTACAGGGGGTTTGTCCCGGCTCTCTATGGGGATGCGTTCGCCCTTGCGGATGATTCGTGCCGTGCTGCTTTTTGCGGATGGTATGCCGTCGGGAGCAAGGAGGCTGTGGAAGAACTTGCGGGGCAGACAGAGATAAAGAAAGATAGCGGTTGGCCCCGGTGGGGCTGCCATTTTGTGTTATACAGTTCCGGACGTTTTATGGCCTGGGACAAAAAAGGAATGAGAATATGGAATTCAAATCGGTAAATAAAATCATAGAGAAGAGCATCAAGGAGAACTGGGACCGCGATGCGCTGTCCAACTATCAGGGAGCGACTCTCAGATATAGGGATCTCGCGGAGCGCATACGCTATCTGCAGATTGCATTTGAGCAGTGCGGTCTCAAGAAAGGGGATAAAGTGGCCCTGTGCTCCCGCAACCAGGCAAACTGGGGAGTATGTTTCCTTGCTTCAATGACTTATGGTGCGGTGCCGGTGCCGATTCTCCACGAGTTCAAGCCGGAAAACATCCATTATCTGGTTAACCACTCAGAGGCTAAGGTGTTCTTTGTGGACGAGGTGATCTGGGAGGGCCTTTCGGAGAGCGAGATGCCGGGGCTGGAGGTGATAGTGCAGATGAACACCCTCAATTTTATCTATTCCCGCAATGCCAATTGCGTGGAGGTCAGGGAGAACCTTACCAAGACATTTCAGAGTCTTTATCCCGGCGGCTTCAAGCCGGAGGATGTCAGCTATGTGGAGGACAAGCCTGAAGAATTGGCGCTTATCAATTATACCTCAGGTACTTCCGGCTTCTCCAAGGGCGTGATGATCCCGTATAGGGCACTCTGGTGCAATATCTGGTTCGCCGCCAACGTGGCCGAGCCGCAGATGAACTGTGAGTCTGAGGTGGTGGCGATGTTGCCTTCCGCCCACATGTACGGTATGATGTTCGAGTTCCTCTTCGAGATGACGATCGGTGCTCATGTCCATTTCCTGACGCGGACACCGAGTCCGAAGGTGATAATGAAGGCATTCTCCGAGATCCATCCGGATGTCATAATAGCCGTGCCGCTCATAATCGAGAAACTCTACAAGAGCCAGATAAAGCCTGTGGTGGACAGGAACAAGGCTTTCATGAGGATCCCTATCCTCGACCAGTTCGTCCTCAAGAAGATACGCAACGCCATGATCGATGCTTTCGGCGGGCGCTTCGAGGAGGTGATTCTTGGCGGCGCCGCGTTCAATCCGGAGGTCGAGAAATTCATGCGCAAGATTCATTTCCCGTTCACAGTGGGCTACGGGATGACAGAGTGCGCTCCGCTGATTACATACGCAAAATGGTGGAAGGCCCGCAAGGGCTCATGCGGCATGCCGATCAATGGCTGCCAGATCCGCATAGATTCCAGAAATCCACACAAAGAGCCGGGCGAGGTGCAGGTCAAGGGCGACAACGTCTTCCTCGGCTACTACAAGAACAAGGAGGCGACCCGTGCGGCGTTCACCAATGACAACTGGTTCAAGACAGGGGACATAGGAGTGATAGACAATGACGGGTATCTCTATCTGAGGGGCCGCTCCAAGTGCATGGTTCTCGGCCCGTCCGGCCAGAACATCTATCCGGAGGAGCTCGAGGCCGTCATCAACAATGTGACTTATGTCATCGAGTCTCTGGTGGTCGAGGACAAGGGTGGACTTACGGCTCTGATATATCCTGATTATCATCAGGCCGAGATGGACGGCATGAGCGGGGAGGAACTTGAAGCCAGACTCTCTGAAGGACTCCCGGAAATCAACAAGCTCCTGCCGGCCTATGCGCAGATCCGCAAGATCGAGTTCATGCCGGAGGACTTTGAACGCACGCCGAAGAAGAGCATAAAACGCTATCTTTATCAACGAAATAAATGATGAACAAGTTTGACGAGAAATACATAGAGATGGCCGCTATCTGGGCCGGCAACTCTTATTGCAAGCGCCGTCAGGTCGGAGCCCTGCTCGTAAAGGACAGGATGATTATATCTGACGGCTATAACGGCACGCCGTCCGGATTTGAGAATGTCTGTGAGGATGAGAACGGCATCACGAAGCCCTATGTGCTGCACGCCGAGGCCAATGCCATCACGAAGGTAGCCAAGTCCGGCAACAGTTCCGACGGGGCGACGCTCTATGTCACAGCGTCTCCGTGCATAGAATGCTCGAAACTCATCATCCAGGCCGGAATAAAACGGGTGGTATACAAAGACGAGTATAGGCTCACGGACGGGGTGGAACTGCTCCGCAAGGCCGGAGTGGAAGTTGAAAAAGTGGATTGAGAAAATGAAGAACGCATCATCGATAATCATAGCCTTGCTTGGAATAGGTGTCGGAGCACTCACTGTGCTGACGGCACAGAGCATTTCGAGGCGGTCTCACCGTCTGGATGCTGGCGGCGCGGACTGGAGGAAAGTGAATCTGGTGCTCAAATGCATAGATGAGAACTATGTGGACAGCATCGACCATAAGAAGGTGACGGACGAGGTGGCCGCAGCGGCCCTTTCGGCCCTTGACCCTCATTCGGTATATATGCTGCCCCAAACCCTTGAGTCGACAGAAGAGAGCCTTGCAGGTAATTTTGACGGTATCGGGATACAGTTCAATGTGCCTAACGATACGGCCGTGGTGATAGAGGTGATTCCGGGAGGGCCGTCCGAGAAGATAGGGCTCCGTCCAGGGGATAGGCTGCTGAAGGTGGACTCCACCAATATAGCCGGTGTGAAGTTTCCGCAGGACAGCATGGTCCGCCGCATCAAGGGCAAGGCCGGTTCAAAGGTCAAGGTCACTGTACGCAGGGGAGGGGAAGACATTCCGTTCGAGATAACCAGAGACAAGATCCCGACGCACTCGGTGGATGCCGCCTTCATGGTGGACGATACCACAGGGTATCTGAGGCTCTCCAAGTTTTCACGCACATCCGACACTGAGGTCACCAGATCCGCACTCGGCCTGCTCTCTTCGGGCATGAAGAGTCTCGTACTGGATCTGAGGGACAACTCCGGCGGTTTTCTCGATCAGGCGCTGAGCCTTTCCAACATGTTCCTGCATAAGGATGAACAGATCGTATATATGCAGGGGGCGCATCGCAAGCGACAGGATTTCAAAGCTGACGGGAACGGGTTCATGCAGGATATCGGACTTAAACTTCTTATCAACGAAGGGACGGCATCTTCGAGCGAGATTCTCGCCGGCGCCCTGCAGGACAATGGGCGTGCGCTCATCGTGGGACGCCGCTCCTTCGGCAAGGGACTCGTGCAGGAGCCTTTCTATTTCAATGACGGTTCCGGCATGCGCATCACTGTGGCGCGCTTCTACACGCCTTCGGGCCGGTGCATACAGAAACCTTATTCAGAGGACTATGATTATGAGATCTACCGCCGCTATGATGAGGGTGAGATGGTGACCGCCGACAGCATGAAAGTGGAGAATGGGGGCATTCTCCCGGATGTGTTCGTGCCTGCAGACACCACTCGCGCAGGGCAGTTCTATGTGGCTTGCAGCCGCAAGGCCACTGCAATGCGCTTCGCCTCTGCGTTCTTCGATGAGCACAGCTCTGAACTCTCATCCATCAGCGATTACTCCAGGCTTCTTGAGTATCTGGACAGGGCTGTCACCGAGAAACGTTTCCTGGATTTCGCGAAGAGCAAGGACGGCATCGCCCCCAAATCCGGGGAGTGGGCGGTCGAGCGGCAGTATATAATGACTCAGGTTCGGGCTCTTGTGGGCCGGTACTCCAAACTTGGAGACAACGCCTACTATCATCTTTTCCTTCAGACAGACAAGACTTTTCAGGCAGCGATGCGAAATTAGACCATTATGCAGATGACCGTACTTATATGCCTTATGGCGGTGATAATCATCACCTGTGTTCTTCTCAACAATGCTTCTCTCAAGATAGGGATGCCTGTCTTGCTGGCCTTTATCCTGCTCGGCATTGTCTTTGGCAACAACGGCCTGTTCCCTGTTCGTTTTGAGGACTATTCTTCTGCGGAGAATATATGTACGGTTGCTCTCATATTCATAATGTTTTATGGCGGTTTCGGAACGCGATGGGAGTCGGCCCGCTGTGTGGCTCTGCCGGCCGGGCTGCTGGCCAGTCTCGGGGTTTTCCTGACGGCTGGGCTCACCGGTGTGTTCTGCCACTTTGCGCTTCGTTGGGGTTGGGTGGAGAGCCTGTTGATGGGGTCGGTGGTCAGTTCTACTGATGCTGCGTCGGTGTTCTCCATACTCCGTTCACGTAAACTTGGTCTGAAAAACAGCTCGGCCCCGATGCTCGAGATCGAGAGCGGCTCCAATGACCCATGCTCTTATATGCTGACCATCATCATGTTGTCCATAATGACAGGAGGTGGCACCAGTTTCGGGAAAGTGGCGTGGATGCTGTTCTCGCAGCTGGCTTTCGGCGCCGGTTTCGGGTTGCTGATCGCCAAGGCCGGCATCTGGGCGCTGAAAAGGATAAAATTCCCGACATCCGGATTTGATTCTCTCTTCATTCTGGCGATAGCCCTGTTGTCGTATTCGATCCCTTCGCTTGTCGGAGGCAACGGTTACTTGAGCGCGTATCTTGTGGGCATAATGCTCGGAAATTCGGAGTTTCCGGGCAAGCGTAATCTTGTCAGTTTCTTTGACGGAGTGACCGGGCTTATGCAGGTGCTGATTTTCTTCATGCTCGGCATGTTGGCGCGTCCGGCAATGATGCATAAGGTGATTCTTCCGGCGCTGGGGATCTTCTTGTTCATGCTTCTGGTGGCACGTCCGGTGGCTGTCAGCGCCATCCTCTCGCCTTTCCGGCGTTTCGGATTCAGGCAGCAGATGCTGGTCTCTTTCGTCGGCCTTAGAGGAGCCGCCTCCATCGTGTTCGCCATTTTTGCGACAGTAGGCAACAGCATGCTGCAGAATGACATACTCAATGTGGTGTTCTGCATAGTGCTGCTTTCGATTTCCATTCAGGGGTTCCTGCTTCCTGTGGTCGCGAAGAAACTCGGGCAGATTGACGAGGAGGCCGATGTCATGAAGACATTCAATGACTTTTCGGAGGAGACGGATCTGCATTTCAGCAAGATAGTGATATCGTCGGACAATCCGTGGAAGGGGGAGAGCGTGAAGGACATAGGCTTGCCGAGAAACATCCTTTTCTGTATGCTCGTGCGCCCTGACGGGACGTCAGTGGTGCCTCGTGGGGATACTGTCCTGCACGAGGGTGACAGTGTGATCATGTGCACAAAGGCTTTCCGCAGTGATACGAGCTTCCGCCTCGTGGAGCAGGAAGTTTCCAAATCAAGCAGCCTTGTCGGTATGAGCATAAGGGAGTACAGCGAGTCGGGGCATAATCAGGTCGTGCTTATAAAGCGCGGCTCGGCGAGTATCATCCCCAACGGCGGCACCATCCTCTGCGAGGGTGATGTCATGTTCCTGAACATGGGCAGCTAGAGGCTGTCAGAAACTGAAACCTGCGCCGATCTCGGCATCGAAGTATCTGAAACTGACGGTAGAGATACCGGTATAGAATGTAAATCTGCCGAATTTGAAGAGGGCTCCGAGGTCGGCGGAGAATCCGGAGAATGAGCACTCTTCAACGCGCGCCCAATTGTTGTCCACATCCTCCCATATGAGTGTCCTCCGACCGTATCCGGCTCCGGCACAGGCTGACAGCCAGCTGTTCAGCCGTAGCAGTGCCCCGGCTGTGAGGTTCATCCTTGAGGTGCGGCTCTCTCCATCGGTCCAGATGTATCCGCCTTCAGTGGTGCCGTCATTGTGGCATGTGTATGCATGATCCGATGCTGTGAAGTTGCTCCTGTATTTGAGATATCCTCCTGTCTTGCCAGGCTGCCAGAGCAGCATCAGCCCGACTGAAATGTCCGGGACTCCCATTGTCACGATTGCAGACCCGCCGAGAGGCTTTTTCTTTGCCGGCTCTGTCTTGACAACAGGTGATGGCAGATAGATGATGGAGTCCCTTACCACGACCTTGCTTTGCAGCGGGCGGTGCGCTTCGAGGGTGAGTTCATAGACTGTAGCCGACTCTATCGGGATGTTGAACTTGTAGTCCCGGATGATGCCATAATTCTTGTGGCGTATGGTCATTTTCCGGACTCCTTCAGGCACATAGACCCAGGTCTCTCCAATCTCCTGCTTGACACCCACTATGCCCATCACACCTACATCGAAGTCGAAGTTGTTTTCCGGTATGACGACCTTGATGAGCGCCGCCTTGTGCCCGTTCTGGTCAATCATGGGATAGTTGCTGCGGGCATCCAGATCCCAGTCGAGTTTCCGGAATGACACCACCTTGAATACGGTGCTGTCGTTCTGGGCCATGGCGGAAGCGGCGTAGAAGATGACGAGCAGCAGGAGGACAAGTTTCTTTTTCATACCTTAGAAGTTGTATGGGCCTATGACACCGAACTCCTTGTCCGGGGCTTCCTGCCATGTCCTGACATGTATCACCGGCTGTCTGAAATCCCTGAGGTCTACCAGGATGAACAGATAGCCGCTGTCGGAATAGGTCGTCGAGAAGTATTCCTGCCGGATCTTGATGCCGAAGAGCTGTTCTCCCTTGCCGAGTTTCATGACCTCGCAGTCGGAGAACTGTATGTTGATATACTCCTGGCTGGCGAACACCTTTCCGAGCTGTCTGATATAGTTCTCCTTGTTGTGGCGCGTCAGTGTGACATATTTGTTGTTCCCGTATTCGTTGGGGCCCTTGGCGTTCCGGAGCACGCGGCCGGTTATGATGAGGGCGTTGTCGTCGAAGATGGAAGCTATGTAGTCCTGCCTCTTGAGGGCGTAGGCTGTCTTGTAGTTTTCAAGGAAATCTATCAAGATGAGCCTGGCCTCCTCGGTCCAGCCGTCCATGGAGATGATCCCCCGCACGACATCTGATGACAGGGCGAATGTCAGGTTGCTTATCCTGCCCTCGCTGTCGAATGTGAATACGACATCCTCCACGAACTCGCGTCTGTTCCCTCTGAAAGAAAATATCATCGGGACGCTGCGGCAGAAGATTTCGTCTCCAAGGGCATAGAAATTCAGCTTGTCGTAGTTGAGCACTCTTGCGTTGCCGTAGCTCAGGAGTTTGAGATAGACGGAATAGCCTTCTTCTGTGAAAAGGCCGCTGATATCCTCTGCGCCGCCGCTTAGACTGCTGCATACTCGGGATACGGCATCCTCGTAACTTGAGGTGAACAGCACCGGTGACAGGTTTGAGGTGAGCGTGTCCGGTGCTGTCTGGAACTCTTCCCTTGCCATGACCGACATCACCTTGCTTTTGACGGCCGAGAAGTCTATCTTTTGCGGAGCTGAACGTCTCGGCTCTGTCGCGGGCCTTTCTGCTGCGGCTTCTGTGGTGGAGGCTGCGGCAGCGGTGAAAGCCTTTTCTACAGAGCTGACTTCCCGGAACAGATGCTGAAGGTGGGAGGGGGTGATCTCGTAACGTATTCTGTATTGCTCGATTCGAGATCCCGGATTCACTTCGATGAAGCCTTTTCCGTCTTTGGCGGAGAGAATCCCGCTCCAGCGCTTGCCGTCGAAGAAACTGTAGTCTATGCCTCTGACAGGCTTGCCTTTATATGTGAAGGTCAACTCTACCAGTTCTTTTTTGAATCTGTTGACCTTGTCGAATTTGACATCAAGTCCGTCAAGTATGGCGTTGCGCCGGCTCTCGGCATCTGATATGGCCGCAGCGTCAATGGGCGGCAGGCTGCGAAGGAGCGTGGCGGCCCATGAGTAGTAGCGCAGGGCCACATCTGTCTGGCAGTTCTTTTCGGCCGAGAGTGCTATGGAGAGCATTTCCTTGACCTTGGAGCGGCGGTTGTCAAAAATCCTGCCGCTGTCAGTTCTCCGGATATATCTCAATACGGTTGTCCCCGACTCGCCGGTGGTCGAGAGCATGTCGCATTCTCTGGCCAGATCGTCCCTATATGTGCGTAGAACCTCCCGTTTGACTCCATCGCTATAGGGCAAGCTGACGGCCTGTGATAACTTCACTGCAAGCGCGTCAAGGGCCAGACTGTCAGCAATGCTCGCGCTCTGGGCTTCGCCTTCCGCGCAGAGGTATGACTTGTCGGTCCTTATGTCTGATATGATTTGTGCTTGGCTGGTGCATAGGACACACAGGATGCCTGCAACGGTCGCAATCAGTCTCTTCATTGTCCACTCCTCCTTATGGCCTCGAATCTTGCCTGCTGGTCCTTGCCCATGGGTCCGCTTATGCCGCCAAGGGCCTTGCGGATATCGTCTGCCATCTGTTTTGCCTGCTCCGGCGTGGCCAGGCCGGAGGCGCAATATGTGTCAAGACGCTGATATGAGTCCAGAATCATGTCCCATTTCTTGCGGAGATCCTCTCTTATGAGCGAGTATGCCTTGAGAAGACTTTCGGGGTCAGTCTTGCCGGTCATCGTCTGGCCAAGTCTTCTGCCCGTCCGGTCGTAAAACTCACAGTTCTCGCCTGTTATAGCGGCGGCGATGTCGTCCGTGAGATAGAACAGGTCGTCAAACACGAGCGGGACGAGTTCCACACCGGCGCTGTCTATGACTCCGAACTTGCCGCCTCTGGACACTATCCCGGTGCCGTTGAGGCATGGAGTTACGCTGTCGTATTCAGCTATGCTGCCGCTCTGGCCGCCAGAGTGACGGCATCCTTGCAGGCATAGGAGAACCATTATGAGATAAGACATCCGCATCAAGGCAAATATATCAATAAATCACTATATTTGAAAGTGTAGAAGTCGTTTTGATTGTGATGGAAGAGTCTTCATGTTTTTTTGATTCATTAGAGGAGATCACCGCCTCCGCGCAGGAGACGGTCGAGACTGTGTATGTCTCGACCGAGGGGTACTCGATGATAAGCCGTGCGGAAATCGGCGGCAGGTTGGTGGCACTCAAGTCGTTGAAACCGGAATTCGGGGCTGACCCATTGTTCGGGGGCCTGCTCCGTAAGGAGTACGAACTTGGAAAAGGACTTGACCATCCGGGGCTTTGCCGGACGCTGGACTTCATATCTTTGCCGAAACTCGGGAACTGTATAGAGATGGAGTGGATAGAAGGGGAAACTCTTGACTCTCTGCTCCAGAGCGGTGCCCGGCTTCCGGGGAAAAAGATTCTTCTTGAGTTGTGCGACGCCCTCGATTATCTGCACCACAAGCAGGTGATACACCGTGACCTCAAGCCGTCCAACATCATCGTGACGAAGAATGGACATAATGTCAAGATTATAGACTTCGGCCTTGCCGATGAGGACAGTTCTGTAATATTCAAACAGCCTGCCGGTACCATGGCCTATGCTTCTCCGGAGCAGAAGAGGGGAGAGATTCTGGATAATCGCAGCGACATCTATTCTCTCGGGATAGTGATGGGCCAGATGGGTCTGTGTCCGCGCGTGTCCGCCAAGTGTGTACGCGAAGACAGGGAGAAGCGTTACTCTGATGTCTCGGAGGTCAAGTCGGCGATCGCGGGACGCAGCAGGGGAAAACTTGCGATGGCAGTGGCCGGAGTCATCATCGCTCTTTCTCTTGTGGCGTATGCGGCTGCTCCTGAGATACGCTCGTCTTTGAGGAAGGCCCGGCTTGAGCGGGTTCTTGAGCGGCTGAGTTCAGATATTGAGCGGGTTGCTTATTGACATTCTCTCCCCCCCCCTATGATTTCCAATCTGTTAAGCCCCTCGGTAGCCCCCGCTATATATGATGGGGTGTATTCTCCGCCACGGAGAATCCTTGGGATCAGCAGTGGATAACCTATATAGAAGCAGGTGGCCATGAACCTGTCGTTTTCGAGAAGTTTGGAGTTGTCGGACTTCTTGACCACGAATTCGCCTCCGCCGAGATACTCAAGCTGTACGAGCCTGTCCGGGGCCCAGCCTATGATGAGGATTGCGCCCGGGTTGAGGTCGGAAGCAAGGACTGACTTGGTGGAGAAGAATCTGGATTCGAACAGGTTGTCGTTCTTTATATGCTGGCAGAATGAATAGAAGTTCTTGTTGCCTACATATCGTGACAGAACGTCAAGTGTGGACTGGCGCGGGACAGGCTTCATGGTCACATAGCCCCAGAGCCGTTTGAGTGTCGATGCGGAGATCACGTCGCCGGACTCGTGTTCGATTATGACGGAGAGGGCTTCGAAATCAGATGATGTCGCCAACCGTCTCCCGTATCTTTTTTCGACTTCCGTGAGCAGATAGCTCAACTCCGGAATAGTTTTTCTCAATTCTTTACCCATTTTGGCAAAAATAGACATAATGCTCCGTGTTATCAAGTTCATTTGGGTTCATTTTAAAATAACTTCTAAATGAAAAACGTATATTTGTTATCTGTATGAAGATCTGCAAGCTGGTTTCCTTTCTGCTGCTGTCGCTTTCCGTTTCCTGCATCAGGGATCCGGAGCCGGCTCTGCATCTGGCCCCGTCAATTCTCAAGACCACCGCCTGCCTTGATGGAGATGAGCTTGTGCTTACCTGTCAGCTCTCCCGTGTGGACAATGTCGCGTCCTGCGGCTTCTTTTTTGGTCTTTCCGGAGATGAAATGGAACTGGTGGAAGCACCGGCTCCGGAGGGAAACTCATTCTCATGCCGGATTCCGGATCTTACATTCGGTGTCAGGTATTGTTATAGACCCTATGTCTCGGGAGGTGTGTCCAGACTTGTCTCCAGGGCAGAAATCCTTGAAATAGAGCAGCAGTATCCGGGTATAAGTACGGATAAGCCAGTGATATTGAGCGAATCATCGGTAAGCATATCATATGCTGTGACTGATAATTTCAGTGGAAGCCTGGCGGTGTGCGGTGTGTGCTGGTCGACTTCTCCGGAACCCACGATAGAACTGAAGACCAAGACTGTGGACAGTTCTGAATATGGTGTTCATAAGGTGGAGGTTTCCGGCCTTGTGCTCGGGCAGACCTACTATGTCAGGGCTTACGCCATCAACGGAAAGGGCGTAGCATACGGGGAGGAGAGGAAGTTCTACATGCCTGTAGTGTTTGATGACAAGGTGCTTGAGGCCTATATGCTCTCCGTATGGGATGCGGATGCTGACGGTTACATCAGCGTTGAAGAGGCCGGGAAAGTGGAGGATATCGACATCTGCTCTGACAATCTGCACTCTCTTGGCGGGCTGGAACATCTTACGGCACTGAGAAGGCTGAGCTGCACCGGCTCTTCCGTCGCGGACGGTAAAGGGAGCGGAAGTCTGGAGGCTGTCGCGTTGGAGTCTATGGTCAGCCTGGAGGAACTGGATCTGAGCGGCAATGCCTTGACAACCCTTGAACTTGGGGACTTTTCCTCCCTGACTTCGGTCAATGTCTCCTGTAATCCGATTACTTCCTTTGTTCTGCGCTCGCAGACGCGGATACGGAGTCTGGACATGTCCAACACCTCCCTTAATTACATCAGTTCTTCAATCCCCGCGGATGCACTTGAGGAACTGCATTGCGAGGGCAGTCCGCTGCCGCTTGATGATGTGGTACGCAAATACCGCAGTCTGCGGAGTCTGTACGCCCGCGGCAAAGTCTCCGACCAGACGAGGCTGTACCTTCTTGCGGGGCTTGAGGTTCTGGACTGTTCGGGAAGCCAGGTGACCGAGCTTGACCTGAGGTATAATCCGAAGCTCCGCTCACTCAATGTGGACGGCTGTCCACTGCGGAGTCTCAATCTGGTGCTCAATCCTCTTGTGGAGTCGCTGTCATGCTTGTGTGACGGGCTGGAGACGTTGTATCTCTCTGAAGGACATGAAATTGACGGGATAAACAGGGGAGAGCGGAGATATATCCCCGAGACGACCCGGATCATCTATGTCCCTGAGATCGAGGACCCTGAGTTCAAAAGTTATCTGCTTGACAATTTCGACAAGGATTATGACTCTTCCATCTCCTTGGAAGAGGCTGCGCAGGTCATGGAGATTGACGTGGATCCGATCAAGTATCCTGGGATCAGATCTCTGTCCGGGATAAAGATGTTCTCATCTCTGGAGCAGTTAAGCGTGCCGGGGCAGTCCATTGAAAACCTTGCCCTTGAAGCCAATGTTGCCTTGAAGGTGCTGGTGTGCGACAGCAACCCGCTGAAATCCATTGATCTGTCAGGTAATGATGCGCTGAAGTCGCTCTATTGCCAGTCCACTTTGCTGACTGCTCTGGACTTGAGCAGAAACCCGGCTCTGGAAGAGGCGTATCTGTCCCGTTCTCCGCTCAAGACTCTTGATTTGAGCGGAAATCCTGCCTTAAAGGTGCTGGACTGCTCCAATGCCGCGCTGGAAACTTTGGACATAAGTTGCTGTCCCTTGCTGAAGACTCTGGACTGCCGCGGCAACCCCTCTCTCTCATGCGTGTCCATCGCCGTGGACCAGACCACCGAGATACTCAAGGACGAGCATACGGCTATAGTTTACAAGTAAGGTCAGTTCCAGCCTTCGATCTCTCCGCCGATGTCTATCCGGACCTTGTCCGGGTCTGCGTTGAGGGTGATGACGGCGTTGTGCTGGACACCAGTCTTGAAAACGAAGCGGGTCTCGAGCAGATAGGACACATCACCGGTAAGGACTTCGATCAGCGGCTGTTTTTTCTCGATGCGCTGAGGCACTATTATGGCCGAGAACGTGTCCGGGCCGTCCTTGCGCATCGTGATGCTGTGAGTGACGGCATTGCGCCTTTTCTCGACAGCACCGTTCCCGAGGTCTATCAGCGCGTCCGTCACCGTCCCGTGGACCAGTACGCTGATGTCATCTGGCAGCTCTGTGCTGAAATCCTTGCCTTTGACCAGTTTTACCACAAGCCGGCTCATCCTGTGGCTGAAATCCAGGCTCACGACATCCGGATACTTGACTCCCTCGCTCTTGGCCCAGAGGAAGTCTGACATCTCATAGCCTCCAGGGGTGCCGCCCTCGCGCGGGGTGGACTGATCCTGCTGTACGCTGAATCCGTAGCCGTCTATGGAAGAAGGAGCCCCGTAGGGGTAGTAGCCGTAGGCATCGTATTTCATCCCCTTGTCCCAGAATACTTTGGGACTTGCTGTCCAGAGGCTGCCGTCGAAAGTGAGGGCGGCGTTGTTCGCAGCATTGCCGGAAATCATAAGAGGCAGGGCAACGCCCGAACTGTACTCTGTCATATACAGTCCGGTTACGTCCCCGCTCTCAAAAGAGGCTCCGCTTACCCTGGTCTGCCCCGGATATCTGAGGTTGAACCGGACGGAGAGTTCGTCCTTTCCGGTCTTGGAGCAGGCTGCGGCGAGCAGGAGCAGTGACAGATATAGTAATTTTTTCATAGTTGTTGACTATTTGATTGATGGGCGTTTGCCGGCCATGACCGGGGCATGCCGGTATGTTGCGGCAGGGGTGCTGCCTTCGGAAAGGCTTGATGATGTGACCGTCGGCCGCCCGTCTATATTGTCGAGGTCTGCAAAGTCCTCGAAACTGAATTCTTCGCCGGCGTAAGACTTTATCCTGCGGACTATCAGCTCACGGCTGATGGTGCTGTAGTACGGGATGCAGTTGTTCATGCAGCTGTTGTACTCCGAGCGGAAGACTCCGCGCGAGTGCATGAACCCTCCCTCATAGATGTCCACGAAGTCCTTGTATTTCTCGTGGAAGAGAAGATGGCTCCAGATGACCCCGCCTATGTTGCCCGAAAGTGACAGGTTGCTGAACCAGCCTTTCTCGAATGCTTTCAGAAGATCCCAGTATGAGTTGCAGCAGGCGTCTATGTAGGCATTGTGCACAATGTATTCCTCTCCGAGTTTGCCGAAACCGTGTCCACCGGCCTCATGCTGGATAATCCCCCGGAAGTCATAAGGGTAGGCGCGGCTGCTCTTCGGGCAGTAACTGATGGCCGTCCCGTCATCGAAGAGGTACGTCGTACCGCCGTATTCGGCTGTGTTCGGGATTATCACTGTAAGCGTCTGGGCCAGATTCCCCTCGTTTACGGTCGGGGCCTTGAGAGCGTACCGCAGGATTTCCAGAAGGTCCTCCGTCCCGTTTCTCCCTCCGAGCACGCCTCCGTCTTTGGCGGTGGTGTTGAAGCGGTTGTAGACTATGGTGTTGACTCCGCCCACTCCAGACTCCGGGGAGACGGAAATCCCCGCATAGACGTTGAAATACTCCTTGTATGTCTTGTATGGCTCGATGCTGAAGAAATGCCCTGCGGCCTCGTTGATGTCGGAGAGGAGTTTCCCTTCAGAGATGTCCTTGGCGCTGTATCCGTCACCGAGCAGGACAATGTTGATTCCCGGGCCTTTGCTTGCAGTCTGAATGGTCAGGATTTCATCTTCGGCATGGTTGAAGTCGTACTGTGACACTTTGCATGCCGTGCGGTAATCCTTGTCCTTGAGCTTGAAGACCACCTCTCCTTCACGTGGCGCCCCTGAAGGCTTCTGCGAGAATTCAAGGCTTATGCTTGACTTGCCGCTGCCCTCGGACGGACTGAGGTTCACCCAGTCGGGTTTGCTCTCGACTGTCCAGTCACCCTCCGAATAGAGCATGAGATTGCGTGTGGCCTTGCTGTTGAGGGCACTGAGCATGGCCGGGCTCACTGACAGGTTGCGGTAGGCGGAGATGCGCTTGAACTCGTTCCATCCCGGGGCTGTCCGGTATTGGGCCACTGCCGACTCCGGTACCTCGACTGTGAAGTTCTCCTTGGACACGCCGTCAAATGCTCCGTTCATAATGTATGGAGGTATTTCGCTCTTGCAGACGATACGGCTGAGGTTGAAGCAATTGTAAAACGCTCCGTCCTTTATGACCTCAAGGTTTGCAGGGAGGACAACCGACTCGATTCCGCTGTTCACGAAAGCGCTTTTTCCTATGCTCACGACATCTTCAGGTATGAACAGAGTCCCGCTTAGCCTTTCTGTACCATAGAAGGCCTCATCGCTGATGACCTGAAGCCCCTCCGGGAGTGCCAGCCTCCCGCTGAATTTACAGCCGTTGAATGCGCCGCTTCCGATGGACAGCAGGCCCTCGGGAAGCACAAGCTCTCCTGTAAAGCTTGTACCTCCGAAAGCATAAGAACCGATAGAAGTGAGGTTGTCCGGAAGGGTGAGAGATCCGTCAAGCCCATAGCAGGTGCCGAATGTGCCTGAACCTATTGTTGTCAGTCCGTCAGGAATCGAGAGGCTTCCGCTAAAGCCGGAACAACTACCGAAGACATTCTCGCCCAGATGCTTGATCCCTTCCGGGAGATTGAGGCTGCCATACAGGCCGGTGCAGCTGTAGAATGCCATGCTGCCTATGTGCTCGAGGTTCTCCGGGAGCAGCAGCTCGCAGGTGAAGCCGCAGTTATGGAATACGTTTTCCCCGATGTACTTGAGGCTCATCGGGAGGGAAAGACTGGTGAGAGAGCGACATTCATAGAAAGCTGTGGCCTCTATGCTTGTGACGCCTTCCGGGATGATCAGGCTTCCGCTGAGGTTCTCGCACTTGCCGAAAGCATACTGCCCGATTTTCGTGATGCTGTCCGGCAGGATGAGGTGGAGCAGGGTATTCTTGTCTGACAGGGCTGAACTTGGTAATTCGCCTGTCTCATTGCCGTTGTACCAGTAGTCTGTATTGAAGCCGGATTCAGAGTATTCCAGTGAACCGCTCTCGCAACGCGCTATGTTCACTTCCTTGAGGTTGAGGCTGCTCAGACTGGTCATCCAATATTTCATCACGGCGAAGTCCCTTGCGTTGATGGTGCCTGTGAGTTTGAGATTCTTGACTTTGGAGGCTTCTTTGCCTGCGGTTTTCAGGCATTCGTCCAGCGTGCCGGCCGTCTCCACATTGACCACGATGTATTCTTTGGCCGTGCCGTCGTGGGAGATGGGATCGTTCTCCCATTCTGTGATGCTCTGGCCCGCGAGGGAGAATTCAAAGTCCCCGTCGGGCTTCTTGTTCACGCTTATGGTGAAGTTGTGCTGCTTGCCGGAGTTGAGCTCTGTCGTTTCCTCCCGGCTGAACTTGTAGGTCCTGCCCTCCACGCTGATGGCGAGAAGCTGGGTGCCTGCGGCGATCTGTTGCGGGGCGACCACGGCTCGGTATTCGTCTCCCTTGATCTGTGGGATGATGTACCCTGTCCCGGCGTCCCCGGTGGCATGCACTTCGCCTGCGGCAAGGTTTGCGCTCGCCTGAAGTCTAGTGCCTGTTATCAGCACGTTCTTGCCTGCTGATGCCCATTCTCCGTCGGCAAAGCCTTCGCCTTCAGTAAGAGAAATCTTTATCCCGGCCATCCTGTGGTGAAAGGATATCTTGATGAGCTTGTCCGTCGGGGCGACATCGGTCACCTTGCCCCAGAGGAAGTCGGACTTTTCGTAGCCCCCAAGTTCTCCGTCCCTCGGGGTGGAGCGCTGGTCGCTGCTGACGGTGAATGTGTAGTTGTCCACATCGCTTACGTTTCCGTAAGGGTAGTAGCCGTAGACGTCGATGTGCGTCTGCTTGTCTTTCCAGTAGATGTCCTTTGCGGGAACCCATTTGTAGGAGGCCTCGTCGAATGTATGCTTGACATTGTCGGCCCTGTTGCCGCTGCTTTGCAGTGTTCCGGGTGCGGCGTTGTCGTAATCCACTATGTAGACTCCGATCTCGTCCTTGTCCGCAAAGCCGCTGTCGCTGGCCCTTGTGAGGTAGATCTGGTCAATCTCGCCGCCGAGACTGATCTTCCCGCCGCTTTCTTCAGGGATTCCGGGCTGCGAAAGGGGGTCGCTCAGACCGCAGGAGGCGAGTGCGAGCGCTGCCGAGAGCACTATGATTGCTTTTTTCATTCTACAGATCCTCCGAAATCTTTACCTGCGTCTTCCCACGGATCGACTCCGATGTAAATCCCTTCTCCGATGCGGTTGATCACTATGGAGCAGCGGTGTATCTTGCCGGACTCCAGTGTGACACTTGTCTTGAACTTGTATTCTTTATCGCCGAGCTTTATTGTCACGAGTTCGCTGTCTTCGATTTTCTGCGGGGGAACCAGGGCCCTGAAGTTCCCGTCAGCGGTTTTTAGAGGCAGTATGGTGTTTTTGCTGCCGTTTGCGCTGATGTTGCCGTCCTTGAGACTGAAGCTGCCGGAGGTCATCAGCCCGTGAAGGCTTACTTTGGCGTTTTTCAGCTCCTCGGCGCTCCAGCCGGTCCCGGCTTTGAGGCTTACTTGTATGCAGCTCATGATATGCCTTAAGTTGAGGACAACCGGATCGGAGGTCGGGGCGATGCCTTCCGCTTTGCCCCAAAGGTGATCCGAAGCTTTGTAGCCCGCTTCGCTGCTCTGATCAAGCAAGGCGTTGGATTGGATAGGCTGCAGGGCGTTGGTGATCTTCTCTCTGTGGGGGAAGTAGCAGTAGAAGTCGGCTTTCGTTTCGTTGTCAAGCCAGTAAAACTCCTGAGTTGACTTCCATTCACTCCCGCTGAAAGTGAAGCAGGCGTTGTCGATGTGGTTGCCTTTTGATTTTAGCTGGGAATGCTGGTTGACCAGATATATTCCGACTTTGTCTCCCGTCTCGAAAGCGTCGTCGGTGACCTTGGTTAGTGAAGTGGCTATCCTTATGGGGATTCTGTCTTTGGCAGGCCCGTCATCGGGTGCAGTCTTTCCGCAGGATACAGCCGATACTGCAAGGATGGCCAGTGTCAGAATTACGGGTCGCTTCATATTGATTTTCTGTCTCTTTCCAAATATGACGCTAAGATAAAAATAAACCCGTCATGAATCAAGTCCATAACGGTTCATTTTATTGGCGCTTCAGCGGTCTTTGTATCTGAAACCGACTCCATCGTCAGCGTAGATGGTCTCAATTTTCTGTCCCTCCGCCAGATAGACAACTTCCAGCTCGGGCGAGCTCCGCAGATCAAGTACCTTGAGCTTTGGGTTGCCGGATACATCGAGGGTAGAGAAACTGTTGAGTCCGCACTCCAGATATTCGAGCTCGGCGAGGACTGAAACGTCAAGGGCGGTGAGGCAATTCCCGAATACGTCGAGGTATTTCAGGCAAGATCCGGAGGGGAACGTGATTTGTGGGAGGAATCCGTATCTGCATCTCAATTCTTTGATGGAAGAGGGGATTGAAATCCGCTCGACACTCGAGAAACTGCACTCAAGAGCTTCAAGCCTTGAGTTGTATCTGAAATCCAGTTTAGTGAGCCTGCTTCTGCTATCCGGCGTTCCTGAGCATCGGATGTTTTTCAGATTGCTCATGTACTGCACTCCGTCAAGGGTTTTTATTCTGGTGGTCGTGACGCGGATGTCTTCTATCGCCAGGGCTTCGGAGAGTTCCAGCCTGCCGTTGCGGTCAGTGTCGAAGTGAAGCAGGAGCGAGTCCCGGAAGTTCTCGTCACTTATGGTGATCCCATCGGCACCGGGCGGTGGCAGTGGCTCTGCTGGGTCATCATCTCCGCCGTCAGGGATCGAGGGACTGCTTTTGCTGATGGTGAACCAGTCAATGGCTGAGCGGATCTCATTGAGCGAGTTTCCGGCTGTGGCGCAGTACAGATAATGCCCTTCATCCATATTGTCCAGCGTCAGGCTGAAAGTGAGGCCGGACAGAAGGGCCGGGCAGTATTTCATCGTGGTTTCCGAGAGCCCTATCATGAAACCTGTCCTCTCCACTCCGTGGCTGGAGTTGAGTCTTGCCGTGAGCCTTGCCACAGGCGCTGATTCGTCACCGGAGACATCGCTGGACACGGAGGTGAACTCCGGCACCACGTATGGCTGCGGCGAGTCGGACAACCCTGAACAGGATACCAGCAGGACAATCAGCATCAGTATGGGGAGACGGCGTTTCATGTCGGCAAACTTACAAAAATATACATAAATGTATAATTTACGGCAGGGCGAGGTCACTGCGCGATGAACTCGTAGATTATGTAGCCTCCCTGTTTGGGTGCGGCATCGGCTTTCATGGAGAATCTGGAGAGTCTTGCGGCCCTGATGGCAAAGGAGCGCAGGCAGCGGTCTTCGGATGAGGCGGTCTCGTCCACTTTGGCGGCGATGACCTGGCCTTTCGGGTTGACCGTAATCAATACTTTTACCTGACCCCCGCCCATGCAACGGTAGGCTGGAATGGGGAGGCTGCTGGCTTTGCGCCCCGCCAGTTCGTAAGAGACCACAGACGGGCCGCTGTAGTTCTGCGCCTTGCCCTGCGTGCGCTGCTCTGATTTCTGCGGGAGAGATGCGTTGTCCTCGTCGGGGATTTCGTAGCCTTCCTTGAGTTCCCGCTGCAGCCGCTCGGCTTCCTTGTAGAGCTCATCTGCGTCCGTACCCCTGTCGTCCTTGAGGGCTCCGCGGTCCACGGCGACATTCTTGACCTGCGATGCGGAACTGTTCACTCCGTTGTCGGAGAGGAGTTTCTGGAGTTTCTCGCTGACGCTTTCCTTGAAAGCGGCTTCCTTCTGGAGACGGTCTATCTCCTGCTGCATCTTCTCGATTTCGTCTTGATGGCTGAAATCGATCACGAAACTGTTCTCTTTGTGCAGGGAATATCCCAGACCGGAGACGAGCAGGACGATCAGCACCGCGAGATGGATTATCACGGTGAGGTATAGTCCTGCCTTGTCTTCTTCCGGTATCTGCTTGAATTTCACTTGTTCTTGTCCTTCTCTTCCTTGAGGGATTTCTCGATGGTGTTGGTGATGATGTCAATCGCCACCTTGTTGTGCCCTCCCTGCGGGATGATGATGTCGGCGTAGCGCTTGCTCGGCTCGATGAACTGGAGATACATCGGTTTCACGGTGCGTGAGTAGCGCTCTATCACCCAGCGGACATCCTTGCCACGTTCGGTGATGTCGCGGGCCATGACCCTCATCAGGCGGTCATCGTCATCAGCATCCACGAAAATCTTCACGTCCATCTGCTTGCGCAGCTCTTCGCAGGTGAAGATCAGGATGCCCTCTATTATGATCACATCTCCAGGCTCTACCGCAACCGTCTCGGTCTTGGAACGCGAGCAGGAGATGTAAGAATACACGGGCTGTCTGACACTTCTGCCTTTTTTCAGTTCAGCGAGCTGTGCACACAAGAGTTCCCAGTCTATAGCGTTTGGATGGTCAAAGTTGTAGACTCTCTTCTCCTCGTCTGTAAGATCGCTGGAGTCCTTGTAGTAGGAGTCCTGAGGTATGACCACCACCTTCTCGTTTTTGAGCTTCTCGGTGATGGCCTTTACCACAGTGGTTTTGCCGGAGCCTGATCCGCCGGCTATTCCGATTACGAGCATGGCCTAATATTCTGCGTTCTTCGGAGTGCGCGGGAACGGTATGACGTCGCGGATGTTGGCCATGCCGGTGATAAAGAGCAGGAGTCTCTCGAATCCGAGCCCGAAGCCGCTGTGAGGACAGCTGCCGAAGCGGCGGGTGTCGATGTACCACTCCAGGGTACGCCGGCTCATCTTGAGTTCGCTGATGCGGTTCTCGAGTTTCTGCAGGTCAGCCTCCCTTTCGGAGCCTCCGATGATCTCCCCAATCTTCGGGAAGAGCACGTCCATGGCACGGACAGTCTTTCCGTCCTCGTTCTGTTTCATGTAGAAAGCCTTGATATCTTTCGGGTAGCCTGTAAGGATGACAGGTTTGCCGAAGTGCTGCTCGACCAGGTATCTCTCGTGTTCGCTCTGGAGATCCACTCCCCAGTAGACAGGATATTCGAACTTCACACCGTCCTTGACGGCCTGCTCGAGGATCTTGATGCCGTCGGTGTATTCGAGACGGACGAACTCTGTGCTGATCACGCCCTTGAGCCTGTCGATGAGCTCCGGGTCGTAGCGGTCGTTGAGGAACTGGATATCGTCAGCGCAGTTGTCAAGCGCATATTTGACAAGGTGCTTGATGAAATCTTCTGCGAGATCCATGTTGTCCTTGATGTCGTAGAAGGCCATCTCCGGCTCGATCATCCAGAATTCGGCAAGATGTCTCGGAGTGTTGGAATTTTCGGCGCGGAAAGTCGGCCCGAATGTGTAGATCTCTCCAAGCGCGGTGGCTCCAAGTTCGCCTTCGAGTTGTCCGCTCACTGTAAGGCTTGTCTGCTTGCCGAAGAAGTCCTTGGTGTAGTCCGGCTCGCCTTTCTTGTTTTTCGGGACATTGTTCAGATCCAGTGTGGTGACCTGGAACATCTGTCCTGCGCCTTCCGCGTCCGCAGCCGTGATCAGCGGGGTGTTGAGGTATACGAAGCCTTTGGAGTGGAAGTAGTCATGGATGGCGAACGCCATCTGGCTCCTGAGACGGAATACCGCTCCGAAAGTGTTGGTCCTTGGGCGCATGTGCGCAACTGACCTTAGGTATTCGAGTGAAGTGTCTTTTTTCTGGAGCGGATATCGCATCGGGTCGCATTCCCCGTAGATGACGATCTTGTCTGCCTTTATTTCAACAGACTGACCGCTTCCGACGGATTCCACAAGTTTGCCTTCCACACCGATGCATGCACCGGTGCTGATCTTTGCGAGCAGCGGTTCCGTCTCAAGGTTCTTGTCCACGACGATCTGCACATTCTTGATGGTCGAGCCGTCGTTGAGGGCTATGAATGCTATTTCCTTGTTTCCTCTTTTTGTCCTTACCCATCCTTTTGCAAGGACATCCTGACCGGCTGGCATAGTGAGCAGGTCTTTGACTTTGGTGCGAAGTAATTCCATCTTATCAGCTTCTGATTTATTTTTAAAAAAGCAGCCCTCGGTGAAGGGGGCTGCTTCTATTGTCGGGCCGCAGGGATTATTCTGACGGCTTTCTTGCAGAGTACATAATCCTCAGTGCGGAGCATCTTCTGAGCTCCTGCTTCACATCGGTTACGATACCCATTCTGACATCCTGATCCGCTCTGATGCTGATAGTCATGAACTGACGGTCAGCCTCACTCTTGGAGTCACGCTCAGCAGCCACGAAGTCACGGATCTCGGCTGTGGTCCTGAAGGAGTCATTCAGCTGGATACGGGCTTCAGTACCATACTGGGCCTGAAGGGATCTGATAGGGGTTCCGATATTGATGTATGAGTTGAGGTCCTTTCTCACGAGTTTGGTGACTTCGGAAGCCTCAGGGATATTTACCATGACCTTGTTCTCGGTCTCACGCAGCTGCGTTGTGACCATGAAAAAGAACAAGAGCATGAAGACGATATCGGAGAGTGAACTTGATGCGATTGCGGGAACGTCTTTCTTTCCCTCTTTCTTGAACATTGACATAGTTTATCCTCCTTTATCTTCTTTTACCAATATCCTTAGGCTCGGCCTCTGAAATGTTGGAAGGAATGGCCTTCTTTACAATATCCTGCTTCTCCTCGTCGAGAGCTATGAACTTGCATCCATAGTGGCTCTGGGAGAACTCATCACGGAGTTCGTTGACGGCTTTCATGAGCTCGTTCTGAACAGCGATATATGCGCGGTAACTGGTACCGCGGTCGTTCTGAAGGGAGATGACTCCCTTTGAAACAGGATATGCTCCGAGTCCCTCGATTTCCTTGACTTCCTTCTCCGGGAGAGAAGGGTCGTTCAGAGGGTTGGTCAAGAAGTTCTTGACCTTATCCTTGACCTGACTCACATCAAGAACGTCACCTCCGGCAAAAATCCTATCCGCAGAGTTGATCCTCACAACGATGATGTTGCGGCGGTTCACTTTCTGATCCTGTGCCTTCTGGTTTTCAGCCGGCATAGGAGGCAGACGACGTGCCAGACCTGTCTGTGTGCCCATGGTTGTAGTCATGAGGAAGTAGCACAGGAGCAGGAAGGCTATGTCCGCGGTAGAACTTGAATTGATTGCAGGTGTTTTCTTGCTGGACATAATGATTATTTCCTATTGTTGATAGCCAGACGGATCTCGCCGGCGATGATGGCCACGATGGCGGCTGCACCTGCGAAATACGTGAGGTTGAGCATGGTATCAGTAAGCTTGAGCGTGGAGACGGAATCCATCCCCTCCCTGCCGAATGCAGGGTGTGCAGGTGCTAGGAAATACGCTATGAGGACAACCACAGCGATGACTGCCAATGCGATGCCTCCCTTGATGAGGGACTTCGGATTGGCTTTCACGCTCATGATGCCGCCCAATACGACCCAGGACACGAGCCCGAGGCCGATCATGGCGTATGCCCAGTAGATCAGCACATCAGTAGCGCGCCCGTCATTGGTCGTGAAGCCTGCAGAGAAGCCCCAGACGATGAGCGCTGCACTGATGACGATGAGAGCCACCATGCACCATTTGAACAATTTATTGAGTTTCATGATTGTCTGTTTGCAAAATTATTTCTTCTGAGAGTATTTCGTGAGTACATCCACGAGAGAGATTGAAGAATCCTCCATGTCAATGGTGATGTTGTCAATCTTTGAGAGGATGTAGTTGTAGAATACCTGAAGAATCATCGCGACGATCAAACCGCCTACAGTAGTGATAAGGGCGACCTTCATACCTCCGGCGACAACGTTAGGTGAAATGTCACCGGCAGCCTGGATGGCATCGAAGGCCTCGATCATACCGATAACGGTTCCGAGGAATCCGAGAGAAGGTGCAAGTGCAATGAAGAGGGAAATCCATGAAAGTCCGTTCTCCATCTCGCTCATCTGTACTGAGCCGTAAGAAACGACGGTCTTCTCAACCACGTCAACTCCCTGATCATAGTGGAGGAGACCCTGGTAGAAGATGCTGGCTACAGGTCCGCGGGTGTTGCGGCAAACGTCCTTGGCAGCCTCGATGCCGCCGTTGGCAAGAGCCTTCTCTACATCAGCAAGAAGCTTCTTGGTGTTGGTCTTTGAGAATGTGAGGTAAAGGATACGCTCGATGGAGAGAGCAAGTCCGAGGATGAGGCAGAGGATGATCAGAGACATGAACTCAGGACCACCTTCGATGAATTTGGTCTTGAGGGCCTGGTGAAGCGGAACCTCTGGCTGGGCGGCGGTGAGGTCAGCAAGGCTGGTAACCTCGGAAGCCGCAGGGGCTGAATCCTCCTGAGCGGAAGCTACATCGGCAGAGAAAGCCATCAGGCCGGCAACTGCCAAAAACATGAAAAACTTTTTCATAATGAACTTTAATAATGTATTAGTTGTAATAATTATTTACAAGCGTCTAAAATCAGCGCAATTTAGCAATTAAATTTCATTATTCAATACTTATTTTGAGATTTCGCCTTTCAGATTCATCTCCAGAAGCTCCTTGACCTTGGCGTTGTCGCTGTAGCTGCCCATCAGATAGAAGAGCTTTCCGAGGGCGCTTTCAGTGGTGGTGTCATGCCCCGAGATCACGCCGGCGTCCTTGAGATGCCGCCCCGTAGCGTAGAGGTCCATGTTGACATCGCCGCTAAGGCATTGTGTGACATTGAGAAGCACTTTGCCCATCCGGTCGGCCTCCCGTACTATGCGGATGAACCAGTCCTTGGAGATGGCGTTGCCTGCCCCGTAGGTCTCAAGTATCACCGCTCTGGTGCCGCTGCCCAGAAGTATGTCCCGTACGGCCTGCTCCGTGATGCCCGGGTGTATCTTGAGGATTGAGACCCTGGTGTCGAGACCGGTATGTATCGAGAATGCTTTGTGGCTGCCTTGGGGGTAGTGTATGTAGCTGCTGTTGTATTTGATGCTGATGCCCGCTGTCGCGAGCGGAGGGTAGTTCGGGGAACTGAAGGCATCGAAGCCGGTGGCGTTGATCTTGGTGCTGCGGTTGCCGCGCAAGAGCTTGGAGTTGAAGTATATGCACACTTCCGGCACTGTGGCCCGGCCCTGAAGATCCCGGGAAGTGGCGATCTCGACGGCTGAGATGAGGTTCTCCTTGCCGTCGGTGCGCGGCTGTCCCACCGGCAGCTGGCTTCCGGTGAAGATGACCGGCTTGTCCAGATTGTCAAGCATGAAGCTCAGCGCCGAGGCGCTATAGGCCATGGTGTCCGTGCCGTGCAGGATGACAAAGCCGAGATAGTCGTCGTATTTCTCAAGAATCAGATTGGCGAGCGACTGCCAGAGCGAGGGCTCGACATCTGAGGAGTCTATGAGAGGGGAGAAACTGTATGTGTCGATGTCCAGACCGAATTTGCGCAGCTCCGGGACTTCTTCCATCAGGGCGTTGAAGTCAAAAGGCTTGAGGGTCCCGTCTGCGGGATCTTCTTTCATGCCGATGGTTCCGCCGGTGTATATGAGCAGGACTGCGGATCTGCGCGGCTTTGTTTTCTTGAAGAGATTGAAGATCATATCGCGAAAAGTTTTTTGGCGTTTGATGTGGTGACGGTGGCCACTTCTTCTGTTGAGATGCCCTTGCGTCCGGCGATGAACTCTGCAATCAGCGGCAGGAAAGCGCTCTCGTTGCGCTCGCCCCGGTGCGGGACTGGCGTGAGGTATGGAGCGTCGGTCTCCAGGAGGATGCGCTCAAGAGGGATTTTGCGCACGTCTTCTCCGATTTTGGATTTTTTGAATGTGACTACTCCACCTATACCGACATACCAGTCTCCGAGCCTTGAGAGTCTGTCGAACGTCTCATAGCTCCCGCCGAAGGCGTGGAGGTTGCCTCTCAGGTGCAGATGGCGGCAGTCTTCCATAATGGAGAAAAAATCCTCGGTGGCATCCCTCAAGTGGATATTGACTGGAAGGTCCCACTCCGAAGCGAGTTCCAGCTGTGTGCGGAAAGCTTCTTTCTGCTCCTCCTTGAACTCTGCGCTGAAGTGGTAGTCAAGGCCGATCTCGCCGATGGCTACCGGGCCTTTGTCCTTCCATTGCAGGAGGGCATCGATCTCGTCTCGCCAATTTTTGTCCACCGAACCAGGATATAGCCCGAGCATATTATATAAGAGGCCGGGATGTCTTGAGGTGAGTCCGTACATCGCAGGCCTTTCTTTGGAGTCAATATCGGCCTGGAACATGGCTGTGACCCCTGCCTGAACGGCTCTGAGGATCACCTCCTCCTCGCATCCGAGGAAGGCCCTGTCGGAGATGTGCGTATGAGTGTCGATAAATTCCATACGCTGCAAAATTAAGCAAAATTGGCGTTTATGCTGCACCTCTGAAGCACATCTGTGCATATAAAGCCTTCGCTTTCCAGCAGACATACCGCTCTGGAAGCGGCCGGATAGTCAAGAGAGAGTTTTTCTGCAATCCGGCTGACCGGGATTCCCCGTTCCGATCTTATGACTGCGAGGACTTTGAGCAGGATCTGCATCTGTCCGGTGTCAGACCTGTCCGCGAATCTTCTCTGCAGAATATCTTCAGCCTTGGGAGCGGCCTTTGAGGTCTGGCCGCGGAATCCGCAGGCTTCCAGCAGGGAAGCGGGGCCTGTGCAGGCTTCGGCGACTTTCTCGGCGATGAGGGCGTTGCATCCGGCGGATCTCTGGTCGTCGAGCCTTCCTGGAATGGCAAGTACTGTCCTGCCGTACCCGGCGGCGAGGCGGGCTGTCATCATCCCGCCGCCTTTGCATCTGGATTCGACGAGGAGAGTCGTCGCTGAAAGTCCGGCAATGATGCGGTTGCGCCGCAGAAAGTTGTAAGGCATAGGTATGGTCCCTGGCGGATAGTCGGTGATGATGGCGCCTCCGGCATTTATGATCTTCTCCGCGGCTGTCGTGTGCCTTGGCGGGTAAATCTTTTCTATCCCTGTGGGGATGACCGCGAGGGTGGGCAATCCGCATGCGATGGCGGCCAAGTGGGCGGTGATGTCGATGCCGAACGCCAGTCCGCTGACGACCAATGGTTTCGGTGATGCGTCTGACAGTCCTCTCACGAGTTTTACGCACCAGTCGCGGCCATAACTGTCCATGTCTCTTGTCCCTACTATTGACAATGGTCCGGGATTCAGAAGCACCGACGGATCTCCTCGAACATAAAGCAGCAGGGGAGCATCAGGACACTCGCGCAAAAGCGGCGGGTAGGCGTAATTGTCGAAAATGCTGATGAAATTTACACCTTGTGCGGAAAGGTCGAGGTATTCTTTGTATGCCGCTTCGAGGGTGGCTTCCGTACCGAGATGGTTCCATGGTCCAAAAAGTTTGGACAGTTCCTTGTCCGAAAGAGAAAAAATCTCTTCCGCGGAACTGAAATTCTCAACTATTTGTGCTGCTATGCGCGGCCGGTTGCCAAGGGTGGCGTTGAGCGCTATCGCGCCCGCAAGCCTGAGATGTTCTTTGTCCATTTCTCATAATTCAAGTCTTGGACAAAGATAAGCAATCTTTTTATATGATCAGCATGGCATCTCCGTAGGGGCCGAATTTATAGCCTTCTTCAAGGGCGACCTTGTAGGCGTTCATCACCTTTTCGAAGCCTCCGAATGCTGCGACTGTCATCAGCATGGTGGATTCCGGGAGGTGGAAATTGGAGACTATGGCGTCCGGAACGGAGAAATTGTAAGGAGGGAATATGAACTTGTTGGTCCAGCTGTCTGCCGGTCTGACCTCATTTTCTGTAGTGACATTGGTCTCCAGCGCCCGGATGACAGTGACCCCTACTGCACATATTTTGTGCCCGGCTCTCTTTGTGGAGTTGATCTGATCTGCGGCCTCTTCGCTGATTATGAACCGCTCCCCGTCCATCTTGTGCTTGGAAAGGTCTTCGACGTCAACCGTGCGGAAGTGCCCGATGCCCATGTGTACAGTGATGAAAGTCTTGTCGATGTCTTTCAGTATCATCCTGCTGAAAAGCTCCCTGCTGAAATGCAGTCCGGCGGCCGGTGCCGAGACGGCACCTTCGTGCGCTGCGAAGATGGTCTGGAATTCCTCGGCATCCTTCTCGTCAGGGTTTTCCTTGACCCACTCCGGAACAGGAGTCTTGCCCAGGCTGAACAGGGCTTCCTTGAACTCTTCGTACGGGCCGTCATAGAGGAACCTGAGGGTTCTGCCTCGAGAGGTGGTGTTGTCTATCACTTCAGCGACCATGCTGTCATCGTCGCCGAAATAGAGTTTGTTGCCTATACGGATCTTGCGGGCCGGGTCCACTATGACATCCCACAGCCTCTGCTCCCTGTTGAGTTCGCGCAGCAGGAACACCATGATGTCGGCGCCTGTCTTTTCTTTCTTGCCCAAGAGCTTGGCCGGGAAGACCTTGGTGTCGTTGAGCACGAAGCGGTCGCCCTTGCCGAAGTATTCTATGATGTCCTTGAACCTGCGGTGTTCTATTTCTCCGCTGTCCTTGTGGAGCACCATCAGGCGGCATTCGTCCCTCCACTGGATGTGTCCGTTGACTTCTGGCATCAGCTCTGTGGCTATGCTTTCCTTGGGCAGGTCGAAATTGAATTGTGAGAGTTTCATGTCTGATCCGTAATTGTATACTGATACTATACGGATAAATCAAGCAAAAAGTTTCACACTTTCGCTTCCCGGAAAACTTCAACTATGGATGGAAACGTGTTTTTGAGGTAGGAGGGGAGGCTGGATTTGGCGACCCAGGCCGCTTTGGTGATGTCTTCTTCACGCTGGGGAGTCAGATCTACGGGGTCGGTGTACAGCATGTTGTACCACCATGTATGCTTGAGATGCCATATCCCGTTGCGCAGGTAGCAGTGGTCGGTGACACATATCAGGCTCCCGAGTTCAAGCTGGTCCACCCCCGTCTCCTCCTGCACTTCCCGGAGAGCCGTGACAGTGATGTCCTCACCCTCTTCACGGTGCCCCTTGGGGAGATCCCACAGGCCGCCACGCCTGATCAGCAGGTAGTCCCCACGTCTGTTGGAGACGAGTCCCCCGGCGGCGTCGACTTCATGGAATTCAGCGCAGACTTTGCGGTACATCCATTCTGTATTGTCAGTGGGTATATATATGCGGCTCAAGGACTCCGATGCTTCGAACATGTCCACGAGGGTATGGATGCTTATGGTCCGGCCGAAGTGGAACTCCACTGAATTAGGGTCGGAGAGGGCCTGTTCGTCGGGGCTGCAGATTATCAGGCAGCGGTTCTCGAAGTATATCCTGTGCATCGGAAAATGATTATATTTGCATTTATGCAAAAGTAACAAATAAACACGAAATATGACAGCACATTATACCAGCAAGCACGGACAGGTGTCAAAGAGTCCCGAGGAACTTTACATGGCATTCTGCGACATGAGCAATTTTACCAGACTGATGCCGGAGCAGAACAAGGCGGAAATCACGGCGGACTATGACAACCTGAAGGTGTCGGTGCAGGGTTTCAGCATAGCTGTGAAGATTGACGAGCGGCAGCCATACCGCCTGATCAGGATAATAAGCACCGAGTCTCCGGTGGAGTTTGTCGGCGTCCTGCACTTCGACCCTTCGGCCCTGCCGGGCAGGACGGATTTCAGCATCGTGCTGGATGCCAACCTCAATTTCATGATGAAGACCATGCTTGGCGGCAAGATACAGCAGGCTCTGGACAAGGCGGTCGATTCTCTGGTGGACATATCTGAAGGCCGGATGCCGCAGATGCCGGAAGGGATGCTCTGATGGAGGCGGCTTCGGTCTCAATACGGCTCAATCCTTTCAAGGGCTGTGCAGGGCCGGATGGCGTTCCGGTCCCGTGGAGCCGTCATGGACGTATCCTTGGGAGCCGGCCAAGTTTTACCCTTGACCCGCTTTTCCACGCGGGCTGTTATTATGTCCAGGATTCTTCGGCGATGTACGTCGGGCATATTTTCCGCAGGCTCGTCTTGTCCCAGGACAGTGCGGGCCCTCTGCGTGTGCTTGATCTGTGTGCCTCTCCGGGAGGCAAGACCACGGACATAGCAGCTTCGTGCCGGGAGCAATTGGGCGACAATTTCCTGCTGGTGAGCAATGAGGTGATGAGGGCTCGGGCCTCTGTATTGTGCGATAATGTGGCCCGGTGGGGCGATCCTTGTGTGGCGGTCACTTCAGTTGACCCGGGAGGATTCGCCGGTCTTGAGGGCGGTTTCGATGTGATAGTAGCGGATGTGCCGTGCAGCGGTGAGGGGATGTTCCGCAAGGACCCCAGGGCTGTCGAGGAGTGGAGTCCCGAGACTGTGAAGCTCTGCGTGGCACGTCAGAGGCGTATCCTTGCCGATGTGTGGCCGGCCCTCAGGGAGGGCGGCGTGCTGATATATTCGACCTGCACTTATGAGGATGAGGAGAACGATGCCAATCTGGAATGGGCGGCTTCCAACCTTGGTGGGGAGATCTTCCCGGTGATGGACGAGTTTCCCGGATACGGGGTGGAAGCTACCAGGGCTGGAAATCTGCTCCGTGCGGGAACCGTGCCTGGAGAGGGGCAGTGGGTCGGGGCCTTGAGGAAAACAGCCCCGCAGCGCAGCTCCGGGCTTTTTGATCTCGGGCGGCTTCATCCATTGCGTGGAGCCGGTGTGCGTAAAGGCGAGTTCAAGGGCAAGGATTTCATCCCGGATCCAGATTATGCCCTGAGCATAGCCTACGCCGGGGATTATCCCTCCGTGGAACTGGACCGGGAGACGGCCCTGAAATATCTGCATCGTGACACTCTCGTCCTTGCCGGGGCGGCACCGGGATACAATGTGGTGACTTTTGCGGGTCACCCTCTTGGTTTTGTGAAGAATATCGGCTCCAGGTGCAACAATCTGCTCCCGAAGGGCCGGAGGATACTTATGAATGTATAGAGATATGAGAAAAAGAATTTCCGTGATGATTCTGGTCCTGCTTTGTGTGCAGGCTTTCGCCCAGAATGCCGATCAGGCTCCTTTCAAGGCTTCTTATGAGCGTCAGGTGCGCAATGTCGGCCCTGCTGGAGTGGGGGTTGAGACCATTATCAATAAGTGGGAGACGGCTTGTCCCCGGGATCCGGACATGTTCGCCGCCCGTTTCAACCTGCTTTTCGCCAAGTCGAAAGGGACGCAGGTGGTACAGAAAGAGGGCAGGAAATATCTCGGCGCATCTCCGGTACTGAGCCTGAAGGACTCTCTCGGACGTGAGGTCAATTACTTTGAAGTGCCGGTGTTCACGGATTCTCTGTACGCGGGTGGAATGAGGGCTGTTGACACGGCTATAGATTTGCGTCCGCAGGAACTGCGCTATCGTTTTTACAAGATTACGGCGCTGCTTGAGTATGAAGGGGAAAGTCCTGACATGGCAGCTCAGGAGCTGATGTCCATGATAGACGCTTACACTTCTTCGAAAGGAGAGGGATGGACGCTTGACGGAAAACCCTCAGACGAGGAAACATTTTGTCAGGCAGTGGGCGAGTATTGTTATTCGTTTTTCTATCTCGGTACCGGTCAAGGTTATGAGTATTTCCTTAAGGTCTCGCAGAGAATGAACAAACTCTATCCGCGCAACACGGTGTTCATAGACAACATCGGTTCTTATTGGCAGGTGGCCAAAGGCAATGCCAGAAAAGCCATGAAATACTATAAGAAAGCGCTAAAGATCAACCCGGACGACTATGTCGCCCAGAAAAACATCTCCATCATTCAGCTTTCACAGTCAAAGAAGGGTCGATCTTCGAGATGAACAGTGACGGGATGAGCAGCAGAAGTTGGATCGCAATGAAAGCTGCGGCATCCGTGAGAATGATGCGGAGCGGGTCTATGCTTACCGGGACATAGGAGATGAAGTAGTTGGCCGGATCCAGCCGTATCACTCCCGTAAGACCTTGGACAGCACAGAACAGAAGGGCGGCGCCATTGCCGATCAGCATCCCCTTGAGGCTGATCCTTGCCCCGACGCGGAGAAACACTCCGGCGATGTCCCTGTCTTTCATGCCGAGGGTCTTGAGAGTGCCGATTGTCGAAATGTTGCGGAAGAGCAGGATGAGCAGGCCTGAGACCATGTTGAAGCCTGCCACAATGGTCATCAGCACAAGTATGGCGATGACATTGTAGTCGATAAGGTCGAGCCAGTCGAAGAGTTGGGGGAATCTTTCGGAGGCGCTGAGCGCTCCGAGTCCGCTCTCGTTCTCATCCGGACTTGCGTAGATGACGGCATTGATTTCCTGCGTGAGAGTTTTCATCGACTTCCTGTCTCTTGATGAAGGGGACAGCGTCACTTCAAGGGCGGACGCATCTGAGTCTCCCCATCCGTTGAGTCTTCTCATGTCTGATGCGCTTGTCTTGATTATGAGCCCGTCGTCATTGTCGATTATGCTGTCATAGATCTCTATGACTTTGAATTTCCTGACTTTGATCTTGTCGGAGATGAACCAGGCCTGGACATGGTCTCCCGGGTGGATGTCGAGTTGCGACGCCAATGCAGACGGAACCCTCGCTCCCATACGGACAGTGTCGGCTTCGCTTCCTTTGAACAGAACTCCGCGGATTTCGTCTCCCTTGCGGACTATTCCGCTCCTGCAGATTATCGGACTGATGTCCTCCACGCCGTGCAGAGATCTGATGTCCTCAGCAAATGAGGGTTCTGACGGTACAGGATCTGTCGTACCGAAAAAGTTTCCTCCACTGCTGCAGATCAGAATGTCGCCTGTGATGTCGGCTGCACCCTTGCGTATCTGTCGGCTGAAGCCTTCGGAGATGCTTACAGCCAAGATTATGATAAAGAAAGAGATGGCCGTCGCAGCGACGGCCACCCTTCCCTTGAATCGAAGTCGTCCGGCTATGAAGCCTTCGGCTTTCATGTTACCAGATGCTTACTCTTTCGCTTTCAGGTCTCCACATAGGGTCTCCCTCCTTGATGCCGAAAGCGTCGAAGAAGGTCTTGAAGTTGCGCACGGCCACGTTGACCCTGTTCTCCGCGAGGGAGTGTACATCAAGTTTGGTCAGGCGCGCCTTTTCCTCATCGGTGGCGTTCTGTGCCCAAAGGTGTGCGTATCCGATGTAGAATCTCTGGTCTGCAGTGAAACCGTCTATCGGTGCAGGTTCCTTGCCTGCAAGCTTGTTGTGGAGGGCGGTGTAGGCGATGCTGAGTCCGCCGTGGTCGGCAATGTTCTCGCCGAGGGATAGGGCCCCGTTTGCATGTACGCCCGGGAGGATCTCAACTTCGCTGTACTGGTCCACGAGCACGGCGGTCTTGGCCTTGAAAGCGGCTTCGTCCTCCGGACGCCACCAGTTGTTCATGTTGCCGTCCTTGTCGAAGAGGCGGCCCTGATCGTCGAATCCGTGGGTCATCTCGTGACCGATTACAACACCGATGGCTCCGTAGTTGACTGCATCATCCGCGTCGGCGTTGAAGAACGGCGGCTGGAGGATGGCTGCCGGGAAGCAGATCTCGTTGGTGGTAGGATTGTAGTAGGCGTTGACGGTCTGAGGTGTCATGCCCCACTCGCTGCGGTCGGTCGGCTTGCCGAGCTTGCCCAGGTTGTCCTGTACATACCATGCGCTGGCGGCCATCAGGTTCTCAAGATAGCTCTTCTCCGGATCGACTGACAGGGTGCTGTAGTCTTTCCATTTGTCAGGATAACCGATCTTGACGGTGAAGTTGGCGAGTTTCTCCCTTGCGTAGGCCTTGGTGCTGTCTGACATCCATTCGAGGCTGTCGATGTGCTGGCCCAGCGAAACCTGGAGCTGCTTCACGAGATCGAGCACCTTGTTTTTGTATGCTTCCGGAAAATATTTCTTGACATACATCTGTCCTACGGCCTCTCCGAGGATGCTGTTAGGCACGCTCATGGCACGCTTCCATCTTGGCTTCTGCTCGGTCACTCCGCTCATCTGAGTGCTGAAGAAATCGAAGTTGGCGGCGTAGAAGTCGTCTGAAAGGGCAGAGGCGGAGCTGCTGATGAACTGGCCGGCGAGGTAGTCCTTGAGGGCATCAAGACTGGAGTTTGCCCAGATCTTTGAGAATCCCTTGAAGTAGGACGGCTGCTGTACGATGATCATCCCCGGATTCTCAATGCCGAGACCCTTGAGGAAGCTTGCGAATCCGAAGCCGGGATACTCCTTGTCTATCTGCTCCACGCTCATCGGGTTGTACTGCTTGGTATAGTCGCGGTTTTCCACGCTGGTCCATGACACCTTCGCGATGGCGTCTTCTGTGGCCAGGGCGTTGTCAGCCCTTTTCTGCGCATTGTCAAGACCGCTAAGGGTGAAGAGTTTGGCCAGCAATTCGTTGTATCCCTTCTTGAGGGCCGCGTTGCTCTCATCGAGATAGTAGTCACGGTCGCCCATGCCGAGCCCTCCCTGACCGAGGTAGAGGACCTGGTTGTTGCTGTCCATAAGGTCTGCGCTGACCCCGACACTGAAGAAACCGCCTTCGCCGTATTTGTTCAGCTCAGCCAACTCTGCTGTGAGTCCGGCCTTGTCGGTGGCTGCATAGATGGCATCAAGATACTTCTTGAGAGGAGCGGCTCCCTCGGAGTTGAGCCTGGTGGAGTCGAGCCCCTGCTTGTAGAGGTCAACTATCTTCTGGTCTGTGGTGCCTTTGGCCGGAGACATGGTGGCCATCTCGGCGAAAAGCGCATTGAGACGCTCGACATTGTTTTCGCGCAGGGCGTCGAATGAGCCGAAGCGTGCGTACTCCGGCTTGAGCGGATGTTTCTTTATCCATCCGCCGTCAGCGTACTGGTAGAAATCTTTTCCCGGGGATACGGTCAGGTCCATGTCTGAAACATCTATGCCCGGAACCTTCTCTCCCTTCTGTCCTGACTGGCAGGCAGAGGCCAGCATCATCACAGGGATCATAAACACTAATAACTTTTTCATTGTATGAATTGTTGTAATAATACACACTTTCGCCGCTAAGTTAAGCATAATTGCGGCAAAGTGTCTCTGCTTTAGGGGCAAATCCTCTTGAATTCCTCATAAATTGCCATGACCCTGTCTACATAGGCCATGGTTTCGCGTCCCTTGAATGGGCCGCGCTTGACAACTCCACTGTCGAGCACCTCCTGGTCGCTCATGTCCGGGATGACGCTTTTGACGCTGTCCCAACGGGAAGTGTCCACGCCACGTTGTCTGGCGAGGTTGAGGATATCGTCCACCCGTCCCACGCCCGCGTTGTAGGCGGCGAGGGCATATCTGTACCTCTCTTCATCGTTCTCTCCCACTTTGTAGTACCTGCGTATGAGCGTGCCCAGCAGTTGTGCTCCTGCCCTGATGTTCTCTTCGGGGGAGAGCGGATCGGAGATGCCATAGCGTTCCGCCGTCCTTGGCATCATCTGCATCAGTCCGCTTGCACCCCGTCTTGAGCGGGCTTCGATGTGGAAGCGGGATTCCTGATATATGACTGCCGCGAGCAACCTCCAGTCCCAGCCGAGAGAGTCGGCGTGGGTGCGTATAAGGCTGTCGTAGGGGCTGATGGACTCGCGAGGGCGGCTGCGGAAGGCATCGAATCGTTTGAGGAAACTGTCTTTGATCCCGTCGTGCTCTTCGCTTGACAGCCAAGCGAGTATCCAGGCGTTGGCGTCCTCCATGTTGCTGTGGTCATCGTGTCGCATGAGCCATACGCTGAGGCTGTCCACCGGTATCGACACCAGAACGCTGTCCACCGCGAGGCTGTCTTCAAAAGGGACAACCACGATGTCCACCTTCCCGGCTTTTAGCGAGTCTATCCAGGAGATATCCTTCCCGGTGATGTCTATTTCGATGCTCTGCCCGTTGCTTTCGGCATATCTTTCGAGCAGATAGTGGTTGTAACCGACTACAAGGGCCTTGGTCGTGTCCGTCATGCGTCCTAGTTCCAGAATGCTGCGGATATGCGGGCGTATGCCGGCTTCTTCCGGAGATTTTTTGAAGAAAGAGGCAACGATGCTCGCGGCGATCAAGACTGCCGTCAGCGTGCTGACTATGATGGCCGGGGTGTCTCTGCGATGCATGAGTGCGTTAATTTCTGTTTGTCCCTCCGACAGGCGGTCTACCGGACGGCTGGGTGTAGAACGGCCAGAAGATGCCGAGTTTCAATCCTCCCATGCCGCTGAATGTCACGGTATGTCTGTCGGAACTGAAGAAGTCGTGCTTGTCCAGAGGCCATCCGCCTCCGGCGTTCTGGTATTTGACGAATATGCAGGCCCGCTTCCACTGCATGTTGACGAATATGTCGAAGTAAGGGCCGTTGGTGTAGCTTCGCTCCGTCTGGTTGTAGAACACGCCTATGTTCGGGTTCCACATCGGGGAGTTCCAGGCAGTATTGTAGAACCCGTTGACTCCCAGTTGCATCTGGAGCACTTTCTGCACCGTGAACTGGAAATAGTATCTGAGGTTGAGAGCGACTGCCGGAAGCGGAACTGACTCCTGGTCAGAGGAATATTGGAGGAGCACCCTGTTGTCGAGGTGCAGCGGCCCGAAGGCGAAGTCTTTACGGAGATCGGCTGACAGGACGTTTATGATGTTGCCGTTTTGGCGTATGATGCCTTGACTGTCATAGTATATATTGTTGCCTATCAAGGCGTAACCTGCCGACAGAGAGGCTTTCCATCTCGGTATTTCCAGACTTCCGGACAGGCGTGTCGTGGAGATCTTGGAGAAGTCGTTGTCCCAGGCGAAGTGGTTGGCGTTGATGTGCTGCTGGTAGTAGGTCGGCTCCTGCAGGCGGGTCTCGAACCGGGCTGTGAGGCTCAGCGGACTTTTCCGGGCCCGCCTGAACGGGTACAGGTCAAGGCGGGCGTCGGCTTCGAGGCTGAAGTCCCCGAAGTCATGGCCGAGCAGCACATAGCGTCCCTTGGCATCCCAGAAGAAGTTGTTCCTGATCTGCCCCTCCACGCCCGCGTAGGCATAGACGGAGTTTTCCCTGTGCCGGGTTCCCCGGACGTAGCTGCTGTCGAAATAGGTCTTGAGGTAGTCTCCGATCCCGATGTCGAGCTTGGAGACTGCGGCCTCGCTGGACCACGGCTGGAGGCGGATGTAGATCTTGTTGTCTATCTTCGTCACGCCGAGCGAGTCGGCGCTCGCTGAAGGGTCGTGGTTGAAGACGTTGTTGTAGAACGCCTTGGATGCCTCGTCGGTGGTCTCGTCCGTGTATTTTCTGGAGTAGATGGACACTTCGCCGCTGTGGCCGATGTAGGCGGTGGTGATGTCGCGGTCGAGGCTGTCGGCGTTGTATCTGTAGGTGCTGTCACGCGCGGCCCTGATCCTGTTGATGAAGCTGAACGGGATGCGCAGCTGCTGGTCTATGAAGAAACTGCGCTTCTTGACCTTGCTCTTCGCGGTCTTGAGGTTGACTGGGATGTCTCTGGAGTTGACCGTCGTGTCCCGTATCCACTTCAGATCCTGCATTCCTCCGTTCTCTCCCATCGTGATGCTGTTGCCGATGTAGCCCGCGTGGGCGGTGTGTCTTTTCCCGAGCCAGTTGACCTGGGCTACGGCGGTGGAGTTGGACGTGTTCTCGTTCTCCAGCATGCCCTCGCCCCCGTATCTCTCATAGAGCAGGGCGAAATTCAGCGCGGGGGTGATGTTCTGGGTGGTGAAGAGGCGGAGGTTGTTGGATTCCTTGTCATCCCCGGCGAACAGGGTGCCGAAGTATGCGAGTTCGGTGTAGGGGGTCTTGGAGTTGTAGTGGGGCAGGGTCTCTGGGGAGTAGCTCCAGGATTCGAGGGCATCGTAGAACTCCACGCCTTCGGTGCTGCCGCGCTTGAACCAGTTGTAGTACTGGACCGGGCTTCCGGCTACGCCGAGCCAGCTGGCGTTGACGTCGTTGCGCTGGAACGGGTAGTCGTGGAAGTGGTAGTTGTATGTCGTGTCCGGGATGTACGGTTTTAGTTTGCCGAAGTCCCGGTCGAGCGTCCAGGCTATGATGCGCTTGTACTGCATCGAGTCCGGGACGGCGTAGGTCTCGAGGATTCTCGGGGTGGCTTCCAGAATGCTGTCGCGGATGGCTTTCTGCTCTTCCTTGACGGCCCGTATGGAGTCGGCGCGGGCCATCATTTTTTTGTCGTGCTGCTCCCTGTCGTATTTCTTCCTTTCTTCTTTGGAAAGTCCTGCGTACCAGGCCTCGAACCTGGCCTTCGCCTTGGCGGTGGAGTCCGCGATGTATATCGAGTCGAGCTTGTCCCAGAGGGTGGAGTCCAAAAGGGCCTTTAGCGAGTCCCTCGGGCTCAGCCGCTTGACGGAGAGGGATGAATCCGGAACCTCGAAGATGTCTTCGTACAGGCTGTCCGCTTCGGAACTTCCGCCCCTTGAGGCGCGCGGACGGTAGTTGTACGGAGGGTAGATCACGGTGTCCCGGCTCTCGGATATGGAGAGCGTCCCGGACAGGCCCGGGTGAGCCTCTCCGAAGTCCATGACCCCCGCGGCAGCAATGGCCATCACGGCAGCCGGGAAAAATATGCGGGACATCAATTTCATCTCTGCAAACGGCAAAGATACGGAAAAAAACAATGCCGGCAGAAAGAATCCCGTCGGCATTGTAGAAGATTAAGAGATGGACTACATGAATATGTACCTCAGCACGAAGAGCACTGCGAGAACCCACATCATCACGCTTATGCTCTTGAACTTGCCTGTGAGGGCCTTGATGACCACGTAGGTGATCATGCCGAGCATGATGCCGTGCGCGATGCTGTATGAGAGCGGCATCATGACGGCTGTCACGAATGCCGGGATGGCCTCTGAGTAGTCGTTCCAGTCGATGTTGCGGATAGGGCTCATCATCATCACACCCACAATTACGAGCACCGCTCCGGTGGCCGCGCTCGGGATGGCGAGGAACACAGGGGAGAAGAGCAGGGCGATGGCGAAGCAGAGGGCTATCACGAATGAGGTGAGGCCGGTACGTCCGCCTTCAGCGACACCTGCCGCGCTCTCGATGTAAGTGGTGGTGGTGGAGGTGCCGAAGCAGGCGCCTGCCGTGGTGGCCACGGCGTCAGCCATGAGGATCTTGCTGATGCCGTCCACGTGGCCGTCCTTGTCCACCATCCCGGATTTCACGGATACGCCGACCACGGTTCCGATGGTGTCGAACATGTCGATGAACAGGAAGGTGAAGACAACCACGAGCATGTCCCAGGTGAAGATGTGCCCCCACTCGAACTGGCAGAAGATCGGGGAGATGGACTCCGGCAGGGAGACTAATCCGGCGAACTTGGTCACACCCATCGGGATGCCGACAAGTGTGGTGGCGAGCATGCCGATGAGGATGCCGCCCTTGACCTTGAGCACCACAAGGATGGCTGTGAGGAAGAGTCCGATGATGAAGAGGATGCTGGTCTTGGATCCCAGGGCGCCGAGGCCGACGAGGGTCGAGTCATCGTTGACTATGATGCCGGCGTTCTGCAGGCCGATGAAGGCGATGTACAGGCCGATACCGGCTCCGATGGCGTTCTTGATGGATGCCGGGATCGCATTCACTATCATCTCGCGCACCTTGGTGGCGGAGAGGATGATGAAGATGATGCCCTCAATGAGGATGGCCGTCAGGGCGAACTGCCAGCTGTAGCCCATGCCCAGACACACTGTGAACACGAAGAAGGCGTTGAGGCCCATGCCCGGAGCAAGTCCGAAAGGCTTCTTGGCGTAGAGGGACATCGCAAGGGTGCCGACGATGGCGGCAAGGGCCGTGGCTGTGAATACGGAGCCGTTAGGCATGCCCTGGATGTTGCTGAAGATCCCCGGGTTGACGGCGAGGATGTACGCCATCGTGAGGAAAGTGGTGATACCGGCTACGATCTCGGTACGCACGCTGTTGGTCTTCGGGTCGAAGCCGAACAGTTTACATAAGAATGGAGACATCTTGCGGCACTGTTAGAATACCCACTTGGTGCCGAGGCAAGGACGGCAGTAGAAGCCGTGGTTGCCGGCGAAGTTGTAGCTGAGCTCGATTTCGGTGCCGATGTTGAGGTTGTCCACGCCGAAGTGCTTGCCCACATTGTACCAGAGCTGAGGCTCTGAGATGAAGATGAATTTGCCCTCTTCTGCCTGATCATCTACAGGGTCTGCGTCCCAGTTTTTGGTGTTCTCACCCCAGATGTCGGCGAAACCGCTGAAATTGAGGCCGTCCACGCCGAAGAGGTTCTTCATGCCCCATACGAAGGTGAACTGGAGCGGGGTGTCGCTGCTGGCGTTGCCGCTGAAGGTCTTGTACATGAGGGAGAACTTGAAGGTGTTGGAGTAGTCGGCGTTGTGCAGGAGGTAATCGGCGCCGAAAAGGAAGTTCTGGCTGCCGAAGCCTACTCCGCCGTTGTACTCGACATGGGCGCTGAGGTCTGCCAGAGACGTGTTCTTCCAGAAGTTGAGCCCGCGGGCGATCTCGAAGTAGCTGCCGCTGACGCCGATGAACTTGCCGTCGGGGTTTTTGGTGTTGTAGTCGTAGTCAACGAAGAAGAAGGTGTCTCCCCAGTTGTCTCCGTAGTAGCCCTCGAGGGTGGTGGTGACATGACCGCGACCGAAGTCCCAGAAAGTCTGAAGGTTGGTCTGCGCCTTGGCTCCTTGAGCGAAGAACGCTGTGGCAACAGCTGCCGCAATGAGTACTTTTTTCATCATTTTTATATGTAGTAAAAATGTCCGCAACAAAAAAGGCAGGGCCTGCTGCGTGCAGGCCCCTTATACTTACAGTTGCAATATGGATGTAAATTCTGTATTGGAAGGGAAGGCCTTGCGGCCCGAAAGCTCCATGAGCTCGATTATGCAGTTGAGGTACACCGCTTTCGGGTGGTTCCTCTCCACGAGCCTGCGTGCCGCCTCCATGGTGCCGCCCGTGGCGAGCAGATCATCGTGCACAAGCACCACGTCATCTTCAGTGATGGCGTCCTTGTGGATCTCGATGGCGGCGTTGCCGTACTCCAGTTCGTATTCTTCCTTGAAGACCTCGGCCGGAAGCTTGCCCTCCTTGCGCACCGGTACGAAGCCGGCACCGAGCCTTGCGGCCAGAATGGAGCCCATGATGTAGCCCCGGGACTCGATCCCGACGACCTTGGTGATGCCCTTGTCCCTGTACATGCCGTAGAGCATGTCGCTCAGTTCGGCAAGGCAATCAGCACTCTTGAACAGGGTGGTGATGTCGTAAAAAAGGATGCCTTTCTTCGGAAAATCAGGGATAGTCCGAAGATTTCGCTTCAATTTATCCAAGCTCATAAGGGATGAGGTAAAACAACCTTGCAAATATAGGTCAAAAAGAGCGCAATGGCAAGACCTCAGGTCAAAAAGCTCCTCCACGGACAAGGGTGTCCGCCTCAGCGAGCTTTTCAGGAGTGCCGATGTCTATGATTTTCAAAGATTTGGCTACAATCCCCCTTATTTCTTCCATGGCGCAGGCGGACAGATAGAAGTCGATTATGGAGAACTTTTCCGGCCACTTTTCCATCAGGCGCAGTACCCTCTCGGAGAGGATATGCACCCCGCAGAACGAGTATTTCCGGCAGGAGAGGGGGTCGAAATCCGGGAACGGGCTGCGAACCTCGCCGGTGCGGACATTTGTCCATCCGCGCAGCAGCATCTCCTCATCGAAGAGCAGGTAGCGGTCGGCATCATCGGATTCTGTCAGAAGCAGCGTCGCAAGCGAAGACGGGTCGTCTTGAGAGAAGAACCATTCAAGATCCAGGTCGCTGAGCATGTCCACATTGTGTACGAGGAAACGCCCGCATCCCTTGAGCAGCGGTGAGGCATGGCGGATTCCGCCTCCGGTCTCAAGGGCTTGACCTGGCTCGCGGGAGATGTCGATCTTCATCCCGAGGCCGGCGTTGGCCGAGAGGAAATCCTCAATCTGCGAGGCGAAGTGGTGGACGTTGACTACAACATCTTTTACTCCGGCGTCTTTGATTTTGAGCAGAATCCTCTCAAGCATCGGCACGCCGCCCACCTTGACGAGAGCCTTTGGCATGGAGTCGGTGATGGGCCTCAGCCTCGTCCCGAGTCCCGCCGCGAAGATCATTGCTGTTTTTATGTATGATGTCATGCTTGTTTTTTTAATTCATTCTGGAAGTCCCACGCTTGAACATGGGTGATTCCGTTGTTGCTGGGGAATCTGAACTCGTCCATAGTGACGACATATTTCGGATAACTGTCTTTTATGAGGCTCAACGGAGTGTATTCACGCCTCATTGTTTCCGGGTCATTCATTTTGTAAGCGACCTGGACATATATCTTCTTGTCACCGGTTATGCCGACAAAATCCACTTCCAGTTGACGTCCCTCCGTCGTGTTGGAGATGTTCCCGACATAAACGTCGTATCCGGCCCGCCTCAAATCCAGATATATGAGGTTCTCAAGTTCATATCCGTAGCCGAAGGCAAAGCCCCGATACAAATAATTCCGGAATGACAGGTCGTTGATGTAATATTTGCAGTTCCCGGCTATGACCTCTCTTCCTTGAATGTTGTATCTTTCAGCCTTGTGGACCAGGTAAGTGTCGGTAAGGTAACCGAGGTATGTCGCCACTGTCTCGTAGTTGACGGATTTTCCCTTACCTTTGTAAAAGCGCACTATTGAATTGGGAGTGAAGAGCTTGGTGGTATTATTCACAAGATAAACAAACAGATCTTCAAGGGTTCTGGCATCCCGTATCTTGAAGCGCGAGATTATGTCGCGCAAAAGTATGGTATCCCTCAAACTTGATATGTAGTTCCTTTTGACTTCCGATGTGCCCAGATGTGTCAGTTCGGGAAGTCCGCCTTCTTGCAGGTATTCTCCGTATGATTTCTGTCCGGACTCTCTTGCGGTGATTCCGATCCATTCGATGTAGGAGAGGGAAAAAACCTCCAATTCAACATATCGGCCGGAAAGCAGTGAAGCCAGTTCGCCGGACAGCATCTTTGAGTTTGAACCGCTGATGAACACTTCGCATGGAGAGGAAAAATCTTGGGACAGCGAGTTTACGCTTTTTTCCCAACCTTCTATATTCTGGACTTCATCAATGAAAATATATGTCTTGCCGGAGGGGCGCAGTTCTGTATGGTATTCTTTGATGAGGTCGTCAAGCTCTTTATTCGTTTCAAGAAAATCAAAGCTCGAAAACTCCTTGCTGATGAACAAGATGTTCCGGTCATCTATGCCGCTGGCGACCAGATCCATCGCGACTTGCCTGAGGATGTAGCTCTTCCCGACACGGCGCTGACCTGTGAGCACTTTCACCAGATTGTTTCCGGTGAAAGCGGATATTTTCCGTAGATAGTCATCACGTCTGAATCCTGATGCGATGTTGTTCCCGTTCCACGGATTGTAACGCGAAAGGTTCTTGATGTTTTCTGTCATAACCGAAACTTTCTGCAAATATAGAAAAAGTTTCTGTCATAACCGAAACTTTTACAGGCTGATCTTGACTCCGGGGAGGATGGTGCGTCCGTCCCAGTCTTCGCACAGGCGGCGCAGTACGGAGTTGAGGTACGGGTAGCGCCTGAACGGCTCTTGTGTGAGTTCGCGGATGCAGCCGAGTGCCGTGGGTATGCAGTCGATGAAGAGCTGCTTGCGCTCTATCAGTCCCCGGAAGCCGTATGCCCCGAACTCCTGCAGCAGACGGACAAGGGTGATGAGCCTGTACTTTTCCAGGAACTCTTCTTCGTCCACTTTGACGTATTCTTGCAAAGCCTTGATGTACACGGCTTCAAGCTCTGAGCGCAGGGCAGGGGAGAAGTGGGTGCCGGCGTTCCAGAGGAAAGAGGCGAGGTCGTACTGTACCGGGCCTCTGCGTCCGCCCTGGAAATCGATGAAGCACGGCTCGCCGTCCTTTATCATGATGTTGCGCGCCTGGAAATCCCTATACATGAACGTGTTACCCTTGAAGTCGAGGGAATCGTCACGCAGCCGGTCAAAGTCATCCTGCAGGCGAATCTCGTCGAACTCCAGCCCGGTGAGTTTCAGGAAATCGTATTTGAAATAACTGAGGTCGAAATTGACCATTCGTGCATTGAACTCCCTGTCCGGGAAACACACGCTCCAGTCCATCCCTTGCCCCACCTTGAACTGCACTGCCGGGAGCAGGGCGATGGTGTCATGCAGCCAGTCGAGCTGCTCTTCTGTGAAGTTGCCTTTTGCGATGCCGGGGCGCAGAAGCGAGAACAGCTGCCCGTCGCCGAGGTCTTCCTGGATATAGGCCATCCCGTCCGAGGAGACGGCGTAGACCTCCGGGGCATGCAGGCCCGCATCGCGGAACTTCGCGTCAATGGTGAGAAAGGCTCTGTTTTCGGCGGGGTTTGTGCCTATGCAGCCGATGACCGTGCCGCCCTCACCGCTGATCCTGTAGTATTTGCGGGCGCTTCCGGAGAGCGGAAGCAGTTCTGTCTCCTCCGGCCGTACGCCGAATCGGGACTCGTAGAGTTCAGATAATCTTTCCATAACAACAGTTGAATAATCGTTAAAATTTCATCTCCGGAAGACTCTTGATGATTTCGACAGTCTTTACGGAGACGGTAATTACCGAAAGCAGCAGGTCCAGGATGTAGCGCGGCTGGCCGTGTTCACGTGACCAGTCGTTAGGATCGTTCTTGATCATGCTTCCTCCCTTGCCGTCATCTACAGTCACCTGATAACGTTCCATTATCCATTCGATGGCAGATTTACCGTTCACGATGTACTCGTATGCTTTCTCGGGAATTTCTGTAATGCGAATCCTGCTATTGTAGATGATTGTGTCCTTCTGACCTTTAGCCGGGAATCTCATTTTCTGGACAGAATAGAATTCGTATTGGTCTCCTTCTGGAGAATCACCCTCGATATGGATATCCGGGCAGGCCGGAACGCTCTCATAATGCAAATGCAGGTCAGCCAGTTTCTTGCCGGCAGTGTAGAATTTCAGGAAGTCCTCTATTTTGTCCGGGAAGGATATCCGAGGCAGAGATTTCTTCAGCTCCGCTTCAAACTTGGCCCTGTATTGTCCGCTGTGGAGGAAGCCGTAGACATAGTAGAATATGTATTCTTTTGTGAGGGATTTAGTGTTCCCGTAGCGGCTTCTCGCTTCTCTCAGAATCCAGTCTGAGATGCCGTCCATGCGTGTGAAATTGTCTTGCTGGGCATCGAAAAGCGAGCCGGACTGTTCTGTTTTTTCATTATACCAGTAGAGTGGGAAGCACTGGGATTTCCCGATGAGCTCCAGATCCGGTATGACATCAGAGATGATGCAGGAGAAATTTTTTGTCACCCCGATACCGCTGACGCAGATGACGAGATTTTCATATTCGTGCTTTTGGAAAAACTTCTCTAATTGTCCTCTTCTATGAATAAATTTTTCGCCATAATATGCCCATGATTTTTGAAATGGTCGATATAGAACATTGCAAATTTTCTCTTTCTGAAATAAGGCACTTTCTTTTTTGTCGGCATAAGTCAGTAAAGAACTTGTCCAACTGATTTTCATCGGATCTTTATTTACGAACTCAATGCTGTTTCCAAGTGAGGGCAATTTATTAATCTCGCTATTATAGAAGTCGACACAAGTCCGCATTGTGTTGATTAACGAATTTTTAGAATAGTTATAAACCCATGCGTCACGTCCTGTTTCGAGACCTCTTGAAAACGAAATAAACACACTTTGAGCCTCCACATCATATTTCTTCTCTGGAGCCATTGGTATAAGTGTGTCAAATTCATCTCCTCGCTGGTTGATCCAGTCTCCTTTTTTATTGGGGACAATGGTCTCCCAATCCATCTTCCGTGAGCCTACAGACTTGAAGTCACGGATGATCTTGAGTTTCTGCTCGCGGGAGAGGTAATTTCCGATGTCGTGGTAGTGTATTTCAGCTTTGCCTTTCTTTGCGGGATTATTCACGAGAATCGTGATGGCTATAGGGGTGCGGGAGCCGGAACCGAAAATCTTACCTCCCTCTTTTCTTGAAAGTTCTCCGCTTGTTCTTTGATTTCCCCTCAAATTGAACACATAGACAGAAGAGAACTCTTTTTCGAAACATCTCCTGACACCCTCCTGGGCGCTGCCGTCTATCCAGGCTCCGTTGCTTATGAATGCCACGATTCCGCCGTCTTGGCATTGTGAGATCCTGTCGCTGGCCCAGCGGAACGCCTTGATATAGGAGTCGTAAAGGGAATTCTTGTTTGTGGTGCTCACACTGTCAGCATACGTATCGGCTATCCTTTTGTCGAGATGGGGATAGCTGAGATTCTGTGCGTTGTCATTTGCCGACTTCTGTCCCACGGAGTATGGAGGGTTGCCGAAGATGACGCGTACCGGGGCTTTCTTCTGCTTTATGACGCGCTCGGAGTTTTCCCGGAACAGCTGGGAGAATATGTCATTGTCTCCTTCTTCGTTGAGCTGGAAAGTGTCCGTGAGGCATATTCCGTCATAAGGCAGGTATTTTTCGGGCTTGACCAGTTCGTGGAAGACGCTCTCTATGTTGACATCGGCGATGTAATAGGCAAGAAGCACTATTTCGTTGCAATGAACCTCGTTGAGATACTTCCTCTCCATGTCCTCCGGTCGGATCAGGCCGGACTGGAGGAGGCGGGTGATAAAAGTTCCTGTCCCTGTAAACGGATCAAGGATATGGACATTTTCTTCGGTCAGGGAAGTGCCAAACTCCGATTTGAGAAGTTCATTGACAGAGCGTATGATAAAATCAACGCATTCTACTGGTGTATAGACAATTCCGAGAGTGTCTACGGTCTTGGGAAAGGCACCCTTGAAAAACTTCTCGTACAGGTTTTTGATGACAGTCTGTTTCCCTTCAAGATTGTCGATGTTGCCGACATTGATCTTGACTGAGGTGTAGAATCTGTCGAGGATTTCAGTGTCTTTCTCGAAGGCTTCCCCTTTAAGAATGTCGATCATGGACTGCATGGAGCGGCTTACGGCATTGTTCGTGACGAACTCATAGTCCGCAAACAGAGCATCGAACACGGGTTTCGTGATCATGTGCTGTGCGAGCATCTCTATTGCCTGGTCAGCATCCACGGACGGGTTGATGTTCTTTTTCAGTCCGTCAAGGTATTTCCTGAATTCGTCTTCGTGCCGGTGTTCCGTCACGACCAGACGGTGAATCCTGTCGATGAACTTCCGGGCGATAATCCCGACCTCCTTTGCCCAGTTCTCCCAATACATCCTGTCGCCGCATTTCTCGACGAGTTTTGCATATATGCCGTCTTTAAGTTCACCGAAGCGGAACTCAAGCTGGCGGGCAACTTCCGAATCATTGAGAACCTTGGCGTCGTCTTTGTCTTGATCGTATCCGTCCACAAGGCTGTTGTGTCCGATGCCGACTCCTCCTATGGTGACTTTTCCGTCTTTCTTCTTGTTGAGAGACAGTCTCTGAACTTCCGCATTGAACTGGTCATCGTGTGAGCGGAGGGCATTCAGAATGTCCCAGACGACTTTGAAGTACTTGTTGTCGCTGAGAGCATCTTCCGGTTTCACATCCTGAGGCACCACGACAGGGATGATTATATATCCGTATTTCTTTTCGTCCGCTCCGCCCTTGTGGAAATTCCGCATGACACGTCCTACGGACTGGACCACATCTACTTGGCTGTTCCTGGAAGAAAGGAACAGGACCGCATCCAGAGCCGGGACATCCACGCCTTCCGAAAGGCATCTGACGTTAGTGACGACCTTGCACTCACCATCTTCGCAATCATCCTTCAGCCACGAAAGTATAGCGTTCCTTTCTGATGAGTTCATGGAACCGTCGATGTGCCTCGTGCTGATGTCCACGACCTTGTCCCGCTCAGCGGCTGTGCCGATCTGCTCTTTGTATCGTCTGTCGATTTCCGGAAATACAGCGGCGACGTTTTTGGAAGTCCCTGTCTTGGAAGTGTCTCCAATTGCAGAACAGAATGCAAGAGCTCGCTTCATCTTGCATGGATCTGCAGCCCAAGTATGCCCTTCATCACCGCGGATGATTTTCGACAGCCCATTGATGACTCCTATCAGTTTTGCCGTATTGTCGTAGTCAAGCTCGGTGCGTAAGCCCATTTTTATCTCGTTCTGGAGATTGTCCGGAATATCTTCTTCGCTTACAGTCAGGACAAGGACCTTATAGTCGGTCAGAAGTCCATTGGCGACAGCGTAGGCGAAGTTCACTCTATAAAATTCTTTTCCGTAGACTGATTCATCATCCATTGAACAGAGGATGCAGTCCTTCTCGGAGGCTTTGATTTTTGCGGACTCGCCATAGAGACGGGGTGTGGCCGTCATATAGAGACGTTTCTTCCCGCGTACATTTTCGTCAGAATGAACCTTCGTGAAGTTGCTTTCATCGGCGTCACTTACCTTGACCCCTGTTGTCCTGTGCGCTTCATCGCAGATGATGAAATCAAATATTCCATACTCTCCGTTTGTGGACTTGAGCAGCTTTCTCTGAGCCTCGGATACTGTATCTATTGACTGATAGGTTGAAAATACAACCACCAGACCGTCGTAATCGCGGTAATTCTTCAATTGTCGGACTATCGAATCCGGGTTCGTGCATGCCGGCACTGCGAGATCTATCGCCTCGTCCGTAATCAAATCCAGTTCTTTCTGGATTTTTCTTGAGGCTCTGCTGTCAGAGCAGATGCAGATTGCTTTGATGGGCTTTCGTGCATCTGCGGACCAGGCATTGAGGCTCTGCCCTAGAAGGGATATGGACGGGACCATAAATAAGACCAGACCCCGTTGGCCCAAGAGAGTCTCCATCATCACGAGAGATGTGTAGGTCTTTCCTGTACCGCATGCCATTATGAGTTTACCCCTGTCATTTTCCTTATAGTGAGCAGCCGCTTTTGAAATTGCTTCGAGCTGGTGCTTCATCGGGTGCTTCCCTTCGACCAACGCTTCTTTTCCTTCCAGACCTTGCAGGAGTTTGTCCCATTCAGCGGGGGAAGATTCAAGGTCGGTCAAGCCGACTCTATTGACGGGTGGATCCTGATTGCGTATGGCTTCTTCTGCAGTCGGTCCCCATTTCTCTGTGGTGGATATCCACATTCTGACAGCAAACCTTACTGGCTTGGAAGAATCTGGAATATGGAAAGTTTTGCTTGAGGTTGACAAGAACGAGTCAACAGCTGGCTTGTCAATGAATGCGTTCTCTTGATAGCACTTGCATTGTATAGCCCAATAGTCACCAAATTCTGTGCGGGCTACCAGATCTATGCCGATGTCTTTCCCTCCAAAGTCTTTTCTGGCCGGGAAGTTTTCCCAGAGCCAAACTTCGGTGAGTTGAGAATACCTCGGGTCTGTCAGCAACCAGGACCGCATCAGTCTCTCGAATCGTGTGCCCTTCTCTTTTTCAGTAAAAGAATATTCCCGGAATTTATTGAGAACCTCTTTGAATGTCATATCTTTTCGTGAACTCGTTGAACAGTATGATGCCTATACACTGCGAAAATAATAAATTTCGCCGCTTTCTACAAAGAGTCTATGAAGTCTGCGAACCGCAGTATTTTGGCGGAGTTTCTGGAGTTGAACAGCGGATGCTCAAAGTCTTTGGCCTTGGATATCATGTTTGTCCTTGACATCAGCCCGTTTACGGCTTGCTTGAGTTCAGGCAGGGAACCGATACCTGTTTTGCCTTTCAGGAAGGCATAATCCGGCGCGGTTTGGGACAGCAGAAACATTGTGTCGTAGAAATCCCGTCCTTTTGCTCTCGACAGCAGAGCTGAAATTTTCATTGAACAAAGCACTCCCTTTGGCGGCACTTGTATAGGGAAGAAAAAGCGGGAAATAAAGGTTTCTGCGGAACGCTGTGAGTTTCGGATTATCCTTGTCCCGGGTTTCCACGTTGAGACCATTTCGGCGCAGAAATGAGACAACTTTATCGGTGAGGCCCATGAAGTCCTCTTTTGTCATATCCTTGCAGTCAAAGTCGAGGTTTTCTGAGAACCGGTCAATTTTCTGGATAAGCCTGAGGTTTGTGCCCCCTATGAAACAAAGTCCGGATGCATATTCTGATGAGGAGATGAAGTCCAGAATCATCAGCTGGAGATATTCTTTCAGCAGGTGTTTGTCAAACGATGCGCTGCTCCGTAGGGGCTCTGGGAAGTAATTGCGTATTATGTCAATGTCTATCATATTCCGTATGCGTTATAGAGCGTCTGCATCTTGTCATGTAAGGTCTTGCTCCCTATGGTTTTTATGTAACTGTCCGCCAGCCCGTGGTTGAACTCGTCCTGCATAAAGGCTTCATCCAGACGCAGTTCGCGCATGTCGTCCTCGCTGCTGTATATCGGATACAGATATAGCAGGTCAATCAAGGCTTTTTCTGCTGTAGCCATTGTGATGGTCCTGCCGTCAGACGTCGGTTTCAGATTAAAGCCAAAGAACATGGAAGTCTTGACACTACTGTAGCTGAACTGTCCGAAGTTATTCAGAAATGAGGATGTTTTGAGTGTCGTGACGCTTGTGATGTCGGTGACGGCTTCAGGAATCATTCCATAGTATGAGAGAGCCGAGAAAAGACTTATGTATGAAGGCTTATAGATCCTGCCGGCTATGTACATGGCAAAATCGGGTGTCTGCAGGTATTCCGGAAAAGCAAACCACCCGCGTCTCAATCTTACAAGAAGTCCCTTCCGGATCCATCTCGTGATATTGTTTTCCCCGAAATCAGGATTCCACATCAATATCTGATGCCAGCTGAAGCATCCGTATTTGAAAAACTGACTCCGGAATGATATGAAGCAAGTGTTCGGCATCAATTCTGTTTCTAAAGTTCTACAAATATAGTGAATTTTGGAAACAGAATCACTTTTGTTAAGCTGCCTTCCGGGTTTCCGAAGGTTCGCTGACGCGTTATAATCCTGAAATATCTACTTTATAAAAAGTCGGAGCCGCATTGTTTTTCTCGAGAAACATCGTCATGTAGATAGGGGCATAGATGATCTTGCCTGCGGCATGCATATTGTCGTTATTGAATACAACGGCTTTAGGGAGATCATATTCGGGGCAATCCATAATGTTGGACAGAGCATGGTGTGTCTCGTAATCCTTGCCGGATTTCACCTCGATAGGCAGAACCTTACCATCAAGTTCAATTACGAAATCCAATTCGCCGCGCTTTTTATTGTTGTAATAGTAGGGAGTGATGCCATGCGCCACCAGCTCTTGCGCAACGGCATTCTCATAAATCGAACCGAAGTTGATGTCTTTGTCCCCTCTGATGATCCTTATCTGAATCCCCTCGGCATATTGGCAGGCCAACAGTCCGATGTCGCTTTGGAAAAGTTTGAACAAATTGCGTGAGCGGGCAAGCAGAAGCGGCATTTTCGGCTCTTCCACATTATAGACGGGCAATGCCACGCCTGCATTTGTCAACCACAGAAAACTGTTCTCGATCCGGTCGAATTTTGTGTGTTCATTGAGCCGTTTTAAGATGAAGCGTTTGTTTTTGGTATTCAATTCGGGTGGAATAAGGTTGAAAATCTCTTCGATATAAAGTTTGTTGTCCGGATCATACTTTGCGATATCCCGTTTGTACAGACGTATGATGTCCTGCTGAACGGCCATCACTTCTTGCAGGTTGTTGCTCTCGATGTATTTGCTTACTGCCGCAGGCATGCCGCCTACAATAAGATAGAGCCGGAACAGCTCCATGATTTTGCCGTGTACAAATTCATCGACGGCGGTACAGTTCTTCCATGCTTCGCGCAGCGACCCGATTATGGAGACGCTGATACCTACGCACGAAATGAACTCTTCAAAATCAAGAGGAAACATATTCTTGACCCCCATGTATCCTACCGGTTCAGACCGCAAATCCTTCAGTTCTACCCCTAACAGCGAACCGCTCAAGATGTAGCGATACGAACCGTCATCCACCAGGAACTTGATTGCTGTAACTATGTCGGGACATTGCTGCACTTCATCAAAAAAGATTAGTGTTTCACCTTTGATGAGCGGCGCAGAAGTAATTGCCGACAGGCGGAAGAGAATATCGCTGCTGCTCGTCGCACCTTTAAATAAAGCCACGGCTTCAGGCATCTCGATGAAATTGATTTCGATAAAGCTCTTGAACGTTTTACCGAACTGGCGGATTGAATATGTCTTGCCTGTTTGCCGTGCTCCAGTAATGAGCAAGGCGTTACGGGTATTTGCGTAATAGTTACGTATGTAATCGTCTATCTTTCTTTTTATCATAGCCTCTTCTTGCATATTCGACCGTTAAGGTGGGGGCAATTCTGCCGCGCCTTTTTTCTATGGCAAAACTAAGGTAATTCTGCCGTTTTTCCAAGATTTATATCTTCAGGGCTTCGGCCTCGCCGCCCCAGATCTGCAGGAAGCGCTTGAAATCTGCGGAGGAGATGACCACGGTGGCGGTGTTGTCGCAGGGGTGGAAGCTGACGGCCGGGGCTTTCAGCAGGTCAGAGTCATAGAAGAACTTGACCCTGTGGCCGTTGTCGAAGAGTTCTTTCGGGTCGGCCTCGTGCAGGTCAATGTCATGTATCAGCCCGAAGACTGACACGGAGCCTGGCTTGAGCCGCAGGCAGCGCCACATTCTCTCTGGAGAGGCAAATGAGAGTTTTCCCTGTCCGAGAAGATGCTCCAGAGAATGGATGTCCAATGTCTTGTGGCAGTCGAATGAGACGAGGTAGTGCCGGTTGCCCTTGTGGTTGCGTAGAAACAGGTTCTTGCAGTGAACCGGGCCGCTGCCGTCGCAGTGTGACTCGTCTATTTTCTTCCAGTATTCAAGTCCCTCCTCCACGGTGAAGAGGGGCGGATGGGTGTAGATCTCGTAGCTGATGCCGTGCTTGTCCAGAAAGTCCAGAACTTCCTGTATGGTGTAGTTGTACTGTGCCATTGTCTATAATTGAGATTGTTCTCCGGTCATGAGGAACTCTTCGACATTGTCAGGGGTTATTACTTTGAAGGAGGCTTCGGGGTAGGCTGAGGAAAATGAATCGGGGCATTTTGTTTTGGATTTGGCCGGGTTCCATTTGAATTCAAAAGCGTTGATGTGTCCGTCTTCCTCTTCCATGTAGTCAACTTCACTTTGGTCTTTCGTTCTCCAGAAATATGATTGCGCGAAGGAGTTGGCATATTCTTTCAACTTCATTCTTTCGGAGATTACGAAGTTCTCCCATAGGACTCCGCAATCCGTCCTGTTTTCCATACTGGAGAAATTGCCTATGACAGCGTTTCTTATGCCGAGGTCCCAAAAGTAGACCTTGCGGCTATGTTTTAGTTCATTCCTCAAGTTCCTTGAGAAAGAGCCAAGCCGAAAAATGATATATGATTTCTCCAAGGCATCTATATATTTCTCCACAGTTTTGGGGTCAACTCCCAGTAACTGTGCCAGTTCATTATATGATACCTGATTACCTACTTGCAGGGACAATGCCTTCAGGAGCTGGACAAGAACATCGGGTTTCCTGAGTCGGTCAATGGCGAGGAGATCTTTGTACAAGTAACTGTCAGTAAGTTCTTTCAAGACTACTTTCTCTTCTGAAGGGCTGCAGACCACTTCCGGATAATAGCCGTAAACCAGCCTGTGTTGGATCATCCGTTGTTCTTCTAGAAAAGATGTTTGCGCGACCATTTCGGTGAAAGATACAGGATACAGCTTCAGTTCCCTTTTCCTTCCGGTCAAGGATTCGTTGATCTTTGATGCCAACTCAAAGCTGCTGCTGCCGGTTGCGATTACTTGAACTCCAGGTATCTGGTCTGTTATCAACTTCATTTTGAGTCCAATTTCTTCAATCCGCTGAGCCTCGTCTATCACAACGATAGTCTTGCTGCCTATTATGGATTTGAGTCGAGTGGAGGTGATCTTCCGAAAGAGGTCACGCACGTCCTCATCGTCCCCGTTTAACCATAAGACGTTGTTGTCTGATTGCAGAAGGTTATGCAGTATGGTTGACTTTCCAACTTGCCGTGCTCCCATAAGAGTTATGGCTTTCCCTGAACCTATGAGGGATTTTATTTTATTGGACTGGATTCGGTAGATCATTGTCACGCCTATTTTGCTGCAAAATTAATCAAAATCCCAAAAACTCGCCACTTTTTGGGATTTAATTCCTAAAATATCGCCACTTTTTTGGATTTGGGCAAACGAGTGTGGCTGTACAACGGCGACTGCTGCCCCGAGGAGCAGCAGTGCCGATGATACCATAACTGATATCTGTTTCATTATAAGTGTTTTTATTCTTCTGAGAAGATCGGGCCCTGGCTTGAGTAGTCCTTGCTGTAGAACTGCACGGCGTTGTCGTTGAGGCGAGGGTAAGTCTTGTCGAGCAGTCTGATGAGCTCGGCTCCGGCGAGGACCACAGGACCGTAGCCGTGTGCCGCATACGGGCTGACAGGGCGGTAGTAGTAGAATGCCGGGTCGAAGGCCATGCCCGTGCCGACACAGGTGCCGTTGACCTTGCCTTCCTCATCGATCATCGTGGATACGGCGTTCCATGCCAGGCAGGTTTCAGGCCCGTAGGTGAGAGGGTTGAGCCAGCCCTCGTTGATGCCGTGCGCGAAGCAGTAGGCGTAGATGGCTGTGGCTGATGTCTCAAGGTATGAGTCGTTGCGGTCGAGGAGCTGATGCCAGAATCCCTCTCCGCTCTGGAGGGCGGCGAGGCCGAAGGCGTGCTGCCTGAAAAGTTCGAGGACCTTGTCTCTTCCCGGGTATCCCTTAGGGAGCACATCGAGCACTTCGCTCATGGTGAGGATGGCCCAGCCGTTGGCGCGGCCCCAGTGGAATGAAGGGTGCTGGTCCATGGACTCGATCCACCCGTGACGGAAGAGCTGCTTCTCCGGAACCCACATCTTGTCCTTGAAGAGCATGATCTGGCGGATGGCCTCATCGTAGTATTTTTTCTCTCCTGTGAGTTTGCCGTACCATGCGATGGCAGGCACGCCCATGAACATGTCATCGAGCCATACGGCGTTGGCAAGCGGCCTCATTCTGGCGAATGTCCCGTCAGCGAGGCGGTACTCGCGGTTGAGGATGAGGTCCATGTAGTTGTCAATGAGGCTGCGCAGGTTGAGCTGCGGGTCGGCGACCTGAGCCCTGATCATGGACACGCATACAGCCCCGGCATCATCAAGCACCTGCGGATCCACTACCTGGCGCATCTGAGCATCGACCTTTCCTCCGTCCTTAAGCACTTTTGTCCACTTCGGAGCCTGCTCTGCGAGGAAACTGTGGCGGTCGGTCGTATATTTGGTGAAAGCTGCATCGCCGGTGGTTTCTCCTGCCTTGAGCATGCCGGAATATGTCACGCCCCACTCATAGCTGGCCAGACGGAAGGCTCCCTTCTCCAGCGTGCCGTCCTCCTTGACGCCTATAGGTGTGTTGGCATCGAGGAACTTGAGCACCCTGTCAAGATCGGCTTTCACGGCCTCTTTAGCCGGAACTCCGTAAGGGACATTATAGTCCGGAGCCAGAAGGTGCAGCGGCGTGTTGGTGTCGTTGACTGTGGCGGTCTTCGTGTCCTGGCCACCCTGTCCGCAGGAAGATACGCCTGCAGCGAGTGCCAGAGATGAAAGAATAAGTGCAATTTGCTTCATTGTGTGTATGACTGGTTAAAAAATTTTGTGCGAAAAATCAGTGCAAGATACGAATTATTTGTGATATTTGCAGAAGCCGTGGAGACGACGACCATCATAATCCTGTTTCTGTTCACGCTGCTCGCGAGCGGTGTGCAGCGTGTCACGGGTTTCGGTTTCGGGATAATCGTGATGGCCATGTTCCCGTATCTGCTGCCCTCTTATGGTGAGGCGACTTCGCTTTCGGGACTTCTCGCCGTGGTCACGGCCATGCTTCCGGCGCTGCGCACCATAAAATACGTCCCTTGGCGGAAACTGATACCCATACTGCTGACTTTCCTTGTCGTGTCATTCGTGGCTGTGCACATAGTGACAAGGGTTGACAGCGCCGATCTCAAGCACGTCCTCGGGGCGGTGCTGATACTGATAAGCCTGTATTTCTTTTTCTTGAGCGACCGGATCCATATCCGGCCGACCGTGCCGCTCCAGATAGGACTCGGGACCCTGTCCGGAATGATGGGAGGGCTTTTCGCCATGCAGGGGCCTCCGGCTGTGATATACTTCATGTCGGCAGCTTCGGACAAGAGGGAATATATCGCCCTCACCCAGTGGTATTTCTTCTCCGGCAATCTTATGATGTCCCTTTTCAGGGCGAGGGCCGGCCTGGTCACGCCGGCTGTGATTGAGGGCTGGCTGGTGGGTGTTCCGGCGGTGCTGGCAGGCCTGTGGATAGGAGCCAGGCTCTTCGACAGGATCAAGGCGGAAGTCCTCAGAAAAATCGTCTATGCCTTCCTCGGGCTTTCTGGGGTTGTGGCCATGGTACTATGATTCATGGTGGACGTGGACGTCCATCTGAGGATAAGGGAAACTGATGCCGACTTTAGGCAGTTCGGTGTAGACGGTGGCGTTGTAGTCGTAGAGCACATTCCAGTAGTCCTCAGTCTTGACCCAGGCACGCACGGTGAATACCACCGCACTGTCCCCGAGGTTAGACAGGACAACGCTCGGCTCTGCCGCGCCCTTTACTGAACTGTCTATCACCCGCGGGTCCGCTTTCACCAGTTCAAGAAGCTTGTCCGAACAACGCTTCGCGTCCGTCCCGTACTCGACGCACACGTTCCAGTCCACACGCCGTACCGGGTTGGCGGAGTAGTTGTTGATGTTGCCGTTGAACAGAGCCCCGTTCGGGATGATGACTGCCTTGTTGTCTATTGTGGTAAGGTAGGTGCTGGTGATGGAGACTGCACTGACGGTTCCTGAGTAGCCTTGCGCCTCGATGAAGTCCCCGGCCTTGAACGGCTTGAAAGCCAGGATCATGATCCCTCCCGCAAAGTTCTGCACCGTGCCGCTCATGGCCATGCCTATGGCCATTCCTCCTGCGGCCAAAAGCGCCGCGAACGAGGTGGTGTTGATCCCGAGGGTGCCTATGGTGACCGTGATCAGCAGGATGGTAAGCGTGATGGTTGTCAGGCTCGTGACGAACGAGGCCAGGGTCTTGTCCGTCTTTTTTCTGGAGAACATCGCCGAGAGCATCTTCTTGACTTTCTTGATGAGCCAGGCTCCGACAAGATATATAAGCAGGGCTGCCAAAATCTTGAGCCCGAACTGGATGGCCTCCTGCCCGAGGTTCTGGAGCGTGGTGCTGGGATCTTTGGCGAGGTTCTCGGCGAACTCCTCGAGGGTCACCTTGGCCGAGTCGGCCTTGACCGCAATATCTTCAACGGAAGGTGTCGCAACTTGCAGCGGGGAAATAATCATGTGTCTCAATTGTCAGTCCTGCAAAGATACGAAATATCCTGCCAAGTCTTCAGGGCTTTGAGGTAAGATATGCGTGCATCGGTCTGCGAGTTCAGGGCCTGCTGGAGCGAGGCCTGCGCCTGAAGCAGGTCTGACATCGGCACCATGCCGGCTTCGTAGTGGCTTCTGGTACTGCGCATGGACCGGTCTGCCGTCTGTACGGATTCTGACGAGAGGAGGTATTCCTCCCATGCGGTGCCCAGATCCAGCCAGCTTTTGCGTACGAGCAGCAGCACCTGTTTGTCCAGCAGTTCTTTTTCGTTGCTGGCCTTGTCCACTTCCAGCTGGAGTCTTTTCAGCCTGCGTGATGCCTTCCACCAGTCGGAGATGGGGATCTGGAGCATTGCGAATGCCCCGCCGTTGAACCTTCCGTCCCCGATGGTACGGGAGTATCCGTATGTCGCACCTACGGCCAGCTGGGGCAGGGTGTTGCCGAGTTCCATCCTCTTCTCCAGGCGTTTGGACTCGACATTGAGTTCAAGCAGCCTGGCCTCCTCCATCGATGCGGCAACTTTCTCCTCATCGATGTAGTACATGTCCGGAGGCTGCGGCTCCCCTCCGGTTCCGTCGAGTATGATCGAGTCTATGAAGGGCTTGTCCCGGGTCGCGGCCCCCTGTACGATGCAGTAGGGTTGTCCGATGTTGTTGAACAGGTTCATCTTGCTGAGCCTGATACCGTTGCGCAGCTTCACACCCGTTGTGAGCAGTTCGTTGCGCTTGAGCCTGGCCTGCAGCAGTTCGTTTTCTGTCATCAGCCCTGCGCGGCAGGCGGATTCGGCATCCTTGCACAAGGTGTCGAGCAGCTGCACGAATTCTCCGAGGGTGCGTTGTTTCTCTTCCAAGGAGACGACCTGCCAGAAGAGCCCGTCACTCTGTTCGCCGCTCTTCCGCTCCTGTACTTTGAGTTTGAGGCGTGCGGCTTCTTCCCCGAGGGCGGCCAGACGGTTGCCCGTCACTATCCTGCCTCCTGCGTAGAGCGGCTGCATCACGCTGACAGAGGCGCCGTAGGCGTTCTGGAGAGCGCTGTAATACGGGGTGATGCCGTACATCGCCGCGTAGCCGTCGATGAGGGTCTGGATATTGTTGCTCAGGTCGTTGTTGCCCAGGATGTCCTTGAGACCTATCTTGATCATCGGGTCAAGGGCGTAGTAGCCGAGCGACATCGCACTTATTTTAGGGAAGTATTCGGCCTGCGCTTCCTGTCTGAGCAACTGTGCCGCACGGATGTCCAGCCTGGCGTTGGCGGTCCGGCTGTCTGCCGACAGTGTCATTTCCCTGCATTCGTCGAGTGTGAGCCTGACCGTCTCTTGGGAAAAGGCCGTGGCGGAGATCAGGGCCAGAAGTGTGATCAGTGTCTTTTTCATGCTTCAACCTCCTTGGAACGCTTGTCCTTGATGAAAATCTGCCAGTAGGACACCGGCATGATGAGGGTTATCAGAAATACGGAGAGCATAGTGCCGAAGCAGATCACTACTCCCAGCGGCAGCCAGAGCAGATCGCCGCTTATGATCATCGGCAGCACTCCGAGGGCCGTGGTGGCGGAAGTGAGGAATATCGGCCTCATCCTGCGCTTGCCCGCAAGCATCGCGGCTTCCTTGACCGGAACGCCTTCCTCGAAGCGGAGCTGCTCGGCGTATTCGAACATTATGATGCCGTTGCGCACTATGATGCCCACCAGACTTATGAGTCCCAGGACGGCAGTTATGCTGAAATCAAGCCCGAACACCCAGAGCCCGAAGAACGCTCCGAACAGGCAGAGCGAACTCAGCACAATGGTGAGTATCGCGAGGGAGATCTTCTTGAAGTGGAAGAGCAGGAAGAAGAACAGGACCATCACGGCGCAGATGAAACTGAGGGCGATCTGCGGGATTACTGCCGTGTTGGTGGCAGACATGCCGGCATACTCGATGCTCACTCCATCGGGGATGTCGATGGTTGAGATGAAATTCTTGATCTTGGCCATCGACACCGGCTGGCTCTTGAGATACTTCATGTCGGCGGCGATGATGACGGCCTCCTGACCGGCATAGCGTGTCCTCTGTGAAGGTTCGAACCCCGGCTCTATCTGCGCGACCTGACGGAGCGGCACATAGACACCCGGCACGGAGGTCGCCACCAACTGGTCACCTATTGTGCCGTAGCCCATGTCATCGCTGACCGAAGAACTGTAGAGGTTGACCGGGATCTTCTTGTCACCTTCCCAGACGGAGGCGATGTTCTGTCCATTGAACGCTCCGGCGAGCGAGAGGGATGTCAGGGCCTTGTTGACCCCGAGCTGTGCTGCAGCTGTAGGGTCGAGTTTCACCTCCACGCAGCTGATGCAGTCATCGGCCGTGCTGTGCACCCACTTGAGCTCGTCATCGAGGGTGCGCATGTATCCGAGAATCTTGTCGGACACCTTCTTGAGCGAGTCCGGTTCATCGCCCTTGATCATGATCTCCACAGGCAGGGAGCCCTGGTAGTCCATCTGCTTGATGCGGATGAGGGCCTGCGGGAAGTAATGTTCGTATTTTTCCTCGAAGAGCGGCAGCAGCTCCTTGGTGGCAGTGGTGGAACTGGTCTTGACGATGAGCTGCGCGAAACTTTCCGACGGCAGCGACGGGGCATAAGTGGCGTTGAAGCGTGGGGCGCTGCTGCCTATGAACGCCGTCACGGACTTTATCCTCCCGTCCCGGAGCATCATCATCTGGAGGGAATCCGTCACCTCCCGGGTCTCGGAGAGCCTTGCCCCGCTTCCGAGGTTGACCTCCACGGCGAAGAAGTCCCTGTCCGCCATAGGCATCATCTGGACGTTGAGACGGCTGAACATGAGCAGTCCCAGGGCAATGGCCCCGATTCCCGTGAGGATGGTGAGTTTCGGGAAACGGAAACAGAAATCCTGTGCCTTCTCGTAGGCGTTCTGCATCCATCCGAAGAACTTGTTCTGTGCCCGGGTGATGATGTTGTCCCCGCTTGGCCTGGCCTCACCGATGAAGCGTGTTTCGAGGGACGGTACAACGAAGGTGGCGTATGCCAGGGAAGTCATCAGGGCTATGGCGATCACCCATGGAAACAGTTGGACGAAGTCCCCGAGGTAGCCGGAGATGATTCCCAGCATGGGGAAGAACATCAGGCTTATCGAGGATGTCGCCATGAACATCGGGGTGATGAGTTCATGGAAACTGTCCCGGGCGGCATCGATGCGGGTCTTGCCCCTGCCGAGATGGTCCATGTAGCCGTCCATGGTGATGATGGCGTCGTCCACTATCATCCCCAGCACCACTATCAGTGCGGCAAGTGTCACTGTGTTGAGGTCAATCCCGGTGAGGTACATGATGGCCAGGGCCACAGCCGTGCAGACCGGAACACCTGAGCTTGCAATGAGCGCCGAGCGCATCGGGAAGAGCATCAGCATCACGAGGATGACCACGAGCATCGATATGACCAGGTCGCGCAGGAATGAGAACACCGAAGTCCCCACGACCTTGGGCTGGTCCGTGATGCGTGAGAGCCTGACGCTGTCAGGCAGTGTCCGGGCGTATTCGCCTATGGCCTTGTCGAGTTTCTTTCCGAAAGCGACAATGTCATTGTCGGGACGCATCTCGACTGACAGTATAAGGGCCGTGCCGCCGTCCTGTTCCACAAGCGAGGTGGCTTCCTTGAGCCTGCGCTCCACTGTGGCGATGTCGGACAGGCGTATGATGTTGCCGTCGGGGTCGCTGTAGACTATGCGGTCGGATACCTGCTGTTCATCGCTTGCAAGGGAACTCACATGGATCGGTGATTCGGTGTAGCCCGTCTTGAAACTGCCGCTCGGCACCTGGAGAGAGGATGTCTGGTAGCCGAGGGTGAGTGAAGATGGGCTGATCCCGTAGGCGGAGAGTCTTTCCAGATCGAGCGTCACCGCAATCTCCTCGTCCTGGGCCCCGTATATCTTGACGGCCGCAAGTTCCGGAATCTCCCTGAGCTCATCGGCGAGCCGGTCAGCGTACTCTTTCATCTCCACATAGCCCTTGTCCTCAGATTCGAGAGCTATGAGGCTGGAGGAGATGGCGGAGAAATCGTCCATCACCATTATGGCCAGCACCCCAGGGGGAAGGGTCAACTTGATCTCGTCGAGCTTGAGGCGGATCTTGGACCAGACTTCGTCTTTTTTGCTGATCGGGGAGGTCAGATCCACATATATGTAGCATATTCCGTCCTTGGAGACTATACGGAGGTTCTTGCGGTTGACCTCCTTCATGGAGAACAGGGTCTGTTCGAGGGGTTTGGCCACCTGCTGCTCGACTTCCTGCGAGGATGCTCCGGGGTAGACTGCCGCCACGAGGCCCTGTGTGAGTTCGAAGGTCGGGAATTCGTCTTTGTTCATCTTGCCGATGCCCCAGATTCCTGCAGCGATCAGCATCACAAGGATAAGATATACGATGTGCTTATATCGTATAACCCCGTCTATCAAGGATTTGCGTCTGCTTTCCATCACAGGCTCCCTTCTGTCTTGACTTCCATGCCGGTAGAGACTTTCTGATAACCCTCCACGATCACCAGGTCGCCTTCTTTCAGCCCTTCAGTAATGACCACGCCCTTGCCGGCGAACCCTCCTGTCTTTACCTCCTGCCTGATGGCCTTGCCGTCCTTTGCAAGCCAGAGGTATCTGCACCCGCTGTCTGTGAGCAGGGCGGATGCCGGAATGATGATCCTGGGTGAGAGGCCTTCTATGAGTTTGAGCTTGCAGACCATGCCGGGCATGAGTCCATGGGAACCGTTGTCAAGGACTGCTATGCAGTCGTAGCAGTGGGACAGCGGCGAGGCGCTGACCCCCTTTGAGGTGATCCTGCCTTTCAGGCCTTCTGCGCCTGTGGCGCTTACATCCAGACTGATTCTCTGCCCGACTTTAAGACTGCCCACCTCGCCTTCCGGGACGGAAAAGTGAACCTCGCAAGATGAAAGATCAACAATGCGCACCAGAGGACTGAGGATGTCGAGCTCTATGCCCTCTTCGGGGAAGACCTCATCGGCATACCCGTCAAACGGTGCTTTTATTGTGCAGTCTTCCATGGCTTTATCTGCTGATGCGGCTGCCGCCCTGGCCTCCTTGAGCTTTGTTTCCACTTCCACCATCTTGACATCAGCGATGCTTCCGCTGCTGTGTACCTGGGCGGCTCTCCGGTATCCGTCTTCGGCCTGGGCGAGTGTGGCGTGCGCCATCTCATAGCCGCTCTTGACAGTCCGGGATTCTATTCTGGCCAGAATCTGGCCAGCCTTGACCCTGTCTCCTTTCTTCACATCGAGCTCCGCCAGCGTGCCGGAGTGCCTTGCCGAGAGGAGTATGGTCCTGCCGGCCTGCACTGTCCCGACATAGGCTTTCGAGGAGACGGTGCTGTCTGCGCTTACTTTCATGACTTTCACCCGGACAGGGGTGCTTGTCCTGTCCGTGTCCGCTGCCCTGTCTTTGCAGCCGAAGAAGAGGCTTCCGGCTGCTGCGAGAAGAATAAGTTGCTTTTTCATCAGTCGTTGGATCTGGCTACACACTCTATCTTGCTCGCGACTACCTCATACTTGCGTCCGAGATAGCTGTATTCACCGGATTCGGCGGTGAAGTTTATGATGACGACATCTTCCAGTTTCTCTCCCGTGCCGCTCAGCATGACGTTGCAGATGCTGCTTCCTGCGGTTATTTCAACGGGAAGTCTGCGGCTTGTCGGGGCGATGTCCAATTTGTCGGAGCCGGCAGTCGCCTGCATGGTCGTCACGTCGCCTCCGATGGCGTTCATCGTGATGAGCATCTCCCCGTTGTCCTTGTCTTTGGTGAGGATGTTCATCTGCCCGGCCTCATTTTTTACTGTGAGCGTGAGCTGGTCCGGCGCTATCGTGACGGTGCCGTCCTGGTCGGCATCGCCCTCTTCTTCCGTGGCTTTCAGCTCGATCGTGCCACTGAGCTTGTAGGAGTAGTATCCTTCAAATCTTTTTGCCCCCTCCTTCGTGCAGGAGCAGAGTGCCGCGAGCATCACGGCTGCGGCCAGCAGTGCTTTTTTCATCTCGTTGAATTGTAAAAATTTGTGCAAAAATAACATCTCCCGGGGAATTTTCCTTATCTTGCATGAAAACACCACATATAAATGAAAAAGCAGATTTTATTGTTCTCTCTTTTGCTCCTCGCCCTGCTTGGGTGCGACAGGCGGAACGAAGAGCAGAAGTATGTAGACTCTCTCATGTCTAGAATGACTCTCGAAGAGAAGATTGGTCAGATGTGCCAGATGGCTGTCCATGGCGGGATGGTGACAGGTCCCGGCGGAGAGTCCTCGGGCATAGAGGGCCTGATAAAAGCGGGAAGCGTGGGGTCCATATTGAGCATCAGGGATCCGGAAGAAATCATGAGGTTCCAAAGACTCGCCGTGGACAGCAGCCGGCTCGGTATTCCGATTCTTTTCGGCTACGATGTCATACACGGATGCAGGATCATTTTCCCGGAGAATATCGGTATGGCTTCTTCTTGGGATATGGATGCGATACGTGATTATGCCCAGGTGGCCGCCGCAGAGTCCGCCGCCTACGGCTATCCGTGGACGTTCTCTCCGATGTGCGACATCGCTGCGGATTCCCGTTGGGGCAGGGTGTCGGAAGGTGCCGGAGAGGATCCTTACCTCGGTAGTCGTGTGGCCGAGAATATGGTGGCCGGTTATCAAGGGGATGACCTTTCCGACTCTTCGACGATTCTGGCCTGCGTCAAGCATTTCGCCGCTTATGGTGCGGCTGAGGCGGGCAGGGAATATAATACAGTGGACATGTCTGAGATGATGTTCCGCAACCTCTATCTCCCGCCGTATAAGGCTGCCATTGACGCCGGTGCGGGCAGCGTCATGTCTTCTTTCAATGACTATGACGGAATCCCGGCTTCCGGCAACAAGCGTCTTCTTGAGGATCTGCTCCGCGGGGAACTTGGCTTCGACGGCTTCGTGGTGTCGGACTACAGTTCCATCTTTGAACTGGTCAACCATGGCGTGGCGGCTGACGACAAGCAGGCTGCCGCGATGGCGATGAACGCCCATCTGAATATGGGGATGGTGCTGAGCGGCTATCGCGAGCATGGTGCTGAGCTTGTCCGTGAAGGCAAGGTTAGTGAGAAGTTGGTGAACCGGATGTGCCGGGAGGTGCTTGTGCAGAAATACAGGCTCGGATTGTTCGAGGATCCGTACAGATACGGCAACGGACGCTGGAAGTCGGAAATGTATCTTCCTGAAAACAAGGAAGTGGCGCGTGACGTGGCACGCAAGTCCATGGTGCTCCTGAAAAATGAGGGAGGAATACTGCCTCTCTCCGGAACGGAACGCCTTGCGCTCATCGGTCCATTTGCGGACAATGGTGATGAGATGCTCGGTGCCTGGTCCGGCTTCGGTGAGGGGGACAGTACCGTGACTTTCCTGACAGGCTTGAGAAAACGTTTCCCGAAAGCCAGGATAGAGAGTTGTGAGGGCAGCAAGGCTCTGGAATCAATACCTGGCGGGGTTGCAAGGGCCGTATCGCTGGCGCGTGGAGCGGATGTCGTGCTGATGGCCTTGGGGCTGCCGAACAAATGCAGCGGAGAAGCGGCAAGTCTCACTTCGCTGGATCTCCCTGAGCCGCAGCGTGAGCTGTTCGATGCCGTCGCTGCTACAGGCAAACCTTTGGTTGTACTTCTTGTTACTGGGCGAGGGATGACCATAGCCGATCAGGCCGCCCGTGCAGATGCCCTGCTTGTCACCTGGCACCCGGGAACCATGGCCGGCCCTGCACTTGCGGATGTGCTTTCCGGAGATTACAATCCTTCCGGGAAACTTACCCTCTCGTTCCCTTACGAAGTCGGTCAGCTGCCGATGCGCTATAATCACAAGAGCACAGGACGCGCCAAGACTGAACGCAATGCCGGAGAGAAATACATCTCCAAATACATGTTCACTCCTAACGGACCGCTTTACGGGTTCGGTGACGGGCTGTCCTATACGGAGTTCACTTATTCCGGACTTGAAGTTCTTACACCTTCGGTGAATGTCGGTGAGGATGTGAAAGTGCGCGTCAAGCTGACAAACAGCGGGAGCCGTGACGGAAGCGAGGTCGCCCAACTTTATGTCAGGGATCTTGTGGGCAGTACGACACGTCCGGTGATGGAGCTCAAAGGATTCCGCAAGGTCTTTCTCAAGGCCGGTGAGTCACAGACACTGGATTTCACCGTCAAGGCTTCGGACCTTGAGTTCTCCCGTGCGGACGGTCAGTTCGCCCAGGAGAGCGGAGACTACAAACTCTGGGTCGGGGGCAGCACCCGCGATCTTCTCGAATCCGGATTCACCGTCAGGTGAAAGGCGCGGGTCAGAAGGGGAGAGGGGTGTAGCCGAGCCAGTGGAGGACGGTGCAGCCCCAGAGGAGGATCAGCAGCCAGCAGAGTGTCATCATGATGATGCCGTACTTGAAAGTGTCTGACCAGCTGTACTGCCCGGTGTTGTAGAGCAGGGCGGCCGGCTTGCTGTTGAACGGGAGCACGTACACATGCTCGATGAGCATCGCCATAGGGAATGCGAGGCTGAGCCTGGGGAGGTTGAATTTCTGCTCCACGCCGAGGGCGATGGGGATGAATATCATCGTGCGCATGGTCTTGGACTGGAAGACCAGACCGCTGTACATCATCATGAAAGTGAATATGACATAGAGCAGCCAGAAAGGTGTCTGAGCACTGACTCCGAGACTGTTGAAGCAGACATCTACAAGTGTGGCCGGCAGTTTGGTGGCATCCAGACCGGCCCCGAGAGTGTAGGCGCCGGCTGAGAAGAGCATCAGGTGCCAGGGGATGTCCACATCGTTCCACTTCACCACGCCGATGCCCGGAAGCAGGGCGATCACGGCCCCTATGAAAGCCACGGTCGTGGCGTCGATCCCGTGAAGCTTGTCGGTGGCCCAAAGCAGCAGCACGCCGAGGAATATGGCCACGGCCCTGTACTCTTCGGCGGTCATCCTGCCCATGGCATCAAGTTCGGTACGCAGCCTTGCAAGGCCTCCTTCGATCTGCGGGCGCTGTTCTTCCTTTCTCATCGGGAACACCCACTTCTGCGCAACCAGCCAGCCGAGCAGGATCATGATCACCGTAAGCGGGAAGCAGGCGATGAACCAGTCGCTGTAGCCTATGGGAGAGCCGTAGGCTCCCATAAATAGGGAAATGGCAAGAAGATGCGCCCCGGATCCGGTGAGGAATCCGGTGGCTCCGATATTGATTTCAAAGAGGTTCTGCAGCACCAGATTGCGCCCGAAATTGTTGCGCTTACCGTCGCAGGCCCCATAGATGGCGCAGACCACCATGAAGATGGGCAGCAGTATCGTCGCCTTGGCTGTGGTGGCCGATATGAAGGCCGAGAGGACGAGGTTGATGACTATGAAACTGAAAAACACACCCTTGGCCGTGTGCCCGAACTTGAGCACGAACCACAGCGCGAATCTCTTCGCGACCCTTGTCTTGACCAGCATCGAAGCCAGGACAAACGAGAGGATGTTGAGCCACATAACCGGATGTCCGAGCTGGGCGAATGCCGTCTTCTGCGGGACAACTCCGGTGAGGACGATGGCCAATATTATGACGAGGGATGTCAGATAGCTGGGGATGGCCTCTGTCATCCACAGCACTATGCCGGCGAGGAATATCGCCAACATCGACTTCTCCTCCGGGGTCTGGAGAAAACCGATGTCCAGCACCCAGTTGAAAAGTATGAAGAGCAGGATTGCCAGAGGCCCGCCGATGCGGGCCATGCCTTTCTCAAATCGGGACTTGCGTATCTTCGGGAGTTTCTCGAGATTGTAGTTTCCCATGTCGAGAGGGTTATGTTCGCGTCTACGGGCCTCTGCCATGTTTATTTCCAGTTCTTGTAAGGGTTCTTCATCAACATCGAGTTGTAGTAGCGCTTGTCGCCGGTGACTTCTGTGGAGAGCCACGACGGACGCTCGAAGCTTTCATCCTCCGCACCGAGTTCCACTTCAGCCACGACGAGCCCGTCGTTGTCGCCGTAGAACTCGTCAACCTCGAAGTTGTGGTTGCCCTTGGGAATGATGTACCTTGTCTTGTCGATGATGCCCGGTTCGCACAGCTTCAGGAGTTCGCGCACATCCTCGACCGGGATTTCCTTCTCCCATTCGAAGCGGCTCGCCCCGCTCTGGCTGCCTATTCCTTTGATTGTGATGTAGCCCTTGTCACCCTTGATCCTGACGCGCACCGTCCTCTCAGGTACGGAACTCAGGTAGCCTTGGGTGATGCGGGTGGCTTTTGTGGCCTCGGACTTGTAGTCGCCGCAGACCAGAAATTTCTTTTCAATTTCCTGTCCCATGTGATATTATTCGTTTGCGAGGGGTTTGTCGGACATTCCGATGACCCTCTTGATGGCTTGAAGATAGTTGATATTTTCCACACCTTCAAGTCCGCAGTCTGCCACTGTCTTGCGTATGTCCTCTATCTCGGTGGATTCAGAGTTGATTGTCTCCACTTTTGCCCCGTTGATCAGCACATTGCCAAATTCGCAGATGGTGCCGTTGACCATGTATCCGAAACGCTGCTTGTGTACTCTGACAGCTGCCAGATCCGGACAGGCCTTTACCAAAGCGAGGAACTCATCACAACTATAGTTTTCTTGAGTAAGCGCCGGTACAGGTACCATGAAAGCCGGGAATACTTCATCCTCAAGTACTTGGCGAGAAATCGGGAATTCCCCCTTCATAAGGGGATTCCACTGCTCGAATCCGTCCACGGTGCAGATGTAAGTCTTTATGTCCATCTTGCCGCCGCGGATCTTGGTGTTGTTGATGTCATTGGCCCTTGAGATGATGTAGATCTCATCGCTCTCCCTCTCCCAGACCTTTTCCGGCACGGGTACGGACAGTCTTGACATCCGGTAGTGCGCCTTGCTGAAATCCTGCCCGAATGAGCGGAACTCGAAGCGAGGCTTGGAGGCCTCGCCTATTTTCAGTTCTTTGTCAGACATCATTCTCCGAGTTTGAGCGCTTCCGTGCCGTCCACGTTGGCCTTGCCGGGGGTAGCCTCAGGCTGGATATACCACTTGCCGTCCTTGTTGCGGCCATATGAACCCTTTATCTTCTCGCCAGGTGTCGGGTGGTTGACCAGATTGAAGTCGTCCACAGCGTTGCTTCCGTCAGGCTTGAGAAGAGTTATATGCACAGCCTTCTTGGCAGAGAGTCCGCTGCTGAATACTAGAGTCTTATCGTAACCTTCCTGTGCCTCTCCCGCGATCACCACGTCCTCGCTGTAGAGAAGCAGATATTCCCCGGCTTTTATGGTGCGTGAAGGAGCTGTCCAGACGATGCCGTTGTCATCCTTGCTGATCTGGATGCCTGTGATGTCGATGTCTGCAGCGGCTCCGTTGTATAGCTCGATGAACTTGTCGTTGCCGTTGAGCTCGTTGAGGACAAGCCCGGTATAGTCGATATTGTTCTCATCTGCTGGGCCATCGTAGGCCTTGTCCTTTTCGCATGAGATGAAGAGTGCTGCAAGCAGTGCAGCTGAAATGAATCTTGCTGTCTTTTTCATTGTCTATAATATTTTACTAACTAGAATGAGATCTGGAATCTGAGGGCAACCATGTTGTAGTCCACTCCGCCTTGTCCGGCCTCCTCGACCACCTTCTTATAATCCTTGGTCGGTTTGCCGGAGGCATCGTGTCCGACGTAGTACTTGCCCTTGCCGTTGGCATAGCGGTCGTTGTTGTTGAACTGGTAATTGAGCATGATCTTCACGTTGGAGCTCGGGTAGTAGTTGAGGCCTACCGTGATGGCATCGGCGCTGCCGCCGAAGTAGTCTGCCGTGTTGAAGTCACAGGATTCGTAGCGGAGACAATATTCGAGGTCTCCCCAGCTGCGCCCTCTTGTGATTTTGTTGAACTTGCCGCGGTCTGAATCGTAGCTGTGTTCGCCCCCGAAGAGCAGCCAGCTCGCCTGGACATACCAGCCATCGGCGGTCTGCGGTCCCTTATCGTTGACGCTCCTGTCAAGGATGGCAGAACGGGCGATATATGCTCCTTCGTAGCGCAGGGCCTTCCAGTATCCGGCGAGTTCGAAGGTGTAGGCGATCTCGTGGTCAACCCCCTTTATGACATCAGTGTCAAGGTATTTCTTCCGATTGATACTGGTGGAGTTGCGCGAACTGTACCGTGCCACGCGGTAACCGTCTGTGGAGGTGAGCTTCGGCTCCCTGTATGAGAACGCCGCTCCTATGTGCAGCGCCGCGTCTTTTAGTTTGTAGAGTGGACGGTATGCGAGCTTTCCGGTGTAGGAGAGCCCCTCATTGTAGCCGAAGTCCTTGTTGTAGTCCTCCATCGTCTCCATCTCCTCGGCCCCCTTGAGTTCAGGGCCGAACACGCCGGCGGAGGCGTAGAGCCAGTCCTTGGCGAAAGTGGCGTTGACTCCCAGATGTCTTGACGGTGCGAGGGAGGTGACCATCGGACGCTCCATGAAAGTCAGATACCTTGAGGATGTGTTCCTCTGGATGGAGAAGTTCTCCTTGAAGTTGCCGACCCTGAACTCCGTGTACGGAAGGCCGGTGTAGGCGATGATGGCGTCTTTGAGTTCGAGCGTTCCGCTTGTCCAGTCGGTGTCAAGCTCGCCGTACCATTTGTCATCGAATCTTCCCTTGACAGCGAAGCGCGCGCGGCGGATGTTCATCCCGTTTCCTATCGGGTCATAGTCCTTGTTGTTGCCGAAGAACACAGCTCCGTCGGCCTGTACGCGCACATCAAACCAGAAACGGTAGCCGACATTGTCGTTCTTCAGTACCAAGATGCCGTCTTGCACTTCGGGTGTCAGCCTGTGCGCAACGACTGACTGTCCATACTCGTTGGTATCCGTGAAACTTTCGCTGTTCTGCGCCGCTGCGGTCAAACCAAGACCTGCAGAGAGAATAGTCAGAATGATTCTTTTCATCTATCGTTGTTTTTCAAGCGGCAAAGGAACACAAAAAAACGCGACCGGGCCTCCGGTCGCGCGTTAAATGAATGTTAAAAATTGTTACAGAATTGTTTAGTGGCTATTTGACGACTCCGACTTCATCTGTCAGATAACCTTGTATAGGGGCTTCGGTGAGGGTCTGGAAACTGTGTTCGTTCTCCCTCATGATGCCGCCAGCGCCTTTGCCGGAGCTGCCTCCGTTGGTCTTGAGATAATCTCCGCAGATGGCGAAGTCCCAGTCCTCGCGCTCCGCCCATGCGGCGTCCTCCTCTTCAGAGAGGAAGGTGCTGGTGCCGACCGGCTCACCGTTTTCGACAGAAAAGTAGGTCCAGCGTCCTTCTTCAAGTCCGTGTATGGTCATCTCTCCGCTTACCGGCATTTCTCTGCTTCCGCTGCCCTGACAGGAGGAGAGGGCAAGTGCGGCGAGCACTGCTGCAGCTGTTGTAAGTAGTCTCATTGTCTTATTCGAATCTTCTTGTCCCGTCCGGGGCGTAGGTGTATTTGATCTTGATGGTGCCGGCTTTCCTGTCGTAGTCGGAAAGGCGGATTTTGGCATATTTGCCGTGGGCTGTTTTGAGCACAAGAGGTGCTGACACCGGCTGTCCTGCTGCGGAGAGCCACTTGATAGGGGAGTATGAGCATGTCTTGGGGGCCACCGTGCAGATGCTGAAGATGTTGTCCCCGGTGGAGAGTTCCTTGCCGGAAATGTCCTGGCAGCTGTAGACCCTCGGGTGCTCCCTATCCTCGCGGTAGTCGTAGACGGAGAACGCGGTCAGCTTTCCGCTTCCGTAGACCTTGCCCCGGTTGTTTCGGCTGACTGTGAGGAAGAACTTCGGTTCTGCGGAATCGTCTATGTTCGATGTGTATGAGCTGAAGTCGAAGGCAAATTCAATCTTCGATGACGAGTTGTTGCCCTGCATCGGGTAGTCACCGCCCTGGTTACGTGCTATCGGTACTGCGTAGTCGTGCATCGGGATATTGTCCGAGGCCTTGTTGGAGAGGCCGATGCGGAACGAGAGATCGTCCCTTGAACTGTAGTCTACTCCGACTTTGAACACAACTTTCGGCTCTCTGTACTCCACATCGACCCCTGTCATCTGGCTGCTCAGCATCCCTGTGTCCCTGTCTGATTGCATCCAGAACCAGTACGGAAGATAGAAACGGCCCCTGTCGTGCATCCAGTAGCCTGTGCCGTATGTGTTGCAGACGATGAACGCACCTTTGCTCAAGGTCCCGTCAGGGGCGTTGAACTCCACAAGGTCATCGTAACCTACTATTGTCATGGCGTGGGCACCGGTCGGTGAGAGTTCTGTCAGCATGGCCTTGTAGCCTGTCTCCGACGGCCCTTCGTAGTGCGTGTTGATTTTCCATGCTTCGGCTCTGGAGGAGAACGTGACTACTCCGCCGCTCTTTCCCGGCTCTCCCCGGTTCCAAAGATAGTTGCGGACGGCGTCCACACCCTGTCGGTCAAGTACTTCGAAGTGGGTTATCTTCTTGACTCTGTGATGAATGGCGCGAAGGTAGGTATCATATCCGCTAGCCCACTTGAACTGGGAACTTGTATATTGGGACGGGAAGTCCGCTTCTGTGGCTATGCCGCCCTCGAATCCTATCCTGAGCCCGTCTTCCCCTATGGAGCCCTCATCGACGCCCCCGTTGATGAAGTTCCATGAGTATAGGTAACTGAACTGGTGATCCGGGGTGCTTCCGTCCCTGTCGAGCAGACGGTTCATCTCGTAGGTGAACATGTACCCGATATACGAGGCCTGGGCGCAGGAGCCGCCAATCTGGTCTATTACCGGAGGAAAATATTTCAGCAGCGAATTGTCCACGGAAGACGGGGCTGTCTGCTGTGCGTAGCAGTCGAAAACTGCGGGGCCGGTGAGAGCCAGCCCCGCAGCAATCATAGTTGCTGTGATTCTTTTGATCATTGCCATTTGAGGCGTTTTATGGTTTTCTTGATCTCTGCTGCGACTCTCTCGGAGCCGGCCTTGTCAAGGGCATTCTCAAGGGAAGAAATGATTTCTCCCCTGAAGTTGGACTGGCTATACCAGCCGAGAGCTTCGCAGGCTACGGTGCGTACATAACTGTCATCGGTGCTGTCTGTTACAACTGACAGAAGAGGCTGGATGGCCGGCACATAACGTGAGTTGCGGAACGTGCGTATGGCGTTGACCCTCCTGTTTGCGGCAAGGCTTCTGTCGCCCGCGTTCTTGATGCACTGCTTGTAATATTGTGTGCCGTTCAAGACACTCACTGCATCTTGTGACGCGTAGTCGGATGCCCTGAGCATCTCCGGATGGGACTCGCTGAAGGCTTTGACATCCTTGACGAGAGTGGTGTCCCCGAGGACTGCGGCCATCTTCACGGCGCTTCTTGCCATGAGTTCATAGCTGTCCTTGAGGGCTGTCCTTACATAGTCGGCGCAGTCGTTTTCCGGGTCGGTGCAGAGGGCGTTGAACGCATGGATTCTGACTGTCATGGAAGGGTCGCCAAGCATCTGCGCAGCGCGGAAGTGTGCCGCCTTGGCATCTATGTAGCTTAGATGGGTGATGCCGGCGCATCTCAGCAACGGCTCGCTGCTGTGGGTGTATTTCTCCCAGACTGCGGAGTCGCCGGCATTGAAAACCAGATCGTTGTGTAGTTTGTCGCGGAGTTTGGCTTCAGCCTTGGAATGAGGTGTGAAGCGCCATGTAGGGTCTCCGATGAGGTGGGATTCCAGATACGGCACTTCCTTCTGCCACATACCGACTCTCTCGCCGATGGACAGGTATCCCATCAGCTTGTCTTCCCACTTGTCCTGCAGTACATTGATTGTGTTGCCCTGGGCAACGATGCTCTCTCCGTCACCGAACACGTGGCATCCGGCCACGTAGCCTTCCGGGTTGTGGAAAGAGCCGTTGTAGCAGGCGTTGAACACGATCATCTTCGCGCTGCTGTGGCCCTTCATGATGTCATCGAGGTAGATGTTGATGCCGCGCGTCTCGATGGAGTCGAGCCTGTCATAGACTGCGAGGGCTGAGTCTGCAAAAGCTTCCTCCCCGATATGGAACAGAGAGTCCACTTCATGGAGGAATGCCGCCCTGTTGGCGCCGCGCCCGTAATACTTGTAGGAAGAGGCGAGCGAGCGTTTGAGATGGTCCACATCCTCTTCTATGTTCTTCGGTATCGGGGTGCCGTTGATGTACTGGGTGTCGTATGCTCCGTGCTCGCTGAAGACGAACAGGTCCACATCCGGCCTTGCCACCTCGCTGAGCAGGTTCCACTTCATCTGTTCGTCCTCGCGGAAGTTGAGGAAGCGGTTGTGCGAGGCCTTGTCGAAGGCATAAGGGAAGTATTCCCTGAAGACAAGCGGCTTCTGCCTCCAGATGGTGAGGCAGTCGGAGTTGTAGCCGTGCCCGGCGAAGTAGGTGAGTTCATCGAGAGGATTGTCTTCCCTGTGGGCCTTGACGACTTTGCGCAGGTATTTGCGCATTATCTCATATTTGTCACCTTTCATGACCGCCGGCACCTTCATCCTGGCGGAGTAGATGTCCGGACGCAGATGCTGGGCGCCCTCTTCGGAGAGACGGTAGTAGAAGAGGTCAGTGTTGAGGCTGTCCCTCTTGATGAAATCGAACTTAAGGTCGAAGTCATCGTAGAAGCGGTCCGAGGCCACGGAGGAATCGAAGATCGGGTAGATCTCCTCATTCATCTTGAAGGCGGTGGTCATGTGCTGTCCCTGCCTTACCATGACGATCGGGACATCTCCCACGAGGACAATTCCTTCCAGAGCCGGCTTGCCTGAGGCGAGTTTGAGGATTTCAGCCTTGACTTCATCCGGCGAAGACCAGGCGGCGCTCACTATCCAGGTGCCAAGCCCTTCTTCTTCAAGCACCTGCTTGTAGGCCTTGAGTTCCTCTCCGCACTGGGCGTATGTCGCGCTGTCGGTGATTACGGCAAATGACGTGCTGGATTTTATGCCGCACCCGTCTATCTTGACCTGCGCGGACGCTGTCAGGGACAGGGCGCAGGAAATGGCCGCGGCAATGATATAATGTCTCATATTCTTCATCGTGTGTAATATTCAAGTCTTGCCCTTGTCTTTACGAGCTCGTCCCGCACTTCGCGCGGCATGCTCTTGCCCGATTCGAGGTAGCCTGTGATGGCAGAGATGAGTTCGCGGCGGCCATGGTAGCGGACAAACCATCCCAGGGCTTCGGCCCCCTCCGTGCGCAGTGCGGTACTCTCGGAATTGTCCATCACCAGAGACAGCAGAGGCATCGCATATTGAGGGTAAGGGTTGTTGCGCATGCCGCTGATATAGAAGTTTCTGCCCCAGGCGTTCTTGTCTGTGAAGATCTTTCCTGTGCCGCTCTCGATTGAGTACGCCAGACTGAATGTGGACATCGCCTTCTTGCGGAAAGCTTCTTTGTCATAGATCCATCCGGCTTCCTCCAACCTCTTGTCGAAGTTCTTGAGGAAGAGGCTGTCTGCGAAATGTGCGCAGACGAAACCTACGTTTGCCGCCACTCTCAGTGAGTTGTAGTCGCGCAGGTACAATGCTGCCAATTCGTCAGCCATCCAGTTCTCGCCGACCTTGCCCATGAAGAAAGTGGATTTGCGGCGTATGAACTCATAAGGATCATCCGCTCCGTCCTTGAGGACTTTGGAGTAGTTGCCGTCGTCATAGTGTGCAAGAAGATGCAGGCACTGAAGACGGAGCATGTATTCGTCAGAGTTCTTCCATGTCTTGAGAAGAAGTTCGGACAGCCCCGGAGCATCGAGGGCGAAGAGTTTGTGCAGGGCGAGGCCGCGCACATCGCAAGGGTACTTCTCCGCCGTGTATTTCTTCCAGTATTTGATGTCCGTACTGGAAAGATCCGGCTTCACGGCATCAGAAGATGCTGTGAAGTGGAATGTCGGGTCTCCGAGGATATGGGATTCCAGGATGTTGACCTGTTGCATCCACTCTCCGGCGGAGTAACCCAGAGCCAGCATGCCGAGCAGGTCGGAAGAAGACTTGTCCTGAAGCACGTTGACGGAATTCCCTATTCCGACGAGGGCCTTGCCGTCAGAGAAGATATAGCGGGACGCGATGCAGTCGTCTTCGCGGAAGTCCCCGTTGTAGCAGGCATCGAAGATGGTCATCCTCACGTCTGGGGCCGTTTTTGCCACATCATCGAGCATTATTCCGGTGGAGGCATCCAGCAGAGAGTCCTCCACCTCGTATTTTGGATCATCCCAGTCTTCAACCCACTCCGACGGGATGCCGTATCTGCTGATATATTCCGCTTTCAGCGTATCTATGTCCTTGCCTCTGCGTGCGGCTGAGCGCAGCTGCCTGCGCAGGCGGAAACGGGCATCGGCATAATACCCGTCAACATCCTCAGGGTCAGGTGTATCTGTCAGGTATTGTCTGTCAGGAACCCCGTGCTCATGGAAGATTGCAAGATCCAGAGCATCCCTTGAAATCTCGTTGAGAAGAATGTCCTTCATCTTCGGATACATTGCGAAGACATAGAACTTGGCCCCGTCTGAACTACCGAATGCGGCAGGTATCTGTTCCTTGAGCGTTATCGTCTCGTCTTTCCAAGCCGCGAGACTGTTGGAGAACGAGCCGCTTCCGCTATAGGACATCAGGTGGTCGAGCTGGTTGTTCTCGCTCTTGGCCGCTGCCGCCTTGAGAAGGTAACGTGAGATTTCCCCATAAGGGTCGCCTCTCTTGGCGGAAGGCTTGATGCGTCCGGTGTAGATGTCGCAGTTTATGTATTGCGGAGATTCCGGTGCGAGATTGTAGTAGAAGAGATTTGTCTCGGAAGTGTCTCTGCATACATAGTCGAACCTCAAGTCGAAATCATCATAGAACCTGTCGGACGGGACGGATGACTCCCTCATCGGGAAGTTTCCGTTCTCATCCATCTTGAAAGCCGATGTCAGATGCTGGGCTTTGCGGACCATGGCAATCGGCACATCGCCGATGAACACGGCACCCGCGAGTCCACGTGTGCTGTAGTAGGCTTTGAGGCTGTCGCGGAGCTCATCCGGGCAGGACCAAGCCTTGACGCTGAGAAAAGCATCGAGGCCGTCTGCGCATACAGCCTTCCTATAGATTTCAAGCTCTGCTGAGCAGTGCTTGTAGGTTTCCGGCTCCGTGACGATGGCAAATGAACGCTTCACCGGAGAAGCGGCAAATGCCGTGGCTGCAGAAAGAGCCGCGGCACATGCCATGATTATTGTCTTTTTTGAAAACATGTCATTAGAAGATTATGCCGAATGAGGCTGTGACGGCAAGTCTATCCTTGTCGAGAGATATCGGCTTGAGCCAACTGGCTCTTGCGCCCAGAACCCAGTTCGCTTTGCCCGAGCCTTGGATAGTCCAGTCCAACCGCCCTCCGGCTTTGATATAACTGGCGTTGAGCCAGTCGGCCTGATCGGCCATCGCCGCTTTCGGGGTGGCGTATGCTTTGGCGCTCAAGCATGTATATCCGCTTCCAAGCCCTGCGGCATATCCGCCGTCCACGCCGACAAGGAGGGCAGAGCCCTTGAATTTGAACTGCCTGTCGGCGTTGACCCCGCCATACACCCTCATCGCGTTGGAAGTGGATGCCGGAGCGAGATAGGCCTGGTCGAACATCCTGAATGATGCCTCCGCTCCGACTTTCCAGTCATATCCGCGAGGGTCGGCTGCTCCGAAGAGATGGTCGTAGCACAGGCTGGCTCGGATGTCGGTATAGCTTGACATCGCGTTGGAGCTGATGACCATCCATTCCTGCTGGAAGGCGGCCGTGTTGAGCTTCTGCACGTACTCTATGCCATCGGTGAGGGAGAACAGCGCGTCAAGAGAGAGCTTGTCCGACTTGTCCTGCCCGAAGATCCAGGCGGCGTCGAGGCTGAGCGCGTGCTCTTTGGCTGTGCCCAGGCGTTTTGGAAGTTCCGGATTCTCCTTGGCATCGGTCTGCTTGAAAGTGTATCCAAGTTCCGCGAATACGGCGTCCGACCAGGAGTACTGAAGCGCTCCGCCGAATCTGGTGGTGCGCCAGAAGCAGTCTTTCATGCCGTCATTGTCACCGACCTTTCCCTGGGTGCTCTCTCCGAGACCGCGGAAGTACCAGATTTTCGGGCTTTCCCAATTGTTGTTGTTGGAAGGCTCGCTCCTCTCGAAGCCGTCAGCGTACAGTGCGCTCAGTCCGAGCAGGCTTTCCCCGAGGCTCACGGTCACCGACGGACGGAGCTGGAGGCCATACTTGTAGGTCTCCCCACGCGGATCGAGCTGCTTGGCCCCGACCTTGGTATAGTATTCAAGGTCGATGCCGAAAGCCACCCTGTCCCAAAGTACTGGGGATATGAGGCCGGCGCCGAGATCGTAGGATTGACGCTTCCATCCGCTGGATTTGCCGTCCATCGGGTAGTAAGGCATGTTGTCCTCCAGTTGGAAGAGAAGGACATTGTAGAGCGCATCCTGGTCGAAGGTGTTCTTGAAAGAGAAATCACCGGTGACCAGGAATTTCCCCAGATAGGCCGCGCCCTCTGTGTCGAGAGACACTTCTGTCGAGCTTTTCCCCTCTCCGAGACCGCGATATTCTCCGTATTTCCCGTTGTAATTCAGATCCAGTGTGTTGAATATTCTGTACGGTCTGAATGCAAGGCCGGCGGCGGAAGAGCTGCCGCGCCACAGGGAGTTGCGGATTTCGGTCTCCTTGAGGGCAGTGCTGCTGATTTTGTCCTCAAAGCCGCCGGCCTGCGCCACGAGAGGGCACAGGCTGACGAACAATGCTGATAATACGATGATTCTCTTCATTTTGTGGAATTACTTGATCCAGGTGTTCCAAGAAGGCACCTTGGCTCCGTTCCTGCGGACAGTAGGGGTGGTCTTGACCTCGAAGTCGTTGGTGGTGTTGTTGGTGTCCTGATATACTACAGTGCCGTCTTCTCGGGTCTCCTTGACCTTGCGGGCGATGCTCTGGCTGCTGTAGGTCCCTTCGCACCAGATGGTGCCGGCGTCAAGCACAGCAGGGAGTCCGAGGGTTGAAAGACGGGTCTCATCGGATACTGCCTGTACCGCGTCAATCACGTCGCTGATAGGAATCTCCCTTGCGACATTGCCCCAGTCAGCGTTGGTGGCGACGATGAAGTCCTCGTTCTTCAGAGGTGCGGACGGCTTGAAGATGACATAGGCGCCACCGCTCACCGGAGTAAGCCACTGAGGGGTCTGGTATCCGTCGGCATCGATGACCTGCTTCATGTTGACGGCGGCATTGTCTGTGAGGACGATGCCGTTCCAGGTTGTGCTTTCCTTCTCGACAGCTTCGAACTCGGCTCCGCTAAGGTCGACAGGTGAAGCGCCCTTGGTCAGGTTGTCGGCCTTGTGGTTGGTGCCCCACTGTGCGATGATGATGGATTCGCCCGGAGCTATAGGATATTGGGTTCCGTCGCCCGGAATCTGCCATACGGTGTCGCAGAAGACGTAGTTTTCCGGGTTCTCGATAGGCCAATCAAGGAAGATTGTGAAGTCGTAGTTGGCATAGAGGGTCTCGGCGATGCAGAGCCCGTCAGCGTATACGGTCTGTGTGCTGTTGTTGTAGATCTCATAGAACTGGTCACGGAAGTAGTTGCTGGAGCCTCCTGTGTCATCCGTGGCGAAGCGGCAGCCGGTGTAGTAGATTTCCTTGAAGACAAGGGCGGCTTCCTTGACAGCGTCCACGCTCAAGGTGACCTCCTCTCCGTCGTTGAGGAAATTTACATCGTTCATGGCTCCGGTGATGGTGTATGAGAAGCCCTTGTCTGTCTGGACTGCGGTGGCGGTGACGTTGTAGAGTCCCGGCACGAGTCCTAAGGCGCTGGCTACTCCGTTCTCGCTTGTGGTCTCGAGGCTTACGCCTGTAGCGAAGTTGGTGAGGGTCACGGTGTAGCTGTCAGGCGAAGGGATGCCTGCTTCTGTGAGTTTGGTCTCGTCGATGTTGACGGAGACGCTTACGGTCTTGGCCTCTTTCTGGCAAGAGGCGACGGCGATGAGCGCCGTCAGCGCAATAAGCGCGATACTTGATCTTTTCATGACTTTTGCGTATTGATAATTTGTATTCTATCTGATGCTTACCTTGAACTCGAACCCGAAGAAGAGCGGAATCCCGAGGGTGACGTACTCTCCGGTCGATTTCTTTTTGTAGAGAGGCCTGGAGTTGAGCATGTTGTTGACGTAGAACGAGGCCGTGAACATGTCTCCGATCTCTTTGCTGACGTTGAGGTTGAAGATGGCGGTCGGGAAGTATTTCTCCGCGATGAACCTGTTGTCGTTGAGGGAAGGGAACATATAGGAGAACTCCGGATCGTCCTTCAGTGCCGGATCGAAGTCGTGTACCTGCCCGTCCTTGTATGAGATGTACTTTATGAACATCGTGTCATTGCCGTACTGTGTCCAGAGCTTGGTGAACCAGTTCAGCTGTCCGGTCAGTGTGACGGCGAGGCCGATCTGCGGGATGTTGTGGGTGGCCCTGAGGGTGGTGTTGAACTTCTGGGTGTTGCTGGTGCGGAGTTCCGGCTCGTAGATTCCGATGTTCTTCTCGGCCACTCCGGCCTTCGATCTGGTGCCGAAGGTGTAGCCCTTGCCAGTGCTGGTGTTGTGCGTCCAGGCACCATTGATGTAGAAGGAGGTGCGGATGGCGTCGAACCTGCCGAGGTCGATCTCGTACTCCACTCCACGACTGCGTGTCTTGCTGTCGTTGAGAGGCTTGTAGACAGTGTAGAAGAGGTTGTAGGTCCTGTCTTCTTTGAGTACCGGCCTCTGTCCTTCGTCCTTGTGGTCTACAGTGTATGAGGTGGCCTGGTACCAGATGAACGAACTGAGATCGGTGCCGTAGCCGTAGCCGTTGTCCATCTGCTCGTCGTAGGCGGTAAGGCTCACACGGTAGCGTCCGGCGATGTTGAAGTCCAGTCCGACTTCGGCTTTGCGGTTGATTGCGATTTCAAGATTCTCGTTTGTGGCATCGTAGATGTCGGTCTTGGCTATGAGCAGCTGCTCGTTTTCCGGCATGCCGGCATAAATGCCGTTGTAGAGTATGTAGTCGTGATATGACTTGTTCGGGTAGAGGTAGTAGGCGGTAGGTGCCTTGGAGGTGAGTCCGTAGCCGCCGCGCAGGGTCATCCACGGGAAGATGTCGATGGAGGCGTTGATGCGCGGGGCGAGTGAATTCAACCCGTTTATCCTGTCATATCGCAGTCCAGCTGTGAGGTTGAGCTCCCGTCCGGCAAACGCCAGGGTGAAGTAATTCTCGGCATAGAGGCCCAGCTGGTTGACGAAAGGTATGTCGTAGTACGGCCTTGCCCTGTATCCGGATTCGGCGTTGCCCACGTTCCTGAACGGAGGGTAGTTCTCGTCATACACGGAACCGTCCCCGAGGTTGCCGTCCGTCTTGAAGTCGGCTCCGAGCAGCACCCTCTCGCTCACCGGACCCCAGCTGTGGGCGAAGTCGGCGTTGAGTTTGGCGAAGGCGTTGACTTCCTTGCCGTAGATGTCGTAGTGGTACTGATAACTGTACGGAAGGACCACTCCTGTGATTTTACTGTCCGGTGAGACGTTTGTGATCAGATTGCCGGAAGCATCGTAGATCTGACCTCCCGGGATGTTGCTGTAGATCTCCCCGTCTGTCATGGACCTGGAGTAGAGGTTCATCGCGTTGTTGGCTGTGTCTTCGTAGTGGGAACGCTTGTTGCTCAGGCTTCCGGAGACGAGCCAGTTAATGCTGCGCAGCCATGCGCCGTTGATTGAGGCGCGTCCGTTTGTGTTGAAAGTCAGGCCGAATTCGTTGGCGAAAGACTGTTTTTTGGCGCTGAGGTCGTCCTGGTTGAGTTTGCTGCGGTTGCGTCCGTAGTTGAACGTGAACGAGGTGGTCTCGCTGGCTTTCTCTCCCAACATCACGGTCCAGAGTGCTTTGGCACTGGCTCTCTGGTAATACTGGTGCCCCATGGTGAGCGAATTCTGGTTGTATGCGTAGTCCCCTGAGATGTTGAGGTCTCCGGCCTTGCCTCCGAGGGAGAAGCCCTTTGCGGCAGAGGCCTGGTAGATGTTCGGGTTGGTTTTGAATCTCAGGGTAAGCGGGGATTTGCCCGCCTTTGACTTGACTAGCACCGCACCCGAAGTCAAGTCTCCATATTCGGCTGAAGGGATGCCTCGTATGACTTCTATGGACTCTACATTGTCGGTGGAGAGGCTTCGCACATCGGCGCCCACGGCAGGGGATCCCAGACCGTTGGTTCCGGTGCTCGAGCCGCTGATGACAGGACTGAGAGTCTGCATGTTGGCGTTGTTGGACATAGGAGCTCCGTCTACGATGATGGCGGTGCCGAGGCTGTTCATCGCCGAGCTTCCGCGGATGGTGATCGATTGTGCTGAAGAGAGGCTCGGGTTGCTGATGGTCACGCCCGGCAGCAGGGACATCGCGTCCGCAAGAGAACTTGTCTGCATGTGGTCCATCGCCTGTCTGGAAATCTTGGATGCGGTGCTGCTCCCCGCCTTGTTGGCGGTGGCTACGACAACCACGTTGTCCAGTCTGAACGATGTCTCTTTGAGGGCGAGCCTGAGGCTCACGATCTGGCCTGCGGCAGCGCGGAAAGTGGTGTCTTTCTGCTCCATGCCGTAATATTGCACGCTGACTGTGATCTCGCCGGCGGCTGCACCTTCGATGGTGAAGCGGCCGTTCTCATCGGTCATCGAGTACAATTTGGACGGTGAAAGCACTACTGACGCGAAGTCAATGGGCTTGCCGTCGGCCTCTGAGACGACTTCACCTTTGAGGGTGACGCCTTTCTTGGGGGTTGCGGCTCCGGCAGGTAACAAACCGTAAGCCATCGCGACCAATGTCGCAAGGATAACTGAACGAACCTTCATATAGCGGTAATAACTCTGTGTGCAAATGTATGTTTTCTCAACAACAAATCAAATAGGCCTTTATCCCCAATTATGGGGATTTTGGGGTGTCTGCTAATAGTTTTGAGGGTTGTTTAGATGTTTTACAGTAAAATTGTCAGAAAAATCCGACATGGCGCTTACAGTTTGAAAGCAAAATTTTTATTAACCCGGCCTGCGCATGCCGATGGCCTGCTCTGTGGGGAGAATTGTCCGATATTGCCGAATTTTCTGTATTTTCGCGGTGGAATACAATATATATGGAAAAGAAGTACGAATGGAAGTATTGCTCCCTTGGTGGAGCTGTTCGCGTCAATATCGCTTCGGGTGAGGATATAGCCCATCTGGGTGAACTCGACCAGAAGCTCTGGACGGTGTTGAGCTGCCCGGTGGACTCGCTGGAATTTGACAAGCGCACATTGGATTACATCGACACGGACAAAGACGGAAAGATCAAGGTGGCTGAGGTCGTGGCCGCAGCGCAATGGCTGACCTCGGTCATTAAGGACAAGGACCTCATCCTGAAGGGGGAGAGCGTGCTTGACATTGAAAATATCGATACAGCCTCGGAGACGGGGCGTCGTCTGCGTGACTCGGCCGGCCGCATCCTTACCGATCTTGGCAGGGAGGGCAACAGGATAACGGTGGAAGAAGCATCCGACAGCGTGGCCATATTCTCGGGGACACGCTTCAACGGTGACGGCCTCATCACGGAAAGTAGCACCGATGACGCTTCTCTCAAGGCGGTGATCAAGGACTGCATAACCGTATCCGGGTCCGAACCGGACCGCAGCGGAGCCCCGGGGTTGAACTCCGCGAAGATAGATGCTTTCTATGCAGCTTGCGCCGACTATGTCGCCTGGCTTGATGCCGCGGACTCCGACAAGGCCGTGCTTCCTTGCGGAGGCGACACCCCCGCTGCCTTCGGGTCCGTATCGGCCATCAAAGACAAGGTTGCAGATTTCTTTGAGCGTTGCCGCCTGCTGCGCTATGACAAGTCCGCTTTCGATGAGGTCGCCGTCAAAGTCGATGACATTTCGAAGATAGGTGAATGCCCGCTCTCGGTTCCGGATGAGTCCGGGGTATTGCGTTTTGACAGGATCAACCCGGCCTGGCAGGCTCGCGTGGACACCTTCCGCAAACTTGTCTGGAAAGACGGGAAGGACAGCCTGACTGAAGATGAGTGGGACGCTGTGCTGGCCGCTTTTGCTCCTTATTCCTCTTGGCTTGCCGCCAAGAAAGGTTCTCTTGTGGAGAGCCTCGGGGCCTCCCGCGTGCGGGAGATTCTTTCGGCCGGACAGAAAGCCGCGCTTCTTGAACTCGTCTCCAAGGATCTGGCCCTCAAGGACGAGTCGGACTCCATAGATGAGGTGAAGAAACTCATGCTCCTCTATCGTGATTTCTACCGGCTGCTCAAGAACTATGTGATATTCACGGATTTCTATGCGAGAACCCCGGGTGTGCGTGCTGATTTCGAGGCGGGCCGGTTGTATGTGGACCAGCGCTGCTGCGACCTCTGCATCAGGGTGTCGGACATGTCGAAGCATGCCGACATGGCCAAACTCAGCGGGATGTTCCTCATCTATTGTACCTGCAACTCCAAGAAGCTCGGGAAGACGATGGACATCGTGGCCGTGATGACGGCGGGGGACATTGCTGCCCTGCGTCCGGGCAAGAACGGGATATTCTATGACTGCGCAGGCAACGACTGGGACGCCGTAATCACAAAGATAGTGGACAACCCGGTCAGCATCAGTCAGGCGTTTTGGGCGCCTTACCGCAAGTTCTGGGATTTCTGCGTGGGCCTCATCAACAAGTCGGCTGCCGACAAGGACGCCAAGATCACGGCTGACCTCCAGGCCAAGGCCGCAGCTGCAACCGCCCCCGCGGCGGACGGGGCTGACAGCGGCAAGAAGCAGGTTTTCGATATCGCAAAGTTCGCCGGCATCTTCGCCGCCTTGGGCATGGCGATGGGGTACATTGGCACTGCCTTGACAAAACTTGTTACCGGAATCCAGAGCACTCCTCTTTGGCAGACCCTCGTGGCGATTGTCGTGATAATGCTCGTGATTTCCGGCCCGTCATGCTTTCTGGCGTGGAGCAAACTTCGCCGCCGCAATCTCGGCCCCGTGCTCAATGCCAACGGATGGGCGATCAACTCCAACGTCCTGGTCAACATTCTCTTCGGCGCCAAACTCACCAGCCTTGCCCAGTATCCGAAACTCAAACTCTCCGACCCGTACCGGCAGAAATCTTCTGCCTGGAAATGGTGGCTTGCTCTCGCCCTGCTCGTGCTGGCTGCGGTGGCGGTGCTTCTGTTTATGGGAAAACTTGAATTCATCGGTCTCAAAATAAGATAATCATGGCATCAATATTCTCTCCCGAAAAAGTGAATGTCGGGCTTTTCTGCGACTGTTTCCCTCCTGTGATGGACGGAGTCTCCGTGTGCATGGAAAACTATGCGAAATGGATGCAGAAGAAGGTTGGAGGCACTTATGTGATCACTCCTAACGTGCCGGGGGCTGACTATGAATCTCTGGACTACAAGGTCCTGGATTATTTCTCCGTACCGGTTCCGCGCCGCCATCCTTATGTGACCGGGCTTGCCACCATAGATCCCGGGTTTCTGGCCAAGGTGGCGAAGTTGCGTTTCAAGATAGTGCATGCGCACTGCCCGTTCACTTCGGGGGCCGCCGCGATGCACATCTCCCGTCTTGAAAAGATTCCGCTTGTGGCCACGTTCCATTCAAAGTACAGGGACGACTTTGCACGCGTGCTGCCCAAGGCTGCCGTGGACATGGTCATCAAGTACATCATTGACTTTTATGAAAAGGCTGACCTTGTATGGGTGCCGCAGGCTTCCGTAATCGATGTCATACGCGAATACGGCTATAAAGGTGAGGTGGAAGTGATGGACAACGGCTCCGATCTGGTGGCCGACTACCCGGACAGCTACTTTGCCGACGCCCGCCGCCAGCTCGGTATCGGCAAGGACGAGTTCGTGCTCCTGTTCGTGGGGCAGCACATCTGGGAGAAGAATCCGAAACTGATCCTTGAATCCCTCTCTCGCCTGAAGGACCTTCCGTATCGGATGTACTTTATAGGTACCGGCTATGCTGCTGACGCCATGAAGAATATGTCGGATGAACTCGGGCTTGGCGACAAGGTGACCTTTGTGGGCTGCATCCACGACCGCGATCTGCTCAAGAAGTACTATGCTGCGGCGGATCTTTTCCTTTTCCCTTCGCTGTACGACAATGCCCCGCTGGTGGTCCGCGAGGCGGCCGCATTACATACTCCTGCTGTCATGGCCAAGGGGTCTACCGCCTCGGCAATCTTGACGGACGGGGTCAACGGCTTCCTTGTGGACAATGACCCGGACGAGATGGCCGCGCTTCTGCGCTCCCTGTCCTCCGACCGGGAGAAAATCCGCCGGGTCGGTCTTCAGGCTTCCAGGACCATTGTCCGCTCTTGGGAGGACTGCGTGGATGAGGTGCTCCGCCGCTACAACGACCTTCTCTCCAGCCGGGGTCTCCCTCTTATTGCGAAGATAATAGAGGAATAGTGCGGTAATTTGGATTGTATCAAATTTTTGCCTAAATTTGCAGGCTTTGTCTTTTGTAGGCAGAGGATTTGAAATATTAACTTTTAATTTTTTGCTAAGATGGCTGAATATTTGATGCCTGAGAAGAAGCAAGAGATTTTCGCGAAGTACGGGAAGTCTAATAAGGACACCGGCTCACCAGAGAGTCAAGTTGCTTTATTTTCCTACCGTATCGCTCACCTTACCGAGCATGTGAAGAAGAACAAGAAGGATGTGGTAACCCGCCGTTCTCTTCTCCGCCTTGTAGGTAAGAGACGTCAGATTTTGGATTACCTCCAGAAAGTTGACATCGAGAGATACAGGAATATCGTCAAGGAGCTGGGCCTCCGCCGATAGTCAAGATAGGGAAGATCCGGGGATGGTTCCTGAAGGGGCCATCCCTTTTTTGGAAAGGACGTTAAGAAAAACAGTAATGAATATCATCAACAAAAAGATTGAGCTTTCTGACGGTCGAGTCATAGAGATCGAGACCGGCAAGCTCGCGAAGCAGGCAGCAGGATCAGCCGTAGTCAAGATGGGTGGCACTATGCTTCTCGCCACCGTGACCTGCGCGGAGGAAGTCAAGGAAGGAACCGACTTCATGCCGCTCACGGTCGATTATAAGGAAAAGTATTACTCCGCAGGGCGTTTCCCTGGCGGATTCATGAAGAGGGAGGGGAAGTCAAGCGACTATGAGATTCTCATATCACGCTTGATCGACCGTCCTATCCGCCCTCTGTGGCCGGATGACTTCCACCTTGAAGTCTTCGTCAACGTGACCCTCATCTCGGCGGAGAAGGATATCCAGCCTGATGCGCTTGCCGGACTTGCGGCATCATGCGCTTTGGCCACTTCCGACCTTCCGTTCGGAGGTCCGATTTCGGAGGTCCGCGTCAGCCGTATCAACGGCAAGTTCGTGATCAACCCGACATTCTCCCAGATGAAGGACTCCGACCTTGAACTCATGGTCGCCGCCACCGAAGAGAACATCATGATGGTCGAGGGCGAGATGAACGAGGTCAGTGAGCACGATATGCTCGAAGCCATCAAGTTCGCCCATGAGGAGATAAAGAAGCACTGCCGTGTGCAGAAGGAGCTCATGAAGGAGCTCGGAACCGATGTCAACAAGCGCGACTATCCTCATGATGTAGAGGATGAGGAGCTCAAGAAGGCGGTGCATGACTTCTGCTACGACAAGTGCTATGCCCTTGCCAAGGCAGCGAAGCCAAAGAAGGAGCGCGAGGCCGGATTCAAGGCCATCAAGGAAGAGTTCCTTGCCACCATTCCTGAGGAGCAGCTTGAGGAGAAGACTCCGCTCGTGGAGAGATACTACCACGCAGAGGAGAAGGAAGCCATGCGCAACATGATCCTCGACGAGGGCGTGCGTCTGGACGGGCGTGTATGCAATGAGGTCCGCCCTATATGGTGTGAGGTTGATTATCTCCCTTGCGCCCACGGTTCCGCCATCTTCACCCGCGGTGAGACCCAGTCGCTCGCGACCGTCACCCTCGGTACCAAGATGGATATGAAGGAGACCGATGAAGTGCTCATCCAGGATGACCAGCAGTTCGTGCTGCACTACAACTTCCCTCCGTTCGCCACTGGCGAAGCCAAGCCTCAAAGGGGTGTGGGACGTCGCGAGATCGGACATGGCAACCTTGCCATGAGGGCCCTCAAGCCTGTAGTTCCTCTTGCCCCTGAGAATCCTTATGCTGTCCGCGTAGTATCAGATATTCTTGAGTCAAACGGCTCTTCCTCAATGGCTTCAGTGTGCGGCGGCTGCCTCGCGCTGATGGATGCCGGTGTGAAGATCCGCAAGCCTGTGGCCGGTGTGGCCATGGGCCTCATCACCGATGAGATCCACCCTAACGACCGCTATGCCATCCTCACCGACATCCTCGGGGACGAGGATCATCTCGGTGACATGGACTTCAAGGTGACAGGTACTGCAGACGGTATCACCGCTACCCAGATGGATATCAAGGTCAACGGACTCTCTTATGATGTCCTTGCCAAGGCCCTTGAACAGGCCCGTCAGGGACGTATGCACATCATGGGCGAGATGCTCAAGACCATCAGCGCTCCACGTGAGGACTACAAGCCGTTCGTGCCTCGTATCGAGCAGATCCGCATCGCTGCCGAGTTCATCGGTGCCGTGATCGGCAAGGGAGGCGAGACCATCCAGAAGATCCAGAAGGAGACCGGCACCACCATCACCATCGACGAGCAGCCTATACCGGGTACCAACCTCACCGAGGGAGTCGTGGATGTCGCTTCTGACAACAAGGAGAATATGCAGAAGGCTCTCGACTGGATCAAGGGCATCTGCGCTGTCCCTGAGGTAGGCAAGGTATACCATGGCAAGGTGGTTTCCATTCTTGAGTTCGGTGCGTTCGTGGAGATTCTTCCTGGCAAGGAGGGGCTTCTGCACGTGTCCGAGATCGCTTGGAACAAGACTGAGAACGTGGAGGACGTGCTCCACGTAGGCGACGAGGTCGATGTCAAGCTGCTTGAGGTTGACCCTAAGAGTGGCAAGATGCGCCTCTCCATGCGTGCTCTAACCGAGAAGCCTGAGGGCTATGTCGAGCCTGAGCGCCGTCCTCGCGGTGGCGATCGCGGAAGGGACGACCGCAGAGGAGGCCGTGATGACCGCCGTGGAGGAGACCGCCGCGACCGTCGTGACGACCGCAGGGATGACCGTCGCAGGGACGATCGCCGTGACCGTCGTGATGACCGTCCTCGCCGCAGCGAAGGCCCTCGTTCCGAGGCTTCGCAGTCCGATGACTACAAGGAGAGCAACGAAGAGGTGTTCTAGTCTCTTCACAGACATAGGGGAAGCCGCTTGACTTTTCGAACTGGCATCCCGGCGTTATCAAGGGGCGGGCCGTTTGGCCGGCCCTTTCTTGTCCCGTGCGCACTAGACGCCTTTTTGCGCAAGTGGGCTTATGAAATCTGGCGCTGTGGAAACGCCCACGGTGCGCACGGCATTGCGCCACGCGCCGGCGGATGTCTCAGGTTATAGAGTTTTTATGCTATTATGCTGTAACCTGAACTTCAAAAGGCCGCTGGACCGAGAATCCCGCGCCGGGTTATAGGGTTTATGAGGTTTTTCACTAGAACCTGCCAAGACCTCACAGCTGGCAAATTCCCGGACTACAAAAAAAGGCCGGCTGATTTTCAGCCGGCCTTCTCATTGGTAGCGGGGAGAGGACTCGAACCTCTGGCCTCCGGGTTATGAGCCCGACGAGCTACCAACTGCTCTACCCCGCGATGTTTGTGGATGCAAAGGTAGAGAGTTATTTTTAAAAAAGCAAATTTTTCTTAGGCGGGTCCTTTAGCGGGGCGGAGTCGGAATGCAAGAGCCGGTGTTAGAGTCCAGCAACGCCTATGCTCCAAGCAGAAACTCCCTCATGCCCTTGACATCGTCTTTCGGGAAGCTCTTCTGCTCGCCGGAAGATAGATTCTTGATGTTCACCACTCCGGCTTCGACCTCGGAACCACCGTTTATTGAAAGGAACGGTATGAACTTGCGGTCTGCGTATTCGAACTGCTTCTTGAGTTTGGTCTGGTCAGGATAGATTTCGACGGCGACACCCTCCGAACGAAGAGCTGATGCCACAGGGAGAATGTACTTCAACTCTTCCGCGCCCATGTTTGCGAAAAGCACGGTGGTACTGCTGCGCAGATCCTTCGGGAATTTATCCAGCCCCATGAGTACGTCATATATGCGGTCCGCACCGAAACTGATTCCGACACCGGACATGTCCGGCAGGCCGAAAATACCGGTGAGATTATCATAACGCCCGCCCCCGCAGATACTTCCGATCTGCCAGTCGAGAGCCTTGACCTCAAATATGGCTCCAGTATAATAATTGAGGCCGCGGGCGAGGGAAAGGTCCAATTCGACAGGGATTCCGATCCCGGCCGCATCGACATATCCAAACAATTCTTCAAGTTCATCCAATCCCTTCAATCCGGTCGGAGAGGAGCCCATCATTGAGCGCATGACCGCTATCTTTTCGGAAGTGCTGCCGCTAAGTGTGAGGACAGGCTCAAGCATCTGCACAGCCTCGGGTGAGAGCCCTTTTGAGAGCATCTCCTCCTTGACGGCATCAAGGCCTATCTTGTCAAGCTTGTCTATGGCCACTGTTATGTCCACCACCTTGTCCGGGAATCCGCAGATTTCAGCCAGACCCGTAAGAACCTTGCGGTTGTTGATCTTCAGAAGCACACGGACACCGAGCTTCTCAAACACCTTGTCAACTATCTGAACAAGTTCCAGTTCGCAAAGCTGGCTCTTGCTTCCGATGGCATCCACATCGCACTGGTAGAATTCGCGGTAGCGCCCTTTCTGCGGACGGTCGGCACGCCATACAGGCTGTATCTGGAATCGCTTGAACGGGAATGACAGCTCATCACGGTGCTGCACCACATAACGGGCGAACGGCACCGTCAGGTCATAACGGAGTCCCTTCTCGCATACCTGAGGTGTGAGCGGCTTGTCAAAGTCCACACCGGAGAAAGCGTCTCCGGAGTTGAGTATCCGGAAAAGGAGCTTGTCCCCCTCTTCCCCGTATTTGCCGAGCAGGGTGGAGAGATTCTCCATAGCCGGAGTCTCTATCTGCGAATAACCGTATGTGCGGAACACTGAACGGATGGTGTCGAAAATATAGTTCCGCGCAGCCATCTCGCGCTGCCCGAAATCCCTGGTACCCTTTGGGATTGAAGGTTTCTGTGCCATAGACATTTGTTTTATCTTGCGAATTTACTACTTTTGACAAAATTTACACTTATTTACACGATGAAAGATTTTGTAAAGATGACTCTGGCCGTGATCTGCGGTCTGGTCATTATGGGAGTTCTTATATTCATCCTCGGCTTCGGAATGCTCGGAGCGCTTCTCGCGGCCGGCAGTTCCACTCCAGCCATTCCCAAATCAGGAGTTCTCGTGATGGACATGTCCAAGTTCGTTATCAGCGAACAGAGTCAGGAGTCCAACCCTCTCTCCTCCATCAGCGGAAGCGGAGACGTGCAGACCATCGGAATATGGGATGCGGTGCAGGCCATCAACTCCGCAGCGACCGACCCAGCAGTGCAATACATATATCTCAAAACAGACGGCTCGGCGAGCGGTATCGCATCCCTTGAGGAGATCCGCAAGTCCCTTGCGAAATTTAGGCAGACCAGCGGCAAGCCGATAGTGTCTTACATTGAAGCCCCGACCACGGGAGGCTATTACCTCGCCTCAGTGGCCGACAAGGTCTATATGACTTCACACATAGGCGGGACCGTCCCTCTCACTGGAGTTTCCAGCCAGACGGTTTTCCTCGGCGACCTTCTGGGCAGGCTCGGGGTCAACGTGCAGCTCATCAGGCATGGGAAATACAAGTCAGCCGGCGAGATGTTTACTAAATCCAAGTCAAGCCCCGAGAACAGGGAGCAGTACCAGAGGATGGTGGACTCCATGTGGGAAAGCATGTCGGAAAGCATCGCGCAGAGCCGTGAACTCTCCGTCGAAGCCCTCGATGACGCCATCAACAACTTGAAGCTCAACCTCCCGCAGGATTTCGTGGAGTGCGGCCTTGTGGATGAACTTCTGACAAAAAATGAACTTGAAGACAAGCTGGCCGTATTGGCGGTGAAGGACAGTTTCGATGAAGTCAGCCTCATCCCTTTTGCTGACTACGTTGCCAACTTGGTGCCGCCGTTCAACGCGAAACAGCAGATTGCCATCATCTATGCCGATGGTGAAATCATCGACGGAAGTCAGAAGACAGCCGTTGCCGGAGACAGGTTCGCATCCATCATAGCAGGTGTCAGGGCCGACTCCACCGTCAAGGCCGTGGTGCTCAGGGTCAACTCCCCGGGAGGAAGCGTGCTCGCATCGGAGAAAATCAAGAATGAACTCGACCTCCTGCAGAAGGACAAACCTGTCGTGGCATCCTACGGTGAATACGCTGCATCCGGAGGATACTGGATATCAAACGGCAGCAATGTCATTTTTACTGATGCCACCACCCTCACCGGCTCCATAGGAGTATTCGGCATGATTCCGGACTTCTCCAAAACGGCCAAGGATGTCCTCCATATAGGGGTGGAGAGCGTTAATTCGCACAAACACGGGGACATGTTCGGCTTGATGAGGCCGTTCGATCAGAGCGAATTCAACTATATGACAAGGTCAATCGAAAACATCTACGACCGTTTCGTCAGCATAGTCTCCGACAACCGCTCCCTTACCAGAGAAAGGGTTGATGAAATCGCCCAGGGCCGAGTATGGACCGGGGCCGATGCCTTGCCTATAGAGCTTGTGGATGAGATAGGGACACTCGAGGATGCCGTAAATTACGCGGCATCGATAGCTGGAGATCCGGATCTTGGCAACTGGTCCGTATGCGGATACCCAAGTCCGCAGACCATGATGGAGAAAGTGCTTGAGATGTTCTACGGTTCTTCAGAAGAAAGTGCGCTTCTGGGCCGTCTGAAGGACTTCACCGAGGCCAAGGTGCTTGCGAGGATGGACACCCAGATCGAAGTGCATTGATCTGTAGGCGACAGATTTCATCGGATTAGACATACATCATCTATAGACAATAAGGCGATGGCTAACAGTAGTTTGAGTGCGGCAAAGACCACAAAGAATGATGAATTTTACACACAGTACGCTGACATACAGAAGGAGGTAAACGCCTATATTGAATATGACAAGGATGTATTCCGTGACAAGACCGTCCTGTTGCCTTGTGATGACCCGGAGCAGAGCAATTTCACAAAGTTTTTCGCTCAGAACTTTGAGCGTTATGGATTGAAGAGATTGATATCTACGAGCTATGCAAGAAATAGCAAAAAGTCCAAGTATGGCATCGACACTTATCCCTCTTTGTTTGAAGAGGAGTCTCCGATTTATGATGCGGACAAGTCCAAAAGTCACGGCAGGATATTCGTTCTTGACAGGACTGATGTGACTGGGGACGGACGTGTTGACTATGATGATCTGACTTGGGAGTATCTTGATGGTGATGGTGATTTCCGTTCTGATGAGGTCAAGCGTTTAAGGGACGAGGCAGACGTGATTGTGACCAACCCTCCGTTCAGTATGTTCAGGGAGTTCCTTGCGTGGATAGTTGAGGCGGATAAGAAGTTCCTTGTAATAGGGAATATGAATGCCATAACCTATAAGGAGGTGTTTCCATTGATTAAGGAGAACAAGATATGGTTGGGGGCAACCGGATTTACTAATGATATGGTGTTTGCGGTCCCGGAGGGAACTGACATAGCAGAGAGCGACAGAGCCAAAGCCGCAAAACTTGGGTATGTTGGTAGTTTTACCAGATTGGGGAATTCTTGCTGGTTCACCAATCTGGACCACGGCAGAAGACACCAGCCGTTGTCATTGATGACCATGGCTGACAATCTGAAATTCAGCAGGCATAAGGAAATACGTGGCAAGGAAGCTTACGACCACTATGACAATTATGATGCGATAGAGGTTCCATATACTGATGCGATTCCAAGCGACTACACTGAGTGTCTTGGGGTTCCTGTCAGTTTCTTGGATAAATATTGCCCTTTCCAATACAAGATTATCGGTGCGACAGAGAGTGAAGGGAAAGGATTTTCAGCAGGATTGTGGAATCCGGAAAGTGGAATATCACAGGCGACCATTAAGGGAGACAAGGTTTATAAACGGCTGTTTATCAAGAAGTTAGCGGAAGAGAGAGAGAGAGAGCTATAGAAGAATGATCGATGCTATTGTAAAAATGGGCATCGCACCGGAAGAGATAACGTATTACTCCGGAATCATGGGTGTTCCGATATCATTTCTTGACAAGTACTGTCCAGAGCAGTTTGAGATAATTGGACAGACACAAGGAGATTCAGGAAAAGAACTTGGCTTGAAACCGTTTGACAGAGCCTTGAGAGAATTGAATAGCGGATTGAGAGATGGGCAATTGTATTATATGGAGAATGGTTTACCAATAAAACCTTATGCGAGGGTGTTGATACGTAAATTATAGCATTTGAATATGAAAACCACATTGCGCACAGACATAACGATAGCCGACATCTGCAAAGATTTCGACTATAATGAGTATGAGGGAAAAGGACTTTTCGGGCTCGGTGGCAATCTTGTTATCCAACCTGAATATCAACGGAACTATATCTATGCTGATGGCAAGAAAGATGTGGCGGTCATCCAATCCGTCTTGAATGGTTATCCTCTTGGACTGATTTATTTTAATACTGTCGGTAATGGAAAATTTGAAGTGTTGGATGGTCAGCAGAGAATAACATCCTTGGGACGTTTTCTTATTGATAAGTTTTCTATAACTGGCAGTAATGGCATACCTCAGTATTTCTCTAGTCTCCCTAAAGACAAGCAAGAACTCATCCTTGAAACCAAACTGCTTATTTATGAGTGCGATGGCGTTGAAAGCGAGATTAAGGAATGGTTCAGAACCATCAATATCGCAGGCATTCCTCTGAATGAGCAGGAACTTCTGAATGCAATCTATTCTGGCCCTTTTGTGACATTATGCAAAGAAGAATTCAGTAATAGCCAGAACTCCCACATTCAAAAGTGGAGCAGTTATCTTAATGGCGACCCAAAACGTCAGGATTTTCTTGCCACGGCTCTTGATTGGGTCAGCAAAGGAAAGGTCGAAGACTATATGGGCCGACACCGTTACGATACTGACATCAGCGAAATCAAAACCTATTTCAATACTGTCATTGATTGGGTTTCAAGAGTGTTCAAGGATGTGGAGAATGAAATGAAAGGGCTTCCTTGGGGGCAGTATTATGAGAGGTATCATACTAAGCCGTATTCTTCGGAATCTGTGTCGGGACGTGTCCATGAATTGTACGCAGACCCTTATGTCAAGAACCGCAGAGGAATATTCGAGTTCATCCTTGGTGGGGAGACGGAGACAAGGCTTCTTGATGTCCGTGTTTTTGATGAAGCGACCAAAAGGAGCGTGTATGACAATCAAACCGCTAAAGCTAAAGAAGATGGAGTCTCCAACTGTCCATTATGCGCCATAGGGCATGGTTCCAATCGTACACGGATCTACAAGATGAATGAAATGGATGCCGACCACGTTACCGCTTGGTCAAAGAACGGGGCGACCGACATCAGCAATTGCCAAATGCTCTGCAAAAGCCACAACAGGGCGAAAGGCAACAGATAGTATGCACTTTTTTTTGTGCAGTTTTTGCTAAAATATGCACTTTTTTTTGTGCAGTGTATTATATTTGCAAAAAATGATGACTTTTGATGGAAGGCTTATATAATACGTTTCGCATTAAACTTGCACTCACGCCGATGGCTTATCTGCGCAGTTTCCACGAGCAGGTGAATTGGAAGAGCCGTCTGGTCTGCATCATGGGACAGAAAGGTGTCGGGAAGTCCACTATGATTCTTCAACATATCAAGAAGTATGACAACCCTGAGGAGACGCTATACGTGACAGCGGACAATATGTATTTTGCCGGGCACACTCTCTATGAACTTGCCGGGATGTTTTTCGCTCAAGGCGGGAAGCGCTTGTACATCGATGAGATACATAAGTACAAGGGGTGGTCAACAGAAATAAAAAACATCTACGATGATTTCCCTACTCTTTGTGTGGTATATTCCGGGAGCAGCCTGTTGGCACTGAAGAGAGGAAACAAAGCGGACCTCAGCAGACGCAGCGTCCCTTATGAAATGCCTGGACTTTCTTTCAGGGAGTATCTTAATATCCGCAACGGATGGAGCCTTAAGACCTCAGCTCTTGAAGAAATCCTGCATGGGAAAGTCGATTTTCCAGAAGGAGAACACCGTCCCCTTAAATATTACAAAGAATATTGCAGGCACGGATTTTACCCTTTTTTTAAAGAGGGGGATGCCGAAATACGTCTGCAGAATGCGATTCTGGCCACTGTGGAAGATGATATCCCGGACTATGCGGATATGACCGTCGCCTCAGCCGTAAAGCTCAAGAAGCTGATGTATATTCTGGCAAAGAGTGTCCCGTTTAAACCCAGTAATGACACGCTTGGACGTGACCTCGGGATCAGCCGGAACGTCGTGCCTGATTACATAAGTTATCTCGAAGCAACGGGCATGTTCAACGCGCTTCGCGAAGCCGGACATAGCGACAGCCTGTTGGCAAAGCCTGAGAAACTGTATTTGGGGAACAGTAATATAGCATATTCATTGTCGGAGGACGGCATCATTGATGACGGCAATATGCGTGAGACCAATTTTTTGGCCTGGACTAAACAAGTGTGCTCTCCGGTTTCTTCCAAGATATCTGATTTCGAGATAGGGGATGTTACATTCGAAGTCGGTGGCAGGAACAAAAAGTCCGATCAGATAAAGGATGCTCGGGTCGGTTATCTTGTCAAAGATAATCTTGAGTATGCTTCAGGGCGCTCTATCCCTATATGGATGTTCGGCTTTCTATATTGATAAGAAAAAACCGGCTCAACTTACAGCAACAGCATCACCGCGAAGACATAGAGCAGGAAACCCTGGAGCTTGAGCTTGTCCGCGCTCATCTGTGTGATCATGGTCTCCGTCGGGTCAGCTTCAAGCATGGCTTCCAGCTCGTCCTTGTGCGGAGGGCGGTTGAGCGACCATTTCCTGACGATCTGGCCGTCTGCGACATAGGTGAGTCCGCCATTGGAGCGGTTGAGCGTCAGAAGGGTTTTCCTGTCTGCGAAATAGGTGTAAGGCAGCACGTCAGGCCCTGCCAACTGTGAAATTTCTTCCGGATACGATGCCGTGAGCAGGATGGCTGTGTAGCCTGCGGAGGAGGACTCCCGAAGAAGACCGGAAATCTTGTTCCAGCCTTTGCCGCCCAGTTTGGACGGATTGTAGACGGAGCAGAGCATAACCCTGTCGCCAAGAGCCAGAGAATCAGCATATTCCCCGTCAGCATTGCTGAAAGACAGGCCTTCAGCGGAAAGTTCCGCCCCGCACTTGTAATTGGTGAAGTCGACCATCGGTATAGATAAAGCCGAATAAAGGAAAAACAGGCAGACCGACACCCCCGTGATACCGAAGCTCACATATTTGACCTTGCGTGTCGGCTCCTGACTGCCAGGCGGCAGGAACGCCACAGCCCATAGCGCGAGCAATGCTATGTTCTTCAGAAAGCTTTGAAAATGAGTCAGGTGCACAGCCTCTCCAAAGCATCCGCAGTCCATCGACGGGTTGAAAATCAGCAGCACCAGCGTGAGCAGCGTGAAGAACGCGAGAACGGCAAGCGTGACTATGCCGGTGATCCTCCTCCAGACTCCGCAGAGCAGGGCGGCACCCAGGAGTGTCTCAGCGAGTGCGCCTGCGGCTCCCGTGAAATACGCGAGGGGACGCAGAAAACCGAGATGCAGGAATTTGAAATACTCCTCCACGACGAGCCCTGCGCCGACCGGATCCATCAACTTCAGAAGACCCGCCACGAAGAAGACGAAACCTATGATGATGGCGCTAATCCTTCTTATGATTCTCATATATGTCCTTTATCTTGCTGAAAATTTTATCCGCTGCCAGCATCCCGCCGTCAGCATCCGAGCATCCGACGGGCAGAAACCGCGGGTCTGAGCCAGCCTGCCTGCGGTAGAAGTCCCTGACTCTGCGCTGGAAGTTGATGTCGGCTTCGTGGATGTCACTGCCCCCGTGCAGGTAGTCCCTGTCATTCCCGTTCCTCTGGGCCGTGAGGCTTTTCTCCACGAAACTGATCGGTACATCGAGGAACAGGTTCAGATCCGGCACCGGCAGGCCGAACTGCCCATATTCCGTATCGAGTATCCATTTCCTGAGCTCCTCCGCTTCAGTGTCAGAATCGAGTTTTGCGCACTGGTATGCTATGTTGGAGTAGACATATCTGTCCAGAAGCACCGTGCTGCCCTCCTCAATGGCTTTCCTTATCATGGGTGCAGCCTCGCGCCTGTCCTCGGCGAACAGCAGGGCTACAAGCTGCGGATGCACGGACTGTATGGTCCCGAAGTCCCCGCGCAGGAACTTGCTTATCAGCTCCCCGTACACCGGAGCATCGTATCGTGGAAAATGTATGTAATCGACTTTGGGACATACGCTCTGAAGATACTCTCTGAGCATCTTCACCTGAGTGGATTTCCCGGCCCCGTCAAGGCCTTCCAAAACTATCAGCATGGACGCAAAGGTATGGATTTTTTGCTACTTTTGCATTATGGTAAAGATAATGGGGATTGTGAATCTGACACCGGATTCATTTTGGGCTTCCAGCCGTGCCACGGCGCAGGAAGCGTTGCCGAGGATAGAACAGATGCTTAAGGACGGGGCCGACATCATCGACATCGGGGCCGTATCCACACGGCCGGGAGCGGCTGACGTGAGCATGGAGGAAGAGTGGTGCAGGCTTGAGCCGGTGCTGCGCGTGCTTGACAGTCAGGTGCCGGTTTCGGTCGATACCACAAGTGCCGAGATCGTCCGCAGGACTTACGACACCTTCGGACGCTTCATCGTCAATGACATATCAGCCGGCGAGGACGACCCTCAGATGCTGGGCACTGTCGGCAAACTCGGCCTGCCTTACATCGCGATGCACAAGAGGGGCAATCCCCGGACGATGGACGGGCAGTGCGACTACCCTGAAGGTGTGATCCCCGAACTGCTTGAGTATTTCGGGGGCTTTGCCATCAGCGCCGCCACCAACGGCATCAAAGACTGGATACTCGACCCGGGGCTGGGCTTTGCCAAAACTCCGGAGCAGAACTGGGAGATACTCGAGCATCTGGAAGACTTTAAAGTTCTCGGGAAACAGATACTCATAGGCGCGGCCGACAAGCGCTTCACTGCAGGGGACACGGAAAAGGCCCATCGCGTGGCGCTTGAGCACGGGGCGGACATCCTCCGTGTGCATGACGTAAAAAAAGCCCGGCAGACCGCCGGGCTAGAATAATCAGGGATAAAACTACTCCGCAAACAGAGAAGGTACGCCGTCGCAGTTGCCTTCCGGCGCTCCGTCCACCTTTCTGAACTTCAGCACTACAAGTGCAGTGGCGACCAGGCAGGCTGCAAATACCGCCCAATACACTGCCCCCGGAAACACATCCATCCAGCTGTCCGCATCTTTCAGAGCATCGATATTGCTCATTATCAATGATACTGTGTTGTTGGTGAAATGCATCAACATCGTCAGCTTGAGCGAACCGGTCTTATAATAGACATAGCCGAAGAGACAGCCCAGCAGGAATGCCGGCAGCGCCTGCCAAGGGTTGAGGTGTATCAGGGCGAAGAACAGGGCTGAGATAACGACGGCCCATACGGGCTTTACCTTGTTGCCGAGCAGTCCTCTCAGTACCATTCCACGGCACAGCCACTCCTCGAAGAACGGGGCGAATATGCTCACGCACAAGAAATTGAGCAGCAGGTTGCCTTGTGTCATGCTCTCAAGCATCTGTTCGAGCCACTCCGGCATCGGGGGCATGAGCTGGCTCAGGGCATCTGTGCAGAACGCCAGTGAGACTGTCCCCACGGCGGCCAGCACTGCGCACAAGGCACCTCCGATAGGGCGGAAATTGTCGCTGTCAAGCTTGAGACCTCCACCGTTGAAGCTGCGTGCCCGGCTCTTTGCGCCGGCATACATCATCGCCGGGATGAACATCACCGGATAAGAGACTACCATCGCATACTCCGTCCCCTTGTCCGCGCCGAGCACGGCTGTAAAGAGGAACGTGATCATGTTGCCCAATATACTTCCGAGCATGAGCATCGCCAGCAGGACCAGCATCTCCTTGATGCCCGGCACGAACCAGGAGTAGTTGTCGAAGAACTTGTAGTTCCGGACCTTTTTCCCCATTGCCGTTTATTTGTAGAGTGGAGAAGGATAGACACCTTCTGATGCCAGCTGTGCGAACTTGGCGACGACGGCGGGCCTGTCTTCCTTGTAGGTGACTCCGAACCAGTGTGACGGGGTTGAGAGCACTTCGCAGCCGGCTTCGCCCTTTTTCACCATGACATCCACTGCGTACGGGATGTAGAATTCCTTCTTGAGCTCCTGGATGTTGGTCTTGAGGAAGTCCTTGAATATCTCCTCCGCCTTAGGGAAGAAGTCTGGGGTGAATCCCCACATGTTCATCGAGCAGAGATCCTTGCCGTTGAGGGTGACGTGCTCTCCGGTGACGGAGTTGTCTCCTGTGACCTTGCCGTCAGCTTCCTTGATGATGTTGAGGTGCTCTACGACATCAGTGAGGTGGTGCCCCTCATCATAGTGGCAGATGCCTCTTGATACGCCGCCGGATTCGCTCAGGGTGTGGTCGAGCTCAAATCCGACTATGGAGTATACTCCTTCGCTGTCCGAGTGCTCCATGCACCACTTGGCAGCAGTCTGGAAAGATTCACGGCCATAGAAGTCATCCCCATTGATCACGAGGAACGGCTCCTTGATCACATCCTTGGCCATAAGGACAGCGTGTGCCGTGCCCCACGGTTTCTGTCTTTCCGGGTTGAGTGTGAATCCAGACGGGATCTTGCTCAGCTCTTGGGTTACGAAGACAAACTCGAGCGGCTGTCCGTCCGGACATTTGACATCGCTGTATTTCTTCTTGACGCTTTCCTTGAAGGCATCGAGGAAATACTCGCGTACTACATATACAACTTTTCCGAATCCGGCGTTCACCGCGTCGTAGATCGAGTAGTCGATGATCGTCTCTCCGTTAGGGCCTAGGCCGTCCATCTGTTTGAGTCCGCCGTAGCGGCTGCCCATGCCGGCAGCAAGGACCAAAAGTGCAGGTTTCATAATAAAGTGTTGATTGGTTTTGAGTTTGGGCAAATTTAATTAATTTTGCGCAAAGTCTATGGGAGTTTTCAAAGATTTGTGGAACCGCGACAAGGATAAGGGCAGGGAAGAGCAGCGCTCTTTCCTCCGCTACGCCGTTGTAGCTACGGCGTTGTTTGTCGTTTTCATGTTTGTCAAGAAAGACAATGTCCTGACCTGGATCAATGCAGGTTTCACTCTACGCTCGCAGCAGAAGCAGATAGAGTCGCTTGAATTGAAGAACGAGGGGCTTGACCGCAAGTTGAACGACCTGTTGACCAGCCGGGACTCCCTTGAGCGTTTCGCGCGTGAGACATATTACTTCGCAGCACCCGGGGATGATGTCTATATTGATGAGACCGGACGGTAGCTCAGTCGTACCACCTCCTTGCAGTCTTCGCCGACTTTGACGCTTTCGTCTATCCTGCAGCATAGCAGGGCGGCGACATGATGCCCCTCAAGCTCTATTACTTCAGCCTCCTCTTTGTCTTGAGCTGACCATCCGAGAGAGGTGAAAATGTCGGAGATTTTCTTGCGCCGACCTCCCATGCCTAGAGGACACATCCAGTCTCCCGCTTGCCAAGGCCGGATTTTCAGCGGCCAACTGAGTTTTGTCCTATCTGCGATCAGTACGCCGTCCTCTTGTTTGAGAGATGCCAGCTCTTCTCTTGAGATGAACTCGCAACGCAGTTCCCTTGCGGGACGGGGTCTTCTGATGTGGATTCTGGAAGAAGTACATTCGACCAGGCCGAATCTTTTTCCTCCGATGGGGCCGCCTTCATCGATCGCTCTTTTGAGCGACTCGAGTTTGTCACTTCCTATTCCGCTGTCTTCAAGAAGCCTCCACAGCACATAGTCCCGGTGCCGGATTTCCTTGAGAGCCGGTATCGAGATGCTGTTGTCCGGGAGAATGACTTTTCTTCTGGCGTCACGGAAGCAGTCTTCCGCTATGTCGCGCACCTGCGCGAATCTGCGCATGTCCTCGTTCAGAGTGCGGATAAAAGACGGATTCAGTTCCTTCAGGATGGGGAAAACCTCGTTGCGCAGGCGGTTGCGTTTGTACTCGTTTTCGTTGTTTGTCCTGTCTTCTCTCCAACCCAGCCCGTGCTCTTCCATCCAGCGGCGTATTTCTCCCCTTTCCGTGCCGAGCAGAGGCCGGAGCACCCCGGGCCGGTCCCCCATTCCGCTGATGCCTCGTATTCCGGTGCCTCTCAACAAGTTGAGCAGCAGTGTCTCGGCATTGTCATTTGCGTTGTGGGCCACTGCCACGGCCTCGAATCCTCTTTCCTTGCACAATTGTGCAAACCAGTTGTAGCGCAGTTCGCGGGCGGCCATCTCTATGCTTATCGAGTGCTGCTCCGCGTATCCTGCCGTGTTGAACCTTTTCGTGCAGAATTCAATCCCGTGCTCAGCGCACCATCTTCTTACGAATTCTTCATCCCCGTCCGATTCGCTCCCACGCAGCGCGAAATTGCAGTGGGCCACTGCAAAACGGGCTTCGGGGAAAAACTCCGAAGCCCTGTTTGCCATATACATGGAGTCTATGCCTCCGCTCACAGCGAGGAGAATCAGTCTCATCGCTTGTTGCTGATAAGGTAGGTGAAGTTGACGGAGAAGAACTCCTTGAACTGTATCCTCTGCTTGCCGTCGATGATGACGATAGGATCGTATATCATCCAGGTGCTGAGCCCTATCTTGAAATACTTGGCGAGCTGCCAGGTGATCTTGTTGTCCCAATTGACCCTGTTGTATTTGAACGGCTTGTTGAGATAGTCGGTGAACAGGACCAGCTGCGTCTCGTACTTGAGGTCATCGTTGACGGAGGTCCTGTAGTTGATTTTCACCTGGGCACCGAACTGGAAAAGCTGGCTGTGGTAGTTGCTGCCGATTTGCGGATCCAGATCCGGCTCGCGAAGTTTCATACCGTATTTTTTTCTCAATTCCCCCTTGGTACTGGTACAGATGGTGAAACCTCCCGTAAGCGGGGCCAGGTTGACGTTGAACCAGTCCACTGGTGTCCATTCCATACCGAACGCTATGGTGGAGTAGGCCGGGGAGAGGAAACTGGACTTCAGGGTGCCGTTCCACTTGCCGCTCTGCTCATCTTTCTCGTAGGAGTCGTAACTGTCGGTGAACTGTGAGCGGAAGTCAAACGAGGCCGTGTAGTTCCAGTCGCTGTCCTTTAGGATCTTGTATGCAAGACGGCTTTCGAACTTGATGAGGTCGTTGCTCTTCTGGAGCAGGTTCTCCTTGTCCGCCGACCAGAGGAAGCCGTACTGGAGCTGGAGACGGTTGGTCCAGCTTACCAGATCCTTGGAGTAATTGGCGTTGGCATCGACTCCGATACTGAGCGTGAGGGTGTTGTATCCGCCTGCCGCCCAGTTCCAGAGGCTCGTGTTGCTTGTCCCCAGATCGAACTGTGTCCAGCTGTTCCAATATTGCGGTCTGTCCTGGGCGTCTTTTGCGGCTGGAGCCTCCTGCAGAGCCTCGGCAGCAGCCTCCATGGCTTTCTGCAGGGCGTCATCTTGGCCGAATAGGCTGATGCAGGCCGTGAGCATGGCAGCCGCCAGAGTGAGAGTCTTCTTCATGCTAGTAGGATATTGCGAATACGACTCTTCTGTGTGACGGTTTGCCGGAGAATATGTCCTTGCCTTCTTCTTCGCACACGCAACTGTCAACCGGGATGCAACGGATCGTAGCCTTGGTGGCGTCCTTGATGGCCTGCTCGGTCTCTACGGTGCCGTCCCAGTGGCAGAGGAGGAACTTTCCGGTCAGGATCTTCTCCTTGAACTCGTCCCAGCTGTCGCATTTCTCGATATGTGAGTCGCGGAACGCGAGAGCCTTGTTGTATATGTTCGTTTGGATGTCCTCAAGAAGGCCCTCAATGTGCTCCGCGATGCCTTCGAGAGCCATTGTCTCCTTGGTCAGTGTGTCCCTGCGGGCCACCTCCACCGTGCCTGAGGCAAGATCCCTGGCACCCATGGCGAGACGTACAGGCACGCCTTTCAATTCCCATTCCGCGAACTTGAATCCCGGACGCAGCGTGTCCCTGTCGTCTATCTTGCAGCTGATGCCGAGCTTGTCGAGGGCGAGACGTATCTCGTCCATCTTGGCGAGCACCTGCGAGTGCTCCTCGTCAGTCTTATATATAGGTACCATCACGACCTGTATCGGGGCGAGCCTCGGCGGGATCACGAGTCCGTTGTCATCTCCGTGAGCCATGACGAGCGCTCCCATAAGGCGGGTGCTGACGCCCCACGATGTGGCCCATACGTATTCTTGCTTCCCCTCTTTGTTGGTGAACTGCACATCGAAGGATTTGGCGAAGTTCTGTCCGAGAAAATGGGATGTGCCGGCCTGAAGGGCCTTGCCGTCCTGCATCATGGCTTCGATGGTCAGGGTGTCGAGAGCACCGGCGAACCTTTCGTTGGGACTCTTGTGCCCCACGATTACCGGCAGGGCCAGGACATTGCGGGCGAAATCGGCGTAGACATGCACCATCTCATAGGCTTTCGCCTGTGCCTCTTCAGCGGTGGCATGGGCTGTATGCCCCTCCTGCCAGAGAAATTCGGCTGTGCGCAGGAAAAGCCTTGTGCGCATCTCCCAGCGCACGACATTGCACCATTGGTTGCAGAGCACCGGAAGGTCCCTCCATGAGGTGATCCAGTTTTTGTAGGTGCTCCAGATGATGGTCTCGGAGGTCGGGCGGACTATCAGCTCTTCCTCAAGTTTGGCGCTCGGGTCTACCACCACTCCCTTGCCGTAGGGGTCGTTCATCAGGCGGTGGTGAGTCACAACTGCGCACTCCTTGGCGAATCCTGCCACATGTTCCGCCTCGCGGCTGAAGAATGATTTAGGGATGAACAACGGGAAATACGCGTTCTGTACCCCCGTCTTTTTGAATCTGCCATCGAGCGCGGCCTGCATCTTCTCCCAAATTGCGTACCCGTACGGCTTGATGACCATACAACCCCTTACTGCGGACTGCTCCGCCAGATCTGCCTTGATTACCAGATCGTTGTACCACTGAGAATAGTTCTCAGAGCGTTTGGTGACCTCTTTTGCCATATTCTTGTAGAAAGTCTGCGTTTTTTTTCGAAATTTGCATCTATATATAGAATCGGGCGTGGGCCCGGATTCTTTGCAGACGCAAAGATACTAATTATAAATTAACAGGAGACTGTAAGATGAAACGTATTCTGGCTTATTTACTGCCTCTTATTGCCCTTGCCTCCTGCGGGACAGCGTCACAGTATGCTCAGCAGAGGTATGTTGACGGTATATATGAGCGCATTGAACCGGCCCCGGAACCGGTTCAGATATATTCTAAAGAAGATTTCGAGCAGATGGCTGCGCAGGACATCGCCCGTAGGAACATGCTGCGCGATACTGTGTATGTACCTGTCTATGAGCGTGATGCTTCTTCTGATTTCCTTTGGGGGCTCGGGACCGGCTTCGCGCTGTCTTCACCTTGGTACAGCAGCTGGATGTGGAACGACTGGGTCTGGCGTTATGGTTGGGACTGGTGGCGTTTCAGCGATCCTTGGTACTATGGTTATTATGGCTGGGGATATGATCCGTGGTATTGGCGTCCTTGGAGATACGATCCTTGGTACTATGATCCTTGGTATCATGATCCTTGGCGGTATGATCCGTGGTACGGGCCTTCTTATGGGCATCGCCACGACCCTTGGCCGCCTAAGCCGGGGCTTTCCCCTGACGGAGGACGTTACTATGGAGAGCGTCGGGGGACACAGTCAAGCGGCACGCAGAGCGGACGGCCTGGTCGGAGCAATTATCGCCCGGGCGTGAGTGGAGGAAGTTACGGCTCCGCCGGGTCAACCCGGTTCAACAGTTCACGCTCCACTTCGGGAAGTTCTCCTGCCACCAGACCGAACTCTTCCTCCGGGCGCGGCAATTCGAGAGTGACCCCGGGCCAGAACGGCTACAACTACTCACGCGGATATCAGGGCCGCAACTCGGGCAGCGGTTCGAACAGCGGCAGCAGTTCCCGCAGTTACGAGCGCAGCAACTCCAGTGGGAATTCGAGCAGTTGGGGAAGCAGCAGCAGGAGTTCCGGATCAAGCTATTCCGGCGGTTCGTCTTCAAGAAGTTACGGTGGCGGCGGCTCGTCTTCGCATAGCGGCGGTGGCGGAAGCAGCAGCCATGGCGGTGGGAGAAGAAGGTAAATCTTAAAACGAAAGGAAATGAAAAAGATAATATTATCAATTGTGGCTCTTGCAGCCGGCAGTATAGTTGCAGGCGCTCAGAATATGTACGATGCCATAAATTTCAGCCGCAACGATTATCTGGGGACTGCCCGTACAATGGCTCTCGGCAACGCCGTGACGGCAATCGGCGGAGATCTCGGCACGGTGGGGATCAATCCGGCGGGTTCCGCTGTGGCCAATTATGGCCAGTTGACCGTCACTCCGGGATTTACCCTGTCTTCTGTACGCTCCGCCTACTCTCCGGAAGGAGAGAGCATGTACGGGGCTTTCAACCGTACGACACGCTCCCGCCTTTCAATGCCTAATCTCGGTATTTCGCTGGTGATGGAGACAGGACGCCGGAGCGGATTGAAGTCTTTCACCTTTGCTGTGGTATCCAATCAGACGGCGCAGTATAATTACAGTGCGTCAGCCTATGGGGCCAACTCCAGGACTTCAAAGGTGGCCGAGTTTGCCGCCGCCGCTGCCGGGATAAGCGAGGATGTGCTTGCCAATTACAACTCCTTCGACAACAGCGATGTCTCCTGGGACTTGCTTACGGCCTATCAGGCCGGGATGTTCGGCTCCTACGGTACGGACGGACGCTATGTAGGCGTGACGGAGACGATCTCTCCGAACGGTGTGTACCATTATGTGCCGAGTGCGCTCCAGCAGTCGTCAACCATTACAAAGACCGGACACAAGAACGATCTCGTCTTCAATTTCGGCTTCAATGTCTCGGACAAGTTCTTCTTCGGTTTCAATCTCGGCACCCCGGCTGCGGAGTATCGTTATTCCGAGGCTTTCTATGAGACTGCGATAGATATGGATGCTTTTCCGATTTCGTTTATCGGAAGTGACGGCACAGAGCGTATCACAGCATTCAGAAATGCATCTTATGCATATAATTATACGGCTGATATAGATGGGATATATGCAAAATTCGGCGTTCTGGCCACTCCGGTGAAGGGGCTGCGGTTAGGAGCGGCGATCCAGACCCCGACAGCCTATACCATCACGGAGAAGTGGCAGTACGGAGCTTCGACCACATTCGCCGATGGTCAGTTCAACGACAGCGAGACCTCTCCGCGCGGTGAATATACATATTGCCTCCAGTCTCCATACGTGGTTGATCTCGGTGTGGCGTATACCTTCGGCAGCTTTGGCTTCGTGAGCGTGGACTATGAACTCACCGACTACAGCGTCATGCGTTTCTCAGAGCAGCATCCTGACTATTTGGCCGCTGACAGGTATTATGATCTCAATGAGACCAACAGGTATTTCGCCGGTGTCTCCCACGCTCTGCGTATCGGCGCCGAGCTTCGTCTGACACCAGAATTCTCACTGCGTGCGGGTCTGTCGTCAGTGACTTCTCCGGAGCGTCACTGGACCAATAACGAAGGAGTCGATGTCACGGCTGATGATTATCTCAATGATTTCAATTCCTACAACGGCAGTCTTAAGAAGCTCGTTTCGGCAAGTTACTATGATGACAGGACGACGTCGCTCTCATTCGGTTTCGGATACTCCTCTCCCGGCTCATTCTTTGCGGATTTCGCTGTGAAGCGCACGCAGTATCCAGACACGACATTCTCTCCGTATTACGATTATGACAACTACAATGCGGCGGGCCTGCTGACCAACACCAAGTCTCCGCGCATACTCAATAAACCAACTCTCTGGAACGCAGTCGTGACATTCGGCTGGAGATTCTAGAAACTTCTTGAAATTCAATGGAATTTACCGCTAGACAACTTGCCGAGGTTCTCAATGGGACAGTGGAAGGCAATCCTGGGGAGAAGGTCTCCTCATTCGCGAAGATAGAACACGGCAAGCCGGGGCAGCTCTGCTTCCTCGCCAATCCGAAGTATGAACAGTATGCCTACAGCAGCAAGGCCTCTGTCCTGCTTGTAAACAAGGACTTTGAGCCTAAGCATCCCGTTGCTCCTACGCTTGTGAGAGTGGACAATGCCTATTCCGCACTTGCAGATCTGCTCAAATATGTGTCAGACCACAACAAGCAGTACAGGCGTCACCGTGGCCGCTGCCATATCGCGTGGAGCGCCAAGATAGGGAAAAGGGTCTCTGTCGGAGACTATGTCACGATCGGCAAGGGCTGCACTGTGGGCGACTGCACAAAAATATATGACAATGTCACAATCGGTGCCGGCACGAAGATAGGCTCCTACTGCATAATATATCCCGGGGTGCACATTTTCCCGGGGATGGTCATAGGCGACCGTGTGATTCTGCATGCCGGCTGTATCATCGGAGATGACGGTTTCGGGAACGCCCCACAGCCTGACGGCACTTGGCGCAAAATAGAGCATGTGGGCAACGTGGTGATAGGCAATGACGTGGAGATAGGCTCAAATACGACTGTTGACAGGGCTCCGATGGAGTCCACCATAATCGAGGACGGTGTCAGGATAGACAATCTTTGTCAGATCGCCCACAATGTCGTGGTGGGGGAGAATACTGCGATTGCGGCGCTTACCGGAATAGCCGGTTCTTCCAAGATCGGAAAGGGCTGCATTTTTGCCGGTCAGGTGGGCATTTCCGGGCATATCACGATAGCCGACAAGACTACAATATGCGCCAAGACTGGAGTTATCGGCAATGTGCGCAAACCGGGCCAGACGCTCTTCGGCATCCCTGCCCTGCCGCACGGGACGTACCTGCGGGCTTATGCCAAGTTCAAGCAGTCCGGTGAGGAATAAAAATTTTTTTCTATCTTTGCGCCCCGATGAATCAACAGACAGTAATTAAGGAATACACCTTCGAGGGAAGAGGGCTTCACACAGGCTGTTACGCGCATCTTACCATCTGCCCCGCCCCGGAGAACTTCGGAATACGCTTCCTCCGTACAGATGTGGAGGTGGAAATTCCGGCGCTTGCCAGCAAGGTGAGCAGGACAGACAGAAGCACCACCATCTCAGAAGGAGATGTCCAGGTGGTCACTATAGAGCACCTTCTTTCGGCCCTTACGGGTCTTGGTGTGGACAATGCTCTGATTAAGATAGACAACGTTGAAGTGCCTGTGCTTGATGGCAGCGCTGAGTGCTATGTGCGCGCAATTGCTCCGGACGGACTTCACGAGCAGGCGGCCGAGAGACATTATATCACCCTCAGGGAAGAGGTTGAGGTCAGGGACGAAAGCACCGGATCATGGGTCAGGATCACCCCGGCGGAAAGCCTGTCCTATGATGTGACCGTGGATTTCAACTCCCGCGTGCTCGGGGTGCAGAAAGCCCATTGGAGCGAGAATGCTGACTATGTCGCTCAAGTTGCACCATGCCGCACATTCTGCTTCTTCCATGAACTCGAAGCCCTCGCTTCAAGAGGTCTGGTCAAGGGTGGGGATGTGGACAACGCGATAGTGATAGTGGAGCATCCGGTCACCAAGGAGCAGATTGACAAGATGTGTGTGCTTTTCGGACAGCCGCGTCTCTCCGTTACGGACAACGGCTATCTGAGCAATCTCAAACTTCATTTCCCGAACGAATGCGGCAGGCACAAGCTTCTCGACCTGATCGGAGACATGCGTCTCGTGGGAGGTTATCTCAAGGCTCATGTCAGTGCATATAAACCTGGCCATAGAATCAACAGCGCCGCCGCTCGGGCGGTAATGGAAAAAATCTGAGTTATGGTAAAAATTCATCCTCTTGCGACCGTCAGCGCAAATGCAAAACTTGGCGATAATGTTGAGGTAGGACCTTACGCTTTCATAGATGACAATGTCGAGATCGGCGACAACTGCAAGATATACCCTCATGCCAACATCTTTCCGTATGTGAAGATCGGCAACCATTGTGAAGTGTTCCCTGGGGCTGTCGTAGGCGGTGTTCCGCAGGATCTCAAGTTTGACGGGGAAGTGACCTATGTCGAGATCGGCGACTATGTGACCATCCGCGAGTGCGCCACCATCAACCGCGGCACCAAGGCCAGCGGCAAGGGCGTGACAAAGATAGGAGACCACACCTTGATCATGTCTTATGTGCATGTCGCGCATGACTGCCGTGTCGGCAACCACTGCATTCTCGTGAGCTATGTAGGTATCGCCGGAGAGACGGATGTGGATGATTGGGCCATCATCGGCGGCAACACTGCCGTGCACCAGTTCTCCCACATAGGCACTCATGCCATGGTGGGCGGCTGCTCTGCGGTCAACAAGGACATACCTCCATATTCGATATGCGGACGTACCCCGATCTGCTATGCGGGCATCAATATAGTCGGCCTGCGCAGAAGAGGTTTCGAGTCAGACACTATCCGCAATATCAAGGATATCTATGATACGATCTACTATCAGGGAATGAACATCTCCGACGGCTGTGCCAGAGTGGAGGCGGGATTTCCTCAGTCGGTGGAGCGTGACAATATCCTCAACTTCATAAAGAACTCCAAGCGAGGTATAGTCCGTGCCGGCGATGTCTCCGCTAAAGGCGGCATCGACTAGGCGTGACTCTCACGATAGCATATTTCCCTCCGATAGAATACTTTGCAATCCTCGCAAAGTATTCTTCGGTTTATATTGAGGCCTGCGAGAACTACCAGAAGCAGTCTTATCGTAACCGCTGCCTCTTCTATGCCTCAGACGGAGTCCAGTCGCTTTCTTTTCCTGTGCGGCACAGGGCCGGCTCTGTCAATATCCCGATCAAGGAAGTGGAGGTGGATTATGCTACCCCTTGGGTCGCCAAGACCGAACGCTGCATCGACACGGCATACCGTTCTTCCGCGTTCTTCGAGTATTACCGCGACCCTCTTTTTGCCATTCTTGATTCGCACCCGGTGACGCTATGGGAACTTGACATGGCTCTGATCCGCTTTTTCATTGACCGTCTCGGGCTTGTGACACAGTTGGTCGAGACTTCATCGTATATGGGGGCGGATGTGGATATACATCCTAAAAGGCCTGACTCAATCCTTTCTGAACTTGGATTGGACAGGCCTTATTATCAGGTGTTTGCGGATAAGTTCGGGTTTATCCCGAATCTTTCCGTGATGGATCTCCTTTTCAACGAGGGACCATCTGGTCTGGACTTCATTCTTTAGATTCTTCGCCGCCTTCGCCCTCTTCGCCTTTTTCGGCATCCGGGTCATGGACCCAGTAGACTGCGCTCACTGCCCCCATGTTGCCTTTGCTTGAATACATGTAGAGAGCGAGATATGCCTGGTCGTCTTTGCCCAGCAGGGCGAGCACCTCATCGTTGGTGAAGACCTTGATGTCCTCCTTGAACTTGTCGCAGCCGTAGGTCGTGGCGTCATAGTAGGACCCGTGGAAAGAGTAGCTCTTGTCGAAGTCGAGTTTGGATTTGAAATAGTCTGTGAGGGCTTTCTGCTGCTCTTCTTCTTTCACGGTATAGGAGAGAGCATAGGAGAATGTATAGTTGTCCACCTGGTCGAGGTCGCAGCCGGTGAGCATCAGCGTCCCGAAAAGCACAAAGGCTATCTTTTTGAAAAAGTGTTTCATTTTATGTGTGATTTTGTGCAAAAGTACAAATTTTTGTGCATTTCGGAAAATATTGTTACCTTTGTGCTCGTGAGTGGATGGAAGGCCGGGCGGTCTTCCTTTTTTTATAACGGATTGATATATGGACCTGCTGAAATTCAAGGAAGTGGTGGAGAACGCCGCAAGGGAGCGGGGCTGCATCGTGGCCGACATGTCTCTCAATGATGATGACAATGTGTTTGAAGTGATTATCGACAAGGAAGCGTCTGATGTCGACCTTGCCGACTGCGAGTATGTACACAGGGCGGTCCTGGCTGCTTTCGACAGGAATATTGAAGATTATGCTCTCACCGTGAGCTCTGCCGGGATTGATGCCGCGGAGGCCGACGCTATGCTGAATTCAACAAACGAAAACATATAATGGAAAAAGAAAAAGTAATCACCCTGATCGACGCGTTCAAGGACTTCAAGGAAGAGAAGAACATTGACCGTCCGGTTATGATGCAGGTGCTCAAGGATGTGTTCCTGACCCAGATTGCCAAGACATACGGCTCAGCTGACAACTTCGATGTCATCGTCAATGTGGACAAGGGTACTTGCGAGATTTACCAGAACTTCGATGTCGTGGAGGAAGTGGAGAACCCGAATTCGGAGATCACCCTTGAGGGGATACGCGAGGATGGCGGAGACGCCGATGACTACGAGGTGGGGGACCAGTACTCTAAGAGGCTGCCGCTTGCGGCGTTCGGACGCCGCGGTATCCTGAACATCAGGCAGAACCTTCAGGGCCGTATCATGGACATAGAGAAGGCGAATGTGTTCAAGAAATACTCGGAGAAAGTCGGGGAACTCTTCTATGGGGAGATCTATCAGACCTGGTCCAAGGAGGTGCTGATTCTTGATGAAGACGGCAATGAGCTTCACATTCCGAAGTCGGAGCAGATTCCGGGCGAGAGGTTCAAGAAGAGCGATTCTGTCAAGGCCATCATCAAGAGCGTGGAGATGAAGAACAATACCACGCCATACATAACATTGAGCCGCACATCCAACGAGTTCCTCGAAAGGCTCTTCGAGCAGGAGGTTCCGGAGATTGCAGATGGTCTCATCACTGTCAAGAAAGTTGTCCGTGTGCCAGGCGAGAGGGCCAAAGTCGCTGTCGAGTCTTATGACGACCGCATAGACCCTATCGGCGCCTGCATCGGTGTCAAGGGCAGCAGAATCATGGGTATCGTGCGCGAGCTCCGCAACGAGAATATAGATGTCATCCAGTGGTCACAGAATCCGAAACTCATGATTCAGCGTGCGCTCAGCCCGGCGATGGTCTCAGCCATAGAGATGGGGGACGGCCCGGAGGACAAGGTGAAGGTGTTCATGCTGCCTGACCAGGTCAGCAAGGGTATCGGTCGTCATGGTGTCAATATCCAGCTTGCCGGCATGCTTGTGGGACGTGAGATAGAGGTCTACAGGGAACTTCCGAAGGGTGAGGATTCTGATGATGAGGAGGATGTACTGCTCAGCGAGTTCTCCGACGTGATCGACCAGTGGGTGATCGACCGTCTCGAGTCCATCGGCTGCGACACGGCCAAGAGCGTGCTCGCTCTCACCCCGGAGGATATCGCCAAGCGGGCGGATCTTGAAGATGAGACCGTCGCGGATGTCTTCAGAGTATTAAAAGCAGAATTCGAGGATTAGGATAATGGCAGAAATCAGATTAAATAAGATAATAAGACAATTCAATGTCGGCCTTGACGATCTCGTGGGATTCCTCCGCAAGATAGGTGTCGAGGTCGAGGCCAACCCAAACGGCAAGATCTCTGACGAGTATATGCCGGCCATCCGCCGACAGTTCGGCAAAGACTTGGAACTCAAGCAGGCAGCTGAGAAAGTGGATATCAAGATAACAGAGATTATCGAGAAGACGAACCGCAAGCAGAAGCAGGACGAAGATGAAGAGGAGCCGGAGCATGAGACCATCATCAAGAGCAACACCTTCATCAATTCCAAGAAAGACCAGCCGGCGGTAAAGCCTGCACCTGCGCCGACTCCGGTACCAGTGGAAGAGAAGCCGCAGGAACCGGTGAAGCTTGAACCTGTGACACCGCAGCCGGAGAAGCCGTCCGAAGCGCAAGTCAAGGAGGCGGCTCCTGAAGCAGCCAAGCCTGTGGTGACGGCACCTGTTCCGGAACAGAAGCCAGCTCCCGCCGAGCCTGTAGAAAAACCTGTCCCGGTGCCGGAAGTCAAGCCTGTCCAGGAGAAAAAAGCGGAAGCGTCTCCGGTCAAGGAAGTGAAACCTGCCGCCCCGGCAGTGCAGCATCAGAAGCCTGTACGCGTGGAGACCGCTCCGGCCAAGCCGTCTCAACCTGAGGAGCAGAAGCCTTCTACGACTGACGCTTCCGGCCTCAAGGTCGTCGGCAAGATTGACTTGAGCCAGTTTGACCGCAAGCCGGCCAAGAAGCGCGAGCGCATAAGCAAGGGCACGCGCAAGGTGGATGTGGCCAAGGCTGGCGAGAACATTGAGAAGTCTCCGAAGAAGGACAAGAACAACAAGGATCGTCGTCCCGGCGGACAGCAGCCGCAGCAGGGGCAGCAGGCTCAGGGCAAAGGGCGCAAGCGCGACCGCGACCGCTTCAAGCCGGCTCTGACCGAAAGCCAGCAGGAGGAACTCCAGAAAGAGATCCAGAAGCAGGTCAAGGAGACTTACGCCAAGATGAACGAGGGCAAGAAGAACAACTTCGGAGCCAAGTACCGCAAGGAGAAAAGGGAGGCTGCCGCGCAGCGTACCCAGGAAGAGATAGCGGAGGCGGCAGCGGAGCAGAAGGTGTTGAAAGTTACGGAGTTCGTGACAGTCAACGACCTTGCGACCCTCATGAACAACACCCCTGTAGTGAAGGTCATCGGAGCCTGCATGAGCCTCGGTCTCATGGTGTCCATCAACCAGAGGCTTGATGCCGAGACGCTCGTGCTCGTTGCCGAGGAATTCGGCTACAAGGTCGAGTTTGTCACTGCCGACATCACCGAAGAGATCAGCCAGTCCGAGCAGGTTGACCGTCCGGAGGATCTCAAGCCGCGTCCGCCTATCATCACTGTGATGGGACATGTGGACCATGGCAAAACATCCCTTCTTGACTATATCCGCAAATCCAATGTGATTGCCGGTGAGGCCGGTGGCATCACCCAGCATATAGGTGCGTACAACGTCGAGTTGCCGGACGGACGCAGGATAACGTTCCTGGATACTCCTGGCCATGAGGCGTTTACGGCCATGCGTGCCCGTGGCGCCCAGCTTACCGACCTTGCCATCATCATTGTCGCAGCTGACGATGCGGTGATGCCGCAGACAATCGAAGCCATCAATCACGCCCAGGCGGCCAATGTCCCGATGGTGTTTGCCATCAACAAGATAGACAAGCCTGGTGCTGATCCGGACAAGATTCGCCGTCAGCTCGCCGAGATGAATATCCTCGTGGAGGACTGGGGCGGCAAGTACCAATGTCAGGAGATTTCCGCCAAGAAGGGCCTCAATGTTGACAAACTTCTTGAGAAGGTGCTTCTTGAGACGGATCTTCTTGAGCTCAAGGCCAATCCGGACAAACTGGCGGTGGGTGCCGTCATTGAGTCTTCTCTCGACAAGGGACGTGGCTATCTGGCTACGGTGCTTGTACAGGAAGGGACTCTCCGTCAGGGCGATGTGATGCTCTGCGGCAGCTATTACGGCAGGATCAAGTCGATGTTCAACGAGCGTGGACAGAAAGTGACGGAGGCTGGACCTTCGACACCGGTCTCAGTGCTCGGACTCAACGGGGCTCCGGCGGCAGGAGAGAAGTTCAATGTGATGGCGGACGAGAAGGAGGCCAAGAACATTGCCAACAAGCGCGAGCAGCTTCTCCGCATCCAGGGCATCAAGACCCAGAAGCACATGACCCTTGAGGAGATCGGCCGCCGTATCGCCATAGGCAATTTCAAGGAACTCAACATCATCGTCAAGGGCGATGTGGACGGTTCAGTGGAGGCGCTGTCAGACTCCCTCATCAAACTTTCGACAGAGGAGGTAAAGGTCAATGTGATTCACAAGGCTGTCGGTGGCATATCGGAGTCCGATGTGCTCCTCGCCGAGGCTTCAGATGCCGTGATCGTCGGCTTCCAGGTACGTCCGACCGTCGAGGCCCGCAGGGCCGCGGAGCGTGAAGGCATTGAGATCCGTCTCTATTCTGTCATCTACGACTGTATCAACGATGTCAAGGACGGTATCGAGGGCATGCTTGAGCCGGAGAAGAAAGAGGAGGTCATCGCGACCGCCGAGGTCAAGCAGACCTTCCGTATCAGCAAGGTCGGAACCATCGCCGGATGTATCATCCGCGACGGCAAGATGGTGCAGAAGTCCAAGGTCCGTCTCATCCGCGACGGTATCGTGATCTATACCGGAGAACTCAGCTCCCTGCAGATAGGCAAGGATGCCGTCAAGGAGGTCATCGCCGGCAAGGAGTGCGGTATGACCATCGCCGGCTACAATGACATCAAGGAGGGCGACATCATCGAGGCCTTCCAGATTGTAGAAGTCAAGAGGACGCTGTAGGCGTTTTGACTGTGCGCCAAAACTCTCGTTTTGTTATCGTTTTGGCGTGTTTTCATGGTATATAACGCGCCAAAACTGATGATTTTTATTGGTTTTGGCGCGTTATAGTTTGTTTTTTGGAGTGTTTACAGTATCTTCGCCCATGTTAAGAAGTTATATATGAGAGAATTGATAGGTAGAAATGCGGAAAGCAGGCTGCTTGAACAGTATATAGGGAGTTCTAAATCGGAATTCATTGCGATTTATGGCCGTCGTCGTGTCGGAAAAACTTATTTGATAACGCAGACTTTCAAAGATAGGCTTGCGTTCGATATGACAGGTGTTTTGGAGGGTGACAAGGAGGATCAGATGTCCAGTTTTTTCTTGTCCCTTCAGAAGGCAGGCTATGGTGGCGTGAAGCCGAAGAACTGGATAGAGGCCTTCGAGACATTGAAGGTAGTGTTGACACCCGCATTGGCGAAAGGTACGGTTATCATATTCATTGATGAATTGCCTTGTCTTGATACGCCTCGGTCGGGCTTGGTAAAGGCTCTTGACTTGTTCTGGAACGGTTGGGCTACTCGTCAAAAGAACATTAAACTGATTGTCTGCGGTTCTGCCACGACTTGGATGGTGGACAACATCATTGACAATCACGGGGGACTTCATGACCGGATAACACACGAATTGCATCTGCATCCTTTTACTCTTGGGGAGACAGAGGAATATCTGAAAACCAACGGTTTCCGTTGGAACAGGCTCTCTTTTGCCCAGGCGTACATGATATTGGGAGGTATTCCATATTATCTGAGCCTGCTTGACAAAGTGCAGAGTCTCACAGAAAATATTGACAGGCTGTTTTTCTCCGCAGATGGGGAATTGCGCCGTGAATATGACCGGTTGTTCAAGTCCCTTTTCCGAAATCCGCAGCCTTACATGAAGATAATACAATTGCTTTCGTCCAATCGCAAGGGATTGACTCGTAGCGAAATCAGCGAGAAACTCGGCAAGGAGACCGGAGGCCATCTGAGCAAGATGTTGGAGAATTTGGAGAATTGTGATTTCATCCGCAAGTATTGCGTCAGAGAGAAGAAAATCAACTCGAAGAACGGAATATATCAGTTGGTTGATTTTTTTACCCGTTTTCATAATGATTTTTGTGTCAAAGGAACAACAGATGATCATTATTGGAGCAATACCTTGAATACTCCGAAGCAGAACAGCTGGTATGGCCTCGCTTTTGAGCGTCTATGTCAGGCTCATATACCTCAGATTAAAAAGGCTCTCGGAATCGACAGGATCCACACCGAATATTATTCATGGAGAAGCAAGGAAAGCAAACCAGCCGCTCAGATTGATCTTGTCATCGAGCGTGCTGATCAAATCACCAATCTGTGCGAGATCAAGTACAGCCGTGCCGAATACGCAATCGATTCTGATGAAAACGCCAAGTTGCAGAATCGTGTGGCTGATTTCGAGCGTGAGACGGGTATACGCAGTGCCGTCAACCTTACCTTCATCACCACTTTTGGCCTAAAGCCTAACAGTTATTCCTCTGATATTCACTATCGCGTTCAGCTTGACGCATTATTCGAGGAAGTCTGATACAGTTAGAAAAACTTGAGTAACTTTAGGGTAAAAGACTTTTGGCATGATACCTGACTGGGCTTGGGGGCTGGACTGCTCCATCACCGTCTGCGATAAGGACGGCATAATCATCTACATGAACGATAAGGCTGTACGTCAATACAGCCGTCATGGCGACCTCATAGGCCGCAATCTTTTCGATTGCCATTCGGAGCGATCCCGGGAGATTATAAGAGGGTTGCTTGAGAGCGGTGGGAGCAATTGCTACACCATCGAGAAACGTGGTGTCCGCAAACTTATCTTCCAAAGTGCTTGGACGGACGCCTCCGGTGCAGTAGGCGGCCTATGCGAGATCTCGATAGTCACTCCCGAGGACATGCCGAATCATGTCAGGGAATAGCCATGCGTAGGGTAGTTATTATCATTGTGGCACTTGCCTTGTTTTCGGCTTGCGCTGACAACACCGTGCAGAGAGAAAGTCTTGACGGTGTTGAGGCGATTATTGAGGAGAACCCGTCCGAGGCTTTGCGAAGGCTATCGGCTATGGACACTTTGTCTTTGCGATCGAAGCCGTTGAAAGCCAGATATGCATTGCTCAAGAGCATGGCGCTGGACAAGACATATATTGACAAGACGGATTTTAATGTCATTCAGCCGGCTGTGGATTACTATTCAAAAAGGGGGTCGGCAACTGAAAAACTGCGTGCAGCCTATTATCAGGGCCGCATTTATCAGAATAAAGGGAATCTCGGCCTTGCGATGGATTGTTTCGCGGGGGCAGAATCCGAAGTCGAGGAGTCGGAGGACAGGCTCACTGCAGCAAGGTTGTATTCTGCGGAAGCGCTTATATATGAGAGGCTCTATGATTTTGAGAATGCGATAGAGTACAACACCCGTGCTGCGGCCCTATTCCGTGAAGAAGGACGTGAGAAGAGTTATATCAATATGCTCAGCCGGATTGTCAATGAGTACACAGTGTCTGGAGACGCTTCGAAAGCTGCGGAGTATCTTGATTTGATCGAGATGTCGGATTCTTCCTCATACTCATATAGGCAGAACAAGTATTATTGGTCTTCGCTCCTTGCATATTCCGTGGCGTTTAAGAAGTCCCGGGATGAGATTGGCATGCTGCTCTCTGACTATTTTCGCAATGTGCCTTCAGGTGCTGTGGATTGGCTGTCTGTGGCAACTGCCTTTTGCTTTGTCGGGAATCTTGACAAAGCTGGGGATGCGTTGGAAAAGTATGTGTCCACTGCTGGCGTCTTGAACAAGACGAGGTATGCGGCTGTGTGTTCAAAGGTCTACCGTTTGTCCGGGGATTCGGAGAAGGCACTGGAATATTATGAAAAGTATGTCCGCGCTGCGGATTCTGCCCGGTTCGCTTCATATAGGACTGATGCCCAGTTCGTCTCCGAGCGTTACAGGTTGGAGGAGGCCCGTCTGGAAGAGCAGGCCCGGAAGAACCGGGTGCTGTTTGTCGGGATGACGGTTCTGTTTGCCGCCGCTGTTGTGATTTTTGCACTTGTGGCCCGGTACCGTCACAGTAAGCTTGAGCAGAGCCGTCTTCTGGTCCTGTATGACAGGATTGCGGTCGAGAGGGACGCTCTTTCGGCCAGGTTGGTGGAAAGTGAAAATGTGCTCAATGAGGATGCACGTGCCGCTTTGAATGCTAAACTTGCTCTCTTTGATCGTTTTCTGTCTGCCGGCATATCCGAAGACAGCGAGATTGACCGCAAGGCTTTCAAGGACATGGAGCGTATGCTTTTTGACCGGGAGGAGTTCATGGAACTCAACCGTTTGAGTTATAAGGCCAGCCATCCGTCTTTTGTACGCTATCTTGAGGGGAAGGGGCTTTCCGGGTGGGAGGTCGGTTATTGCTGCCTGTATGCCATGGGCTTGAAAGGTAAGGATATTGGCAAATATCTCCAAAAAGGAGGACACTTCAATATCAGCAGCCGCATCAGGACGAAGTTGGGAATATCGTCACATGACACGAACCTTGGAATCTATATTCGGAAGCTATTGTCAGAGCTTGGTTAGAGAAGCCCTGATATATACTGAGGGGCGTTTGTAAATATCGGAGATTCTTGGGTCACATGCAAACATCCGTACGGTACAAAAAACGCCCTCCTGCTGTACCAAACGCTTTCGAAAGGCGCTCCCGTACAGAAATTGGCCCTATCCTGTACAGAATTGCCTCGCCGGGTTGTAGTGAGTGCATGTCATCGGGTGTCGGGACGAAAGTATATATTTGAAATTGAACAGTCTGAATGATCCGGTGAATCATTGGCGCAGCCACTGGTAGGCGAGACGTTCGCCTCCGCCGTCCGCGAGTGTGATGATGCCGCAGTAGCGGAAGCCGTGCTTCAGGACAAGGTTCTGCATTATGAGGTTGTCTTTGTGGGTGTCTATGCGTATATTGCTGCAGCGAGATTTGCAGAAATACATGATGGCGGCGAAGACGCCGTGCGCTTCCGGGTGGCTCGTTATCCTGTGTATGACCATGTATGGGCTGCTGTCCTCTGTCCAGTGTCCGTCAACTATTGAGGCGTATGACGGGTCCGGGCCGTGCCTGAAGACGAATGAGCCCACAGGGGCCTTGCCGTCCATGACAAGATGGCATGTCCCCGAGGTGATGTCATCTTCAAGAATCCCGATGGACGGATAGCCGCCGCTCCACTGGGTAGGGTTGCCGCTGTCCCGCATTATCTGTCTTGCGGAGTCGGCAAGCGCAGCTACTGCCGGCAGATCTGACGGAAGGGCTTTTCGTATTGTGTAGGAGTCTTTTGCCATGGCGGATTATTCTTCCAATAACCAGTCCAATACATACAGCTGCTTTATGCCGTCATGCTGTATTACAGGGTCGTTGTCCATCGTGAGGAGATATTTCGGATAGTTGTCTGAAAGAGATTCAAGAGGATCAAGCTCCCGTTTCAGCGTGCCCTCATCCCTTACGCTGAGAGACACCTGATAATACACCTTGTCGTTGCCCTTCACAACGACAAAATCGATCTCCGCGTTTCCTGTCTTTCCTGCATAAACCTCACCGCCTCTTCGGGTCAACTCCAGATAAACTACATTTTCCAAAATGTGCCCCAAGTCCCCGCCCTTAGTGCCGTTTATGACGTTTCGCAGTCCGACATCGGCGAGATACAGCTTCTGGCCTGTCTTGAGCAGCTGCTTGCCTTTGGCATCGTATCTGGGAGCAGAATAGAATACATAGCTGTCTGTCAGTGCGGAAATATAATTTTCCACCGTGTGGACCGATATTTTGCGGCCAAGTGAGGTCATCGTGTCGCTGATACGTTTGATGACAGAGATGTTCCCGATGTTGTCAGCCAGAAATCTCACTAAGTTTTGCAGCATCATCACATCGGTGATTTTCCTTCGGTTGACTACATCTTTCAGCACGATGGTATTGTATAGGCCGGTAAGATATTCATTTACCATCTCTTGATCATGCTCTATCTGCATTATGTACGGGAACGAGCCATTCTCAATATACTTTCGGTAGGCATCTTCTGCGCTCGTTCCTGCCGGCAGTCCATGCGTGAACTCTCTAAATGAGAATGGGAGCATTTTTATTTCCACATATCTGCCGGTAAGCAAGGTTGCAATTTCACCTGACAGCATATATGCATTCGAGCCTGTCAGATAAATGTCCACATTGTCCAAAAGGAACAGGCTGTCGATCACCTTTTGGAAACCGTCAACCATCTGTATTTCATCCAGAAATATATAATTCATCCTGTCCCTTTGCAACTGTTGTTTCAGGTAGGTATGCAGAGCCTTGTAGTCCAGCAGAGGTTCATTGTCCAGCTCTTCGAAATTAAGTTCGACAACCTGTTCTTTGGAAACACCGTCCGTCAAGATCTTGTCCTTGAACATCCGCAACAGTGATGATTTGCCGCAACGGCGTATGCCTGTGACGACCTTGATCATTCTCTTGTCCCTCCATTTCTCCAGAAGTGACATGTATTCCGTGCGTTCTATCAGCATGCTGTCTGTGTGTAAAAATGAGCCACGGTGCAAATCTATGAATATTTTTCATAAAAATGAACTGCGCTTCATTTTTCGAAGGCCCGATTCGACTTTGTCCGGCCGGAGGCGGTCTCACCTGACAAACTGATGTTATTCATGCGTTATCCGGCAAAAGGCCGTTATACCGGACGAACTATGAGAAAGTTCTGGCATCGTGACAGGCAAGTTGCTTCGGCACTATTATGTCTGGCAGGTGATTGCTGGATCCGCAGGAAACCATTCTGCAGAGCGCGGTAATGCCTGATGGTTAAACTTTTATTATCCGCTAATGGACGCAGTCTTGGTAATTGTTTGATTCTTAATGTGCTGAATAGTGATTATGTGGCGAAATTCTATTGCTGGTTAAACTTTTATGAGGTAGTTTTGTCTTGTTGGAACAGGCAAAGTATATGAAAAGATTGATTTTGTGCGTGGCCGCCGTCTTTTGCGCCTTGACTCTCACGCAGGCTGCTCAAGACGAACCGGAGCAGCTTGAAATATCGGTTCAAACCCCTGCAGGCAAGTTCATGTTTTCCGTTTCTCAGTATTATTCTACTGTGACGGATGCGTGCACTATGGAGATCGGTATCGGTTGTCTTTTCCCTAAAGCGGGGGTTAGGGTAAATTATGAAAACGTAGGCTGGTATGATGACAGAATTTGCCATGGGGGAACTGTTTCTGTGTTTGTACCTGTTTATAAAATCGGCTCTTTTTCGATGATTCCAGAGGTCGCTGCCGGAATATTGTATGGCAGAATCGTGTCAGAGGATGAAGTGTCCCTTAGGACGCAAATTCAGGCTGGCGTTAAGTTAAACTATACAATATCGAGATATATGTCTTGTGGCATTGCTTTTAAATCAATACTTTACGACGGCCGAGCTGTCCCTGTGGTGGGTTGGAGTTATTCTTTGCATTTCTAGGCTGAGACACACGATGAACTTGATTTTGTATTGGTGAGAAATATTGAAAAGTAATGAAAAAAGGTGTTTATATGGTTTTTCGGATCTGTCTGGCGTTGTCTGTGGCCGGACTGTCATCCTGCGAGAAAGAGCAGGAGGATTCTCCAGTGTGTATTTCTTGCAGTTTTGATGCGGAAGGCGGACGGGAAGATTATAATCTGGATCTTGACGGGGCCAGCCTTACGTTGGACATAAAAAGGGCATATTATTCAGAGTATGGGGCATACTGGCTTGATGAAAGTTGGGTCGATGTCGCCTATTGTATTGATTTGGAACGACTGTCAATAGTGTCCGATGAAAACGAAACGGGCCGGGCGCGCAGGGCGGTGGTGAGTGCACGTCACCGGGTCACGGGACAAAAGTATATATTTGAAATTGAACAGTCTGAATAACAGGTATGAAACCATATTTTCGAGTCTTGTTTCTGGTGCTTTTATTTGTGATGTCGTCATGCGAAAAGGATGCACCCGTGCGGTTTTCTTGCAGTGTCGGGGCTGAAGGCGGAAGCGCGAGTTATGATGCGGATCTTGTTGGGGAGACATTGTCAATAGAATTTGGCCCGTCATCGTATTATGTTAAGAGGACGGAGTATCATTATAGCGGTTGGCTAATGGATACGGAATGGCTCTATTCGTACTATAATCCCACTGGACCATGGATTTCTTTCCTTATTGACAAGAACGAAACGGGTCTGAAACGCAGAGCGGTGGTGAGTGCACGTCACCGGGTTTCGGGACGCCTGTACGTATTTGAGATTGAACAGTCTGAATAATCCCCGTGGGCCGCTATTCCGCCATGGCTTTTCTGACGGCGGCGGCCCAGGCGGCCTTGCACTCCGCCATGCGGGACTCTGATGCCCGGCGGGAGAAGCGGCGCTCCGCTTCCCAGTTGTCCTTGAGTTCGCCGACAGAAGACCAGATACCCGCTCCCAGACCGGCCATATAGGCTGCTCCTAGACCAGTGATTTCGGTGACTTTCGGCCGTATGACCTCCGTGCCGAGGATGTCTGCCTGAAACTGCATCAGCAGGTTGTTGCGCGAAGCGCCCCCGTCCACCTTGAGTTCGGAGATGAGTATCCCGGCATCCCTTTCCATTGCTGCGACGATGTCCATCGTCTGGAATGCTATACCCTCCAGGGTTGCCCTGGCAATGTGGGCGGCTGTGGCGCCGCGGGTCAGTCCGGTGATGATGCCCCGTGCATCCTGGTTCCAGTACGGGGCTCCCATACCGGTGAGCGCCGGCACGAAGTATACACCCCCGTTGTCTGGTACAGAAGAGGCAAGTGCTTCTATTTCAGATGAATTTTTGATAAGCCCGAGCCCGTCCCGGAGCCATTGCACCGCCGCCCCGGCCACGAAGATGCTGCCCTCTAGGGCGTAGCTGACATTGTCCTTGAGTTTCCAGGCGACGGTGGTGAGCAGCCTGTTCTCGGAGAGAATCGGCTTGTCGCCGCAGTTCATCAGCAGGAAGCACCCCGTGCCGTAGGTGTTCTTCACCGACCCCTCATCGATGCACATCTGTCCGAAAAGTGCGGCCTGCTGGTCCCCGGCGACCCCGGTTATCGGGATGTTGTGCCCGAGCACCGTGGCTTCTCCGTAGAACGCATCGGATGAGCGGACCTGCGGCATCATGGATTCCGGGATGCCGAACAGGTCGAGGAGTTCGCTGTCCCAACTTAAACTGTTGATGTTGAACAGCATGGTTCTGGAGGCATTGGTCACGTCCGTGGCGTGGACCTTGCCCGAGGTGAGGTTCCAGATGAGCCAGCTGTCCACTGTGCCGAAGCGGAGCCTGCCTTCCATTGCCTTTTTGCGTGCGCCCGGGACATTTTGGAGTATCCATCTTATCTTGGATGCGCTGAAGTAGGCATCTATGACCAGCCCTGTCTTCTCCTGTATCTTCTCCGTGAGGCCCTGCGCTTTGAGTGAATCGCAGTATGATGATGTCCGGCGGTCCTGCCAGACTATGGCGTTGCAGATGGGTCTCCCGGATGCGGCGTCCCATACTATGGTGGTTTCCCGTTGGTTGGTGATGCCCATGGCCACGAACTCACCGTCACGCACTCCGGCCACCGCTTCATTGACCACCGCCCTCACTGAGGACAGGATTTCCAGAGGGTTCTGCTCCACCCATGCCTGCCTCGGGAAGAGCTGGGTGAACTCCTTCGAACTCATTGACACCTGATGCCCTCGGTCATCGAAAACGATGGCTTTGGAACTGCTGGTGCCCTGATCCACTGCCAAGATATATCTGTTCATGGGGCAAAGATACTGCTAATCCCGATTTTTATGTCTAAATTGCGGTCAAAACCCCAATGCTGATGAAATCACTGAAACTGAAGGCTTCTGCCGATGACCTCAATCTTGCCGTGCTGGTGAGCGAGCCTGAATGCGCTCCCAAAGGCGTTTTCCAGATAGTGCACGGAATGTGCGAACACAAGGAGAGGTATGCCGCTTTTATGGAGTATCTCTCCGGACATGGATATGTCTGTGTCATCCACGACCATCGTGGCCACGGGGAGTCAGTGAAGACCCCGGACGACCTGGGGTTCATGTATAAAGGGGGCTGGAGAGCGATGGTGGAGGATGTCAAGGTTGTGGCTGACTGGGCGAAGGCTCATTATCCGGGATTGAAGCACGTCCTGCTCGGACACAGCATGGGCTCGATGGTCGTCCGCTCATTCACAAAGCGGCATGACGATATGATTGACACTCTTTTCGTCTGCGGCTGCCCGAGTGACAACCCGGCCAAGAGCGCCGGCAAGTTCTTGGCTGACTGCTTCGTGCTTTTCGCCGGGCCTCACAGCAGGCCGAAACTGCTCCAGAAACTTTCTTTCGGCTCTTTCAATGCGCCGTTCGCCCAGGAGGGGTATCCGGTGGCATGGGTGTGCTCGGATGAGAAGACGCTGAAAGAATATCACAGTGATCCTCTTTGCATGTTCCAGTTTACCGCCAACGGCTTCTCCAACCTCACCGCGCTTATGAAGGACTGCTACTCCCGTAAGGGGTGGAAACTCTCCAACCCGGCGCTGCCGGTGCATTTCATCTCCGGCGCTGATGACCCGTGCCTCATCAATGAAGACGCAATAGGGAAGGCTGTTGCGCTGATGAAAGAAGTCGGGTACAAGGATACTGATCTCAAACTTTATCCGGGAATGCGCCATGAGATTCTCAACGAGACAGGGAAACAGCAGGTCTGGGATGACATATTGGCCCGCATCGCGTGATGGAAGAGAATGAAAGATATATGCGTGAAGCGTTGCGCGAGGCACGTATGGCCTTTGAGGATGACGAGGTTCCAGTCGGGGCAGTGGTTGTGTGCAAGGGTAGAATAATAGCCCGGGGACACAATATGACAGAGCGCCTCAACGACCCCACTGCCCATGCCGAGATGATAGCTCTCACCGCCGCCACCGAGGCCGTAGGGGGTAAGTATTTGAATGATTGCGCTCTCTACGTCACGGTGGAACCATGTCCGATGTGCGCGGCCGCTCTCTGCTGGGCGCAGCTCGGAGCGCTTGTGTACGGGGCATCCGATCCCAAGCGCGGGTTTTCACTTTTCACTCCGTCGCTGCTTCACCCGAAGACAACTGTTGAGACAGGTGTGCTTGCCGGGGAATGCTCTGAACTGATGAGTTCGTATTTCAAGGCAAAAAGATAATTGCTATATTTGCAGTCTGGAATTGAGGTATGGTGTAATGGTAGCACTACAGATTTTGGTTCTGTCTGCCCAGGTTCGAATCCTGGTACCTCAACTTTGCGGAGCAAAGTTGAGGTCCTTGCGTTTGCCGCCGCAAACGCAAATGTCTCAACCCCAGTCAGCTTCGCTGACAGCCCCTTTCAGGGGCATACCGGCTCGACAGGTCTTCGCCGGGCGTCTCCGCTGCTCATTTGCTTCGCAAACTCGCTGACGCTCCGCCGCGCCGCTGAAGCGGCTTTTTTTACGGGGCATATCCCCGAACCCCTGCGCCCGTGCCACCTGCATCGCTCAAGCCGCTTCCCGACTTTGCCGGTGCAAAGTCTCCCGTGATCGCATCCGGTGCGCCGATTTTGGGTGGCGGATAAATAGCTGAATATCTGATAGTTAATGATTTCGCCTGTGCCGATCCGGATATAGGCATAATAGGTAATTCGTTGATTTACACTGTTTTATTTGCCACCGCATTCCGCCTCATCGCCGCCGCTGCGGCTCTGCAGTCAGATGTCCTGTACCAACCGTACAGCGCAAAGGGCGGAGCGCAGGCTGACGACGCTCGTGTAGACCCCGTCTTCCTTGAATATCATCCTTCTGCAATATCTCCAGTTATCCTTGGAACTTGACGAAATATATGCACCGGTTTTTCCGTATTCCGGGTTGCCTTTGGCCGGGTTGTGGCCGGCTGCCGGGAGAAACACGCAGCCGAGGTTTTCAAGGATCTGCCACTGCCCGGCCCCGTAGGCAGTGTCGGCATAGTTGTAGCTGCCGCATTGGTTTATCCCTCTGGGAAGGGGCACTTCTGAAGGCCAGTCGATATTGTCCGGAAACAATATCAACCCCCGGACACCGTCTACGATAGCCCTTGAATGTCGCGCATTCTCTACCCCTCCTATTCTTGGGCCGGCTCTTTTATTGAGCAGAAACTTCCATTCGTTGTCTGACAGCGTCCTCCACCCGCTGCCGATGAGCGGACCCCAGTCTTGAAGCACGTCTGATACGGATGAGCCATAGTGGGAGGGATCGCTGTTGTACCCGATGCCGAATTTTTCCGCAGAGGGTGAACCGGCCGCCGCCCATCCGAAAAGATCCGCTGTCCCGCCTGCGACCGGTGTTACATTGCAAGAGGAGGATCCGAGGAACTCACCCTGCCATGATGCGAAGCCCCAGTTGACGGAGAGCTCATCTCCACTTCCAATGATGTGTGCCTGGAGGTTGCCGCTTGCGAAAATGACCTTTTTCCCTGACGCGTCCACAGTGAAACTGCCGGGGACAGGACTCCGGCAATCATTGTCCAGCAAAGGCAGCTTGCTGCAAGCATGCAGCAGCGACAACGCAATCAGCGCCAGTCCGATGTTCTTCATAATCTTTTGGTTCAAATTAGTTCAATATGCTGTGTTTCAATTATATGGCAAGGGCGAAGATAGGAAATGTCCATTGTAAATCCAAGTATCCGGAGATAAAATGCTGTCAACGGGCTATTGCCAAGTTTCGGGAAAAGTTTCATCTTTGTACAATGAAACTTTTTCTTATCGATGGGCATGCGCTCATCTTCAAGATGTACTATGCGTTCCTCGGGCGTCCCATGGTCAACTCCAAGGGCGTGGACACCTCCATACTTTTCGGTTTCACCAAATATCTGCTTGAACTGGTGGAGCGCGAGAAGCCTACCCATCTGGCGGTGAGTTTCGACCCGCCGGGCGGCACTTTCCGCAACAAACTCTACCCGGAATACAAGGCCAACCGCGCCGAGACTCCGCAGCTTGTCATCGATGCTCTGGAACCGCTCACCGCGATTGTCCGCTCCATGGACATTCCGGTGCTGATGGTCAGCGGGTTCGAGGCCGATGACGTGATAGGCACTGTCGCGAAGCGCTTCGCCTCGGACAAGATGGATGTCTATATGGTCACTCCGGACAAAGATTACGGGCAGCTCGTCTCCGCTCACATATTTCAGTACAAACCGGGAAAATCAGGCTCTGAAAACGAGGTGCTGGACAGTGCGGCCGTGTGTGAAAGATGGAAAATTTCAAGCACCTCCCAGGTACGGGACATTCTGACCCTGTGCGGCGACAGCTCGGACAATGTCCCTGGGGTACAGGGCATCGGCCCGGTGGGTGCGGCAAAACTGCTTTCCAAGTACGGCACGACCGAAGGCATATATTCCCATATTTCGGAGCTTACCGCGCGCCAGCAGGATATGTTGAATGCTGCCAAGCCGCATATTGCTCTCTCCGAGGAACTTGTGACGATACGCACGGATGTCCCTGTGGATGTGGATGTCGAGCGGATGGCTTTCCGTCCGTGCTGTGCCCCCGGACTTTCGGAGCTGCTTGACAAGTACGAGATGCCCTCTCTCAAGAAGCTTATCTCCCGTATCGCAGCGGCTTCCGGTCAGACTGTCTTGGCTGAACCGGCTGCCGTGACCCTGGAAGTGGAGATTGTTTCACCTGAAGTGCTGTCTTCTCTTGCCAAAGCCGGTTCCCGCATGTCTGTGATGACCACTGGCGGGACGGTCTATGCGGCTGCAGGCGAGAAATGCTCTGCTGGTACTCCGGAGGAGTTCAAGGGCGTTCTGGGGGACAGATCCGTGGTCAAGGCCGGTGCCGACATCAAATCTGCGATGAACGCTCTCGCCGCTTCCGGGACAGGGCTTGAGGGCCGTCTGGAGGATGTCGAGCTGATGCACTACCTTCTCAATCCGGAGAGGAATCACTCATTGGATGCGCTGGCGCTTTCATATCTTGGTGTGGACCTTGATGCCGGAGAGGAAGCGGAGGCCTCGCTTTTTGATGAGCCGTCCGTGGAGTCTTCGGACAGGCGATACAAGGAGGTGATGGCGGCGTTGAAACTCGTGGGCCGTCTGGACAGGGAAATTGACTCCGTGCCGGGGCTTCGCGAGTTGTATGACCGCATCGAGGAACCGTTGATCGGGGTGCTGTCAAGGATGGAGAGGGCAGGGGTCAAGGTTGACCTTGAGTCTCTGTCCGGCTTCGCCGCGATGCTGCGTTCCAAGATAGCCGAAAGGGAGGCACAGGTGCGTGAACTTGCCGGAGAACCGGGACTTAACGTCGGTTCACCCAAGCAGTTGGGGGTCGTGCTCTTCGAGAAGATGGCGCTCGATCCCAAGGCCCGCAAACCCCGTTCCGGAAACTGGCCCACTGACGAACAGACCCTCCAGGCCCTCTCGGACCGCAGTCCGATCATAGAGGCGATTCTGGACTACAGGGCCATGCGCAAACTGCTCTCCACCTACATCGAGCCTTTTGCCGGCTATATTTCACCCGTGGACGGCAGGGTACACACCACTTTCAACCAGACCATGACCGCCACAGGCCGCCTGTCATCCTCCAATCCAAACCTCCAGAACATCCCTGTACGCACGGATCTGGGCCGCGAGATACGCCGGGCATTCGTGGCCGGGTCTCCGGACAGCGTGATGATGTCGGCCGACTATTCCCAGATAGAATTGAGGCTGATGGCGCATTTCAGCGGTGACTCGCACCTTGTTGAAGCTTTCAGGGCAGGCCAGGACATCCATGCCGCCACGGCTTCAAAGATTTTCGGGATTGGTCTGGATGAAGTCACCCCGGACCAGAGACGTGTTGCCAAGACCGTGAACTTCGGAATCATGTACGGAATCTCGGCTTTCGGGCTCAGCCAGCGTCTCGGATGCAGCCGACAGGAGGCCAAGAAGATAATCGATGATTATTTCACATCATTCCCGTCCATACGCAGATATATTGACAATACTTTGGATTCGGCCCGGAAGAACGGCTATGTAGAGACCCTTTTCGGACGCAGAAGGTATCTTCCGGACATCAATTCCGGCAATGCCACTGTCCGCGCTTTCGCGGAGCGGAATGCCGTCAATGCACCGGTCCAGGGCACGGCGGCGGATATAATAAAGCTGGCCATGATCGGGGTTGACAGGCAGTTGCGAGAGGGCGGATACAAGTCCATGATGGTTCTACAGATCCACGATGAACTCCTGCTTGAAGTGCCTTCGGCCGAGATCGAGACCGTCAAGGCGATGCTTGTAAGCCAGATGGAAAACGTTGTAAGCCTTTCAGTACCACTTACAGTAGAATGCAACTATGGCAAAAACTGGCTTGACGCCCACTGATGAACTGGTCCGCCGCGCCATCATAGGTGACGGGACGGCTTTCACTGAGTTGTGGGATACGAATATCGACTCCCTCAAGGCGTACCTCGCGTCCACCATAAAGCAGTTGGATGACTTTTATATCGATGATATCTGTTCCAGAAGTTTCGAGAAAGCCTTCAGGCAGATACGCAGTTACGACCCATCCCGGAGCCTCTTTTCCACCTGGCTCCGCGTCATAGCGCGCAATACTGCGCTTGACACGTTGGAGTCGGAAAGCCGCAACCAGCGCAAACTGGTCTCCATAGACGACAACCCCACTGCCGGGGCGGCCGTGGAGACCATTGGGGATGCCGAGGCGACCCCTCTGGAGAGCATCATCAAGGACGAGGACGCGGAGAGTCTCCAGTCCTGCATCGAAGCTTTGCCCGAGCTGTACCGGGAAATAGCCAGACGCCGCCTTGTGGACGGCCTGCAATACAAGGAGATAGCCGAGGAACTCGGGATGGAACTTAACACCGTGCGCACCAGGATACGGCGTGCCAAGGCGATGATAGACGAGATGAAATCATCAGAAGAACAATGACAGACTACAAAGAGCTCATAAGACTTTACACGGAGTGGAACTCCAGGATAAATGTGATTTCCCGCAAGGATATGGACAACATCTACCAGCACCACGTCCTGCACTCCCTTGCGATAGCCGAATACCTCAGGCGCTTCTATCCAGAAAGTGTCTGGGACGGGGCGAGCGTGCTGGATGTCGGGACGGGAGGGGGATTTCCGGGCATTCCTCTGGCCATGGAATTCCCGGAGACGCACTTTACCCTCTGCGACTCGATAGGCAAGAAGATAACGGTAGCCAGTGCCGTAGCCGAAGGCCTCGGGCTGAAAAATGTGACCTGTGTCAACGCCAGGGCCGAATCTCTCCCGGAGACATTCGACTGGGTGGTGTCGCGGGCCGTCACCTCTCTGGAAAAATTCTACCCGTGGGTCGAGGGGAAGTTCCGCCGGAGCATCCTCTACCTGAAAGGCGGAGATGTGAATGAGGAAATCTCCGCCCTGCTCCGGAAAAGCCGACTGGATCCGCGTCATATCAGGACATGGAGGATATCCGACTGGCTGAAAGATGAGTATTTCGCAGAAAAATTTGTAATTGAGATAGGAAAATCCTATCTTTGCCCTCCCGATTTTGAATAATCAAAAATAGAATAAGATAATGAAAAGGACATTTCAACCGTCAAACCGCAAGAGAGTCAACAAGCACGGCTTTCGCGAGCGTATGAGCACAGCGAACGGACGCAGGGTACTTGCTTCCCGTCGCGCTCATGGACGCAAGAAACTCTCAGTTTCTTCAGAGGACCGCTACTAGTAGCAGGCAGCCTCTATAAACTGAAATCGCCGGTCTCATAACGAGGCTGGCGATTTCAGTTTGTATCAGTTCTTCCTTTTCGGATTGGCCGGGAACCACCCCTTTTCCACCCGTTTCTTCTGATGGAAGATTTCGAGTATGCTCCAGAAGCAGGAGAACGCGAATACTCCCAAAATGGTCGAGAATATGTAATGCTCCGTCAGAAGCGATGCGGCGACCCCGCACAGTCCGACAACTAGGAATGCCCACCAGCATTTGGTGCCGAAATGGTATTCGGCCTTGATTACGATCGGATGGAACATTCCTATCATCAGGAAGGAGGAAATGCCTATTATAAGACCTGTAAAATTCATGTGCGACGTTTTTTTTCAGATGCAAATATAGTGCAAATCTCCCGGATTGGACGTCACTCCTGGATTAAGGTCTTGACAGGATTTCTGGTGGCGGCCTTCCAGCTCTGGCTTATGACGGAGAGCAGAGAGATGGCAAGCGTCATAAGCGCCGCCAGCACCATGGCCCACCACGGGAAGTCTATCTTGTTGTAGAAGTCCTGCAGGTATCTGTCGATCATCCTGAAAGAGATCGGGGTGGCGATTATGGCTGAGACAAGGCAAAGGACCATGAACGGCTTCACGAGTGTCCACATCGCCGTCCCCGTGTCTGCGCCATAGACTTTGCGGACCGCAATCTCGCGGCCCTGCTGCTCCGCGAAGTAGAGAGCCATGGCGAAGAGTCCCATGGAGGAGATGAGAATGGCTATCACCATGAATGAAAGCACAAGCAGCATGGTGTTGCGTGTTCCTGTGAGGCTTTCCTGCAGATTCTCATCGAGGTAGTACACCGGAAGATCCATCGGGAGTCCGATTTTCTCCTCGGCGAATTCTTTGCAGACCCTCTTGACCGCGGCGAGTGCCTCTTTGCGGTCGCCGCTGATTTTGATGACCTGGGTGAAAATGTAGGGATAGTCATCGGGAATTATCATTATCGAGTTGTGCTCGTCTTCCATGGGCTTGAACAGGGCGTCTCGTGTGCGGAAGTCAGAGACTATGCCGCAGATTTCATACTCCGGTTTGGCTGCGCTTCCGCCGGCATACGGATGCTCTTCGCTGACCCCGAGTTCTCTTTTTGCCGTCTCGGTGAGGAGTATCTTCCCTGAAGAGAGGGCGCTGTACTGTTCGGTCAATCTGAAACCGAGTATCCTCAGTGAGGTGGTGTCAAGCTGACAGAGCCTCATCCAGCCGATCATCTGGCCATCTGCATCATGGAGTCCGTTGGCTCCGCAAACAAGAGGCGTGCTTATGCCAAGTCCTGCGTCTGTCACCTGAGGGAGGGCTTTGATGCGGGACTGGAGTTCCATCTGGACCGCCCTGTCGTATCCGAGCCGGTTGGATTCGATCTGTATGATGTCTGCGGTCTTGTATCCTGTCGGGAGATCCGCTAGGTGCCGGATTTCTGCGGTCATTGTGATGGCCATGGCTATCAGGACGGTGCTGAATACTCCCTGGAGCACTATGAACACCTTGCTGAACACCATCTTGCTTCTGAATCTGAACTCTCCCTTGACGACTGCGATCGGCTTGAACCTGGAAATCATTGCAGCCGGGATCATGGCCGAGATGACCGATACGGCAATAAGCGCGAGGGCTGCCCACAGTATCGTGACGGCGCTTACGGAAAACTGTATGTCGGAAGAGAGTATCTTGTCGAAGAACGGGCGGAAAATCCATGCCAGCATGCAGCCTGCGATGAAGCATCCCAAGGTGAATGAGAACGATTCCATGATGTACCTGCCGATGATGCGGGTGTCACTCTCGCCGAGCAGGCGCCTCGTGGCCATCTCCTTGGCCCGTTTCCCGGTCTGTGCGACCGTCAGGTTGATATAGTTGAATATTGCGCAGAAAAGCAGGACCAAGGCGATGGCAAGCAGGATCTCAACCTGCTTCCTGTCACCTTTCCTCAGTGACCCCTGGGTCTCCAGATCGGAGAAGTAGATCTTGTCGAAGCGCGTGAGTGTAGCGCCCCAGAGGAAGCTTTTGCTGTCGCCATCCTTCTGGTAGAAATCCCAATACGATGCGAACTTGTCCAGCAGGGTCTCGCGGACTTTTTCCGGGTCGGCTCCTTCGTCGAGCAGGATGAGCGGGAGTGTCGAGCCGAAATTGTCCATTCTGGCAAGTGTCTTCTCCTGCCTTCTGATGCAGGTGAAGATGTCGTAGTGTGTGAACGGGTCCTCCGGCCCGAAATCCTGGACGGTGCCTATGATCGTGAGGGGTGAGCCGTTGACATCGATTGTCCTGCCCACCGGATTCTCGCTGCCGAACATCCTCTTGGCGAATGATTCGGACAGGATCGCCTCGTCCGTGTTCTTGAGAGCGTTGTCAGATGTGCAGCCTGTGAGACGGTATTTCAGGAGCCTGAAGAAGTTGGTGTCCGCCGCGGCTTCCGTGGCCGGGAAGTAGTCTTCCCCTGATTTTATGTGGGAGTCACCGACATGGACGAGATTGGTCCACTCCCTTATTTCAGGAATTGACGGGAAGAACTCGTCCGCTGTGCCGAGCGTCATTCCGAAGAATTCTCCTGCGCCCACAGCATACAATTGTTTCGACAGGGGCTGTTTTGCGCCGACGTTGAATTCAGTCCTGGCGTACGAGGACAGGAGTATGACGAAGCCGAGGGCCACAGAGAGCCCGAACACCTCTATGAAAGTATAGAGTTTGTTGCGCGAAAGGAATTTGAAAAACGAACGCATAGTATTTTTTTGTCCGTTTTTGGGGAATGCTGAAACTGTGCCATGTGTATAATGTGCTGTAAGGAAATGTGTTGTGTGGGAGGATTCGGCTAAGCATGTAAAAAAACTTTACACTCGATGTAAAAGAATTTTACAATCACCAGGGCTTGGCAGCACAGCAATTGCGGTGCGGGGGGCTTGGCGATGCTTTTTTTTGTTGAGCCAAGGCCGCCCTCTGCCTCGCGCTTCCAGACCGTGCCGGGCTTACTGCCGGGCATACCGCCTGATACCGAAAAAGGCCGGCAGGAAGCCGACCTCTTCGGGTGCGATGTGGGGCTCGAACCCACGACACCCAGAACCACAATCTGGTGCTCTACCAACTGAACTAATCGCACCGTGTCAATTGGATTGCAAAGGTGAGAATAATTTTTCAACTGTGCAAGAGTTCTCATTATATAAATACGGAAAATAAACCGGAAAAAACGATTATCTTTGCAAGATTAAAGTCAGATAGTACACACATTATGGCTAAAGAGATAAAGTTTTCCCTTGTATATAGGGACATGTGGCAGTCCTCGGGCAAATACCAGCCCCGTGTGGACCAGCTTGTCAGGGTGGCTCCGGCCATCATCGATATGGGATGCTTCGACCGTGTGGAGACCAACGGCGGAGCTTTCGAGCAGGTGAACCTCCTCTACGGGGAGAACCCTAATGTTTCGGTCCGCAAGTGGACGGCCCCGTTCCACAAGGCCGGCATCCAGACCCACATGCTTGAGCGTGGCCTCAACGCCTTGAGGATGAATCCTGTACCGGCCGATGTCCGCGAACTCATGTTCAAGGTCAAGAAGGCTCAGGGTACTGACATCTCCCGCTCTTTCTGCGGTCTGAACGACCACCGCAATCTCAAACTTTCCGTTGAGTTCGCCAAGAAGGCCGGGATGATTTCACAGGGAGCCCTGTCCATCACCCATTCACCTGTGCACACTGTGGAATATTATATGGGTGTGGTTGACCATCTGGTCGAGTATGGCACCGATGAGATCTGCCTCAAGGACATGGCCGGTGTCGGACGTCCTACGTTCCTGGCACAGCTCACTGCCGACATCAAGAAGAAATACCCTCACATCAAGCTCCAGTACCACGGGCACTGCGGTCCGGGTTTCTCTCCGGCTTCAATGCTTGAGGTCGCCCGTGCCGGCATCGACTATATCGATGTGGCTGTCGAGCCTCTCGCCTGGGGCAAGGTCCACCCGGATGTCATCACCATCCAGCAGATGCTCCGTGCCGACGGTTTCCAGGTCAAGGACATCAACATGGACGCTTATATGGAAGTTCGTCGCCTGACTCAGGAGTTCATCGATGACTTCCTCGGCTACTGGATCAACCCGAGCAACGCCCTGATGACCTCACTCCTCGTGGGTTGCGGCCTGCCTGGCGGCATGATGGGCTCCATGATGGCGGACCTCAAGGGATTCAAGGCTGCGATCAACGCCTCGGAGAGGGCCAACGGCAAGCCGGAGAGCAGCCTCGATACGCTGATGGTCAAGCTGTTCAACGAGGTTGAATATGTATGGCCGCGCCTTGGCTATCCACCTCTCGTGACTCCGTTCAGCCAGTATGTCAAGAACACCGCGCTGATGAATCTCCTCGCGCTGAGCCAGAACAAGCCTCGCTTCAGCACCATCGACAAGGACACCTGGGGGATGATTCTCGGGAAGATGGGCAAACTTCCGGGCAAACTCGCTCCGGAGATTGTGGCTCTCGCCAAGGAGAAGGGCATGGAGTTCTATACCGGCAACCCTCAGGACGAGTATCCTGACGAACTTCCTAAGTTCCGCAAGATGATGAAAGATGAGGGCTGGGACTGCGGTCAGGACGATGAGGAGCTCTTCGAGTTGGCCATGCACGAGCGCCAGTACCGCGACTACAGGAGCGGGGTCGCCAAGGAGAGGTTCAACAAGGAACTCAATGACCTCAAGGCCAAGGCCGGCGCTCCGATAGTTGTAAAGCGCGCGGTGGTCGAGATGCCTGAGTTTGACATAGACAGCTATGTGGCCAAGTACCCTAAGGCCACGCCTGTGCAGGCTCCTGCCAAGGGCAAGATGCTCTGGCAGATTGACGTGGAGGATGATTCCATGGCACCTGTTGCCGGTACGACGGTCAAGGCGGGCGAGCCTTGTGGCTATGTCCAGACATACTATGGCATGGAGGAGATTGTGCCTGCTGTTGGTGGCCGGATTGTCGCTGTCACAGCCCCTCAGGGCAAGGATGTCGTCAAAGGCGAAATCGTGGCTTTCGTGGAGTAGAGACAGGGTTTCCCGTATTTTCAATAGCCCGGTCCCATGGTTTGGGGCTGGGCTTTGTTGTGACATTTTGTCACGATGGGGTGCTTGGCAAATGTTTTGATATTTCTATCTGCGTCCTGCCTCGGGTGAGGCGGGAGAGTTTAAGTGAAATTTAAAAAACATTATATTATGGGAAAGATTATAGGAATTGACCTCGGTACTACGAACTCTTGCGTAGCCGTTATGGAAGGCAACCAGCCGACCGTAATCATCAACGATGAAGGTTCCCGCACCACTCCGTCAGTGGTCGCGTTTACAGAGAATGGTGAGCGCAAGGTGGGCAACCCTGCCAAGCGTCAGGCTATCACCAACCCTAAGAACACCATATTCTCCATCAAGAGGTTTATGGGTGAGACCTACGATCAGGTTACCAAGGAAATCGCCCGTGTCCCTTATACGGTAGTACGCGGTGAGAACAATACCCCGCGTGTTGACATCAACGGACATCTGTATTCTCCTCAGGAGATTTCAGCCATCATCCTTCAGAAGATGAAGAAGACTGCTGAGGATTATCTCCGTCAGGAAGTTACAGAGGCTGTCATCACTGTACCGGCATACTTCTCAGACTCACAGCGTCAGGCCACCAAGGAGGCCGGCAAGATCGCCGGTCTTGATGTGAAACGTATCATCAACGAGCCTACTGCCGCTGCCCTTGCCTACGGTCTGGACAAGAAGAACAAGAACATGAAGGTCGCCGTATATGACCTCGGTGGTGGTACTTTCGATATCTCCATCCTGGAACTCGGTGACGGTGTATTTGAAGTCAAGTCAACCAACGGTGATACCCACCTTGGAGGTGATGATTTTGACCAGGCCATCATAGACTGGCTTGCTTCCGAGTTTGCCAAAGAGAACTCCGGCATGGACCTCAAGAAAGACCCTATGGCTCTCCAGAGGCTCAAGGAGGCCGCCGAGAAAGCGAAGATTGAGCTTTCAAGTGCTGCGAGCGCAGAGATCAACCTGCCTTACATCACGGCTGTAGACGGTATGCCTAAGCATCTTGTGAAGACCCTTACCCGTGCCAAGTTCGAGGCTCTCTGCGACGATCTCTTCCAGAGGTCTATAGAGCCTTGCCGCAAGGCCCTTGCAGATGCTCACCTGAGCGCTTCAGATATTGACGAAGTCCTGCTCGTCGGCGGTTCAACCCGTATCCCTAAGGTTCAGGAGCTTGTCAAGAACTTCTTCGGCAAGGAGCCTAACAAGAGTGTCAACCCTGATGAGGTTGTAGCCATCGGTGCTGCCATCCAGGGTGGTGTGCTCGCAGGTGATGTGAAGGATGTCCTTCTGCTTGATGTGACCCCGCTGTCACTCGGTATCGAGACTCTCGGCGGCGTGATGACCAAACTTATCGATGCCAACACCACTATCCCTGTACACAAGGAGCAGGTGTTCAGCACAGCGGCAGACAACCAGCCTTCAGTTGAGGTTCGCGTACTTCAGGGCGAGCGCCCTATGGCCAAGGACAACAAGCAGATCGGTGTGTTCCATCTCGACGGCATCGCACCGGCACCGCGTGGAGTTCCTCAGATCGAAGTTTCCTTCGATATCGATACCAACGGTATCCTGAGCGTATCCGCTAAGGACAAGTCCACCGGCAAGGAGCAGCACATCCGTATCGAGGCCTCCAGCGGCCTTAGCGAGGAGGAGATCAAGAGGATGCGTGACGAGGCCAAGGCCAACGAGGCTGCCGACAAGGCCGAGAGGGAGAAGGCTGACAAGATCAACAGCGCAGATGCCAATGTCTTCCAGACCGAGAAGAACCTCAAGGAGTATGGTGACAAGATTCCTGCTGAGAAGAAGTCAGCTATCGAGTCTGCCTGCGCAAGCTTGAAGAAGGCCGTTGAGGAGAAGAACATCGCTGACATCGACCGCTACAGTTCAGAGCTTGAAGCCGCTTGGCATGCCGCTTCCGAGGATATGGCGAAAGCTGCCCAGGGCGGTGCTCAGGGTCCTCAGAATCCGCAGGGGCCTGAAGCTCCTCAGGATGGTCCTCAGCCTGACTTCAGCGAGAACAACTAATATGGCCGTTGCGTCTGCTTGACGCTTGAGTTTTAAGCGAAAGCCCGGAATGTCGAAAGGCATTCCGGGCTTTTTTTGTGCCGCGCGTGCAGAAATGCCCCTGTTTTCTGTACGGCATGGGTTGAAATGGCGTACGGTGCAGAATCAGGCCCCGTGGTGTACGGCAAAGGGCCGTTTCCCGAACGAAAGCATATGCTACTGACATTCCGTACGGCAAAACCAACCTTTCCCGAACGAAACCATCCTCGCGGGGCATTTGGTACGGGAAAACGTGGTTTTCCCGTACGAAACCACGTCCCAAAATCCTCAGATGCAGCTCCGCGTAGCTTTCCTTATACATAAAATCCCGGCAGCCGCCGTGGCCACCGGGATGAAGCGCGTCATAGTCAAGCGTTGAAAATAGTTTTATCTGAAGGCGTTCCCGGTTTTACCACTGCTTCCAACTCTCCGGCATTTGATCTTTGTCGGAAAAATATGTTTCCACGAAACAGCCGTAAAACGAAACAGGGGCGACAAACTCATCGGGATTGTCAGCCCTTTCGTATAGGTGATACTTCACTCCATTGATTACAGTGTATGGTGATTCACCGACAACCATGCCGCAATCGCGGAAAGTATAACGAAAAACTGTAACCCTCCGGTTATGATCAAATATAGAAACCGGTACTGTTCTCAGTTTATCACAACTATAAAAAGTACTTTCAAAATTATTGGCATCCTGACATTTATCAAACAATCCCTCTGGTATACTCGTCAAACTGTCACATCCATAAAATGTTTCTTCAAACCATACTATCTTCGGGTTTCTAGCAAATAACTTTGCCGGGATAGACAATAGATTTTTACACTCTTTGAACAATCTGTAAGCACCATCCATCTCCGCGCATTCCGAAAACAAATCCTCCGGAATAGAAGTCAACGAGGAGCAACTTTCAAAGCACCCACCAAAACTAGTGACGCTCTT
>DJOT01000043.1:0-25631 GCA_002439095.1 Bacteroidales bacterium UBA6431 | reverse complement strand
AATCCGCTGGGATAGAAGTCAAAGCAGAGCATCCGCGGAAGCATCCAGAGAATGTCTCCACATTTCCACAATATTTGAACAGCCCGTCCGGAATAGTCTCTAGGGTCTCACATGAAAGGAAAGCGTAAAGGAATGTAGTCACTTCAGCAAATGCTCCCGTCTCATCTGCTGGGATGTCCTTAAGAGCTCCGAAACTATCGAAAGCGAAAGACATATCCTTAAGTCCAGTACTTCCCCATTGCTTCACAGCGGAGATGGAGGAGCGATAACTTCCTCCTGGTATCGTATTATGTGAATTAAGTGCTGTTACTTTACCTGAAATCCGTATCTCGTATTCCGTGGCTTTGTCCACGATGTACTTATGAAAAATCCCTTTCCCAGGTTTGTTTGGTTCGCATGAAATCTTGCCTTGCTTATGCTCCACCGTGCCGTCGCCCCAGTCTATGTAGCAGTCGATTTCGCCGGCGAGAGGGAGGTAGATGGTGAAGTCGTTGGCGAAGGCGGCTTTGCCGACGAAGACCATGTCTTTGAGTTCGTCTGCGGTCTTGCTGGACTGCAGGACTTCGAGGCTGCCGAGCCGCGTGGCCGGGGCACCTTCGGAGTAGAGCTCGACGGTGCTGCTGCGGCGCTCGGTGCCGTTGTTCTCGTTCACCTTGACCTTGAGGCTGTATTTGCCTGTCTCCTTGCTGTCGGCTTCGGCTGTGGCAGTGAACCAGTCGCCCTCGCCCGGTTTGAGGGTGAGCCCTCGGGATGACCTGACATCCACAGTGAACTCTCCGCCCTCGGCAGGGGCCACGACAAGAGTCTTGCTGATGCTGAAGTAGGCCGAGGCCTGGTTGATCACGATTTCCTGGCAGGCTTCACCGTTGCCATTGAGCGGATAGATGTACACCTTGCCGCTGCGAGAGGCATCGCCGTCGTTCTTGCCCACGACTACTGAGAGGCTGGCGGCCCTTTCCGCGGCTTTGGTCTGCGCGATGCTGAGCCATCCGGCATCTGAAGCTGCAACCTTGGCCGTGTAGTCGAAATTGACCGTAAACGGGATCTCCACCGTGCCGCCCTCGGTGGCGACGCTGTATTCGAGACCGGACGGGAAGTTGATCTTGCGCTCGCTGAAGCTGATGACGTGCAGGCGGGTGTAGCCGTTGCCGTTGTCGGCGATGACGTTGATGTAGCCGTCTGCGTACGGGGTCGGAGCCGTGACTTCTATCGTGCCCTTGTCGGCTGAGCTGCTCTTGACTTTCACCACATAGTTGCCATCGGAGGAGGCTGAGACCCTGCTGGTCTGCGTGGAGCCGGTGACCGTGTATCCTATGACTATGGTCTCGCCTGCGGAGATGACGGCCTCGTTGTCCTTGATGTCAAACTCCAGACTTATCGGGGAGGACATCGGGATGGTGAGCTTCGTGCCGTTGGCAAGGGTGAGGTAGAGATAAAGGCTGTCGTAGGTGACGGCACTGAACATCGAGTCTCCCTTGTCGCCTTTGGCGGTGCTGAGTTTCGTCCAGGTCTGCCCCGCATCGTAGGAGATGTACCACCAGTCCTCTTCTATCTTGAGCTGAGGGGTGATGCCGTCCTCGCCATCGGTGGCCGAGGCTTTGATCTTGTTGCCGCCGGAGTCAAGGAGCCATTCCCCGTCGATTGTCCAGTAGTACAGCCCGTCCGTATCCTGAGATACGCTTATGACCGGGGTCAGTCCGTCGGCCCCGTCTTTGCCGTGGTAAATGGTGATGCTTCCGCTCTTGGTGAAGTTGATGCGGTAGCCGATCTCCTTGCCGTCTTCTGTGATCGGCTCCACGGAAGTCACATAGTCTTTGTCCTCCAAGGCTTTGACCGCCTTCTGCAGGGCGGTGATGTCCTTGTTCATCTGGGCGCAGAGCGTCTCAAGTTTGCCCAGACGGGAATCGATGTCATCGACCTTGGTCGACAGGTCGTTCAGTTTGCTGCATCCCAGCAGCACCAGTGGCACGCAGGCCAGAATCAATAGTTTTCGTAGCATACGGTTATTACTTTTAATTCATTCCCGCTGCCTCTCAGCCTGTGCTCAGCCACCATGAAGGGCCGGGGCGCGCGATCGGCACGGAAACACCTCGGCAAATATAAGCGTCTGCCACCGTAATTCACCAATATGAACGGAAATGGACTTTAAATGACCCAGTGTGACCCAAGGTCATTGGCCGGATTCCGTACGAGAGAGTGGGTTTTGCCGTACGAAAGCATCTGCGAAAGATATTCCGTACGGCAAAACCCACCTTTCCCGAACGAAAGCATCCTCGCGGGGCATTTGGTACGGGAAAACAGGTTTTGCCGTACCAAATCGGGCGGGCAGGAGTCCGGGCACTTATGGTATATGTGTATGGAAGTGCTAAAGTTCCTTGCGCCAGCGGGCGAGGGGAATGCCCAGCTGTCCGCGGTATTTGGCGATGGTACGGCGGGCGACCTTGTATCCGTGTTTGCCCATCTCTACGACGAGCTGCTCGTCGGTCAGAGGCTTGCGCTTGTCCTCGGCATCCACACACTCCTGAAGGACTTTCTTGAGTTCGCGCGTGGAGACTTCCTCGCCTTCTTTGTTTTCCATGCCTTCGGAGAAGAAGTATTTCAGAGGGAATATACCGAAATGGGTCTCGATGTATTTACTGTTGACCACTCTGGAAATGGTGGAGATGTCGAAGCCTGTCTTCTCGGCTATATCTTTGAGCACCATCGGTTTGAGCTTGGTCTCGTCGCCGGTTTCGAAGAAGTCGTGCTGATATTCGAGGATGGCCTCCATGGTGTGGCTGAGAGTGTTCTGCCTCTGCTTCAGCGCCTCCACGAACCACTTGGCCGAGTCAAGTTTCTGGCGTACAAAAGTCGCTGCCTCTTTCTGCGCCCTTTCGGACGAGCCCTTGGCCGAGAGCAGGAGGTCGGCGTATTTGCGGTTGACCCTCAACTCCGGTACAGAGAACCTCGGCATGGTGAAGGAAAGTTCTCCGCCATTGTCTTCCAGGACAAAGTCAGGAACTATCTGCTGAGCCTGATCTTCGTATGTTTCTCCGGCCTCTCCTCCCGGTGACGGGTTGAGCCTGACAATCCTCGCCATGGCCTTTTTGAGGGCATCCTCGCTTATTCCGAGCTTGGCGGTAATTTTCTTGAAATGCTTGTTGGAGAACTCTGTAAAGCAGTCGTTCAAAATATTGATGGCGTCCTTGACATCCTGGGTCTGCTTGCACGCACGCAGCTGCAGCAGCAGACATTCCCTGAGGTCGCGGGCACCTACCCCGGTCGGCTCGAAGTCCTGCACCACTTTAAGCATCTCCAGAACCTCGTCGGCATTGGTCTCTATACCGGCGCGGAACGCCATGTCGTCCACGAGGGACTCTATGTCACGCCGCAGGTATCCGTCAGCGTCGAGGGAGCCTATGATGAAAGCGGCGATGTCGTATTGGTGCTTCGTGAGGTTCCTGCATCCGAGCTGGTCCATCAGCCCCTGGGTGAAGCTGTTGTGGACCGAGAAAGTGTTGTATTCCGGGCGGGGATCCTTGCCCCAGTTGTTGACTTTCGTGCGGTAGGAGGGGATATAGTCGTCATCCTTGAGTTCGTCCAGGGAGATGTCACGGGCATCTTCCGGCTTGTCGGGATCCGGGCTGTCGTCAAGCACGGGGTTCTCCTCTATCTCAGTGCGGATACGCTGCTCCAGATCCTGGATCGGAAGCTCTATGAGCTTGATGGTCTGGATCTGCAGTGGAGACAGCTTCTGCGTCTGTTTTATTTCGAGGCCTTGCTTGATCATCGGATGATGTCGGTATTGTCAAATTCCGTACCGCCGGAGGTCATGTCCGGCCTGCCGAGTGACGGGAAGCGGAATCTGTCCCGCACAATGAACGCATCCGGGAAATCCGGCTTGAGCACTCTCAACAGGGCCTCCGCCTCCACGCGCGTGCGAAAATTCCCCACCGAGACTTTGTAGTTGGGTGCGGAAAACGACCTGAATATGGGGATGTTGGGATAAATCGTATGAAACCTTGACATTACGGAGAGGGATTCCTCTCTGGCGGTCCTGCGGCTGTCGAGAAACAGCCTGATGCGGTAGCCGCTTACAGTCTTGGCGGCATTGGTCTCCGTGGCTGCCAGCAAGGCTCTGCGCACATCCGCGCTCTGCCGGACCACGATGTCTTCGGGGAGTACCGAAAATATGTCCCTGCCGTGGAGGGTGGAGTCTATCTGGGCCTGCTGCCCGGCCTGTTCCGCCTCCTCTCCGAGAGTGACATTCTGCCCCGAGAGCTTAAACAGCGGCATGAGGGCCAGTATAAGCATGAGTATGGTCCGTTTCATCTTAAATCTTATCTATAAGTTCTTTAAGAGGCATGTCATTAATCTCTATCGTCTTGCCGACTCCGCCTCTGAGAGCCGGACGTGCGCTGACGGACAGGGTCATGTCCTGCATATCGGCTTCGTTGCTCAATAATCTCAGGAGCTGGAAAGGGTTGAAGCCTTCGGCAAGTTTTCCCTTTACGGGGATGTCATACTGTTTTTCCGAATGGCCTTCCACCATAAGCTGGTCTGCGCTAAGGTAGATCATGTCCTGCCCTTTCATCTTGATCGTGGCGTTGAGGTTGGTGACCTCAAACCCGACAGTGGGGTTGTGTATGCCTATTTCCACCAGAGCCGTGATCCCGGACAGCCCCTGAGGGGCTATGGACACGATATTGAAAGAAGTCACGCTGATGTCTTTCACCTTGCTGCCGCAAGCGGTCAGCAGAAGTGCGAAAATGGCAACAAATATGACTTTGAACCTCTCCATACGAAATGCAAAGATAAGAAAAATCTATATCTTTGCCCCGGGATATGAATAAGGTATATATTGAGACATACGGCTGCCAGATGAACGTGGCCGACACGGAAGTAGTCTTCTCGATCCTCGGGAAGGCCGGGTACACCAGGACGGAAGAGATCGGCGAGGCCGATGTGATAATGGCCAACACATGCTCGATACGCGACAATGCGGAGCAGAGGATATGGGGGCGGATTGATTTCTTCAACCTTCAGAAACGCTCCAGGCATGGCGTTGTCGTGGGGATCCTCGGCTGCATGGCGGAGCGTCTCAAGGAGGCCCTGCTCGAATCGGGTAAGGTCGATATCGTGGCGGGTCCGGACGCTTACCGCAACCTTCCTAGTCTGCTCGCGGCCGTGTCGGACGGGCATCCGCAGATGGATGTGCTTCTCTCTCGCGAAGAGACATACGGGGACATCTCTCCGGTGAGGATGGACCGCAACGGGGTGTCCGCTTTCATCTCGATAATGAGAGGCTGCAACAATGTCTGCTCATACTGCGTGGTGCCATACACGAGAGGGGCGGAGCGCAGCCGCGACTTCCGGACCATAGTCCGCGAGGCCTGCGAGTGCTGCCGTGCCGGGTACAAGGAAATTACCCTTTTGGGGCAGAACGTGGACTCGTACCGCTTTGAGGATGTGGATTTTGCCGGGCTATTGGCAATGGTCGCCGAGGCTGTGCCGCAGATGCGTATCCGTTTCTCCACGTCCAATCCGCAGGACATCTCTGATGAAGTGCTCACCACGATGGCTTCCTGTCCCAACATCTGCCATCACATCCATCTTCCCGTGCAGTCCGGTTCGGATCGCATACTCGAGAAGATGCGCCGCCGCTACAGCCGGGAGTGGTACTTGTCCCGCGTGGACAGGATCCGTGAGATTCTGCCCGACTGCGCAATCTCCACTGATGTCATAGCCGGATTCTGCTCGGAGACGGAGGAGGATCACAAGGATACGCTGAGCCTCTTCGAGAAGGTCGGATTCGATGCGGCCTATATGTTCTATTATTCTGAGAGGCCGGGGACACTTGCCGCCAAGAAGTATCCTGATGATGTGGACCAGGCCACGAAGACCCGGCGTCTGGAGGAGATCATCGCCCTCCAGAACCGTCTGTCGCTTGAAAGCAACCGACGGGATGTGGGGAAAAAGTTCCGCGTGCTCGTGGAGGGGCCGTCCAAGAAGAATCCCGACGAGCTATGCGGACGCAACCAGCAGAACAAGATGTGCGTATGGCCGGATCAGGCCCACAAGGCGGGCGACTTTGTGGATGTAGTGGTGAACGACTGCACCCAGGCCACGCTGCTCTGTTCTTTGGTGTAGCCGTCCGTTGACGGGGTTGACAGGCTCACGGCCTGTTTTAGGGCGAGGCTGTTTTTTGAAAAACTTTATAACAATACTTATAACTATGAAGATTAAAGACTTATGCGAGAGCGAAAGGCCTCGCGAGAAGATGATGCATTTCGGGCCGGCGAGCCTGAGCGATGGAGAACTGATAGCCGTGCTCCTGCGGAGCGGAAGCCGCACGGACAGCGCCCTTGATCTGGCTCAGCGCCTGCTGGCGATGTCCGGCGGACATCTTGTCGAACTTTTCAACATGCCGTCCTCGCGGATGAGCTCGATTCCAGGGATCGGAGCTGTGAAGGTCGCATCGGTGCTCGCCGCGTTCGAACTCGGCAAACGCTTCCTCGCGGAAGAAGCCAGCGTGGAGAAGAAGCCGATACTGACATCCAGGATGGTGTACGACATCATGATTCCCTCTCTCAAGGGGCTGAAGCACGAGGAATGCTGGGTGCTGTTGCTCAATGACAGCAGCTATCTTCTCTCCAAGGTGAAAGTCACCAGCGGCGGAGGCCGTTCTACCGTGATAGACGTCAGACAGGTGGTACGGCTCGCCCTGGACAGGAGCGCCTCCGGGATGATCCTTGTCCACAACCATCCGAGCGGCAACCCTCACCCCAGCAGCGCTGACATCACACAGACGGACTCGCTGCACAAGGCCTGCAACGCCTGCGGCCTCGAACTCATGGATCACGTGGTGGTATGCGATGATGCCTTTTTCTCATTCTCCGAAGAGCGGATGTACCCGGCAGCACTCTGACGGTACGGCAGGCCGCCCTTCGCCAATATGAACTCCGGCGCTTGGATGCTTTCGTACGGGAAATGGCCTTTTGCCGTACGGAATGACTTTCGGGGCGCATTCGGTTCGGGAAAGGTGGGTTTTGCCGTACAAAAAACACAGAACGATGAAAACTTTTAGAGAAACAGAAAGCCTTTGCCAGATGACTTTCGAGAAGAACGGTCCGTTTTGGCATCTCTACACTTCCGGTAAAGATACCCCTATGTTGTTTGTCAACAAAGAAGACTTTACCTTGGCGATGAATCTGATCTGTCAGGCGGCAATATCCGTCCGCGAGGCAGGCCTGCTCGCATTTGAGATAATGGGAAACCACATTCACCTCATATTATGTGGCGAAAAGCCGGCGGCGCTGAAATTGTTCTTTTTCTTCCGGAAACGGCTGATGCGCTGCAGTGCGTATATGGGTGGGCAGATATGCGGCAAATCATTTTTCGAAAATATCAAGCCTGTCGAAAGCCTCAAGGCTTTGCGCAACAATATAGTCTATGTGCACAGGAATGGCTTTGTGGCTGACAGAAAGTACACCCCGTTCAGCTACCCGTGGGGGACTGGACGGTATTATTTTCATGATTTTCCGGCAGATCGGAATTGTGGATCCGTCTTCACGGATGAACGCCGCCGCATGTTCCGCGGACGTGATCCGGAACTGCCGGCGGACTATAAAATTATCGACGGCTATGTCGTTCCGTCTTCCTATTGTGCGCTGGCTCTCGGCATGTCCATGTTCCGTGACGCGCATCAATACTTCGCTATGCTGAGCAAAGATGTAGAAGCATATAGAGAACTGGCTATTGAACTTGACGATGGTGAGTTCCTTCCGGATGCAGAACTGTTTGTGCAGATATGCAGGATAATAAGAGAAAAATATGGGCTGGGGAGCCTGCGCGAACTGAGCAAAGCGCAGAAAATGGAGCTTGCCAGAATGCTCCACTACGATTACCGCTCTTCAAACGGGCAGATAAGACGGACTCTCAACATGAGTCAGTATGAAATTGACGCCTTGTTCCCTCTTTCCGCGATAAAATGAAGCATCCTGTTTTTGACACCAGCATCCAGTCGTGGCCTCGACCGTTCTTTTGTGCCAATAGAAAATTTGGTACGGCAAAACCTGTTTTCCCGTACCAAATGCCCCGCGAGGATGGTTTCGTTCGGGAAAGGTGGGTTTTGCCGTACGGAATATCCTTCGCAGATGCTTTCGTACGTGAAACGGCCATGTGCCGTACACCAGAGAGCCTAATTCTGCACCGCACGCCATTTCAACCCCGTGCCGTACAGAAAACGGGGCCATTTCTGTACGCGAGGTGTTGTCCAATGAGTTGGGGGTTGTGCGCCGGAGGCAGGTGGCATCTGCCGGGATTTTATGTGAGCAGGCGGCACTTGTCACGGGGTCTGCCGCAACAGTGCCGGGTCCCTATTTCCTTGCGGTGCGGGAGGGGCGGCAGATGATCTGCACGTCGATGCATTCCACCTTGAGTCCCCTGAAGCGGCGGCCTTTGAAGTGGCTTTCTATCAGATCGGCGAGCTCGTCATCGATCACGTCCTTGTACTCGTTGTCCACATAATTGTAGAGGTGGAAATGCCGGAACGTGTTGACGTCGAAGTACATCTTGTTGTTGGAGCTGGTCCGCCTGCCGTAGATCTTGAGATCGGCCAGAGTGGAGAGGATATTGTAGACGGAAGAGACCGTCACATCGACTCCTTGAGCCGCCATCCGCTCCACCACCATGTCCGCGCTGGCATGCCCGAGACTGAGCATGGCCTCGTGCACCGCAATCCTCTGCGGTGTGGCTTTCAGCCCTTTTTCCTTGAGTATGGCACGGAATCTGTCGATGTCCGGAGCGGTTTTATCTTTAATCCTTGGCATGAGCCGTCAAAGGTAACAAAAAATTGACTAATTTTGTAAAATATGGACAATACCGAACATGTCAAGTGCCTCATAATAGGCGGAGGCCCTGCCGGATACACGGCGGCGATCTATGCCTCCCGGGCAGGTCTGGTTCCTGTGCTCTATGAGGGCATGGAGCCGGGCGGTCAGCTCACCACCACCACCGTCATCGAAAACTATCCCGGATTTCCCGGGGGAGTGGATGCCAACCAGCTCATGTCCGGCATGCGCGAGCAGGCCTCAGGCCTCGGGGCCGACATCAGACGGGGGTCCGTGACCAAGGTCGATTTCTCCAGAAGGCCGTTTCCGATCACCGTAGATGACTCGCATCAGATCGAAGCCGAAGCTGTGATCATCGCGACCGGAGCCGTGGCAAAATATCTCGGGATCCCTTCCGAGCAGAAATTCCGCGGTCTCGGAGTGTCCGCCTGCGCCACCTGTGACGGATTCTTCTACCGCAAGAAAGATGTGGCTGTAGTCGGGGGAGGGGACACAGCCTGCGAGGAGGCGACCTACCTCGCAGGACTTTGCAGCAAGGTGTACATGATAGTGCGCCGTGACGTGTTCCGTGCTTCCGAGGCCATGCAGGAGAGGGTGAAATCCACCCCGAACATCGAGATCCTCTGGAACTGCACGACGCAAGAGATTCTCGGAGACGAGTCCGGGGTGACCGGAGCAAGGCTCTTGAGGAAGAATGGCGAGGTTTTTGATATCAAGGTGGACGGGTTTTTCCTGGCGATAGGCCACCATCCTGTCTCTGAGCTCTTTGCCGAATGGGTGAAGACCGATGATGACGGTTATATCATCACCGACGGGGTCGATGGACACACCAATGTCGAGGGCGTGTTTGCCGCCGGAGATGTCCAGGACCCGCATTACCGTCAGGCCATCAATGCTGCCGCGTCAGGATGCCGCGCCGCCTTGGAGGCTGAAAAATTTTTGAAGCAACGATGAAATTCAACAGAATCCTTGCAGCCCTTCTGGCTGCCCTCGCCCTGCTGCCGTCCTGCAAGTCGCAGTACGACATCGTGTTGGAAAGCAGTGATGTGGATTTGAAGTACAATGCCGCGTTTGACTATTTCAACAAAGGCAAATACACCCGGGCCGCCTCGCTCTTCGAGTCGCTCGCCCTGCTTACCAACGGCACTGAGCGAGACGACACAGTGAGGTATTATTGGGGTCTTAGCAACTACTCCAACAAAGACTACTACACCGCCGAGACCAATTTTACGCAGTTCCTGTCCTCCTGCCCCAACAGCCCGTTCACCGAAAGCGCCGAGTTCCTCAGGATCGACTGCCTCTACAAGGCCACACTGCGCTACGAGCTGGACCAGACACCCACCTATACGGCGATGAACGCCATCAGCGAGTACCTTATAGACCACCCGCAGGGCGCGAATGCCGAGATCTGCCGTCACATGCTCCAGGAGCTTGGGGAGAGGCTTGACCGCAAGGCATACGAGAACGCGAAGCTTTACTATAGGATGGAGGATTACAAGGCCGCAAGGGTGGCTTTCAAGAATGTCCTCAAGGACGATTCCGACAACATATATCGCGAGGATATTCTCTACTATGCCGCCATGTCCTCTTATAAATATGCCAACATGAGCGTCAAGTCCAAGCAGAAAGAGAGGTTCCTTGTCTTTGCGGATGACTATCTGAACTTCATAGGAGAATATCCTGATTCACCATACCGTAAGGAACTTGATTCACTGTATGGTAAAGTGAAAGGAAATATTTGAAACTTTTTCGGACGCCGCGTCCGTACAAACAGTATATGGAAAAGAAAATACCTACAAACACCATTACGCGTGACATCAAGTATCTTGCGCAGCCTACAGGCAACATCTACGAGACGGTAGTAATCCTTTCGAAGAGGGCCAACCAGATAGCTGTGGCCGAAAAGAAGGAACTGGCCAAGAAACTTGAGGATTTCCGCAACGCAGAACGCGACACCATGGATGAGGTGTTCGAGAACAAGGAGCAGATAGAGATCTCAAAGTATTACGAGCGCCAGCCTAAACCGGATCTTGTCGCCATTGCTGAATTTGAGGACGGAGACCTTTACTACAGGATGGCTAAGGAAGACGCTGCCGCCGAGAAATAAGCCTCTGTCTTTCAGACCAGTGCAGCGATGCTCCGTTCCCTGCATATACAGAACTATATTCTGATAGACTCTCTGGATATAACATTTCCGGAGGGTTTAATCATTATTACGGGGCAGACCGGAGCCGGCAAATCTATACTTCTCGGGGCTCTTTCCCTGCTTTTCGGTGCCAAGGCCGATGCGGCGATGCTCCTTGAAGGGGCTTCGTCTTGTGTGGTCGAGGCTGAATTCGATTGTCTTGACGACGGAGTCAACTCCCTTCTTTCTGAGGAAGATGTAGAGACGGACGGAGACGCCCTTGTCATCAGGCGGGTGGTTTCGGCTTCCGGCAGGTCACGAAGTTTTGTCAACGACATTCCCGTACAGGTGGGCCTGCTTCAAAGGCTTTCCACGCGGCTCGTAGACATACACTCCCAGCACAAGAGCCTTCTACTTTCGGACAGGGGTTTTCAGCTTTCCGTTCTCGATTCTTTTGCCGGCAACGGGGACAATCTCAAAGAGTGCAGCCGCCTGTGGGGACAGCTCCGTCAGATAAGGGCGGATATAGCCTCATTGCGCGAAACTCTTTCAAAAGCCGAAAGCGAGAAGGAATACAACGAAGCCCAGCTCCGCCAACTTGAAGCTGCGCGCCTTGTGAACGGTGAGCTTGAGTCCCTTGAAGAGGAGCACAGGAGTCTGGCCAACGCGGAGCAGATAATGGAGGGGCTCAGCGCTGCCTCCGAAGCTTTTTCTCCGTCGGACGGAGAATCGGATGGGGTTACGGTTTTGCTCAAGGACGCACAGAAGCAGTTGGAGCATATTGCCCAATATCTCCCTGACCTTCCGGATATTGTCTCCCGCATGGAGTCCGCGCGACTGGAGCTTGAGGACGTCGCTTCCGAACTTGATGTCCTTCTGTCCAAAGTGGATCTTTCTCCTGACAGGCTTTCTGCTGTGGAGGAGAGGATGTCTCTTTTGTATTCCCTCCTCAAGAAGCACTCCTGCTCAAGTATAGACGAACTTATCTCCCTGCGGGATTCCCTCTCCGAGAAGGTTGACGGCACCGCATCACTTCAGGACAGGATAGCGGAGCTTGAGGAACAGGAGCGAGATTTTCTGGATCAGTACCAGGATGTCTGCATAAGGCTTTCGGATGCGCGCAAAAAGGCTGCTCCGCAGCTTTCATCCTCGATCACCGGCTCCCTGCATTTCCTCGAACTTGACCGTGCGGTCTTCGAAGTTTCCGTTGAGGAAGGTGCACCGGGTGAGGAAGGTTCGGACAAAGTACGTTTTCTCTTCTCATCCACCGGAAAGTCCCTTATGGACATATCCAAAGTGGCTTCGGGAGGCGAACTTTCGCGTATCATGCTCTGCCTCAAGGCCAAGATGGCGGAGTTTACGGGTATGCCTACTCTCATATTTGACGAGATAGACACCGGCGTGAGCGGCAGCGTGGCTGACCGCATGGGCCAGATGATATGCTCCATGGGGCATAATATGCAGGTGTTCTCAATAACCCACCTTCCTCAGGTGGCGGCCAAGGGAGATGCGCACTACTTGGTGGAGAAAAGCATCACGCCGGACGGACGTACACTCTCTTCCATACGCAGAATCGATGGGCAGGAGAGGGTGATGGAGATCGCGCGTCTTCTCAGCGGCTCAGGCATCACTGCGGCGGCTGTGGCCAATGCGCAGGCTCTACTTGACGAGGGTCATTGACAGGTCTTTGCCGTATACAACCCTGCGTACGGCGGTGTTCACTTTCCCGTCTGCCACGTCGCGGCTGAACTTGAAATCGGACTGAAGTCCGCGCCAGTAATTCTCGGGCAGCCTTTTCCACCAGCGCCGGCCATACTCCGAGCACATCTTCACGAAATAGGTCATCGTGTCATACCCCTGGAACGCGAACGATCCCGGCTCACATCCGTATAGTGCCCGGTAGGCGAGTACAAAACTCTTGACCTGTTCCGAGTCGTAGTCGATGTAGTAGGAGGCTGTGAGCCTTGCGTTGGCATTGTACAGATCCAGCACATCGGGACTGACGCAGTTGCGCACGCGTGAAGTCGTGTAGAGGACGATGTCTCCGCTTATCGCGGAGGCGATGCCTATCTGCTTGATGGCGTTGCTTATGAAGCCATCGTTGTCAGAAGCGATGAGCACCCTGTATTTCCCCTTGAGTTCGGGTTTTCTGAGTTCCTCGGCACTTCCGGTGCTTCGGTAGATGATGCCTTTTCTCTGAAGCCTGTCCAGCAGGTAGGCTGCCTGTTCGCCCGGGGCCGGGTTGTCTTTGATGACTATGACCTCGTCTCCGAATTCCATCTCACTTTGCAGCCAGTCCACGATCTCGTCTACTTGGAATGTCCATGGTGTAGGTGCCTGGATGACATTTCCCCCGCTTTCTGCGAGGGCCGCCGATTTGGGCTCCAGCGGTGAAACGAGCATCTTGCGTGAGCAGTATTGGAGCGCCTTCTCTATATCCGCGTATGCGACCGGCCCGATTGTTACATCGCTCTCCGAGTATATGGATTCATCGCTGATGTCTTCACTTGCTGAGTCTATGAATCTCATATTGACCTTTGTGCCTTGGTTGCCCATGTCCCTCAGGGCAAGCAGAGCACCGCTGTACATCTCGAGAAATCCGGCTCCCGGCTTCGCTGAAGATGCGTTGACCGGGAGGATCAGACTTACTCCTATGGTTGACGGCATGCCGAAGAAAAAATCGGTATCATCCACGATTTCGGTGCTGTCGGCTGCCTGAGTGGTCTCTGGCGGCACCTCGGGCCTTGCTTCTTTCACTTCCTTCTTCTCTTCAACCGGTTCCGTGCGTTTCTTCTTTCCGGGGAAGAGATACCACTGCGCACAGGCTGTGAGCTGAAGCACGCATAGCATGCTCAATATCGTTATGATCTTCTTCATTTCTTGATTGTTTCAGCAAATGCTGTCAGATCCTTGCAGAATCTGTTCCAACTAAGGCTCTCGTTGAGGTGCCTGATGTTCTGGACGTAGCTCTTCTTGAGCTGCGGCTCTGCGAAATATTTGCGTATCGCTTCTTCCACGCATTCCGGGCTGCATTCCCGGCACACCATCCCGGTGCCTCCCGCGCCTATGGTTTCTTTCAGTCCGCCGACATCGGTGACGATCATGGGCACTTCAAAATGGTTCGCTATCGCGTTGATGCCGCTCTGGGTCGCGCTCCTGTACGGGAGGACGGCCACATCTGCCGCAGAGAAGAAATATTTCACCTCGGAGTCGCTGATATAGTTGGGAAACAGGCAGATGCGCTTCGCGTTGGGGGAAGAGTCGATCTGCTTCTGGTATTTGTCGAATGAGCCGTATGGTTCACCCGCTATTATCAGCTGGTATGAGTCGTCCAGTCGGCTGAAGGCATCGATGAGAATGTCCAACCCTTTATAGTCGCGTATCAGGCCGAAGAACAATATGTTATGATCGCACTCCCGGATTCCCAGCTTTTTCTCAGCTTCCCTTTTGTCCGTCTTCTCTCCGAAGTGGTCGTAAGTCGGGTGGGGAATCACCGTGTAGACGGCATCGCCTTTGAGCTTGAGCAGATCCTCTGATACCTCCTTGCAGAGCGTGACGCACCCGTCCACATGCCTCAGAAAATATCTGGTCAGCGGCTTGTCGAAAAAGTGCGGCTCGTGCGGTATCACGTTGTCAAGTATCGCGATGACGCGGCATCCGCTCTTCATCTTTGATGCCACATAGCCCAGAGACGGGGCGAACCATGACATCCAATACCGCAGGATGAGCACGTCAGGGCCCCAGTCGTTGATGGCTCTGGCCGTCCTGGCCCATGACAACGGAGAAACCGTATCCAGCAGAGCTTCAGACTCTACGGATACGGCCTCCTTGTCGTCTTCAGAGACGAACTGTGTCTTGCCCGGGAAGAGGATTGAGGGATACTGTCTGGTGAAGTTGAATGCACGCACTTCATGCGACTTCCCAAGTTCTTTCAGGATGTCCGCATTGAACTGGGCGATACCTCCCCTGTAGGGGTGGAAGCATGACAGTATGGCAATCCTCAAGGCCTGTGCTTATTCTGATTTCTTGCCTTTTGTCTTGACGTAGGCCGCATTGAGACCTTCAAGCAGAGCATCTGTGATGTCGAGTTCCGCAGATCCTGTCACTACCGGGAGGGAGATGATGTCCCCCTGGGTGGCGAGGATGAGGGCGTATTTCTTGTCGGCGTTGAACTCTGCGATGTAGGTGTTGATAGCATCGGCGATCTGGTTCATCATCACCTGCTGCTCCTCGGCGATCTCCTGCTGCTTCTGGGCTGCGTAGGTCTGGAAACTGTTCTGCTGCTGCTGGAGTTTCTGGCTCTGGGATTCGGCTACGGACTGGGTGAGCAGGCCTTTGTTGATCTTGTCCTGGAATGCCTTGATGTCTTTCTCGAGTTTTGTCCCCCTGCGGGTCACCTCCTGGTCGATGCTGTTGACCTTTGTCTCCACGACGCTGCGGAGGTCATTGGCCATGTCGTACTCGCTGATTACGCGGTCCATGTTGAAATAGACGATGGCTCCTGACTGGGCTGTCGCCTGTGTGGATTCGGCCGCGTTTCCGCTGGCCGGCGCGCTGTTGCCTGAATTACAGGATGTGAGCGCGAGGGCTGCTGCGAGCGATCCTGCGCCGAGGATAAGGGAAATCTTGTTCATTTTATGTTAATTTTTCTTTTTTGGTCATTGGTAAGCCTGCAAAAGTAAGCAAAAAATCTGATATCTCAACCGAGTGTGGCTTCGAGGTATTTATGGATGGTCGTCTCAAGCCCCATGTACAGGGCGTCGCAGATCAGCGCGTGTCCTATGCTTACCTCATCGGTCCATGGTATGGTGCGGATGAAATATTGGAGGTTCTCAAGCGACAGATCATGTCCCGCGTTGAGCCCGAGCCCGAGTTCTCTTGCCTTCTCCGCTGTCTTGAGGTAGGGTTCTATGGCCTTCTCCCTGTCTGCGGCATAGTCTGCTGCATATCCTGCCGTGTACAGTTCCACCCTGTCCGCGCCGCACCGCATGGCTCCTTCGGCCATGGCCGGGTCGGGATCAATGAAGATGGATGTCCTGATCCCCCTTGACTTGAAAGAGGCGCATACCCGGCTGAGGAAAGCGTGGTTCTTTACCGTGTCCCATCCGGCATTGGAGGTCAGGGCGTCAGGTGCGTCAGGGACGAGTGTGACTTGGTCCGGCACCACTTCGCAGACGAGGGCGCAGAAACTCCCGGTCGGGTTGCCTTCTATGTTGAACTCCGTCTTGAGCGCCGGGCGCAGTGTGCGCACGTCGGAATATCTGATATGCCTTTCGTCCGGCCTTGGATGTACCGTGATGCCTTCGGCGCCGAAGCGTTCGCAGTCCAGTGCGGCCTTGAGCACGTCCGGCATGTTGCCGCCGCGCGCATTGCGCAGCAGTGCAATCTTGTTGATGTTTACACTTAGTCGTGTCATCTCTTATAAGACTTTATCTAAATTACAAAAGTAACAATTATTGTAATAAATGTGCTAAATTTGGCGATTGTTATGAAACTTGCCGGCTATATTAAGAAAAATGGGCTTTGGGAGGACGCGCGTGTCCGCGGGATGATCTCGGCTCTTGAGGCTGATGGCGCGGAACTGTATCCGGTGGCCTCGGTTGCCGATGTGCAGCCTGGCACTGATGCCCTCTTGAGCCTCGGGGGAGACGGAACTTTCCTCTCAGCCGCGCGCATAGCCGTACCTTCATCTCTTCCGGTGCTCGGGGTCAATCTGGGCAGGCTCGGCTTCCTTTCGGAGTGCCGCCCCGAGGATCTGCCGTCAGCAGTCAGGGCCGGGGAATTCCGTATCGAACAGAGGGAACTTCTCCAGGTGTGCACAGATGCGCCCTTGCCTGACGGTTTCTGGCCTTTCGCCCTCAACGAGACGGTCGTCTCAAGGATAGGGGCCTCGATGCTCGGAGTGGATGTGGAACTTGACGGGGAGATGCTCCCGACGTGGTGGGCTGACGGGCTTCTGGTTGCCACCAGTACCGGATCCACAGCTTATTCGCTGAGTGTCGGCGGCCCGATCTGCACTCCTGATGCGCGGGTGTTCATCGTGGCTCCTGTTTCTCCGCATAACCTCAATGTGCGTCCGCTTGTGGTTCCGCATACTTCGCATATAGCTATCAGATTCCGCTCAAGGGAGGGGAGTGTGGCCCTGTCGGTAGACAACCGCACCTGCCGTATCCCGGCCTGCGCCAGAGTTGAGGTGTGTGCCTCGCCGTGCAGCCTCAAGCGGCTCTGCATAGGAAAACCTAATTTTATCAACGCGCTGCGTACCAGGCTTCTGTGGGGTGAGGATGTGCGCAACAGCAACGAAACATCATGACTATGATACCAGAAGAGAAACTGCCGCGGCATGTGTCGCTGATTATGGACGGCAACGGAAGATGGGCCAAGCAGAGGGGAAAAGAAAGAGTATACGGGCATTTCGAGGGAGTGGAGAGCGTCCGCGCCGTGATGGAGACTTCTGTCGAACTGGGCATTGAATATGTGTCTTTTTTCGCTTTCTCCGAAGAGAACTGGGGGCGGCCCGCCGATGAGGTCAGCACTCTCATGGAACTGATGTGCAGGGCCATGGAAAACGAGCTGCCGACTTTTCTCGGCCACGGGGTCCGCTTCATGGTGCTTGGTGACAGGGCGAGGCTTTCCGACTCGCTCAATGCCGTAATAGACAGGATAATGGCTGCCACTTCAGGGGGGAAAGACCTGACGATGATACTGTTCCTCAGTTACAGCGGACGTTGGGATATACTTCAGGCAGCCGAGAGGATGGCACACGATTTGATTGAACACCCCGGTCGTCATTTCGGGGCGGAGGATTTCTCCCGGTATCTGGTGACTGACGGCATTCCGGATCCGGATCTGCTGATACGCACTTCTGGCGAGGAGAGGATAAGCAACTACCTGCTTTGGCAGACGGCCTATACTGAATTTGTGTTTACGGACACTCTTTGGCCCGACTTCCGTCGGGAGGAGTACTTGGCTGCGCTTGAGGAATATGCATCACGGGAGCGGAGGTTCGGAAAAGTCAAATAATTGGGCTATATTTGTGAATTATTGATTGAAGATGAAGATCGGACGGATACTTTCCATTATGCTCCTTGGTCTTGTGGGCGCCGCAGCCGGTGCGCAGGAACCGGGGGTTGAAGTGGATTATAATCACCCTCGCACCTACAGGGTCGGAGGAATTAGCGTTGAAGGCAACACCTACTACCGTGACCAGCAGATCATCTCCCATACCGGTCTCCAGAAAGGGATGGAGGTGACGGTGCCTGGCGAGACGATGACCAATATAGTCAGGCGTCTGTGGCTTCAGCGCTATTTTGAAGATGTTTCCATCACCATAGACAGCCTCAGTGCCGGGCGTGACTCCGCTTTCTTTACCATCAAGGTCAAGGAGCGTCCGAGGGTGTCCAGCTGGACATTCTCCGGGGTGAAGTCCGGAGAGAGGAAGGACATCCAGGAGAGGGTGAATCTGCGCCGTGGAGGGGAGTTCTCGGAATACGTGGAGAAGACCACCTCCGACATCATCAAGCGCTACTTCGCCGAGAAAGGTTTCCTGCTCTGCGAGGTCAACGCCGAGGTCACGAAAGACACGATTATCCGCAACGCCATCAGGGTCAACTTCGCCGTCAACAAGGGCCAGAAGATCAAGGTGCGTGACATCAACTTCATCGGCAACGAGCACGTCTCCGACTATAAACTCGCCCGTTCTATGAAGAAGACGAAGTCCAACAAGTTCTACAACTTCTTCAACAGCAAGAAATTCAACGAGAAAGAGTACCTCAACGACAAGAAGGGCGCCATCGCCGCGTTCAACGAGGCCGGTTACCGCGATGCCAGGATAGTGCGGGACTCTGTCTATTACGTGGCCCCGAACCGTCTGGGTATAGATCTGGTGTTCGATGAGGGGGACAAATATTATTTCCGTGACATAAGTTGGACCGGCAACTCCGTCTACTCTTCCGACGCTCTCAACCAGGTGCTCGCCATCAGCAAGGGTGATGTCTATGACAAGGTCACCATGGAGAAAAGGCTCTACGGCGGAGGCAAGCAGACCGACTACGACGTGTCTAAGCTCTACCGTGACAACGGATACCTGTTCTTCCAGATCAATCCTGTGGAGACAAACATCCAGAACGACTCCGTCGATGTGGAGATGCGCATTTCAGAGGGCAAGCAGGCCACGATCGGCGACATCGTGATCAACGGCAACGACCTCACCAACGAGAAGGTGGTGCGCCGCCAGCTCTTCACCCGTCCGGGCTACCTTTTCAGCCAGAGCGACTTCGAGCGTTCCATCAGGGAAATCGCTTCTCTTGGCCAGTTCGATGCCGAGGCCATAATGCAGCAGGGGACCGGTTACTCTATGGTCACGAACCCGCTTGACAACACCGTAGATATCATATATAATGTGACGGAGAAACCTTCTTCTCAGCTTGAGGTCTCAGGCGGATGGGGCGGAAGGACTTTCGTGGCCACGGTCGGCGTCAGCTTCAACAATTTCTCGACCCAGCGTTTCTTCGACAAGAGCGCTTGGCGTCCGGTACCGCTTGGCGATGCCCAGAATCTGGCATTCCGCTTCCAGACCAACGGTACATATTACACGGCACTCACTGCCAACTTCACAGAACCTTGGCTTTTCGGCAAGAAGCCGACGTCACTCAATCTTGGCGCCTATTATACCCGCCAGACCAACTCGTACCTTGCGCTCAACTTCCTCAGCAACGACCGTCAGATGGAGGTCTTCGGCTTCTCGGCTTCTCTCGGTACGCGCCTCAAGTGGCCTGACAGTTATTTCGTGCTGTACAACGGCCTCAACTGGCAGTCATATAAGTTGACCAACTGGTACTCCGGCTACTTCATCTTCGATGATGGAATCGCCAACAACATTAACTACTCCCTGAGTCTTGTGCGCAACTCTACAGACCAGCAGATATATCCGCGTACAGGCTCGGACTTCTCCTTCTCGCTGCAGTTGACTCCGCCGTTCTCTCTTTTCCGTAAATACGACTACGACAGCGACGGCAACAGATTCTCTGTGGGCAGTTACAAGGATGTCAACTACAACAACTGGTCTTCCAAGCAGCGCTACAAGTGGATCGAGTACCACAAATGGAAAGTTTCCGGTGCCACCTATACAAAGCTTGTTGGGGATCTCGTCCTGATGACCAGGGCGCAGTTCGGTTATCTCGGCTACTACAACAGAAACTGGGGATATTCTCCATTTGAGGGCTTCCTCCTCGGTGGTGACGGAATGTCCGGCTACAACACCTACGGTTCGGAAGTGATTTCCCTTCGTGGCTACGAGAACTATTCTCTCACCCCGTATGAGCCGTCCACCTACAATTCTACAGGCTATGCCTACGCCGGTAATGTCTACGACAAATTTACCGTGGAGTTGCGCTACCCTGTCATACTCCAGCCGACATCGACCATCTATGTCCTCGGCTTCCTTGAGGGCGGTAACGCCTGGTCTGACATCAGAAAGTTCAATCCTTTCCAGATCAAACGCAGCGCCGGCGTGGGTGTGCGCATCTTCCTTCCGATGGTCGGACTGCTTGGCGTGGACTGGGGCTACGGATTCGACACCACGGATTCCAGCAAGCGCAGCCAGTTCCATTTCGTGATCGGACAACAATTTTAAAGTATGAATTATATGAAAAAGATTCTTTTGATCGCCGCTTCGGCGCTCGTCGCGATTTCAGCTGCGGCCCAGCCGAAATTTGCCCATGTGAATTTCTCAGAGCTTGTACAGCTCAGCCCGGAGGCCGACAAGGCCCGCGCCACCATGGCTGCCTCAAGCAAAGAGGCCCAGGAGACATATCAGGCTATGGTTGAGGAATTCAATACCAAATGGAGTCAATATGAGGCCAAGGCCAATACTTGGACTGCCGCTATCAAGGCCAGCAAGGAGAAGGAGATCCAGGAGATCCAGCAGCGCATTCAGGAGTTCGGACAGACAGTTGATGCCGAGCTTCAGCAGCAGCAGCAGACTCTGATGGCCCCTATCGTCAAGAAGGCTCAGGACACCGTCAAGGATCTCGCCAAGCAGGGCGGATACGTGTACGTGTTCGATGTCGGCTCCCTGATGTATTATGATGACGCGCAGAGCACGGATCTTACTCCTCTCGCACGCAAGGCTCTCGGCATAGCCGATGACCGCACTCTTGAGTCACTTCAGGCAGAACTTCAGGCCCAGCAGCAGGCTCAGACACCAGCTGCAAACTAGCACGACCACACTTTATTGGCCCTGCCCCAAGGGAGGCGGGGCCTTTTGCACTGAAACTACACCAATTAACTTTTGTAATGCAACATAAAATCATTGACGCCAAGGATGTGGTGATCAGATTTGCTGGAGATTCGGGTGATGGAATGCAACTCACCGGATCTCTTTTTGCAGATATGTCAGCCATCTACGGCAATGGACTATCGACCTTTCCGGACTACCCAGCCGAGATCCGCGCGCCTCATGGCACCGTCTCCGGCGTGTCCGGTTTCCAGATCCACATAGGTTGTTCCAAGGTCTCCACGCCGGGGGATTTCTGTGACCTGCTCGTGGCCATGAACCCGGCGGCGCTCAAGACCAACGCCAAGTGGTGCAAGCGCCATGCGATGATTCTGGTGGACCAGGATGCCTTTGATCAGGCGGGCATGGAGAAGGCCGGTTTCACTACCGACGACCCGTTCAGAGAACTCGGGGTAGAGGACAGGACCATCATCGCGGCACCCATAACGACCCTCACCCACGAGAGCCTCAAGGACAGCGGCATGGACAACAAGGCCATCCTCAAGTGCAAGAACATGTTCACCCTCGGCATGGCCTGCTTCATCTACAACCGTCCGCTTGAATATATCTTCAACTATCTTGAGAAGAAGTTCTCAAAGAAACATCCGGAGGTCATAGAACCGAACAAGAAGGTTCTTAAGGACGGGTTCAACTATGCCGCCAACCTCCAGATAATAGCCAACACCTACACCGTGGAGCCGGTGAAGAACCTCGCCAAGGGTACGTACCGCAACATCACCGGCAACCAGGCCACCGCCTGGGGGCTTCTGGCCGCTTCCGAGAAGTCGGGGCTGCCGCTTTTCTGCGGTTCTTATCCTATCACGCCGGCCACTGCCATACTTGAGGAACTCGCGATCCATAAGAGCCTTGGAGCCAAGACATTGCAGGCAGAGGACGAGATTGCCGGAATCTGTACTGCCATCGGTGCCTCTTTCGCGGGCAACCTTGCGGTGACCACCACTTCGGGGCCGGGACTTTCTCTGAAGTCGGAAGCCATGGGACTCGCCGTGATGGCCGAGCTTCCTCTTGTGGTCATCGATGTCCAGAGAGGCGGTCCGTCCACGGGACTTCCGACCAAGACGGAGCAGTCCGACCTCAACCAGGCCCTCTACGGGCGCAACGGGGAGTGCCCGATGGCGGTGATCGCCGCCCATTCTCCGGCCCACTGCTTTGATGCCGCTTTCCAGGCCGCCAAGATAGCCCTTGAGCACATGACTCCTGTCCTGCTGCTCTCCGAGGGATTCCTTGGCAACGGCTCTGAACCATGGCGGATACCGTCCATGAAGGACTATCCTGAGATCCGCCCGCCGTTTGTGCAGGGCATACTCAAGGAAGGGGAGAAATTCCACCCGTTCAAGCGCGACCCCGAGACTCTTGTGCGCCGCTGGGCAATCCCGGGGCAGAAGGGGCTGGAGCACCGCGTGGGTGGGCTTGAGAAGAACCATGACGGGGTCCTCTCCACCGACCCGCTCAACCACGCCACGATGGTTGCCGAACGTGCCGAGAAAGTCGCCCGCATAGCCAAGGACATACCGCAGCTGAGCATCCTTCACGGGCCGGAGCAGGGCAAACTTCTCGTCGTCGGCTGGGGTGGAACTTATGGGCATATCTGGTCGGCTGTGCATGAGATGGACAATGTCTCTTATGCCCACTTTGACTATATCAACCCGCTCCCGTCAAATACGGGCAAGGTTCTGGACTCGTTTGAGAAGATACTCGTCTGCGAGCTCAACAGCGGGCAGTTCGCCGATTATCTGAGGGCCAGGTTCCCTCATCTGGAGATTCACAAGTTCAACAAGATACAGGGCCAGCCGTTCCTCGTGAGCGAGCTGGAGGAAGCGATAAAGAAAGAGCTGTAAGACTATGGCAACATTGACATTCAAAGACTTCAAAAGTGACCAGGAGGTGCGCTGGTGCCCGGGATGCGGTGACCATGCCGTGCTCGCAGCCCTGCAGAGAGCTCTCCCGAAGGTGAGCCAGGCTCTCAACTATGACAAGGAGAGGTATGTTGTGGTGTCCGGCATCGGCTGCTCTTCGCGGCTTCCTTACTATATGGACACCTACGGCTTCCACAGCATCCATGGCCGCGCGACTGCCATCTCCACCGGCATCAAGGTCGCCAACCCGTGGCTGACCGTGTGGCAGGCCTGCGGTGACGGTGATGCGCTGGCGATCGGAGGCAACCATTTCATCCATGCCATCCGCCGCAACATCGACATCAACATCATCCTCTTCAACAACCAGATCTACGGTCTCACCAAGGGGCAGTACTCTCCGACTTCCAAGTTCGGTGCGATCACCAAGACTTCGCCTTACGGCACCGTGGAGCATCCGTTCAACCCTGGAGCCCTGGTGCTTGGCGCCAAGGGCACGTTCTTCGCGCGTTCTCTGGACGTGGAGCTGAAGCTCAACGAGGAGATCATGACGGCCGCAGCCCTGCACGACGGCTGTTCCGTGATGGAGATGCTCACCAACTGCGTGATCTTCAATGATGGAGCCCACAAGGATCTCTCCGACCCGGCCGTCAAGGCCGACCACACCATAGTCCTCAGGCAGGGCGAACGCATGATTTTCGGCAAGAACCGTGACAAGGGGCTCATCTACGACGGCAAGAAGATCCGCGCCGTACACATAGGCGAGGGCGGGTTCACTGAAGAGGATATCCTGATACACGATGCCCACACCGACAACATCGGCATACACATGGCGCTTGCCGAGATGAAGGGACCGGACTACCCGGTGGCTCTCGGTGTCATCCGCGATGTCAAGGACATCACTTACGATGACGGGGTGCGCGACCAGGTCAAAGAAGTCATGATGAAATCACAGATACACTGTGTAGATGACCTCCTGCACAGCGGTTCAACATGGGAGGTCGAATAACCACATTACACACTAACAATGAAGACAAAGGACATTATGGCCCGTCTCCAGGCCAAGTACCCGGGGGAGAACGAGTATCTCCAGGCGGTACAGGAGGTTTTGGAATCCATCGAGGATGTCTACAACCAGCATCCTGAATTCGAGAGGGCCAGGATAGTCGAGAGGATGGTGGAGCCTGACCGTATCTTCACATTCCGCGTCACCTGGGTGGACGACCGCGGAGAGGTGCAGACCAACACGGGCTACCGCATCCAGTTCAACAGCGCCATCGGACCTTACAAAGGGGGCTTGCGTTTCCACAAGGCCGTCTCTCCGTCGATGCTGAAGTTCCTCGGATTCGAGCAGACATTCAAGAACGCCCTGACGACCCTGCCTATGGGCGGTGCCAAGGGCGGCTCGGACTTCGATCCTACCGGCAAATCCAACGAGGAGATCATGCGTTTCTGCCAGGCTTTCATGCTTGAGCTCTGGAACTGCATCGGCCCGGATCAGGACATCCCTGCAGGCGACGTGGGAGTGGGCGGACGTGAGATCGGCTATCTTTATGGCATGTACAAGAAACTCGCCCGCCAGTACAACACAGGCGTGCTTACCGGCAAGGGTGCCACATGGGGAGGCTCGATACTCCGTCCGGAGGCCACGGGATATGGTGCGCTGTACTTTACGCACTATCTTCTCGAGAAAGCCGGTAAGGAATTGAAGGGTTGTAAGATAGCTGTTTCGGGCTTCGGCAACGTGGCTTGGGGTGCCTGCAAGAAGGCTCTTGAGCTCGGTGCCAAGGTGGTGGCCATCTCAGGTCCTGACGGGGTCTGCGAGATTCCTGAGGGCATCACCCCTGAGATGATCGACTATATGCTCGTGATGCGCGCCTCCAACCGCAACATGGTCGAGGACATGGCAACGAAATTCCCTGACAGGGCTCACTTCACCGCAGGAAAGAAGGCTTGGAGTGTAAAATGTGACATCGCCTTGCCTTGCGCCTTCCAGAACGAGCTTTCCGAGGATGATGCCAAGGAACTTGTAGCCAACGGCACATGGTGCTGCTGCGAGGTTTCCAACATGGGCTGCCAGCCGGGAGCCATCCACTACTTCCAGCATCACGGCATCCTCTTCGCCCCTGGAAAGGCCGTCAATGCCGGCGGTGTTGCCACTTCTGGTCTTGAGATGACCCAGAACGCGTCACACATCAGCTGGAGCGGCAAGGAGGTTGATGACAAACTGCATTTCATCATGAAGTCCATCCACGAGGCCTGCGTCAAGTATGGCACTCAGCCGGACGGCAGCGTGGACTACGTGAAGGGCGCCAACATCGCCGGCTTCATGAAAGTCGCCACCGCCATGCTGGAGCAGGGCATCATCTAAAAACGATTTTTTATCGCTTGATATCGGGGCTGGCCGCAAGGCCGGCCTTTTTTGGGATTGCCCTCTATCGTATGGCGGACATTCTTGGTGACAATGACTAAAACACACAATTCAACGCGGTCTGTTCAAGATAAATGCTTATCTCTGACATCGT
>DJOT01000040.1:12236-12604 GCA_002439095.1 Bacteroidales bacterium UBA6431 | reverse complement strand
TACTTGCTTGTACTTGTCTTTCAATATTATCAATGAACTTGTCCCATACCTCTCGGAAAGGGATTGCAAAGATAAGAGGTTTTTTTTATATCCGCCAAATATTTTTGGATTTTTTTCGTTTTTATTTTGCCTATATTTGCTCCGAACTAAACCACAACAAGCAATGGATAATTACAAACTGACACTACCTCGTTACGAATCAATGAAGTATCGCCGCTGTGGGCACAGCGGTCTTCTGCTTCCGGAGATTTCCTTGGGCTTTTGGCACAATTTCGGAGCTGACGCGTCGCGGGACAAATGCCGGGAGATAGTCGAGTGTGCTTTCGACAACGGGATAACCTATTTCGACCTTGCCAATAACTACGGAC
>DJOT01000040.1:10523-12168 GCA_002439095.1 Bacteroidales bacterium UBA6431 | reverse complement strand
ACCTTGCCAATAACTACGGACCTCCTTATGGTTCCGCCGAGAGCATGTTCGGCGAGATTTTCGAGGCATCCCTCGCTGCGCACAGGGATGAAATCATCGTTGCCACCAAGGCCGGACACGATATGTGGCCCGGGCCGTATGGAGAATGGGGCTCACGCAAGAATCTTCTGGCATCCCTTGACCAGAGCCTCCGCAGGATGAGGCTTGATTACGTGGACATCTTCTATTCGCATCGTCCTGATCCTCTGACTCCGATAGAGGAGACGATGCAGGCCCTTGTGGATGCTGTGCGGCAAGGCAAAGCCCTGTATGTAGGGATTTCGAAATATCCGCCGGAGATGGCAGCCAAGGCTTATGCGTACCTGCGTGAACAGCATGTCCCTTGCCTTGTGTATCAGGGGAGGTACAATATGATAGACAGGAATGTCGAGGCCGCCGTCCTGCCTCAGGCTGATGCGGCGGGAGCCGGTTTTGTGGCATTTTCACCACTTGCGCAGGGACTGCTTACCGGAAAGTATCAGAACGGCGTGCCGGAAGGTTCCCGCATGACACACAGCGGATTTCTTAAGCCTGACGTGCTGACTCCGGCCCTCCTTGACCAGATCGGCGTCTGGGGAAAGGAGGCGGAATCTGAGGGGCTGACTCTTGCCCAGTATGCGCTGCGTTGGATTTTGCGCCGTCCGGAAGTCACCTCGGTAATAATAGGGGCGAGCTCCGTCGAGCAGCTCAAGTCAAATCTTGCCGCGATCAAGTAATCGGTAGCCTGATGCTTCCATGATATGGCCCGGCCTTATCCTTTCCTCTCCCTCGAGGTCTGCGATGGTCCGGGCCACTTTGATTATCCTGAACCAGGCCCTGAGCGACATCCCCGTGCTTTTCATGATTCTCTCCAAAGCCTGCCTGCACTCTTCGTCCAGCGGACAGTACTTTTCGGTCTGCCGGTTTGACATTTCGGCGTTGGTGCTGATGCCCTCTCCTTTGAACCTGGCTGCTTGCCGGCTTCGGGCCGAGCAGACCCTGCGTGCTACTTCCCGACTGCTTTCGGCCTTGCCTCTGCGGGTGACCGCCTCTGTCGGGACCGGATGCATCCAGACCTGAAGGTCGATACGGTCCATGATAGGGCCGGACAACTTAGACATGTATGCTGTGCGTTGGGCGACGGTACACCTGCAGCGGTCTCCCTCTCCATAATATCCGCATGGGCATGGATTTGCAGCGGCAACCAATGTGAAAGATGAGGGAAACTCCACCTTGTTCTTCAGTCTGGAGATGGTTACTTTGCGGTCTTCTATGGGGCCGCGCAGCGACTCCAGGACGCTTTTGGGCATCTGCGGCATCTCGTCAAGGAACAGCACTCCGTTGTCGGCGAGGGTGACTTCTCCGGGGACAATGTTGTCTCCGGCCCCTCCGCCGATGATGGCCGCCATAGACGCCGAGTAATGCGGCGAGCGGAACGGACGTTGTCTTATCAGCCCGCTGCATCCTTTTCTGAGACCTGCCACAGAGTAGATGCGGCTCGTCTCAAGCGACTCCTTGCGGGTCATCGGAGGGAGTATTCCGGCCATGGCTTTGGCCAATGAACTCTTGCCTGACCCGGGTGCTCCTATCATTATGATGTTGTGACCTCCGGCGGCGGCGATTTCCA
>DJOT01000040.1:2814-10476 GCA_002439095.1 Bacteroidales bacterium UBA6431 | reverse complement strand
CTCCGGCGGCGGCGATTTCCACAGCCCTTTTGGCCGCTTCCTGTCCGATTATGTCGGAAAAATCAACTATGCTCTCTCCTGTATAGATCCGTTCCGATGCAGAGAAAGCTCCTGCGATTTCACCGGCAAGCAGGTGGCTGCAATCATTTCCCTGCAAGATGTCAAGGGCTTCTTTGAGGCCGGATATACCGTAGACAGGGATTTCGGTGATTTCCGCCGCCTCAATGGCTGACTCTGCCGGCAGTATGGCGCCTCGCATTCCGGAGGCCACTGCCAACTCAACATACGGCAGAGCTCCTTCTATAGGTCTTACGCTTCCGTCCAGCCCCAGCTCTCCCATCATCAGATATTCTTCTGCGTGCACGAAACTATATTTGCCGGACGAGGCCATTATCCCTACAGCAATGGGCAGGTCGTAGCCGCTGCCGTTTTTACGCAGGTCGGCAGGTGCCAGATTTATGACGATCTTTTTGCCAGGGACTCTGAATCCGAGCGTCTCCATCGCGGTGACGGTCCGCAGGAGGCTCTCTTTCACTGCGGCATCGGCAAGCCCCACGAGGTGAATCCCTATCCCGTGGTCTATGTCAGTCTCCACTGTGACTACGACGGCTTGTGTGCCGATGCATTTTGCGGCTTTTATCTGTGTCAACATTGTTTTTTATTATATTTGTCTTCGTTATGCAACATAGGATATCGATCAAGTCTTTGGCGGACATTGACTCTTCGGCTGCGGAGTTTCTCCGTTTGACGGAAGGCTGCCGCCTGATAGCATTCTACGCCCCTATGGGGGCCGGCAAGACCACTTTCATAACCGCTATCTGCAGGGCTCTCGGCGTGCGTGACGATGCGGTAGCTTCTCCTACATTCGCCATTGTCAACGAGTATCTTTCCGCTTCCGGAGAATCAATCTATCACTTTGATTTCTATCGTATCACCAAAGATGCGGAGGCTCTTGATATCGGACTGTACGACTATCTCGACAGCGGCAGCCTATGCCTTATGGAGTGGCCGGAGAATATTGAGGATCTGCTCCCGGAGGAGACATTGAAAGTCAATATCTCAGTCTCGGACGACGGTGAGCGTACTCTTACTTGGGAGGATTGAGTCCGGCGTATACACGCAGTCCGGTGAAATAGCCATGCAACTCCATGTCTCTGCTGCTCTTATGGCAATGTACAAGGTGGCTGTCTCCCTCTTCTGGCGCCAGTACGGCATATAGGCTGTCTTCTCCGAGAATCTCTGCGCAAGAAGGTGACAGAAGCCTGAGTCCGGCGTATCTCTGAATGGGATTGCGGTCATCGTCGGAACTCCATATTTCCACTCCGGTACCGGGCCTTTCCAGAATCGCATATCCGGTTTTGCCGCCATGCAGGATCAATGCGTCTCCTGTACAGATTTCCCTTAATGTTTCGGGGTCATCGCCCGTGACGGTGCACGAAGTGTTGTCGGCGCCTCCGTAACTCATCCATCCGGAGAGAGTCAAGTTCTCTCCATCGCCCCGCCATATCCGCCCTTCCTGGACTATGAACCAGAGGCAGGATGCCTCCGCGCTGACGGGATAACCTCCTATCACCTTGAGATCCTGTATGTCATACTTCCATTCGCATCCGCTGTCTTCAGCCTTTCCGTCTATTACATAGTAGTATGTCTCGTCCTTGCCTCCGTCATCGCGGTAGCAGAAACATACTTTCCCGTCATCTTTGTATAATGCTCCGTAAGGACGGTATGACGGATCTCCCAGATCTCCGAAGACGAACCCGCGTTCTCTGCTGAAGATGACTTCTCCGTTGAGTCTGAGAGAGAAACCTTTGCCGTCCCGCATCTCGGAGATGGTGTAGATATTCTCTCCGTCCGGCAGTATGCCCTTGAAAAGTTCGCGTCCCTCGAAGTCGAGAAGAGGCTTCCCGTCCTTGGCGAGATGTGTCCTGCCGCCTGAGACAAATTCCGTATACAGGTGCATGTCGATAATGTGGTGCGTGTCAGGATCTGGACTGACAAGCCCGGAAGAAGAGGGGATTTGCAGGCATGGCTTGAAATTCTCATATAAAATCACCTCGAATACGGACTGGCCGTATCCGCTGTCCATACGCCAGTCGTAATTTTCGGCAAACTGCACTCCGGACATGAGTACTACCGTGTCTTCCGCCGCCGGGTCCGTCCCGCCACCGGCAGTTGTATTGCGCGTGTGGCTGTCCCGGCGCGAGCGTCCGGCTGAAAGCCATTGGTCCTCTGAAAAGCAGCTTGACGCTGCCAATATGCCCGCGAGGAGCACTGTTAGATGAAGAAGCTTCATAGCAATGAGGTTTTGTGCAAATGACGGAACAAAAAATGACATCTGGAACAGTCGTTCTCCGGATGTCATCAAAAATTGAAGTTTCTTATGTCTTTTGAAGTTTTTTATCAGAAATTGAACCTCAAGCCGGCATCGAAACTGATCATGACAGGCTTGTCGGTCCTTATGCTCTTTGGCTGGTCGGACGGGAAGTAATATCTTATGCCGGGATCCACATATAGTCCGAGAATGCGTGAGAGGCTGAATTCTATGCCAAGTCCGCCGCCTATGGAGTACTGGAGCTTCTGAACCCGCTCGTCCCGTATTATGTTTGGAGCTGCGAACAGAGTATATCTGCTTGATATGCAATACTCAGCCTCGCCGAGGCCATAGACGTACACCTTGAGCCTGTCCGTGCCGAGAAGATCATAATACAATCCGAGAGGTATACCTATGTACTGGAGGCTGTGGGCGACATTGCCCGCTTCCTGTATCTCTTCTCCGGTGACGGAGGAAATTCCGCTGTATTTGCCGGTGAAAGTCCTCGTGAGCAGGGAATAGTCTATTCCTGTCCCGACTGATAGCCTCGGCAGCACATGATAACGCACTCCGAGACCCAAAGTGAGGGGAACTCCGTATGTGGATGTGCTCAGCTCCGTGAACCCTGTACTTTTCTCGCCAGGCGCCATTGCGGTGTGTGACGGAGAGAACCTGAAGTCGGAATCGTTGCCGCCGATGGAGCCTTTCGCATAGAGGGACAACTTGCGCCTGTCTTTTTTGCTGTCCGCTGCGGCCAGCAGGTCAAGGTCATCTTGATATTGCTCCGCCTTTTTCCACTTGCTCTTTTTCCTGCTTGCCGGCTTGTTTGTGCCTTCCGTGCCTGTGCTTTTAGGGGCTATGGCTTCTGCCGCTGTCTCGACAGCGGCCTGTCCGGTCTCTGCGGTGTCTCCGGAGACGGATTTCTGTCGTGCCGGGAGTGCTATGAGCGGGGCGGCATTGTCAAATTCTGCCTTTATCGTCTGCTTTTCTGTGCTCAGGAGGGCGAGGCTGCGCTCTGGAGCAATGGGGCTTGAGTTGCTTGTGCCCCGGAAGAAAAGTGCGGCACCAAGTGCGGCGGCAAGTGCAAGGGAGGCTGCGGCCCATCTGGCCCAAACCACAGGCTGTGCCTGCGGGCGTGCATCCAGACTGGAGGATATGGCTTTCCAAACACCGCGCGACGGTCTCGCCTCGGCGTTCTCAAGCATTGACCTCACCAGGAGGTCGAACTCCTTATTCTCTTCTTGCATCTTGAACTAATATCTTTCCTTTATCTTCGACTGCAGCAGCACTCTCGCCCTCTGTAACTGTGAGCGGGATGTGGTCTCTGAGATTCCGAGGGCTTCTGCGATCTCCTTGTGGGAGTAGCCTTCAATCACATACATGTTGAATACCGTCCGGAATCCGGGAGGAAGAGCTGCCACCATCTTCAGAAGATCGTCATTGCCTATCTTCTGTATCGGGGACGGATCGCCGCTTGCCATGTTCCATGCGGCTTCGAGGTCCTCGGTGTTCTTGAGAGCATCTTTCTTCCTGAGACTCATCAGTGCAGTGTTGACAAAGATCCTTCTTGCCCAACCTTCAAATGAACCTGCGCCCGAATAACTGTCCAACTTTGAGAACAGGGTCACAAATCCGTCCTGAAGTATGTCTTCGGCCGCGTCCTTGTCCCCCATGTACCGCAGGCATACTGCGAACATCTTCCGTGACAAGAGGTCGAAGATGGCTTTTTGGGAACGGCGGTCTCCACGTCTCGCCCCGTCTATCATTTCCGTTTCCCGATTGTCAAGATGCTTTCCGTTTCCGAAAAGTTGCATCGTCAAATCCAATAATACCCACGAAAGTAGCCAATTTTTCTCATAAAATTGCATACTTTTGCGTATGATAAGGAAAGAGATGAGAAAGATAGTCATTATATATATAGTAGTATTGTTGTCCTGTCTCGGTCTAAGAGCTCAGAATACGGCTGACAGCGGGCAGTTTCTAGATGCCGCCCGAGAGTATGCTGAAGGCAGGTACCTGCAGGCGCAGGAGAAGTTCCTTGTCCTGCTCGACTCCGCACCGGATGACGATGCTGTCAACTACTATCTCGGACTGTGCGAACTCGCTATGGGCGAGAACGGCAGGGCAGCGGAGCACTTGATCAAGGCTACGCAACTTGATTCTTCCAATGCATGGTATCTCAATGCACTTGCCACTCTCTACAGCAACGAGGGTGACCGTACCTCTCTCGCGGATGTCTGCGAAAAACTTGTCAAGATGAGTCCGGCCCTGTATAATACTCCCAATACTTTGACGCTCATCGCGGATGCCCGTTTTCAGCAGAAGAGGGATTCTGTCGCTCTTGCCTACTACAACCAGGCTCTTGAACTGGACCCTTCTTATGCTCCGGCGGAACTCGGCAAGATTGAACTTCTCCGGATGACGGGCAGCTATCCTGATTTTTTTGTGACTCTCGGGCATTTCATTGATAATGAAAATGTCCGCGCCGACATCAAGAGCGATTACCTCTCGATGATAGTTGACAATCTGGATTCCAAATTCTGGTGGGTCTGGGGCGAGCAGCTGAAGTTGCTTGTGGACAAGTGTCTCGGCTTGTATCCGGAGGACTTGAAGTCCCAGGAACTCAAGATAAAACTCCTTTCTATAGAAAGCCGTTGGGATGAGGTCCTGTCAGCCTGCGCCCGTCTTGCAGAATCAGCAGCGCGTCAGGGCAACAAGGAGAAACAGGTCTTCGCATATTCATACGAGGGGGATGTCTCTTATCAGAATGGAGATCAGAAGCGCGCCTTCAAGGCCTACGAGAAAGCTTTGAAGATAAATCCGGACTATGCGCCGGTACTCAACAACTATGCGTATTATCTCTCGCTTAAAAAGCGTTCTCTTCGTAAGGCATTGAAAATGAGCCGACGCGCTGTGGAGCAGGAACCCGACAACGCCACATATCTTGATACCTGCGGATGGATTCTTTACCTTCTGCACAAGCCACAGGAAGCCAAGCCTCTTTTTAAGCATGCCATGATTTATGGGGGCAAGGAGAGTGCTGTGGTGCTTGAGCATTATTCCAAAGTGCTTGAAACTCTGGGCGAGACGGATCTGGCTTCCTACTACAAGACTCTCTCCGAGCAGAAAGCTGCAAAATGAGACCGCTCAGGCTAATATTTGCGTCTCTGGCTCTTGCTCTGCTCACCAGTGTGGCTCTGCCGGGGCAGGATACAAGGCTTCAGGAGAGCCGTAAGGCTCAACTGGAGAAAGAGATAGCCCAGATACAGAGACAACTGAAGGAGAATTCCAACAAGAGCAGCAGTGCCTTGAATGAACTTACCCTCATCCGCAAGCAGATATCCAACAGGCGAGCCCTTATACAGGAGAGCGACAGGGAAATCCGGATCATATCTGACAGCATCCGGACAGCCAGGCGCGAGTACGAATCATTGAAAGCGAGGCTGGATACGATGACAGTCTATTACGAACGGCTCATCAAGGGTGCCTACCGCAACCGCGACACCCGCCTGTGGTATGCTTTCGTGTTCTCCGGCGAAGACCTCGGGCAGGTGGCCAGAAGATATCTCTACTTCAAGAACCTTTCATCACAGATGAACCGGCAGGCTGCCAGAATAAAGGAACTCCAGTCCGAACTCGAAACCAGAATGGAATCCTTGGAGAGCATGCGCCGCCGGGCGGAGAGCCTCAAGTCAGACAGGCAGAAAGAATTGGATGGACTCAGGATAGAAGAAAAACGTTCCGATACCCTTGTGGCCAACCTCAAACGGGACAAGACCAGATACCAGAAACAACTCAACTCCAAACGCAAGCAGGTCGAAGCCCTCAACAAGGAAATAGAGAAGATAATAGCCCAATACATGGATGAGGGCAAGAATAAGCCTTCTGGAAAAACTCAGGCGAAGTCAGCCAAGGCAATAGATTACAAACTTGCATCTGAATTTGAAGCCAACAAGGGTAAACTCCCGTGGCCGGCCGACGGCCCGGTGGTCGAGAAATTCGGCAAGCACAATCACCCGGTCTACACCTCAATCGTCATGCCGTTCAATAACGGCATCGGGATTTCTCTGTCCCCTGGCACGGAGGTGAAAGCGGTGTTCGACGGGGATGTCAAAAGGGTGATAATGATGCCCGGCTACAACAAGTGCGTGCTTGTTCAGCACGGCAATTATTTCAGTTTCTACTGCAAACTCGGACAGGTATCGGTCAAGGCAGGCGACAGAGTCAAGACCGGCCAAACCATAGGGCAGGTCGATACGATTGACGGCCAAGCCCTGCTGCATTTCCAGATATGGAAAGAGAAGGCCCCGCAGAATCCCGAGGCCTGGCTACGTTCACGTTAAGATTTATCCGGCGACCCAGACCAGTACGTGGCGGTCGAAAGTCATGTACTGGAGGTGCAACTCCTCCTCGAACCCGTCTTTCTGTATGAAAGTGGCTTCAAGCTCCCCCTCTCCGCGCAGCCTGAAGTCATCCACTTCAATCTGCTCGGCGAAATCCACATTGTGCTGTGACATTTTCTTGTATACGGCTTCCTTGGCGCACCAGTAGATGGCCAGCTGCTCGTTGCGCTTGTCCTCATCGAGGCTTTCGATCTCCTCTTCGGACAGAGCTTTCTTCTCCACGGCGGAGAAGTCCCTGTCGAGGGACTCGCAGTCGATGCCCACCTCTTCGGTGTCGTTGAGGATGACAGCTACGTATTTGTCGGTGTGGGTGATGCTTATGTTGGTCGCGGAATTTTCTATGTAGGGCTTGCCGTTGTCGTGGTGGCTAAGGTACACTTTTTCACCGAACATCACATCAAGCAGTGCTCTGACAGCGAATTTCTGCTTTCTCAGGGATTCACTTTTTATATAGGATATTTCTTCAAGTTCATCTGCCGGAACTGAAGAGAGTCTGCGAAGTTCTTCTTCGGACTCGGTGATCTTCCAGACTCCCAGTTTCGAGTGGTAGTCGTCGTCAAGATCCTGTATTAGATATAGAGCCATAAATATTTTATATCGGCGCAAAGATAATGATTTTTTGTATATTTGTCCCACTTTTGAGGAAGTACAATAATATCGATATTATTATGAAATACCTTACTGACGAAAAGTTGCTCATTGTCGGTGCCGGCGGAATGATCGGCTCCAATATGGCACAGACTGCCCTTATGCTTGGGCTCACTCCTAATGTTTGCCTTTACGACATCTTCGAGCCAGGCGTGCATGGCGTGGCCGAGGAGATGTATCACTGCGCATTCGAAGGCGCCAACATCACTTGGACCGTTGATCCTGCAGTGGCTTTCAAGGATGCCAAGTACATCATCTCATCCGGCGGAGCTCCTCGCAAGGAGGGCATGACCCGCGAGG
>DJOT01000040.1:2357-2729 GCA_002439095.1 Bacteroidales bacterium UBA6431 | reverse complement strand
GCCAGATCGCCGCTCAGTTCGGTGACTATATCAAGGAATATTGCCCGGATGTCAAGCATGTAGTGGTCATCTTCAACCCTGCTGATGTGACGGCTCTCACGGCCCTCATCCACTCAGGATTGAAGCCTTCTCAGCTCACTTCACTTGCTGCCCTCGACTCCACCCGTCTCCAGAGCAATCTTGCAAAGGAGTTCGGCGTTCAGCAGAGCAAGGTGACAAACGCCTACACTTACGGCGGACACGGCGAGGCCATGGCAGTGTTTGCAAGCAAGGCCCTCATCGACGGCACCCCGCTTGCTGACAAGCATCTTTCAGCAGAACGCTGGGCCGAGATCAAGCATGAGACAGTGCAGGGCGGTTCCAACATCATCA
>DJOT01000040.1:2041-2237 GCA_002439095.1 Bacteroidales bacterium UBA6431 | reverse complement strand
ATCGAGGCTGCCATGGGCGGCGCCAAGTTCACCTGGCCTGCCGGATGCTATGTCAACTGCGACACCTGCGGCTACAAGAACGTGATGATGGCCATGCCTACAGTGATTGACGCTACCGGGGTGCACTTCACCAAGCCGGAAGGCACCGCTGAAGAGATGGCTGAGCTTCAGGCTTCTTACGAGCACCTCTGCAAGA
>DJOT01000040.1:1746-1991 GCA_002439095.1 Bacteroidales bacterium UBA6431 | reverse complement strand
AGCACCTCTGCAAGATGCGCGATGAGATCGTCTCTCTGGGCATCGTCCCTCCTGTAGACGAGTGGAAGAAGTCCAACCCTAATCTGTAGTCTATAAAGACATCATAAAAAATCCCGGAGCCTCAGGCCCCGGGATTTTTTGGTAGTATATTGATACTCCGTAAAAAGAAAATGTAACGAAGGTTACTTGTGCCAGTCAGCGGAGTTGCCTATCTTACGACCGCAAACTTAACTGATTGAGTTATG
>DJOT01000040.1:0-1596 GCA_002439095.1 Bacteroidales bacterium UBA6431 | reverse complement strand
GGAAAGCCCCGGTGGACTATTTCACGGGTGTGCCTCTAAGGGGCAGTTCATATATCATGTGGTTAGTGACAGCAAAAGTCGAACTTCTCTTTTTTATCATCTGCCAATAGCAAATAAATCCCGGGGTGAAAGTCGGTTTCTTGGCAATACATATCAGTTTTATGTATGGGCGACCTTTAATGAAAAGAACAAATAGGAATGAAAATAGTTGTCATTAAACCCCTGAGAATATTCAAGTTTTTTATCTTTATAACGATGTTAATATGGATAAGCGATTATGTAAGTGACTACCATGCTTATTGTGTCCATCAAGAGTTTCTTGGCAAGAGCGGATTTGCCATAGATCAGGTAGACAGGAGCAGTTGCCCATTCGAAAATCCTTCTATCAGTGGCGCGCCTCATCTCATTTTTCTTGCGGTTCCAGAAGGATCAGCAATCGAGAGATTACAATTGGGATATAAAAGAGGTTTTCCATTAGGCTCTTCTCATTATGTAACCGAAACATGTGTCAATAAGGTCTTTTGGAATGAGCAATATATTTTATCGTATTACATGGATGGGACCGGTAAAGAATGGCCACCCTATTATATCACAACAGTTAAAAAGTGGAAGCTTGCAGGTGAGCAGCCCATAAAAGTATCGGACTGTTTCAGAACACAAACTTATAAAGACAGGCACCTTTTTGATAAGGCTCTTGACAGTTTGGAGATAGGGGAAGCGGATATGGATTCGCTTTTTTACAGGATTAAATTTGATGAGGCTGAAGATGAATATATATATGGGACAAAGTGGACATGGAGAAAATATGAGTGAGAATCAAATCATTGAACCTTGTGCTAGCATTTATAATAAGAAATGTTTTCGCGTTTCTTATAACGTGATGTTTAGTATGGCTGTTATTTTTTTTCTTTTCAATTCCTCTTTTGAATTGCTCGGCTGTTTGGTGGCTGTAATTCTAAGTATAGTCACTTGTCTATAGGGCTAAGGCAGCAACTTTGTTGGCGATGATTCATCAAATTATTCGTTTATGAAAGCTGAAAGATTTATCTGTTTCATCTGCATGCAGCTTGCAGCCGTTGCCATTACGGATGCTCAAGAGAGCGATACTAGTCGTGTGTATAATGGATGGCATGTTGAACCGTGTTTGAGTAGCAATTGGTTCCATTACACATACTATATGGGTACCAAAGATGATTATATCAGCATCGAGTTTAACAGGGACCGTAAAAGGATAGACTGCATAGACATGCATTTTACTGGAGAGATGTCAAAGATGTCCCAATTATTTTATTTTTTGGATGATGGGAAGTTAGACTTTAAGCTTAGCAACTTTGAGGAATATTCCATTCCTATAAGGGATAAAGACGGAAATACGTATCATCCAGACAGGATTTGCTATGGAGTATCATATTGGGAGAATGGAAAAGTAAAGGCGGAAGGACCGATTCTTTATTATGAAGAGGATGGTCCAGTGATGGATACTTGTGCCGAGCATGGAGAATATAAATTCTATAATGAAAAAGGGGAACTGACAGAAATAAGGTATTATTACAACAGCAATATGGTGTTCTCTGTTAAGTTGGGAGAATAGTGGCC
>DJOT01000028.1 GCA_002439095.1 Bacteroidales bacterium UBA6431 | reverse complement strand
AGATTTATGATATTTTCCCACAATTCGTCGAGAAAAACCACAACATAAGGTATCTGCCGGATCAGCATAAGGGTGTCAATATCAGAGTCAGCGACAGGAGGTTGTATGTGGCCGCATTTCCAGACAGGAAAGATGGCGATGATAATTATAAAGGATTCCCGTTGTCCTTTTTCGACGAGATAGAGATATATGATTGGGACGGGCGTTTCATAAAGTGCATACGCACCGACAGGCCCTACAGCACATTCTGCCCATCCTCGGACGACAAGTATCTATATACAACCACGTTGAACCTTGAGACGGGCGATGATGTCATGGTCAGGTATGAGCTTGAGTGATGTTGATTCTTTGGCATCCGATGTTTTGTCTGCGGTACAGAAAACGGCCTTGTGGTGTACGGGAGACATTTTTGGACGCGTTCCGTACAGAAGTTCGGATGCCGGCCCTGTGGTCGTGCACTTGAGATTGAAATAATGGAGTATCTGCTGCTGTTCATAGGTCTTTGTCTGGTTTTCAGGTTTGGGCGCGTTCCGGTACGGGCTGTGGCTTTTGCTGCAGTATGTTTGTGGGGCGCGTACGAGGCGGCTTATGGACTGTTGCAGATTCTTGGTTTGAGGCCTTCTCTGAATCCGGCTTTTGTGCTGACCGGACACTTCGAGAATCCCGGACCTTACGGCGGTTTCATCGCGATGACGATGGCTGTGTCCGGATCTTATCTTATGAGGTTTTGGAGACGTCGCCGGGGCTTTTATCGTGCTGTGATGTTCAGTATTGCCGTTCTGAATTTCACTTTGGGACTGCTGGTGCTCCCGGCTTCGATAAGCCGCGCCGCCTGGATTGCTCTTGCCGTCTCTCTGCTGCTGTCTTTGTTGATGGACAGGAAGTTGCGGACGTGGATTCATCGCCATCTGTTGCTGTGCGGCGTTTTGGCCGGTCTTGCTCTTATCGCTGTCGGCGGCGCTTTTATGATGAAGCGTGACTCAGCTCTCGGGCGCCTGCACATCTGGCGGATAGAGGCCATCGCCATCTCGGAGCATCCGCTTGGCACGGGGCCGGGAACAGCTCTTGGGACATACGGCAAGACGCAGGAGCAGTTTTTTCGGGAGCGTCTGCACGATGTGCCCGAGTCTGTCGTGCGTGTGGCCGGTTGTCCGGAATTCCCGTTCAATGAATACCTTGGCATAGGGATGGAGTTTGGTGTGCCGGGGCTTATACTCTCGTTGGTCGTGATGGCCGTGGCGATTTTATCTCTTGCCCGGCGCAGGGATTTGATGGCTCCGGGCCTTGTTGCATGGGCTGTTTTCGCTCTGGCTTCTTATCCGTTGAGTGTGGTGCAGACATCCGTTCTCCTGCTTGTTTTTCTGGCCTCCGCCGTCCCGTCCTGGAATCGTGCGGCTTCCGGAAGGAAAAACATCTGCCAGCGCGCTATTGCGGTGGCCGGGTCGGCGGTCGCGCTTTTTACCTTGATGCATCCGTCTCGGTTCGCGGACGGCCTAGTGGACAGGAGTTCGTATCGTGAACTCTACAGTCGTGGGTATCTTCTCTATCAGTCCGGGCAATATGAAGAAAGCTATGAGGTTCTTGAACGCGGTTCGCAGATTTCTTCCGATCCTATGTTTCATGTCATCATGGGGCGCAATTCCGAAGCTCTCGGGGATAATGTGTCGGCTGAAGACGAGTACCTGACCGCCTGGTACATGGTCCCCTGCCGCATCTATCCGCTCGTTCGCCTGATGAGGCTCAAAATACGTTGCGGAGACAATGCCGGGGCTGTCCTCATCGGGGAGAAGATTGTCTCGATGCCGATCCGCGAAGGACATCGCAATATGTTGAGGCTCAAGAATGAGGCTGCCGCGTCGCTGGATTCGCTGATATACCTGCAGGCGGCCAACAAAAGTGGCTCATGTGGTCTGTCGCTGTTTCGGCCTGGATAATTGCGGTGGCGGATAACTTCCTGTGTGTCAACGAACTGAGCAAATGTCCTATCTCCAAAATAGTATAGGCTGAAGCGTTAATATTTTGAGAACCAATAGGTTGTCCGCCACCACGCTGCTGTGATGATGGGATTAGCACCGGAATGTATTATCGTGGGGCAAGCAATGATTTCCAGTGAAGGTCAAGCTTGACTATTGTTTTTTTAAAAAAACTTTTTAAGTTTGCAAAAACAAAAATTAAACTTTGTTAGCATATGAAAAAAGATGTATTTGTTCTTGCTGCGGCAGTGCTTTTCTGTATAGCATCCGCAACTACTGTTTTGGCGATTAAAGAGTTTAAAGACGCCATGGGTACTGACAGCATTGAAGCTTTGGCTGCTGGAAAAGATGATGAGACTTTCGGGCCTAATATCACGTGTCACTGTTCCAGACTTAAAACAGGAAATTGCGCTGTAAATAACTGGGGTTCAGTTTGCGCTGGTGGCATTAATGTCCATTGTGATGAATGGAATACTAACTGTAATTAATGATGTACAAGTATTTATGGCTTGCTGCAATCCTGCTCGTCGCCGGTTGCAGCAAGCAGGCTGATACGCTCTGGCCGGAGTGCAAGCAATCAAGTGCGAATATCCAATATGATGACCTTAAACTTGAGCGGATTCAGTTGGATTCCGTATATACTTCAGGAGACGGCTATTCCGGTGTGTATCAAGGTGAAAACCTGTACTTCTATGATAAGTATTTCGGATATCTCTTTGTTTTCAATGCGGACGGACATCTCAAGTCGAGGACACTCGGTATGGGTAATGGCCCCAAAGAAGTCAAGATCAAAGAGGGTATAACGTGCGCAGCCTCAGCCCCGGGAGATCTCTGCATTGCCGGATCGACCCTTGATTTTCAAGTATATGATGCTTTGAAAGACAGGACGGCCTATACTATGATGGCTTTCAAGCCTGACATGGAGCGCTCCCCTGAGAACTTCTGCAACTATTCGTACCCCGAAGAGGGTATACAGTCTTCATACGATGGCCAAGATTTCTACATAAATCTTGATTCTCAGCATCCGGAATTCAATTATTTCGACGATACTGAGGATTATCTGGAAAACTCCTTTCATATTGCGAAAATCGACATCAAAGGCCAGAGCGCGAGTCTCCTCTGCAAGGGATATCCGCAGATGTATGTCTCAGAGCCGTATAAATGTGCCAGTTTCAATCTTGTGAACTTTGCGCCATCGGGTAGCGGGTTCTATGTCAATTTCGAGGCGGACTCTACGATCTACCGCTGTGACAAGGATTTCCATGCACTGGAGGCTTTCGGCCGTGCCGGAAGAGAAATGGATCTGGATTATCTTACGGTCCGTTCCTACGATGATGCGGACAAATATATCCGGAACCGACAGGAAAAAGGATCGTACGGAAAAATCGCTGTCGCAGGCGACTACGTTTTCAGGAGCTACGCCCGTGGAGCTGCTTCATCTGCTGACGGGCTCCAGATTTACAAAGATGGGGTGCTCATGGGAGACGTTGATGTCCCTAAAGGTTTCCATGTGGCCGGAAAAATCGGTGACAGATTCTTTTCGGAAATATTCTCCGACACGGACAGCGGACAATTGAGCTGCTTTACTTTCTCGCTGTGATGAGTCGAAACAGGTTGTTCGTACTTATTAATGCAGTGCTTATTGTGTGGATTGTAGGGAGCATTGCAGTATTTCTATACTTCAGACTTGGCGCAAAAAGTGTGGAGTATGTCCCACAGCAACGAAATACGACAGCGACAATATTGAACCAACATATTGATTTGGGTAATGTTTCAGATCATGAATTGATTTCTGCCAAATTCATAGTGAGAAATGACGGGTTAGATACTTTGTATGTCGATGGCATAAACCCGGACTGCAATTGTACTCAGTTCATTTTAGGGAAGAACCCTATTCCTCCAAAAGACAGCTCCGTCCTCTCATTATATGTTAATACTCAGAATAAGGTAGGGAAAAACACAATCCACACCATATTGTCGGCAAACACTGAAGAACGATATTATGACCTCACGATGACATTTTATGTCAACCTAGACCAGTTAGAAGGAGATGAGCTTTTTATTGGCTGTAATCCTTTCAGTGTTGGAGATGTCGCTCTCGGTCATACAGTAAAAATACGTCAGTTCGTATACAATAAGCAGTCATCACCGATAGACATTTTACAAGTAAGGACTTCTTGTTCTTGCTTGAAAGTGGAAGACTATCCCAATCGTATACTGTCTGGTGAATGTAAGGAAATATGCCTGTGTCTGACTACGGAAGTTGTGGGACCATTTGAAAAAACGGTAATATTGACTTATCTATGCAATGGTGAAGAAAAGAAAGAGTACTTTAAGGTCGCAGGTAATTCAGTATAAATTTCTGAAAAAATGGCATGTAGAACCAAAATAAAGTGTTTATTGTCTGGACTTGTTCTGGCTGCCGTGATTTCATGTGGTCAGAGAAAAGAAGTAGATATTTTGGCATCCTTTCCTGCCGCTGAAAAGTCCGAATGCGTATTGATGGCTGAGAATGTGCTTGAAGGCCTGCCTTATGGATTTGTTGTGGCTGATTCTTCGCTGCTGGCTTTCTCTTCTTCGATGGGAGCGGAGCAGCTGTTCTCCTATAATCTGAAAGATGGAACTCGCCATTATTCTCTGAAATTCGGCAGAGGGCCTGGCGAATCATTGCACGCAAATTCGATACAGCTCGTCGGGGATTCTGTATATGTCGCAGTAGATCCCGGGATGATTTATTCATACGATAGGGCAGAACTCATAGACCGGTCTAATGCCATGCCTCGGAGTTCAAGGCGGGGGAATGGTCTGATAGCAGCTGACGGCTCTGTGATTTCTTTTTCCCGCAACATTGATGATGAGAGCAACTCGATGATGTTCTGTGTTGAGACAAAAGTGGATACATCATGGTGGGGAGTTTTTCCCGAGGACGAGATATCATATCCTGCGGGTGATGAGAGCAAACAGACGGCGTGGCAGGGTAAGCTAGTGCTTTCTCCTGATGGTGTTCGGGGATTGTTCTTGTTTTATTATGCGCTTGGCTTTGATATTATCGGCATCCCATCTAAAACGGTTTCACACCATGTATGGCTTACACCACAGGTGTCGGTCAAGCATATAGATGTGCTCGGCGTGAATGTCGTAAAACCGGATGAGAACTATCTTCGAAACTTTATTGATGTGACTGCTTGTCGGGATGGCTTTTATATGCTCTATACACCTGACGGAGCGCGGAAATATGTTTTGTATTATGATTGGGAAGGTATTCCGGTTAAGGCATACGAAGTAGAAGAGGACTCAAAGTTGATTTATGTTGAACCCGATGGCGGGGCTGTTTACCTCCTGTCCGCTAATGAAAATGGCGCATGCGATCTTCTGTCGTTCCGACCGTGATAGTTGCGGTGGCGGATAACTTCCTGTGTGGCAACGAAATGAGTAAATGTCCTGTCCCGAAAATAGTATAGGCTGAAGCGTTAATATTTTGAGAATCAATAGGTTGTCCACCACCATCGCCCTATCATCTCATCGCCGCCAACCACCCCGCCACCCATACCAGTTCATGCCAATGAAGAAAAGAACAGAAAACATCGTCAAGATAGTGAGCATAGTCTGCATAGCGCTATGCTCACTGGTAATTCTGCATTATGCCCGGAGGGTATTCATCTGCGATCGCTTTATCATCAAGGGCCATTCCATGGAGCCGACCCTTTACGGAGGCCGGGCGGTGTATGTCAACAAACTGATTGCCGGGCCGAGGGTGTTTACCGATTTTGATTTCAGCCAGCCGCAGCTTCATTGTCTGAGACTGCCCGGGCTGCGCGATATCAAAGTGGGGGATTTCGTGGTCTACAACACTCCTGCCGGCAAAGGGCCGGGAAAGATAGGATTCAAGGTCAACTATGTCTACGCCAAGCGCTGCGCCGCCTGTCCCGGAGACACTCTGAATATCATTGATTCGCATTATGTCAATTCCCGGACAGGGGACATAGGCGTGCCGCCGCAGAACGAAAGGCGGCTCAAGGATATGCCCGACTCCATGCTGCTTCGTCTCAAATGCCTTCGCGCCGGGCAGTTCGCCTCGAAGCAGGACGAGTGGACGATCAAGGATTTCGGGCCGGTGGTCGTGCCGCGCAAGGGAATGAGCGTCCCGCTCTCCCCGGAAGCCACAGATATGTACTCTCGAGTGATAGAATATGAGACCGGCCGTCCTGCCAATGAACTTTCCGGGCAGGTCTACACCTTCGACAAGGACTACTATTTCTTCGTCGGGGACAATGTCTGCGACTCGCGTGACAGCCGTTACGACGGATTCGTACCGGAAGATTTCATAGTGGGGGTGTTCAAGCCATAATTTTCATTATATTTGCGAATGACTATCCATTGCCTATGGTTCATCGAGTAAACTTTTTGTTCGGATTATTTCTTGCGCTGCTTCCCCTGCATGCTCAGGACATGACTCTCGAAGATGTGATTTCCGAGGCGCGCACCCGTTCGGTGGCTGCGCTTTCGGCCAAGTCTTCATTTGTCTCCGACTACTGGGCCTGGCGCTCCTATCAGGCCAGCCGCCTGCCGTCCCTGCATCTGTATGGGGAGCTCGGCTCGTTCGACCGCTCCCTGCGGCTTCTCCAGAACTACGAGACCGGCGAGATGCTCTATACCAAAAACTACAACATGCAGAACAGCGTGGGCCTCCAGCTCCGGCAGAACATACCTTTTACGGGCGGTACCCTCTATCTCTACTCTGACCTGCGGCGCATCGACCAGTTCGGAGCCTCCACGGAGAATACCTGGTACGCCCAACCTGTGACGGTTTCATACAGCCAACCGCTCTTCGCCTACAACCAGTTCAAATGGGACAGGCTCATCTCCCCGAAGGAGTACGAGAAGGCGAAACGTACCTACCTCGAATCCATGGAGGCGGTGACAATCAAGGCCGTGGACTCTTACTATGATGTGATGGTGGCAAAGCAGGTATATGAGTCATCCCTCAAGAATTACGAGAACACTTCCCGGATGCTGCGCGTGGCCGCCGACAGGATGGCGATAGGTTCCGTGACGCGCTCCGACTACCTCCAGCTCGAACTCCGCATGCTCAACGACAGTATCTCCATCAACGAGAACCTTGTCAAGCTCAACGAGGCCCGGATGTCGCTCAATTCCCTGCTCGGCTTCGATGAGTCCAGAAAGGTGAATCCGGTGCTCGAGGAGACGCTGCCCGATATCGAGATGGACTATGCTCTCGTGCTGGAAAAATCCGCATCCAATTCATCATTCAACCTTGGCAACGCCATAGACATGCTGAACGCCGAGGCCGCAGTGGAACGTGCCAAAGCCAGCCGGGGCATCACGATGGAACTTAACGCCCGTTTCGGTCTTTCCAATTCGGCTTCCGCTCTGCCGGACACCTACCGGAATCTGCTTGATCAGGAAGTCGTTGGTCTGACATTCTCCATCCCGATATTCGACTGGGGCGAGGGCAAGGGCAAGGTGATGAAGGCCGAGGCCGCAGCCGATGTGGTCAAGGCCAAGGTGGAGCAGGCTGAGAATGACAAGCGCATCAGCCTATACACGGCGGTGGGGCAGTTCAACAACCAGAGACGCCTGTGCGATGTGTCCCGTCGCGCGCGGGCGATAGCGGCAGAACGCTATGGACTTGTGATGGAACGCTTCCGCAGCGGCAAGGCCACGGTGACAGACCTCAATACGGCACGTTCCGAGAGCGATTCGGCCGAGAGCAAGTACATCCAGGATATATGCAATTTCTGGAACTATTATTATACATTGCGCAAACTCACCCTCTATGATTTTATCGCAGGGGAAGATATTGAAGTGAATTATGAAGAAATGCTTGATTGACATGGTCACCAGACCTCTGGCCGTGGCCGCAGTGCTTATGGCCGCATCCTGTGGGGGGAACGAGACACAGCAGCAGGACGATTCGAAACTTGCGTATTCTCCGGAAGTCAATGAGGTCGAGGTCGTGACATTGCGCCGGCAGGACTTTCCAATGCAGCTGCTTTCCAACGGGAAACTCTCCGCCAGCCGCAAGAGCGTGCTGTATTTCCCGGAATCTGGTGTGATAACCAAAGTCAATGTGCGCAACGGTTCTCCGGTCAAGGAGGGTGATGTCCTTGCGGAGCTTGATTCACAGGCTCAGAGCCTTGCTCTTGAGAGTGCGCAGCTTGAGCTTGACAAGGCACGGCTTGAGTATCTGGATGTGCTGGCAGGCATGGGATATTCTACTGCCGATACGGTTTCCGCTTCTGAAGATGTTCTGAAACTTGCCCGGATACGCTCGGGATATGAGAATGCACGTATCAATTTCGCCAAGGCGAGACGCTCCATGGACGGTACTGTGCTGCGTGCGCCGTTCGGTGGCAGGGTGGCGGATCTCAAGCTGAAAGAGTGGGACAGGACGGGTACAGATCCTTTCTGCGCTGTCGTCGGAGATTCTTCCTTTGACGTCAATTTCTATGCCTTGGAATCCGAATATCCGTTTCTCTCGTCCGGACAGACGGTCCGGGTGACCCCTTTCGATGATGTCGACGGGGAGGTGAGGGGAAGGATAATAGCAATCAATCCCACTGTGGACAAGAACGGGCAGATTGCCGTCACCGCGCAAGTCGGCGGAGGGGCCCGGCTCGTGGACGGGATGAATGTCAAGGTGGTTGTGGAGCGGACGCTCTCCTCGCAGCTTGTGGTTCCGAAGAGCGCTGTCGTGATCCGGGATGGACTGGAGGTGCTGTTCCGCTATCGCAACGGCAAGGCCGAGTGGGTCTATGTCAATACTCTCAAGGCCAATTCCGAGAGTTATGTCATCAAGGCCAATGAAGACCGTGGAGCATCCCTCTCCGATGGGGACAGCATAATAGTGTCTGGGAACCTGAATCTTGCCGACGGGTCTTCTGTCAGCATCAGACAAAAATAGCCGCCTATGCTCAACAGACTCCTCGACCGCCCGGTCTCCGTCTCGATGATTGTGCTGGTCTTCGTGGTGCTCGGCATCATCGGCATACGGAATCTTCCTGTGTCTTTGATACCGGATGTGGATATTCCTTATGTGACGGTGCAGGTCACTGCCCCGGACAAGTCTGCCGGAGAGCTTGATGATGCCGTCGTCAAGCCTCTGAGGCAGTCGCTGGTGCAGATAGGCCATCTGAAGGATATCCGCTCCGAGTCCAAGGACGGCACGGCCACGATGACATTGACTTTCGAGGAGGGACAGGATATAGATTATTTCTATATCGAGGTCAATGAGAAGATAGACAGGGCGATGTCTTCCCTTCCCAAGATGGAGCGTCCCAAGGTCTTCAAGGCCAGTGCCACCGACATTCCCGCTTTCTATATCAATGTGACGATGCGCGACTCCGGGGGAGATGATTTTCTCGGGATGAGCGAGTTTGTCGAGGATGTGGTCAGCAAGAGGATAGAGCAGCTTCCCCAGGTAGCGATGGTCGACATCAGCGGCAATGCGGACAGGGAGATTCTTGTCGTGCCGGACGAGCAGGCGCTGACGCGGCTCGGTCTTACTCTTCAGGAATTCGAGACTTTCATATCCTCGGCGAATGTGTCTCTCTCCAATCTCACCATACGCGACGGGGAATATCACTACAATGTCAAGTTCCGCTCTTTTGCCGGATCGAAAGATGATATAGGGAATGTTTATTTCAAGGTCGGCGAACGCCTCTTCCAGATAAAGGATGTCGCGAGGGTCGAGGAGCGCACCGCCCCGATGTCCGGGCTTTATCTCTCTGACGGCAAGGATGCTGTGGTGATGGCGGTGATAAAGCAGAGCGAGGCCCGTATGGCTGACTTGAAACGTAGCATAGACGGGCAACTGGAGGTCTTTGCACGCGATTATCCTCAGCTTGAGTTCACTCTTTCCAGAGACCAGACAGAACTCCTCCAGTATTCCATCAACAATCTGCTGATGAATATCGTCGTGGCGCTTGTCCTGGTTTGTCTGGTGATCTTCCTTTTCATGAAAGATTTCCGCTCGCCGCTGCTGGTGTCGCTGACGATTCCGCTGTCGCTGCTGGTGTCGTTTTTTATCTTTTATCTTATCGGGCTGTCTATCAACATTATCTCTCTTGCCGGACTGCTGCTCGGGGTGGGGATGATGGTGGACAATACCATAGTGCTTACGGACAATATCACCGGACGGTGGCAGAGGGGAGACGATTTGCGGACAGCGGTGGTGAAAGGCACCGGGGAAGTGGCTGGGGCGATGTTGAGTTCCGTCCTGACCACCTGCGCTGTATTCATTCCTCTCGTGTTCCTCAACGGGCTGGCAGGTGAACTTTTCTATGACCAGGCAATATCCTTGTCCGTGGTGCTGCTTGTTTCCTGGCTGGTGACGGTCACGGTGATTCCAGTCTACTATTGGGCGCTCTACCGCCGTCTGCCGGCATTCAGGCCGAACCAGTTCCTCTCCAAAATCCAGCTGCGCGGCGGAATGCGGATCTATGATGCCGGCGTGAACTGGTTCTTGTCTCACAAGTATCTGGTCTGCTGGGTGTTGCCTCTCTTCTGCATAGTGATTGCCGCTGTATGCCTTGCTTATATGCCGAGGCAGAAAATTCCAGATATCACGTATACGGATGCGATACTCAATCTGGATTGGAACGAACATATCTCTGTCGAGCAGAACCGCTCACGTGTTCTGGAACTTGAAAATGCCGTTCTGGGGGAATGTGAGCAGACTTCGGCTATGGTCGGGGTGCAGCAGTTCGTGCTCAGCCACAGCGGAGACCAGTCCATGAGTGAGGCTTCCGTTTATTTCAAGTGCCGTGACGCCTCTTCTCTGGAAAGGGTCAAGGCCAGGGTCTCGGAATATCTGCGCGGGCGCTATCCCGCTGCACTCAGCAGCTTTTCCGCTTCCGGCAACATATTCGATCTCGTGTTCTCGGAGAGGGAAGCGCAGCTTCTGGTGCGTTTGCGCCCCACAGGGGATAACGGGCTTCAGGTCGTGAATCTGCAGGAGATGCTCTCCGAACTTAAGGCTGCCTTGCCCGGCATAGGGATTCCTCCGGTTCCGCTCAAGGAGGATGTTCTCTATATCTCGGATCCAGAGAGGATGCGGCTGTATGGAGTGAGTTTCTCGGATCTTGTGGAGGTGCTGCGCAATTCTCTCAACGGCAACACCGTCTTTGAGATTATCAGGGGCAACCGTTCCGTCCCGGTGGTGCTAGGTACTGATGTCCAGGGCATGAAGGATGTGCTTTCTGCGACAGTCACGACCAAAGAAGGGGCGGAAATACCTCTTGAAGCCTTGATGAGGCAGACATACGAGCAGACATTCAAGACGTTGATCTCCGGTGATGAGGGCAATTATTATCCGTTGGAGCTTGACATGCCTTCTTCTCGGGTGCGTCCTGCGATGGAGTCGATCGGCGCTGTGGTGAGAAGTGACCCGCGTTTCGATGTCTCTTTCGGAGGGGCGTATTTCTCCAACCGTGAGATGATGCGTCAGATGGCTATGGTGATGTTCGTGGCGCTGGCGCTTCTTTTTCTTATTCTGGCCTCGCAGTTCGAGTCTCTCGTCCAGCCGCTTATCATCCTCTCCGAGATTGTGATCGATGTTGCTTTCTCGCTGCTTTTCCTTTGGGCGGCCGGGGTCAGCATCAACATCATGTCGCTTATCGGACTGGTAGTCATAACCGGTATCGTGATCAACGACTCGATTCTGAAAGTGGATACCATCAACAGGCTGGTGCGCGGGGGAATGGAGGTCGATGCTGCGGTGCACGAGGCCGGCCACAGACGCATAAAGGCCATAATCATGACTTCAATCACCACGGTGTTCTCCGTAGTGCCTTTCCTCTCTCGGGGCAATATGGGCTCGGATCTCCAGTATCCTATGGCGATTGTGATAGTGGTCGGGATGACTGTCGGCACGGTGATAAGCCTTTTCTTCCTGCCGGCCTTGTATTCGGCAGTATATAACCATAAAAAGCGGTGAGCATGGCCGGCAGGAAGGGCATATCTTCTTTTTCGGTGCTGCTGATGATGGCGGTCGTCGCGGTGGTCGGCATGGCCTGCTTCTCGATGCTGAAAGTGCAGTATGCCCCGTCGGTCACTGATTCTTCCATCACCGTGCGGTACAGCTATCCAGGCGCCTCTTCGCGTATCGTGGAGGCTGAGGTCACTTCCCGTCTGGAGGGTGTGTTGTCCGGAATCCGTTCCTGCACGGGGGTGCAGTCCCTGTCTTCCGACGGGAGCGGGCGTGTAACCTTGTCTTTCGGCAAAAAATCCGATTTGGAGGCTGTCCGCTTCGAGGTGGCATCACGGGTGCGCAATGTCTATTCTTCGCTGCCGGACGCTTGCTCATACCCGTCTATATCTCTGAACTCCAGAGGCGAGAAAGCGCAGACGGCGATCGTTTTCAATGTGCGCAGCCCATTGCCGTCCAAGGAGATAGCTTCTTTTGTTGAGGAACATCTGCTTCATCCCATCTCCATTATCGACGGGGTGAGTTCCGTGGGCTTTTATGGGCAGACACCGTTTGAGTGGGTGGTCACTTTCGATTCGGATCTATGCCGGACTCTCGGCATTGCTGCTTCTGACATAAGGCGCGCTTTTTCTGATTATTACGCTGATGAACTTGTGGGGCTCTCGAAAAGTGGCGGCATGACTTATGGGGTACGTCTGCGGAGCGGTTCATCATCCGACATGGCTTCTGTTCCGGTGGCGTTGCGCAGCGGGCGGATGGTCCATCTCGGGGACATCGCGTCTTTCCGCTATCAGGAGGCCCTGCCTTCGTCCTATTACAGAATCAATGGCCTCAATGTGCTGAACCTTACCGTTGAGGTCTCTCCCGATGCCAATATCATCAGCTGTGTCGCCGCTGTCAAGGAGAAGCTTGAGCAGCTGCGGCCTTCCATACCGGAGGAGATAGGGATTTCAGTGAGCTATGATTATTCTGAATATATCTCGGCAGAGCTTGATAAAATCTTCTTCCGGACCATCCTCTGCCTTCTGATCTTGCTGCTCTTCGCGTTTGCGGTCAACCGGTCCTGGAGGTATATGGTGGTAGTTGCCATTACCCTTGCCGTCAACTTGCTGGTGTCCGTGGCGCTTTATTATTTCTGCGGCCTGCATATCCATATCTACACCCTTGCCGGCATCACCGTGTCGCTCGGCATCATCATAGACAACAGCATCCTGATGATTGACCACTACTCGCGTTGCCGTGACAGGAAAGTGTTCCCGGAACTTCTCTGCGCTGTGGCCACGACGGTGGCGACCTTGCTCGTGGTTCTGCTTCTCCCGGATTCCGAGAAGGCCAACCTGACGGATTTCATGCTTGTGATAGTGATCAACCTGGCCGTGTCCCTTGCAGTGTCGAGCCTTTTCGTGCCTGCGCTTCTTGATTATTTCCCGGTGCGCCTATCTTCCGGCAAGGTACGTTCCCTCAGGCGTGTGGTGAGGTGGAACGGCTTGTATTCCAAATATATAACTTGGGCGCAGGGGCATCGCTGGGTGTTGATTGTGGTACTGGTGCTTTCGTTCGGAATCCCGACTTGCCTGCTCCCGTCCAAATTCGGGGATGAACGCGTAGCGCCGCTCAAGCCTTATGAGAAGGCGCTCAACAAGATTGTGGGATGGCGGCCGTATGCCGACAACAAGGCTGCCGTGGACAAGATTCTCGGGACTTCATTTGCCCTGTTCAATGAGGCGATGTCCCGTTCGGATTTCTACCGCGAGCCGGTGCGCCCTTCGCTTACCATCAGGGCCGGGATGCCAGAGGGGTGCAGTGTCCAGCAGCTCAACGAGGTGATGCGCAGCATGGAGAATTACCTCGCCCATTTTGACGAGATCGAGGTTTTCGAGACGCGGGTAACTTCCTACAGCAGCGGGGTGATCACAGTCAATTTCAAGCCCGAATATGAGGGCACATGGCTGCCGTCGCGCATCAAGGCTGACGTGATCTCCATGGCTGCCAACTTCGGAGGGGCAAACTGGTCCGTGTCCGGCATAGATGACAGTTACTTCAACAACAACATCGTCACGGACTACAAGTCCTATTCGATCCTTCTCACCGGCTACAATTATGACCGCCTGCTGCAATATGGAGAGGCTCTTCTGGCTTACCTCTCGGAAAACCGCCGTGTCTCCGCTCCGGAAATCTGGGGCAGCGGCTATGGAGACCGCCCCAAGACGGAATTCAATATAAAATATGATTTCGAGGCGCTGGGCGCTTTGGGCATCAGCCCGAACGAGTATCATGCCGCGCTATATTCCCCTCTGTTCGATGCTGTGATAGCGAGGCTTCCGGTAGACGGAGAATATGCCAACGTCCGGCTGGTCTCCTCCACCGGGGAGTCTTTCGATATCTGGCATGTGGACAATATGCCTGTGGAGGTGGGAAAAGAGGGGAGGATCAAGCTTTCGGAGGTCGGGAGCATCGTAAAGGAAAAGTCTGGCCTGCCTATCCGTAAGGAAAACCAGGCCTATGCCATCTCGGTGTGTTTCAACTTTATAGGCTCCTATCAGCTGGCCCGGAAGGCCATAGAAGCTGCGGTGGACCACATGAATGTCGAGGTGCTGCCTGTAGGTTTCAAGGCTTCTGACGAGAGAGGGCGCGGACTGTTCTATGAAAGTCAGGAGAAATATGCCGGGCTGATATTGCTGGTCATCCTCATAATCTTTGTTCTCTGCGCGATACATTTCAATTCCCTTCGTTATCCGCTTGCCATCATCTTCCTGATACCGGTGTCGTTCATCGGATTGTTCCTTGCGTTCGGACTGACTGACTTCACTTTTGACAAGGGCGGGTTCGCGGCTTTCGTGATGCTCTGCGGAATCACCGTCAATTCCGGTATCTATCTCGTTTCAACCTGGTTGCGCGATGGTGGGCAGAAGAGCGTCAGGGCATACGTGCGTGCTTTTGACAAGAAAATCTGGCCCATCAGCCTGACCATCATTTCTACGGTTCTCGGGCTGGTACCGTTCCTTTTCGATGGGCCTTCAGAGGTGTTCTGGTTCGCTTTTGCTGTCGGGACAATCTCGGGGCTGCTCTTCTCCGTACTGGCCCTTCTGTTCTTCCTCCCGGCTTTCCTGTGGCGCGCGCCGCATGCGGCAAAGAAAAGGCGGCCTTGAGGGGCCGCCTTGCTGTGATGCAATTTATTTCCAGAGGAGCGGAGCGAGCTGGTAGAGGCTGCGTCTCCAGGTGAGGAACTCGTGAGCCGTGCCTTCTGAGACATATCCCACGGCGTTGAAGCCTGCGGCTTTCATCTCTTTTGCTGCCTTGAGGACTCCGTCGGGATTCTCCTTGCTTCCGCAACTCATGAAGATCAGGTCGACCTGGCTCTTGTCCTTGATGTCGGCAGGAGAGTAGGTGCCTCCGCTGAGAAGAGCGTAGCGGGAGAACACTTCCGGACGTGCCAGGGTGATGACCTTGGTCTCCATTCCGCCCATGGAGAGACCTGCCATGGCCCTGTGGGCCTTGTCAGCCTTGGTGCGGAAATGCGAGTCCACATAAGGGACGAGTTCATCCACAAGCACGGTCTGGAACTTGGTGAAATCGAACTTGTGGATCTGTCCGAACACGGCATCGTTGGTCATGCCGTATGTCATCACGATGATGAACGGCTTGATCTTCCCTTCGGCGATGAGGTTGTCCATTATGAGGTTGGCGTGGCCCTGATTTGACCATGCGGTCTCGTCCTCGCCCCATCCGTGCTGGAGATAGAGCACCGGGTAGTCTTCCTTGCCCTGCTCATAGCATGGAGGGGTGTAGACGAATGCACGGCGCACACTGTCAGTGCTCTTGGAGTAGAAGAGGATCTGCTGCACGTTGCCGTGAGGGACGTTTTTGAGCGCGTAGAAGTCGCGGTCGGCGGCCGGAATCTCGATTCCGCTCTCCCAACGTGTGGAGCCGTAGAAATTGAGAGTCCCCGGGTCGTTGAATACACCTCCGTCTATTGTGAGGTGATAGTAGTGGAAGCCTTCGTCCATCGGGCCTGCGGTGGTGCCTGTCCAGAATCCGTCTTCTCCTTTAGTGAGCGTGGTGCCGCCCTGGCCGCCGAGGCCGAGGCTCACTACCACGGACTGCGCCTGCGGTGCCTTGACCCGGAAGCGGGCGTAGCCTTGAGAATTGACCATCGGGTATTCCTGTCCCGGCTGGTTGAGCTCAGACGGCTTGAAGTCTTCTTTTACCTGGGCTGTGGCGCATACGGACAGCAGCCCCAGTGATGCGAGAGTGATCAGTGTTCTTTTCATTTTTTTTAGTGTTGTTGGTTGTTGCCGGCAAAACTATGCATTCTGTCCGGATACGGCTGCATGTCGGCGTTACATTTATTTTTTGCCGCTTGACATTTTATTGCTAAATTGGCTAAATGAACACAATGACCCGTTCCAGGGTGCTGCTGGCCCTCGCCTGTGCCGCAGCCATCACGGCGTGCTCCCAGGGGGGAGGCGTACCCGAGGCGAAACAGGAGACCGGGAAACTCTCCTGGCCCGAAATAACAAGGCAGAACAAGCCATGGACGCGCTGGTGGTGGCCGGCGAGCGCAGTGGGGGAGGCCGACATCGACACCATGATGGTGCAGTATTCCAAGGCCGGACTCGGCGGCATGGAGGTGACGACCATCTATGGGGCCAAAGGCTACGAAGACAGCTACCGCGACTATCTTTCCAAGGATTGGATGGATCTGTTCTCGTACACGCTGAAGGCCGCTGAAGCCCATGACCTCGGGATCGACCTTGCCAACGCGTCAGGCTGGCCGTTCGGCGGCCCTTGGGTGACTCCGGACTACGCATGCCGTTATCTGGCTTCCAAGACCGTTGAGTTGAAAGGAGGGGAGCGCCTTCAGGAAAAGGTTGAGTATATCGAGAAACTGATGGTGCGCACTCTCGGAACCAAGGTTGACATCAAGGACATGAAATATCCGGTGGCCGCCAACGACAGCCTGCAGCAGCGTGCTTTCGAGCAGGTCCGTTACCCGCTTCCTCTTCCGCTGATCGCTGTGACGGCTAACTGTTCGGACGGGCGCTACGAGGATCTCACTTCTAAGGTTTCGGAGGACGGTACTCTTGACTGGACGGCTCCGGAGGGAGGAGACTGGACCGTGTGCGAACTCTTTCTCGGCTGGCACGGCAAGATGGTCGAGCGTGCCGGCCCTGGAGGTGAGGGCGATGTGATCGACCACTTCTCGGCAGATGCCATTGACCGTTATCTGAAGAAGTTCGACGAGGCTTTCAAAGGTTATGACGTGAGCGGCATACGCTATTATTTCAATGATTCTTATGAGGTTGACGATGCCGTGGGCAATTCTGACTGGACAGCGGATTTCTTTCGCGAGTTCAAGGCGCGCCGCGGCTATGATCTCAAGCAGTACATGCCGGAACTTCTCGGCCTGAGTTCTGACAAAGACAAGAGTGACAGGGTGGTATTTGATTACCGCCAGACCATCGGAGAGCTTCTGATAGAGACATATTCCATGCGTTGGCAGCACTGGGCCGCCGCCCAGGGCAAGGGCATACGCAACCAGGCGCACGGCTCTCCTGCCAATATCCTCGATGTCTACGCGGTGAGCGATGTGCCTGAGACAGAAGGGCGCAGCATCATCGGCATGAAGACAGCCTCATCTGCTGCCCATGTGACTGACAAGCCTCTGACTTCTTCCGAATCGGCCACTTGGCTCAACGACCATTTCCGTTCCACCCTCGGCGATGTCAAGACATCCGTGGACACATACCTGCTCTCCGGAGTCAACCATATTTTCTACCATGGCACATGCATGTCTCCGAATGACGCCCCATGGCCGGGCTGGCTTTTCTACGCCGCCGTGCATTTCCAGCCGACCAACAGTTTCTGGCCGGATTTCGGGGCGTTCAACCGCTATGTGGCCCGTTGCCAGTCCTTCCTGCAGGCAGGTCGTCCGGACAATGACATCCTGCTTTTCTTCGACGCCACCGATCTCCAGTCGGAGCGCGGGCGCGAGCCGATGCTCTACCACATGAACCAGAACACTCCTGTGCAGAGCGCGATAGGCGCTTCCGCCACAGCCCTCTATGACAAGGGATATACCTGGGATTATATCACCGACAAGATGCTTCAGGACAATGTCTCCGTCTTCGGGGGCAAGCTCCTCACCAAGGGAGGCAACAGCTATCAGACCATCGTGATACCGAAGTGTGACAAGATGATCCTCGAGACGTTCGAGAAGCTTCTCGCACTTGCACGCAAGGGGGCTGTTGTTCTTGTCGAAGAGGCTCTGCCTGCTGACGTGCCTGGCCTCTACAGGCTTGACGAGCGCCGTGCCCGTCTTGAGAAACTGAAAGCTTCGCTCGATTTTGTGGAGCATGATGGTGTCAGCGAGGCTGTCTGCGGGAAAGGGAAGGTGCTCGTCTCTTCCGATCTGTCCGCGATGCTCGACATGGCCGGCGTGTCCCGTGAGACCATGTATGATCTCGGACTCCAGTGCATAAGCCGTCTCAAGGATGACGGAGGCAAGTATTATTTCGTCAAGAATCCGACATCCGGGACGGTGGAGGCCTGGGTGCCTCTTGATGCTGTCTGCGGCACTGTCGGCATATACAATCCGATGACGGAGAAGTTCGGTTATGGGCGGGTTCGCGAGGCTGAAGGAGGACGCAAGGAGGTGCTGATGAAGATCCTTCCGGATGAGTCATACCTTCTTGAGACTTTTGCCGGGACTTACACCGGTGATGAGTATGAGTTTTATGAGGCGGCAGGGGAGCCGATGTCCGTTACGGGACCTTGGCATATACGCTTCACTCTCGGAGGACCTGAACTTCCGGTTTCCAGAACGGTCAAGACTCTCGGCTCATGGACGAAATATGGAAAGGCATACGAGATCTTCTCCGGCAGCGCCGAATACCGGGTTACGCTTCCCGTTGTCAGCGGTTCATCTGCGGCTGTCTGGGCTCTGGATCTCGGTGATGTGCGCGAAAGCGCTGCGGTGTGGCTGGACGGCGAGTATCTCGGGACTGTCTTCAAGAAGCCTTATTCTCTGGTACTGACCCCCGAGCAGGCTGCCCGTGGCGGTGAACTCGTGGTGAGGGTTTCTAATTCCTGCGAGAACCGTATCTCCTACATGGACCGCAGCGGCATCAAGTGGAAGATTTTCTATAATGCCAACATAGCTCCGCGCGGCGGCAGCAGGGGGCCTGACGGCTTCTTCTCGGCTGCGAAGTGGCCTGTGGAGGATTCCGGCCTTCTCGGGCCTGTCACTCTGACACCTCAGAAGGCTATAGACGATATGTAGAATGGAGGGCAGCCCAAACGGGCTGCCCATTATTTCACCGGTACGAGGCTCACTTCATACAGGCGCGGCCAGTTCTTGCCTGTCAGCCATATTTTCCCTGTCTCTCTGTCATAGGCGATGCCGTTCAAGACATCCGTATCGGCGGTGCGCAGTTTGCCGGGCAGCAGGCCGGTGCAGTCCACCGTGGCTTCAACCCGACCGTCGGAAGGATTGATGATGACTATCATGTCGGTCATGTAGACGTTGGCCCAGATTTTCCCGTCTATCCACTCGAGCTCGTTGAGCAGCCTGACCGGCCTGCCGTTGAGCTTGACATCCAGGGCCTTGACCTGCTTGAAATCTTTGGTGAGATAATAGATCCTTGAAGAGCCGTCGGAGGCTATGAGTGACTTCCCGTCCGTGGTGAGGCCCCAGCCCTCGCGCGGATAGGAAAAGGTCTTCTCGTATTTGAGAGTCGCCGCATCGTAGACAAACGCGACCTTGTTGGTCCAGGTGAGGATGTAGAGTTTCCCGTCAAGCATGACAGAACCCTCTCCGAAATACTTGCGTGCGAAATCCAACTTGCGGCTCACTTTCCCCGTCTTGTAATCTACGACCCTAAACGAAGACTTTCCGTACTGGCCTGTGCTTTCGTACATCTGCCCTTCCTCGAAGAAGAGCCCCTGCGTGTAGGCGGCGGTGTCGTGATTGTACTCTTTCACCACTTTTAGCTTATATTGCGTGACCTTGGCCTGGCAGCCTGCACATACAGCTCCGCAAAGGCCCGCAAGCAACAAAAATGAAATTAACCTCTTTTTCATAGCCGCGAATTTACAAACTAATTGTATATTTGCGTCCCGTTATGGATACAAAGTATATATTTGTCACGGGCGGAGTGGCGTCTTCACTCGGCAAGGGCATAATCGCCGCATCACTTGCAAAACTCCTACAGGCCAGAGGCTTGAGAGTCACAATTCAGAAGTTTGACCCCTATATCAACATCGATCCGGGTACCCTCAACCCCTACGAGCACGGCGAGTGCTACGTGACGGAAGACGGGGCCGAGACCGACCTAGACCTCGGGCACTATGAGCGTTTCCTCGGCGTGCACACATCCAAGGCCAACAACGTCACCACCGGCAAAATATACAACACCGTCATCACCAAGGAGCGCGAAGGCGCGTATCTTGGCAAGACCGTCCAGATCGTGCCGCACATCACGGACGAGATCAAGCGCCGCATGCTTCTGCTCGGCAAGACGGGAAAATACGACATTATCATCACGGAGATTGGAGGTACTGTCGGGGACATGGAATCCCAGCCTTTCGTGGAGGCCGTGCGCCAGCTCCAGTGGGAACTCCCCGAGGAGGACTGCATGTCCATCCATCTCACCCTCGTACCATATTTGAGTGCGGCCAAGGAGCTGAAGACCAAGCCGACACAGCACTCGGTGCAGATGCTCCAGCAGGCAGGTGTCCAGCCGGACGTGATAGTTTGCCGCACCGAGCATCCCCTCACCCCGGAGCTCCGCAAGAAAGTGGCACTCTTCTGCAATGTCAAGCCTGGCCATGTGATCCAGTCCATCGACGCCTGGAGCATCTATCAGGTTCCGCTCAACATGCATGAGGAGCACCTTGACGAGCTGGTGGTGCGCCACCTGCAGGTCGAGAATTTCGCCCAGCCGGACATGAGGGCATGGAACGGTTTCCTATCCCGTCTCAAGAATCCGAAGTCCGAGGTAGACATAGCCCTGGTGGGAAAATACGTGGAGCTCCAGGATGCATACAAGTCTATCCTTGAATCATTTGTGCACGCCGGCGCCGCCAACGAGTGCAAGGTCAGGGTTCACACCGTCCACAGCGAACACCTTGATGAGAGCAACGCCGAAGAAGTCCTCGGCAAGATGGACGGCATCCTCGTGGCGCCGGGATTCGGCGAGCGCGGGCTGGAAGGCAAGGTCGTGGCAGTGCGCTATGCCAGGGAGCACAATGTGCCGTTCTTCGGCATCTGCCTCGGAATGCAGATGTGCGTGGTGGAATTCGCGCGCGATGTGCTCGGATACAAGGATGCGGCCTCCGCAGAAGTCAACCCGAAATCCTCACATCCGGTCATCGACCTTATGGAAGACCAGAAGTCCACCACCATCAAGGGCGGTACCATGAGGCTCGGAGCCTACGACTGCCAGCTCAAGAAAGGCTCACTTGTGGAGCGCATCTACGGGACCGACATGATCTCGGAAAGGCATCGCCACCGCTACGAATTCAACTCCGAGTACCTTGAGGCATTCGAGAACGCGGGACTCGTGGCCACAGGACGCAATCCTCAGACTGGTCTTGTGGAAGTGGTCGAAATGCCGTCCCACCCGTTCTTCATAGGCGTGCAGTTCCACCCGGAGTTCAAGAGCACCCCGGAGCACCCGCAGCCGATCTTTACGGCTTTCGTCAAAGCCGCGATGGACTACAAGGCCGGAAGGAAATGAGTTTTGTCCGGCAGAAAGCCTTTTCGCCGGAGAAACACAGCTAAAAGTTACGAATGTCCGGGGAAATGAACTTTCCCCGGACATTTTTGGTCTCATAGTACGCTGCTGCCTGACCAGCCTCAAATGTGCTCCGTGCCCGTAACGACAAACCCCCGCTTCTCAGCGGGGGTTTACGGTTAGTTAGTAGTGTATTACCTTATAGAAGGTTAATTATCGTTGGTTAGATGTCCGCCGGCCGAAGCCGGAGACTGAGTTGTTTCATTTCCGAAAGCAAAGGTACGCATCTTTTTTGGATATGCAATACTTTTTCAAATTTTTTTGGAAAAAATTTCTGCAATTTTTAAATTTCTTTATTAAGTAGTTCCGGGCGCAGTTTTCTGGTCCTTTCCAGAGCCTGTTCGTCCTGCCATTCGCGTATCAGTTTCGGGTTGCCGCTGAGCAGGACTTCCGGCACTTTCCAGCCGTTGAATTCGGCCGGACGCGTGTATACGGGAGGGGAGAGGAGCTCGTCCTGGAAGCAGTCTGACAGGGCGGAGGTCTCGTCTGTGAGCACTCCGGGAATCAGCCGGACGATGGCGTCGGTCAGCAGGGCCGCGGGGATTTCCCCGCCGCTCACCACATAGTCCCCGACTGAAATCTCCCTCGTGATGAGATGTTCGCGTATGCGGTGGTCGATGCCTTTGTAGTGCCCGCAGAGGATCATGATGTTGTCTTTGAGGGAGAGTTCGTTGGCGATGCTCTGGTTGAGGGTCTCTCCGTCAGGGGACATGTAGATGATCTCGTCATAGTCCCGCCCGGCCTTGAGCTCCTCCATCATCTTGAAGACCGGCTCGATGGTCATCACCATGCCCGCGTCTCCGCCATAGCTGTAGTCGTCCACGTTCTTCCTCGGGCCGAGCCCGTATTTGCGCAGGTCGTGGATGAATATGTCGGCGAGCCCCTTCTTGCGCGCGCGCCCCACTATCGAGTGGGACAGCGGGCTGTCCAGCAGCTCCGGAACCACCGTAAGAATGTCTATTCTCATATATCTGTCTGATTTTCTCGCAAATTTAGTCAAACTTGCCGGATAACTTGACCGTGTATGTTTTTTAATTCGTATATTTGTTGGGTTATAATAAATACTCTAAATCGATTATGAGCGAAAACAACTTTCCTGAGAAGATCCAAGAGGTCGTTTCAGAGGTAGCGGATAAGGCCGGTGATCTGCTTGAAAGCACAGGCATCTCCGACAAGGCGGAAGCGGTCGGCGACAAGCTGGAGGATCTCTCCGGCAAATCTCTTGCAGAACTTTCCGATCTTTTTGTCAAACTGAAGTCCGGGGCGGACAGCATGATGCGCTCCAAGGAGGCCGAGTCCATCAAGTCGGCTTTCTACAAACTGCTCTCACGGCTCAAGGGCGAAGAGACTCCCGCCGAAGGCGCGGACAACCCTTTCGAGGCTGTCGAGCAGAACTTCAAAGCGATGTATTCCGACTACAAAAAGGAGCGTGCCGAGTTCAACCGCCAGCAGGATGAGCAGCGCGAAGCCAACCTCGCCAAGAAGCAGGCCGTCATAGACGAACTCAAGGCTCTCGTGGAAGGTCAGGAGGATGTGAGCGCCCGTTTCCCTGCGTTCCGCGAGCTCCAGAACCGCTGGAGGGATGCCGGTCCTGTGCCGGCGACCGCTTACAGGGACATAAACGACACATATCAGTACTATGTCGAGAAGTTCTACGACATGGTCAAGATCAACCGGGATCTGCGCGATCTGGATTTCCGCAAGAACCTTGAAGCAAAGGAGGAGTTCTGCGAGGCGGCCGAGAAGCTTGCTGAGAACGACAATGTCGTGAATGCGTTCCACGAACTCCAGAAGCTCCACGAGCAGTGGAAGGAGTACGGCCCGGTGGCCAAGGAGAAGCGCGAAGATATATGGAACCGTTTCAAGGCAGCTACGGCAGTGGTCAACAAGAGGTATCAGGCCCACTTCGAGGGACTCAAAGAGCAGCAGGAAGAGAACCTCGAAAAGAAGAGAGCACTCTGCGAGAAGCTTGAGGAGATCGCCGCCACCGACGTGAAGACCTCAGCCGAGTGGACGGCCCTCACCAAGGAAATAGAGACGCTTCAGCAGGAGTGGCGTAAGATCGGTTACGCTACCAAGAAGGAGAACCAGAAGATCTACGACCGTTTCCGTGCCGCGTGCGATGCTTTCTTCTCCAAGAAGAGAGCGTATTTCACTGATATAAAAGACAACCTCAACGCCAACCTTGAGAAGAAGCAGGCCCTGATCGACCAGGCCGAGTCTCTCAAGGACAGTACGGACTGGAAGAAGACGGCCGACCAGTATGTGGCCTTGCAGAAGCAGTGGAAAGAAATCGGTTCCGTGCCGCGCAAGAAGTCCGAGCAGCTTTGGAAACGTTTCCGCGCCGCATGCGATGAGTTCTTCGAGAAGCGTGACGCCAACGCCTCATCCGACAATGATTTCTACTCCAACCTCAAAGCCAAAAAGAAGCTTATCGAGGAGGTGCTTGCCTACACTCCGGGCGACGACGAGACAGCCAATGCCGAGAAAATGCGTTCTTTCAACGAGCGCTGGCAGGCTATCGGACATGTTCCGTACAAGGAGAAGGACAATGTCAACGAGGCTTTCCGCGATGCGATGAAAAAGATCTTCCCTCTTTTCTCGCAGAGCCCGAGGGGCACCCGTCAGGGCAGGCTTCCGCAGAGCCCTAAGGACGCCCTTGTCAGCAAGTACCGCGCCCTTCAGCAGAACATCACCACTTACGAGAACAACATAGGATTTTTCTCTGCTTCAAAGAACAGTGAACCGCTTATAAGGCAGATGCAGGAGAAGATTGACAAGGCGAAGGAAGAGCTCAAAGACCTTGAAGCCCAGATTCGTAAAGCAGAGGAGGAAAGCAGATAATGGATAAAAATTCGGTAATCGGATTTGTTCTCATCGCCCTTATTTTCATAGGGTTTACAGTTTTTCAGTCAGACAGGGCCCGCAAGGCTGCGGAGCTTCAGGCGCAGCAGGATTCGATAGCCCTCGCGCAGATGCCGCCTCAGCAGATGGCATCCGAGGCTGTCATCGAGTCCGGAGAGCCAGTGCTGGAGTCCGCCAGACAGGTGGCCATCTATAAGGACTCCCTGCTCGAGAGTGCGTCCAAAGCCCAGGAGAGCATCGTCACCCTTGAGAACGATGTTCTCGAGATGAAGCTCACCACACGCGGAGCCAAGCCATATTCGGTTAGGCTCAAGAAGTTCCGCAACTACGACAGCACGGATCTGTATATTTTCCGCCCTGGCGGAGCCGAGTATTCGGTGAGTCTCTATACCGGTGAATACATCCAGACCAAGGACTTCAACTTCACTCTCGCCTCCGTCACTGACAGCTCCGTAGTGATGCGTCTGCCTTTCGAGGGGGGCGGGTACATCGAGCAGAAGTACACCCTTCTCGGACAGAGCTACCGCGTGGACAACCAGCTCTCTTTCGTGGGGATGCAGGGTGTCATACCGCGCAATGTCAGTTCGTACGACATTGATTTCGAGCTTACAATGCCGAGGATGGAGAAAGGATATAAAAATGAGACCCAGTATTCCAAGCTTGACTACTATTTCGACGGAGACAAGAAGCCTGTCGAGATCGGCCGCGGACGCAGCGCATCCAAGAGGGTGGAGTCACGTCTGAGCTGGTTCGCTTTCCAGCAGCAGTTCTTCTCCGCCATCGTCCGTGCTCCGCAGCAGTTCTCTTCCGGGGAATTGGGAATCAATTTCTTCCAGCAGGACGATCCGGAGCGCAACCTCATGGCATGCAGCGCCAAGATGCGCGCGGAACTCGGTCAGGGTGACAATGTCAGCGTCCCGCTCGAATTCTACTTCGGTCCTAACGACTACAAGACACTCAAGAGTTATGACCAGAAATATGAGAAGATAATCCCTCTTGGAGGCTGGCTCGTGGGGTGGTTCACCAAGTATGCCATCATCCCGATGTTCGACTTCTTCAGTCGTTTCATCAGCAACTTCGGTATCATCATCCTCTTGATGACGATAGTGATCAAACTTGTGGTCTTCCCTCTGACATACAAGTCCTATGCGTCTTCAGCCAAGATGGCGGCCCTCAAGCCGGAACTTGACAAGATCAACGCCAAGTATCCGCACACCGACAACCAGCAGGAGATGCTCAAGAAGCAGCAGGCCACCATGGCTCTCTACAAGCGTGCCGGGGTAAGCCCTATGGGCGGATGTCTCCCGATGCTTCTGACTTTCCCTATTCTCTGGGCGATGTTCCGCTTCTTCCCGGCATCCATCGAGTTGCGCCAGCAGTCGTTCCTGTGGTGTCACGATCTTTCAGCCTATGATTCCATCATAGACTATGGGGTAAGGATCCCTATTCTGGGTGATCACTTGTCGCTCTTTGCGCTTCTGATGGCTGTGACCATGTGGGTTTACTCAAAACTGACGATGTCCTCGCAGCCTAACGCCAATGACCCGAGCGCGGCATCGATGAGGTTCATGAGCCTGTGGATGATGCCTATAATGATGTTCTTCATCTGTAACAGCCTCTCTGCCGCCTTGAGTTACTATTATCTTCTCTCACAGCTGATCTCCATACTTCAGACATGGCTGATCCGCAAGTCCATAGACAAGGACGCGATTCTTGAGAAAGTCCGCGCTTCCGAGGGCAAGCCGCTCCCGAAGAGCAAGTGGCAGCAGAAGCTGGAGGAAGTCCAGAGGATGCAGGAGCAGCAGCTCAAACAACAGCAGAAACGCCGTTAGGCATGATAAAGGAAAACATAGACAACATCTTGAAGGAACTGCCGCCGGAAGTCAAACTGGTGGCAGTTTCCAAATTCCATCCGGTCGAGGCCATAATGGAAGCCTACCATGCGGGGCAGCACCGTTTCGGGGAGAACAGGCCCCAGGAGTTCGCACAGAAGATCGAGGAGATCCACGGGCGGCTCGGCATCCCCCGCGAGGAGTTCGTCTGGCATTTCATCGGCCACCTCCAGACAAACAAACTCAAACTTGTCCTCCCGTATGCCGACATGGTCGAGTCGATAGACAGTCTGCATCTTCTGGAGGATGTCAACGGGTGGGGCGCGAAAAATGGCAAGGTGATACCTGTCCTGCTTGAGATGCACATCGGCGCCGAGCAGACGAAGCAGGGCTTTGTGGAGGAGGAGATTCTCGACATTCTTTTCAAGGCGGACAACTACCGCAATGTCCGGTTCTGCGGCCTGATGGGGATGGCTACCCATACCGACAACGAAGACGACATCCGTGCCGACTTCGCAAGGATCAGCCATTTCTTCTCTTATCTCAAGGACCTTTTCCCCGAGCACGGAGATTTCAAGGAACTCTCCATCGGGATGTCCGAAGACTGGCGGATTGCCGTAGAGTACGGGGCCACCATGGTCCGTATCGGCACGGCTATCTTCGGCGAGCGGCAGTATTGAGTTCTTTTATCATGGCGGCCGCCACTTTCCGTGATGCTCCGCTTCCGCCGAGGGATTCTCTTATCTCTGTGTAGCCTTGCTCCATTTTTTCGCGGTATTGCCCGTCTTCAAGGATTCTCCTGAGTTCCGTGCAGACGTTGTCCGGATTGAAATCGTTCTGGAGGAATTCCTTGAACACGGCTCTGTCTAGGCACAGGTTGCCAAGGGAGATGTATTTGATGTGGTCCTGGACATGCAGGATGTGCCTGGCGGCGAACCATGTGAGCGCTGATGTGTTCCAGCCGACGAGCTGTGGCGTGCCGATCAGGGCTGCCTCGAGGGATGCCGTGCCTGAATTTATGACGGCGGCTTCGGCATATTTCAGAATGTCGTAGGTGCGGCTGAATATGAGCCGTACGTTTTTCCTTTCGCCAATGTATGGCCTGTAGTCATCCTCGCTTCTGGACGGGGCTCCGGCCACGATGAATTTCCAGTCATGGTATTTGTCGAGGCTTGAAAGCCTGTCCGCCACCTGCATCAGGACCGGCATCATCCTGGAGATTTCGGCCTTTCTCGAACCGGCGAGCATGGCTATGTACTTGCTGGTTTCGGGGCGCGAATACTGGTGGGTATCCACGGCATCCACGAGCGGGTTACCCTCGTAGGTGAACGGTATTCCGCGCGAATTGAAATACTGGATCTCGAAAGGGAAGACGATGAAGAGCCTGTCCACATACTCTTTGAGCTGCCTATTGCGCCCTTCACGCGAGGCCCAGGTCTTGGGGGCTATGTAGTAGAACACCTTCAGGTCTTTTTCGTGGCAGAAGCGGGCTACTTTCATGTTGAAGCCGGGGTAGTCTATGAGGACCACGACATCCGGCTTCCATGCGAGGATGTCTTCTTCGCACCGCTTGAGGTCTCCCAGAAGCTTGAACCCTTTAGAGAGGACTTCCGAAAGACCCATCACCGCGCCGTCGCGGTAGTGCTTGACGAGGGTGCACTCTGCACCGCACTCCCGGGCGGCCTCAAGCATGAGGTCTCCTCCGCGGAATCTGAAAGTCGCCTGCGGGTCTTCGGCAGCGAGGCCTCTGATGAGATTGCTTCCGTGCAGGTCGCCGGAAGCCTCTCCGGCTATAAGGTAGTATCGCATAGTCTGCGGAGTTCCTGCTCGTCGGTGTTGTCTATGTTGTGGGGAGTGATGGTGATGTAGCCTTGCTCAAGCAGCTGGTGGTCGGCAGGGTAGACATTGTCCCCGTTGTCGGTGAAGTCTCCGGCCATCACATAGACACTTTCTCCTTCTTCGAGGCGTTCCAGATACCTCTTGGCGGCTTCGTCCGGTTCCGCCCCTCTTTCTGCGAGGAATTCGGTATAAGGCCGGTATTCTTTCTCCCAGTGGCCCTTTCCCATGTGGCAGAAGCGGACACCCTTGATCCTGTCGGCCGGGAGGGCGGGGAAGTTGATGTTGTATAGCTGGCCGTAGCGGTGCTCCTTTATGTCGAGAAGTTGCTCTATTATGCCTGGCAGCATCTTTTCTATTGCGGAGAAGTCAGCATCGGGGTCATAGCTGTCGAGGCTGACACCTATGGACATCACTCCGTTGACTGCGCCTTCCATCGCGGCTCCTATCGTGCCGGAGTAGATGGCTGCGGTGGCGGCGTTGCTCCCGTGGTTGATGCCGCTTACCACGAGGTCGGCGTTTTGCGGCCACAGTATGTTGTCGAGGGCGAACTTGACGCAGCTGGCCGGTGTCCCGTCCAGATACCAGCGCTCAAGCCCCGGTTCTTCGGAGAGTTTCTTGACGGCGATCGGTCTGTGTCCCATGGATACTGCCATCGACATCCCGCTCTGGGGAGCCTTGGGGGCCACTATCGTGAGGTCTCCGAAACGGCGCATGATGCCGGTCAGAACCTGAAGTCCCTTGGATTTGTAGCCGTCGTCGTTGGTGATTATTATCTTCATTGTGAATTTTTCGGCAAAGATAATTGATTTTCAATAGAAAAATTGATAAATTTGCAGCGCCTTTAACGGTTAGAAGTATAGTAAAAGACTTTATAACAACTTATTATTACAAAAATGGTAAAACTTGGTATTAACGGATTTGGCCGTATCGGACGTATGGTTTTCCGTGCAGCAGTTGAGAACTTCTCCAACGACATCGAAGTCGTAGGTATCAATGACCTTCTCGATCCTGAGTATCTCGCCTACATGCTTAAGTACGATTCAGTACACGGCATCTTCAAGGGCGAGATTTCTGTTGATAATGGGGCTCTTGTCGTAAACGGCAAGAAGATCCGCATCACAGCCGAGATGGATCCTGCAAACCTCAAGTGGAACGAGGTTGGCGCTGACGTAGTTGTTGAGTCCACCGGATTCTTCCTCACCGACGAGACCGCACGCAAGCACATCACCGCAGGTGCGAAGAAGGTGATCATGTCAGCTCCTTCCAAGGATGCCACCCCGATGTTCGTATATGGTGTAAACCATGAGACCTACGCTGGTCAGGACATCATCTCAAACGCTTCCTGCACCACCAACTGTCTCGCTCCTATCTCCAAGATCCTCAACGACACCTTCGGAATCAAGAGGGGTCTCATGACCACAGTTCACGCAGCTACCGCTACCCAGAAGACCGTTGACGGCCCTTCAAAGAAGGACTGGAGAGGCGGCCGCGGTATCCTCGAGAACATCATCCCTTCATCTACCGGCGCTGCAAAGGCTGTAGGCAAGGTTCTCCCTGTCCTCAACGGCAAACTTACCGGCATGTCACTCCGTGTCCCTACTTCTGATGTCAGCTTCGTTGACCTCACCGCAGAGCTTGAGAAGCCTTGCACCTACGAGGAGATCTGCGCTGCCATGAAGAAGGCTTCCGAGGGTGAGCTCAAGGGCGTTCTCGGATACACCGACGAGGCTGTCGTTTCCACCGACTTCCGCAACAACCCTCACACCTCCATCTTCGATGTGAAGGCCGGTATCCAGCTCGATCCTACCTTCGTGAAGGTTTGCGCATGGTACGACAATGAGTGGGGTTACTCCAACAAGGTTCTCGAGATGGCCAAGGTCATCACGAAGTAATTTCCGCTTCATCACAAATAAGGCCGGCTGTTTTCAGCCGGCTTTTTTCGTGTTTTATATTTTCGGTACAGAAAACAACCTTCTGCTGTACGGGAGGCGCTTTGAAAGATGGTGAGTTAGTGCATCTAGCGTTCAAGAGTCTCTACCTTCCAGGATTCGAGGGTCCGAGTCCGTGAGGAGATGTTGACGCCGACCTTGACGCAGGTTCCGTCCGCCTTATAAGGAATCAGGTAGCCCTTGTCGTCAATCTGTTTTAAGGCATCTTCTGCGGAGCCGTCGAGCTTGAACTCGAAGACGTAGGTCCTGTCCTTTGTCCAGCAGACGGCGTCGGCCCGGCCTGCGGCTGACTTGACCTCGGCCCTGATGTAGTAGCCGAGCAGTGAGAAAATGAGGTAGATGATGGTCTGGAAGTGCTTCTCGGTCTTGTTCTCAAGGTCGTAAGGGATGCCGGCGAGGAAGGACTGGAGGAGCGTGAGGGCATTGTCGATGTCGTGGTTATCCATGGCGGAGAAGAATCGGGCGACGAAGATCGAGCCTGAGGCATAATCATGGTCGTAGCCGGCCAGAAGGCACTGGGAGAAGCCTAAGCGCACTTCCTCGTTGGGATATCCGAGTGTGAAAAGCCTTGTCCTTCTGTCATATCCTTTGATTGTCAGGTAGCCGGTCTGGTATAAGACAGGCAAAGGGCTGTTGCTGACTTCGGGAGAGATGTCGAAAGCTGTTGACGGGATCATAGGCATGCTGTTGAGTGCTGTCTCGTCAATTTGAGAACGCTGAAGCCATTCTACAAGGAAAGTCGGAGTTCCGGTTTCAAACCAATATGAGCCGAAGTCCTTGGCGTCAAGCGACTTGATGAGGCTGAACGGGTTGTAGATGTCTTCGGATTCGGCGCAGAAGTGGTAGCCGTCATAGTTGCGTTTGAGTTCTTCCAGAGTCTCTTCTCGCGACAAGCCGAGGCTGTCTGACATCCTCTTGACGGATTCTCTCATCTGAGATTCCAGTTCGCTCTGCGATATTCCGCAGATGGCGGAGTATTCGGGCATCATCGAGATGTTCTGCAGGTTGTTGAGCTCGCTGAAGATGCTGAGCTGTGCGAACTTGTTGATCCCCGTTATGAAGACGAAGCGAAGGTAGGGGTCGAGGCTCTTGATGGGGCTGTAGAAGTTCCTCATTATCTGCCTCATCGGGGCGAGTCTCTGCTGGTCGTTCATCACGTCAAGAAGCGGGGCGTCGTACTCATCAATGATGATGGCGGCCTTCTCTCCGGTCTGCTCGGCGGCCACTTTTACCAGCCTCTCAAAACGGGCGTTCACATCGCCTTCAGAGATGCTTTCATCCTTTCCGAAGGCGTTCTCGTATGCGCTGAGTTTGTAACCAAGGGTGCGGAGCAGCTGTTCCTCGTCGAGGTGCTTC
>DJOT01000051.1 GCA_002439095.1 Bacteroidales bacterium UBA6431 | reverse complement strand
TCTACAGCCCCATCAAAAGTCTGGATCCGTATCTCCGCTTCGTGTTCATTACCGGAATCAACAAATTCGCCCAGTTGAGCATATTCAGTGAACTGAATAATCTGATGAACATTTCGATGATCCCTGAATATTCCGCTATCTGCGGCATCTCGCAGACGGAACTTGAGACGAATTTTCAGGAATCGGCCAAAAAACTGGCCGAGGATCAGGGAATAAGTGTTCCGGAAGCATTTGCCCTGCTGAAGGAGAATTATGACGGTTATCATTTCTGTGAGAAATCGGAGGACATCTATAATCCTTACAGTCTGATGAAATGCTTCGCGACAAGGTCTTTCGGCTCATATTGGTATGAGTCCGGCACCCCGACCTGTCTTGTGGAAAGACTTGAGCGGCACCCGATTGACGAACGCGCTCTTGACGGAATGTCGGGTATATCCCTCGACACGTTCGATGTCTCTCCGGAACTGAGCGATGACTCGATTCCGATGCTGTACCAGACTGGCTATTTGACCATTAAGTCTTATGATAAGACTTTTGACTCGTACACTTTGGGCTATCCGAACAAGGAGGTCAGGAACGGTTTTCTGAAATCATTGCTCGCACGCTATCGCAGTCAGGATCCATTGGGTTCCTCATTTGTGCTTCAGTTCTGTCTCGCTTTAAGAAAAGGAGACATAAACGCGGCTCTGACGAGAATGCAGACCTACATGTCGGCGATGCCGAATGATCTTGAGAACAAGACTGAAAAGCATTATCAGACAATGATTTATCTGATATTCTCACTCCTCGGCTATTATATTCATACAGAAGTCAAATCCGCCGTCGGTCGGGCCGATGCCGTCTGTGTGGCGGATGATGCGGTCTATGTGTTTGAGTTCAAGGTGGATTCTTCAGCTGAAGCGGCTCTCCGACAGATAGATGACAGAGGGTATATGATTCCGTTCAGGAGTGAGACCGGCAAGAAGTTGGTGAAAGTCGGTGTGAACATTTCCTCTTCCACACGGTCTCTGGAAGATTGGCTTGTGGAATATGTGTGAGGCGCTTCTCTTCTGAGCGCCAATCTTCCGGAGAGTGGGCAGTCTCGGATTCTGCTCTGGCCGCATGTCGTCTCGACACAACACAAAAAGCGAGTCAGGTGCCGCGGCATTCAGTCTTGTGACAATCCTCGGAGCATTCTTGCGGAGCTGAAATGGGCAGTCTGTTTTGAAATGGCTGGAACTTGATAGTGACTATCCAAGTTGCAGTTATTCTTTCTCTTTCGTACATTCGCCTTGATTCCGTGTAAAATCAGTTTGATAATGGGTTATAGCATAATGACAGCAGAATGCTCTAACCTAGCCCTGGAATCGTCATCCTGTGGCTTTCGTGATTTCGGGTTATAGCGAAATATGTGGAAAATGCTCTAACCTGAAGCGGCCGCAACGCAATCGCGGAGACGCTTACGTATCTGGGCGGAGATCTGAATGTGGCTATCCATTGTCCGCAGGCTCAATGACCAAGGAATAGTTTGTACTTCGACCACCTTCATCGTTTTTCTTCAATAGTCCTTTATTTACAAGATCCCGAATATCATTGAGAGCCGTGTCTGTCAAACATTTCCCGATTTTCGCCCACTTGCCCGATGTCAGTTTCCCGAAAAATCCATCGAACTGCATATTGATGATTTTACGTTGCCTTTCATTGACTGCTATGTCCTCACCTTCAATCTCACTGGAACGCACAAGTTCCAATGACATTGTGGTGAGCATAGCCTCATCCTGAAAATCAAATCCCAGAGAAGTCATCCGGCCAAGCATCAGCCCCTGCATAGCCCTGATGTGCCAAGCCTGTTCATAACGGCTTCCTTATTGTAATTGAAGTTCCACCAGTTTTTTTGATGCAGATACATATTTGTGGATTTTCAGCAAAGCTATGAAATTTTCGGGGAATAAGGGGTGGATGATTATAGGTTATGTTCGCATCCTGAGCGCCCGCCGATGAAATTGCGGATGCTGGCAATATTACTTTTTGTTGAGCACATCCCAGAATTCTTGCGGGAGAGTAACATTGTCCAGAGATGATGCTCCGGCGAAAAGAGGGGCAATTTGGACTGCCTTCCATCCGGCGATTCCGCAGCCTATCGGAGTCACCAGAAATGTCAGTTCGGGGTGTGCATTTGCGTATGCCGTGAAGTCATCCACGTGCCTGCGGATAATGTCAATGCTGCCGTCCATTGTCGGGATGGCATAGCAGCGGCCCGTCATCCCGATGCCGACGCCCCATTCCGCACCGAACTCTTCATAGGCGATGCGTGCAGCTCCGCCACCGTGCATGCCTTCCTTGTTGCTTCCGAACACGAACACCTCTCCGTCTTTCAGAGAGGTTATGTACCGAGGTGTGATTCTCTTGTTGTCTGCCATAGTGTTATTGTTATTTGTCTGCTTTTCCGCACTTTTGTCCTCATGATGAGTCATGTCCTCCACCCAGACGAAGTTTTCTTTCCCCGTGCCGATTTCGAAGTGAAGCCGGGCTATTCCCATATCCATCATTGTATAGCCGAATATGGACCGTCCCGGCTTGATGGAGACATAAGGGAGACTGTTTCCCTTGCGGACGATGTACTCGATGCGGAACTTCTGCTGGTTCATGGCAGTCGGGGCGAGAAGTGCAGCCTCGACTCCGCTTCTGAACCATTCCGGAGTGAGGTCACTCACGTTGCTGATTTCACGGATGTCTTTGCTCTTATGCTGCACGCCCTGCGTCTGCCCGTAGCCTAGGGCAATGTAGCAGGCAATCTTCTCCCCCTTTTCAAGGGCGTATGTTCCGCTGACCTTGCGGTAACTTATTCCCGCCCAGCAACTGTTCAGACCGAGCTGCTGTGCAAGAAGGACAAGCCGTTCACCGTAATAGCCGATGCGCTCGTCTAGATCACCGGTCTTCTTCCCGGCCATCACTAGATAGTTCCTCACTCCGGAGAAACTTCCGTATGACATAGGACCGCTGAACGCCTTCGGCTCATCCGTAACCAGTTGGACATGAAGATGTCCTTCCGCATTGACCTTTTCAATCTCCTCCCGCAAAGCGGCAAGGGACTCATCCGGAATCGCCTCCGGACTGTATCGCCGCACCGAATGGCGGGCGCGTATCGCTTCAATCTGTGTCATTTGCCTAAGTAATCGTTAAAAAATAAGTTGCATCACCTTGGGGCAATCTTTTTGGTCTATATTCCTTTTTTCATCAGTCATGTGCCACCGGCACACTCCTTCTTCAAAAAGTAATCTATCCTCAAAAATCTTTGCCAAATCTGCGGCAACTTATTTTTTGCCGCTTACTAAAATCAATGTCCGAATCAACTTCGATAACTTCAAATATAGTCAGAATTTGTACAGAAAAACGGCAATTGTACATTTTTTTTCTTGCGGGGATAATGGGTTATAGCATAATGACGGCAGAATACCATAACCTGGCCCTAAAATCGTCATCCTGTGGCTTTCGTGCTTTCGGGTTATAGCAAAAGATGTGGAAAATGCTCTAACCTGAAGCGGCCGCAACGCAATTGCGTAGGTGCTTACCCTGATTTTGTCCGGCCAAAGCGCTATTCCACGGAGAAAACGCCGTTGAGAGGCACTTTGTCCGGCAGAACGCCAATCCGCCGGATAAGTTTACATTCTCGGATTCTGCTCTGGCCGCATGTCACCTCGACACAACAAAAAAGCGAGTCAGGTGCGATATAACCTAACTCGCTTTGCGGACTCAAGGTGCCGCGGCATTCAGTCTTGTCTCAATCCCCGGAGTATTCTTGCGATGCTGCTACGGAATTGCATGTTTGTGATTATCAATCAATACTCCTCTTCGTTAAATCAGCCAAGGTATTCTTGTAATTATCTTATTATCAAAGTTTTGTAATTATAGCCTGCCGTATCGGGGCTGAAATGGGTAGTCTGTTTCACTTTTGAAATGGCTGAAACTTGACAATGACTATCCATCGGGAAATCAACCATTTATCTCAAATTATGGAGTAAATTCTCGATGTCTTTCTTTGACTTCACAATAACCGGCTCGCCATTGACATAAAGACATCCGTGGACACTTGTGTCTGGTTCTTTGTCAAACAGGTCATCCACCTCAACACCGAGAGCGGAAGCCACCTGTTGTAGCCTGCTCAATGTCGGGTTGTTGTTCAAACTCTGCGATAAAGAAATCGGACTTATACCGATATGCTGTGCCACTTCTGTAAGGGAGATATTCTTCTCCTTACAGACCTTCTTTATGTTCAGTCCCATTTATGATTGCTATTCTTGCTTGATGCAAATATACATAAATTATGATTATGTTCATAACTTTTATTCAAATTCCACAAAAATTATGAATGAAACCTTGTATAATTATGAATAAATACATATCTTTGCATATACAAATAAGAATAAACACATAAAAGTATTGACAATGAGCCAGAAACATTCATACACAACCGCCGATTATCTGCCGTGGGACACGATGCTGAACTTGACGCATAGGTTATACAAGGATGGCAAATACAGGATGAGCCTTCTCATTGCCTGTGGCAGCTTCTTCGGGCTTCGTATCAGCGATCTCCTTTCGCTGACCTGGGATCAGATACTCGGTGATAGCTTTGTCCTCAACGAGAAGAAGACCGGGAAACACCGGGAGATAAAGGTCAATGCGGGTGTGCGTGAACATATCAAGGAGTGTTATAAGGCTCTGGGCATCAAAGACCCACGCGAGAAAGCATTTCTCAACCGCTATGGTGATGTCATTTCAATTCAGCGCATCAATGTAGTCTTGAAAGAAATCAAGGTAAAGTATATGCTGAAAGATATCCAGCATTTCTCCACCCATTCTTTCCGTAAGACCTTCGGTCGTCAAGTGGTGGAAAGGGCCGGAGAGAACAGCGAGATGGCCGTGATAAAACTGGCGGAGATATTCAATCATTCCTCCACAGCCATCACAAGAAGATACCTCGGATTACGACAACAAGAACTACGAGAGGTTTATGATACTTTGAGTTTCTAAATACATCCAGGCCAAATTAGTTTATAATAACAAGATGATTTAGTATATTTGCGATGAGAAATATTATAAAACCAAGCATGCGAATCGGATCAAAATCTTCTCGCTGTCATAATATAATCCAGATTTTTATGAGTAAAGTAATATCTGTTTTGAAACCGGACAAGAAGCCGCTAACAATCGATAGTCTTATAAACGAGGCAAAACGCTTTTGCAATGAAATGGACAATCTCCCACAGAAAGATCTCTTTGGAGTTACTGATGGGAAGGCAATTGGCACTAAAATCGAACATAAGTTCCAGAGTTTCTTGTCGGAAAACTATGAATTCTCATCTGGGAGTTCTGCTAAAGGCCTTGATTTGCCTTCTGTTGATACCGATATTAAGACAACATCCATTACTCAACCCCAATCAAGTTGTCCGTTTAAAGACAGCAAACAAAAGATTTATGGCTTAGGGTACAATCTCATTGTCTTTGTTTATGAAAAGCATGACGACAATGAGGCGAAAGCAGGAATTCTTCATTTTGTTTCTTGTTCTTTTGTTGAGGCAAAGAGGACAGCAGATTATCAAACCACGACAGGAATTCGTAATATTATTGCCAATAATGGTAATGAGGATGACATATTTGCATTTTTAAACGACAAAAACATTCCTGCTGATGAGGTAACACTGGCAAATATGGCAAAGGATATTTTACATAATCCCCCAGCGATAGGATACTTGACAATTTCAAATGCCCTTCAGTGGAGATTACAGTATGGTAGGATTGTCAATCTGAAAGAATCAGTAGAAGGTATCACAACAATCGTTAAATATGAAGGTTGAGGAATTGCTTAACTCAGTCCAGAAACTGACTCAAAAAGAAGCTAACAACTATCTTTTTTCCATTTGTGGTATTAAGGACTTTTTTACATCTGGTGCTATGATGGAGAGTGTTGGCAACGAAAAATATAACTCTGATACAAAAGAAGCGTATGGAGACTGGCAGACTAACGATGATTTAGCCCATTCTATATGTAGTTTCATTAAAGATACAGGATTTGCCCCAGATGTAGTCATTGAACCTACTTGTGGGAAAGGTGCTTTTATTAAAGCAGCTTTAGATGTATTTGATTCTGTAAGTGTAATTTATGGAGTAGAGATATATAATCCATATTTGGAATCGCTAAAAAATGATTTATTAGAAAGGAGTTTAAAATTTGGTCGAAGCGAAGCTACTATCATTCTTGAAAATGCAAATGTTTTCGACTACGACTTTTCAAAAATTTCAAAAAAACATAAAGGTCAACAAATATTGGTTATAGGCAATCCGCCATGGGTAACCAATAGTAAATTGTCAAGTATTAACAGTTTTAATTTGCCAACAAAGTCCAACTTTAAGCAAACAAAAGGTCTGGATGCAATCACAGGGAAGGGGAACTTTGATATTGCAGAATATATCTCCATTATGCTTCTTCGCACTTTTTCTTCAAATATTGGAAAGTTAGCATTTTTGGTCAAAAATATCGTTCCTAAAAATATAGTTTATGAGCAACCAAAAGCACATCTTGGCATATCAAATATATGCCAATGGAACATTGATGCTACTAAAGAGTTTGATGTTAGCGCTGCCGCATCTTTATTCACATGTCAGTTTGGTGGTTCATACTCTCTAAATTGTTCCGTTTATGACTTTTACACGAAACTATTTATTCAAGAATACGGATGGGTTAATCATAATTTTGTATCTAATATCCAGAAATATAAACAAACACAAAAGTATGATGGTATATGCCCATACGTGTGGTGGTCTGGCGTGAAGCACGACTGCGCTAAAGTTATGGAACTGAGAAAAGATGCTGATGGTAATCTTTACAACTCTTTGGGTGAAATAGTTGATATCGAAAGTGAATTAGTATTTCCATTATTAAAAAGCTCTGATATTGGCGATGAACGTATAACATACACATCACGATATGTAATTATCACACAACGTACAGCATCAGAAAATACGGATTTCATTAAAGAAAAATACCCTAAGGCATACGCTTATCTTAGTTCGCATGCTATCGAATTGGATGGGAGAAAAAGTGTAATTTATAAGAGGCGTCCTCGTTTTTCCATCTTTGGTATAGGCCCTTATTCCTTTGCTCCATATAAAATAGTTGTTTCTGGCTTATATAAACATACTCTTTTTTCTCTTGTTTCCACGATTGAAAACAAACCGGTTATTGTGGATGACACTTGTTATCTTTTAGGGTTTGATACAGAGACAGATGCGAAAATCACATTGGAGCTACTAAATAGACAAGATACCCAAGATTTACTCCATTCATTAGTGTTTTCTGACGCAAAAAGGGTGATTAATAAGGATATCTTAATGAGATTAAATTTAAGTGCATTAGCTGAATCTTGTACCCCTGAAGAGCTTGACACCACACAAGTAATACTTGATAAATACAAGATGTCCATTAATGCTAATATGCTTTTCTAGATGCACGATATTGCAAAACGTTTCTCTTTCATAGTTAGTGAAACGTACAATTCCCTGGAAATCAGCTGCAATGTCATTTAGAGCCTGTCTTGGCCACCCGATGACATTCACTTTCGTTGTGGTTCGCACGGAACTGAAACGAGAAAAGGGCGAGCCGAAGCCCGCCCAGATTGTGAAGTATATGTTTGATTGTGTAGTGGTCAGTTTATCACCCACGGCTCGATGATGCCATAAAGGTCATCCGTGTCGGCTATGATGCCGAGGACATAGTTGTCATTCTGGAACAGTCCGTCTTGCCACTTGCATGTAATGGCAAGGAAGTCCTTCTCCACAGGTTCTTTCGGCTTGAAGGAGATTACACTCAATGCGCCGGAATACTCTCCTGGATGAACTATGTCTTCATCATTTCTCATCTCTTCATACGTGGCGGTCAAGGGATATGTCATCATAGTCCCTTTCATATCTGCCATATATAGTTCTCGGTTTATCCAGAATTGAAGATCATCGGTATAATTTGTCCTTACGACAGATGGTCGCGCTTGACCGTAAAAGTATCTCAATATCTTTTGTATCTCTGGTGATGCCATCAGTTTATTCCCATCAAGGATGTGTTCAAATGTGATGACAGACTGCCAGCTCTCGACCTTGCCATCTTCGATAAGCGGAAGGCATAAGTCCTTTTGCGGAATTATATTACTTAGCGTTCTCATAAACAAACTTCTGCTTTATATCCTTTACCATCTGTAAGATGAACAGTTTCTCGGCGGTGCGATAAACTTGAAGATCATTGTCATTGACGGTCTCGTCATCAATCTCTTTATCCTGAACCTTTATCTTCTCCCCTTGCAGATGCTGCTTTACGAGATCATACAAGAACTTGTCAATGCTGTCGTATTCGTTATCGATGCCGGTCTTATTCCTTGCCAGTGCGAGAACATCGGTGTATTTCAGCCCGGGTGCATCCTTCTCGATGTCATTGAGCACTTGATCAAGAACGCCGTCATAGTGGTCAAATTTCAAATTGCAGTAGGCTTCATTCACGAGGCCGTTATACTCGACAAAGCCATAGACGTGATTGTCCCACACATTGACATCCTCGGTCTTGTTTTCATTTAGTTTTTTGTTTTTCAGCCATTCATCGAATGGGCTGATGTGGTTGATTTTCACATTGTCCATAATCAGTATATTATATTGTATTTGTGAAGGATTATCCATTCACATAAGTATTTATGGGAATAAGAAAAGGACAGGGTGTCTCCGCTCTGTCCTTCAAATTGCATTCAAATTTCACTTATCCTTATCGTCTGAGGAGTTTTCAATCTTGATTGAAATTTTCTCACCATAAAGTTCCATACTGACCTGTTCCATAACGGTCTTGACAGTCTCTCCATCACTCTCTTTTACACAGATGGCATCGTGGATAGTAAAGAACTTCATATCAGCAGGAAGTCTTGACAGACAGGTCTTGATATACTCAACCTCTGTCTTCTGCATCAATACAGGGAGGAGGCTGCACCACTTGCCTTTACGCTTCTTTTTCCACTGATCTGTCCAGGTCTTCTCTGTCCATACAGGATTCCGCTTATGTCTCTCGACAAGGTCATATATCTCCGGCTCATTTTCTTTCAAATAACCGGTCAGCCTTTGTTCAAACTTCTTATAACCCCTCTTGTATTCCTTGATGTCAGGAGGTAAATGTTCCCCTTGAAAGTCCTTTGGAAAACTGGCACCATAACAGGAAAACAGATACCTCATAATGTATGTCTTCACCTTTGTACGCTCAACCTTGACACCAGTCAAATCTTTCACCCATTCATAGAAATTGCCAGCCAGACAGCGCTTCAACCACCCTGTTGTCTTGCCTGTTTCTTTCTTTATCTTCAAGCCGAGAAGTGTTGGCTGGGAAGAACTTACATCAACCTCAACAATCTTTTCTCCGTTCAATGTCAGGCAATTTCTCCGGAAGTCTTTCCCCATCCCGACCATCATCGTATAATATCTGCCACCCTTGTCATCAATTTTACAGCATCCCACATTCCCATTGTGAATATTGACAAGCCATTGACAATTCCTGTATCTCCCACGTAGGTCTTTCTTCTTGTCCTTGTCTTTGATGGCGCTGAACATTTGATAGGTGCAGTTGCTGATGAATTGACAGGCTTTCTCATAACACTCTGGAATAACAGAAATAGAGGAGATAGTCTCATATTGTCTTGAAGAGAACCAGTCATTATAAAGAGACCAGCTTTGCCGGCCCGCTTCATCATTACTTTCAAGAAAAGAATAGTCAAAGTCATCATTGTCTGCCGATGAAGTCATAGTCCAGATATTCTCTACCGTGGAGGATAAGGAGGCTTCGCTGAACTCACAGCTCGCTCCGGCAGAAGTTGAAGTCCATTCAGTCAGCTTCTCCATATTCACGTTATACTCCCGTCCGTGATCCCGTGTCTTGTCTCCCAGATGGAGGTAGTTTGTCTTTACCCCTGCAAAGATCCCCATCATCCCCAGAGCCAGAATTACTCGCTGAGGGTATACTTTGTTCCCCTTGGCTTTTGTTCCTTGCCAGCAGGAGGCATTCATAAAATGAGAATAGGAGGTCATCCCGAAATGGCAAGGAGAAAAGGAGTAATTGCAGACCACCATAAACCACTCCCTGAACTTCTTCCTGAAAGTATTTACCCTTGGATCATTACCGACAATGAGAGGTTCAAGAATAGGTAAAGCACAATTAGAAGAGAACATCCACTGATACTTCTTATAAAGGTCCATTCTCTCTTCTTTACTCATAACAGACAAATCTTTATCAATGAAGGACATACAACCATCATACAATCCCTCAATCATCTTCAAATCAAACATATAATTATAAATTCAATCACAATCTTATTACAGTGTCTTACAGACACAAGTAGGCTGTTTCTTCCAGAAACAGCTTCTTATCCACATTATTCAACATCACATCTTCATATATGTATTTATTTCCCTTCAAGGTGCCGGTTTATATTTATATATATTATTGGTGTGATAGCTCAATCCATAGAAAAATAACAAACTAGATAACAGACTCCCGGCACACATTTGATCCGAAGCCATTTTCCTGCGAAACCCCCACCTGTTTGTTTCCGCAGGAGAAGGACAAAACCCCGCCAGGGCATCACGATTTGGCTTTCGTAGCTTTCCGTGCCACCCGTAAAACATCATAAATAACAGAAGGATACGGATGTCCATTTGCATAATCAGTATTACTTCCGGCGGTAAGGGGTCCAGTTCCCTTGCCGCCTTTCTTCTTTTCCGGCCGAAGGGGTTTGTAGTCTGTCAAACTGTCTCAATGATATAAGATCGGCGCATTTGCTGTTGCAAACTCCCATATAAGAATAAGTATATGAACGAGACATCACAACACATTGAAGAGAGAAGTCTCTTCGCCGCCATCATCCTTGCCGGACTCTGTGCGAATTTTCACAACACCGTGCCGTCTTCTTTCAAGGCAGAAGATGCCGTAAGTCTTGCCGACAGCCTTATCCGTATTTTGCAGAAAAATGAGAAGAAAGTGTAAGTTTTCCGTTTCATCGGGAAATCCTTTGTTATCTTTTTATCAAAAGTTCTTGATATGAGAGAAGAAATAGATATGAATTCAAAATTTGAAGCCATCCTTACAGCTCTGGATGAGATAAGGACGGGTAGTAATAATGTGGAGAAGGTGTATGACACAAAGTCTTTGAGTGATTATCTCAAAGTGGGCAAGTCAGCCATTGAGAAGCTCCGGCAGGATGGAGAGCTGGCTTATTCAAAAATCGGCAGGACAATCATTTACACACAGAGTGATGTGGATGCGCTGATACAAAACAATCACGTGAATTATGTTAGATAGAGATAAGTATGGAAGGAAAGTATTTACTGAGAAAAGACTGCAAGCCGAATGAGTTCGGGGAGTATAAGATCACGTTGCAGTATTGCACACAGGGGGTGTCGGTAAGGAAGAGCACTGGCATCTCCATAAAACCAGAATTATGGCTGGGAGATAATGGAGATGGACACTATATCCGCACCGGCAAGGATGGACACCAGAAAGCCGCCATTCTCAACCAGAGGCTTGTCAATTTGAAGAGGGGCATAGATGACAGGATAAACAGCCTGCTGACAGAGAAGAACCAGGTTATCCCAGTTTCAGTGCTCCGGAGCATATTGAGTGGTGAGTATGACCGTGAGAAAGACAGAGACAAAGGACAGGTTCCGTTTGTGGAGTTTGTCCTTATAGAGAACAAGGAAATATACAACCTGGGTAAAATAAGCTATTCCGTCTGGTCAAACATCCAGTGCAATATGCGGACATTCAGTGAGTTCCTGCATAAGGTGAAACGGATGGATACAAGTGAAAAGACAACACTGTATTGCAGGGACATCACTGTCAAATTGATAAAGGACTATATCAATTATAGGCAAGACCGTGGCAACACAAATGAAACCATCAACAAAGCTCTTACGCCCATCATCAAGGCCGTGAAGATTATGCACAGAAGGGACTGGATTGACCGGGACACCTGCGATGAAATCTGCAATTTGTATCTTCCACCGAATGCAAAGGTGCTGGGTGCCGACACCACTACCCATTACCTTACCGGGGATCAGATAAAACAACTCATTGAAACAGTGAAATCGGCAAAGTATGACAGGACAAGGGACTTCTTCGATATGTTTATGTTCTCACTTTACACCTGTGGATTACGGTTCAGCGACATTGCCACACTCCGTTGGGCTGAAATTGATATGGACAAGAGAACCATCCGCCACATACAAGTGAAGAACCATACCCGAAATGCAAAGATACTGAACCTGTCCATCCCGGATGAGGGTATGAAGATCTTGCAGAAATGGCAGGGACGAAATGACAATTTTGTGTTCGGCCTGCTGGATGATGAGTTTGATCTCAGTAATTGTGAGAAATTGAAAGAGACCTTGAATTCAAAGAACAGGACTATCAACACTTCGTTGAAGACACTGGGAGACAAGATAAACTTGCCATTCCCGCTACATTTCCATATTTCAAGGCACACCTTCGCCACCCTTGCGCTGAACAACACTGTGGATATAAAGACCGTATCGGCATTGATGGGACATTCATCAGTGCTGACCACGGAAAAGGTCTATGCCACGCTGATGCCATCAACCATTGAGAAGACAGTAGAAGAGAAGCTGAACTTCCACTTTTAGTCCCACCTGCACAAAGACATCCGGAGAGAAATCTGCCACCATTGACAGACTTCTCTCCGGTCTTTTTTATACTACATTTACTACTCTTATTTCAGGGAAGATTTGCCATTTCATTGGATAGTAATTGGGTAGTTTGAGCCTGTTTTTAGCCCGAAAAAGGGGCGTTTTCGGCACGAAAAAAGCACCGGAACTTCCCAGTGCTTCAATCATAAATTATTGAAAATCAATCAATAATGTTTCAATGATGGGTTAATATTCCTCCTCGTTAAAGAAGAAGTCGTCTTTGGTGGGGTAGTCGGGCCAGATATCCTCGATGGATTCGTATATCTCGCCTTCCTCTTCGAGTTCCTCAAGGTTCTCTATAACTTCTTCCGGAGCTCCGGAACGGTTTGCGTAGTCAATCAATTCTTCTTTGCTTGCAGGCCATGGTGCATCGTCCAGGCTGCTTGCCAGTTCAAGTGTCCAATACATAAGTCGTACAATGTTTAGTCCGCAAAGATATAAAAATATTCGATACTTGATATAGCAGCGGAAAAAATCAACTTATCTCGACTCCTCCGAATGCGCATTCTGCGTCTATGAATATGGTGTGACGGCCGCTCCGTCCAGACAGCTTGTTGTTCACACCACCGAAAGCCGATGTCCCCTTTACATCGACGGCTATTCCGTCAGGGAGCATGATCTTGACACCGGCAAATTTGGCCTGTACGCTGATATGCTGATCGTTATTTATGATGGCTTCCCTTAAGTCGAGTGTCATGGAGCCGAAAGCGGCCTCAATCCTTGCTCCCTCGAAACCTTCTCCGCTGATCTTCTTGTTCTGCTCGCCGAATGCGATGTTGTAGGATTTCACTCCATTATCTATTTGTGTCGTCTCCATCTTGAAGCCGTGAGACTTGCCGGAGAAGATACTGCATGCTCCGATGATTATCAGGAGTACGGCGAGTCCGAGTTTCCAGAAGATGGACCAGTCGATTAGCCCCTGCGCCTGAAGCAGCAGGAGGACACCTGTGCTGAATCCCATGACTGAACCCCAGTTGGGGTGAGTGATGAACCCGAGCAGAAACGGGATCATTATGAGAAGAGTCCACCATCCCCTAAAGAAAATGTTGAAACTGAGAACTCCGGAAATACTTAATATCCACAATATGCCCAATGCTATGAGGGCAAGTCCGAAAATGGTTTTGTTGAGCGATTTCATGGCATTGATATTTAAAAAGATGCAATAAACTCATCTATGGTGCAGCCCTCTGGCATGGCACTGCTGAGCCGTAGGCGCAGCCGCTGTTTGGCCTTGGTAACGGAGACAGGGGATATCCCGAGCATGCTTGACATCTGTTTCCCATTGAAACGGAATCGCAGCAGAGTGGCGATCCTCATTTCATTCTGGGTTATATCTGGAAATGAGGTTTTTAGCCGGGTAGGGAAGTGATCACAGACCTTGTCCAGGATTTCATCCAGTCTTTTCCAGTCCTTGTCGGAGAGATAGCGGTCGCTTTCTCTCAAGGATGTCACAAGTTTGTCTTCATCCATGAGAACTGACCGCAGTTCCGAGCGGTTGCGTTCGCTTTGAATGAGTTTAGCCTGTCCACGATTCAGTTCCTCTTCTTTCTCTTCAATGGCACTATCTCTGGATTCCAATTTGTTACGGAAAATTTTGGCCATTACGAATATGGCAACTGCAAGGACTATCAGCACCGACAGAGCCGTTCCGATGATTCTGGCTCGGGAAGAACGGGCATCAGCCTTTTCCATCTCCACTCTGGACTCTATGATCTTGTCGCTTTGCTGTTCTGCCGTCCTCTGGTCATTGAGTTGATGGTTGAGAGTAAGATATTTGACCGCGTTGGCATCATCGTGGAGCAGGTCTCTGTATACTATATATGTTATCTGTGAGGCGGTGATCCTTGAGACGAGATTTGGTGAATCAAGATCTTTTGCCGCATAGAACAGTGCGGAATCAGCCATTCCCATTTTGCGGAAAGCATCTGCAAGCACAACATAGCGTACGCGCTCTTTCCTTTTCCCCTCCTTTACCAGTCTTTCTTGCGTCCTGACGCCCTCTGATGCACATTCGAGGGCCTTGTCAAACTGCCCGTCGCGACTGTAAATGGCAGCGACGCCATAAAGAGCTCTGGCGTAGTCGTTCTCCGAACGGCCTTCCTTGGCCACGGACACCGCTTCTTCTCCGCGCCTGATGGCCTCCGAATAGTCCCCGCCGGAGTCAGCCAAGAACATTAGGGCGTGGGAGGTATTTATGAGGCCGGTGATTTCGAGGGCTTTGGATCCTGCAGCCCGAGCTTCCTCTATCCCTTTCTCAAATTCCGGAATGGACGAGTTGTACCATCTCCTCTCATTCAAGGCGGTGGCGTATCTCATGTGGATCAAGGCGGCAAGCATGTGGTTATCGGATCCTTCGATCTGCCGACTCGCCATCATCAGGTCGTGGACCCATTCGGCTTCGTTTCCTGACTTGTTTTCTTGATTCACAACACTGCGCAGGTAATAGGACAAGGCTTTCCGATCGTCTGAGCCATGACGCAGGAACCATTGCACCCCGGAGTTCATGATCTCTTCATCGAGTTGTGGCTTGTATGAGTTATAGTCCGCGTAGGTTTTAAGCAAACACCAGGAGGCATGTCTGAACGCCCCGTCGGCAGCGGTGTATGGTCTTGAGTCAAGTATCGCCGCGGCACTGTCGGGTTTTGAGTCCACGAGCGACTCCGCTTTCCGGAGATCATCGGGGAGGTCTGTTCCACTGTGACACGCCGTCAGGCATAGCGCAATGATAAAGATAGGAAAGGCTTTGTTCATAAGTCCCCAAAAGTACGAAATTGTTCCGGCTTTGCAAAGCCGGAACAATTTGTTGTCATTTGCCCTCGATCCCGGATCCTTTGGCGCTTCCGATACGGGAAGCCTCATCGATATTGCCGACATTGCGCCTTTGGGTCCCGGTGGCTTTCCCGAAGTTCCAACTGATGCCTATATGGAAGCTCTGCGCGTAGTACTTCTGTCCTAGGTATGAACTTTTTACGCTGCCGAGCACGGATTCGTCCCCTGCTGTCAGGCAGTCCAGATTGGTCGCCAATGTACGGAAGATGTCGTCGAGTTTGGCTGTGAGAGTGAGTCTGCCGTCAAGCATGTTCTTGCGTACTGCAAGATTGGCAGTGTACTGGTCGCGGATCTTGAAGAAACCATAGGCCATAGGGGAGTTGTATCTTCCGTCAAGTTGGATTTTCCAGTCGGACGGGAGGTTGAAGGTGAGGCAGGTGTACAGGGCTGCCGAGAGGGTTCTGTTCTCTGCCATACCGGCTGTGGAAGCATCCATGTACAGGGCATTGGCATTGACGGTCCAGATGAACCATCTGGTGATCGGGAGTTCTGACAGGGCTGCGGTAAGGATTGCCATGTCCTGCCGGCCGAAGTTGGCCCAAGCCAGCATCTGGTCTCCATTTGCCTTGAGGTACGGCATTTGGGAGAACATGTCTCCGGTGTGGCTGTATCCGGCGCTGAGGGCGAAGTGCTGGCCCATGCCGGCGGACAGTGATACTTCGTCTATGTACGAAGGCTTCAAAGCCGGGTCTCCGACAGTATAGGAATGGGCGTCAATGTAGTTTTCTGCTGGATTGAGGGCGTAGTAACTTGGTCTCTGGATGCGCCTTGAATAGGAGAGTGCGAAGTTGAGCCCGGCTTTCGGGGTGAATCCGGCAAATACCGTCGGGAAGAGATCGAAATAACTTCGCCTTGTCTGGTCCGAGGCGGAAATCCAGTCCCCGAATGAGTTGGTGTATTCTCCTCGCAGTCCGGCCTTCAGAGACCACTTTGGGCCAAGCTGTGCTGAAGCAGAGATATATGCGGCCCCGATGTGTTCGCGGTAGTTGAATTCGGTGTTCCTATCCGGCAGTCCCGTTTCGATACGTGTGGTCGTGTTGTCGGTGGAGGAGAGAGCCCACTTGAGTCCGGCCTCAAGCATGAACATTTTGGCTACCAATGTCTGATAGTCGATTTTAGCCGAGTATATGTTGACCCTGTTGTCCGAGCCGATCTCCCTCCGGCTGCCGGTCCAGTCTGCCATACGGTCTGTAAGCGCGTAGATGTCGGTAATTCCTTCACCAGTGCCGGTATTGTTGTACCAGTCGAGGTTGGCTGTCAGTTCTGCACTGCGCGACTGGTCGAAAATGTGCGTGTAGTTGAGGTTTGTGTTGACCTGCCTCATCCTGTTGTCGTTTCTGGTGTCGGACTCTGTCCTCTCAATCGTGGTGTTCCCGATGGTCTGGTTTGTGATGTTATGGGCCCTGTCAGAACTCATAAGGTCATGAGCCATAGGGATATTTACTATAAATCCGAAAGTATTGCGCTCGTCTGCCATCCAGTCGTTGCCGAGGCGTACCTGCCAGTTGGAATAACGGTCTTTCTGGAGGGAACTGGATGTTATGGCCATCGGAATGCCTGCATTGTCCAGACGGTTGTCGATGTCCATCTTGATGTCGGTGTTGTATATGCCCTCGTAGATGTTGAGGAATGTGCTGGTTTTTCTGCCTCGATAATTGAGGTTCGCCCAACTGCTTTCCTGCCATAGGAAGCGGTCGGTGTCTTTGAAATACATGCCACCTCCGTCTGCACCGAGGCTGCCGTTGAGGCCTGCGAGCGTGTTGCGTTTGGTCTTGATGTTGATGATGCCGCCCTGGCCTGAAGCATCATACTTGGAGGAAGGGTGTTCCATCAGTTCGAATTTTTCGATGCTTTCGCCTCCCGTGGAGCGCAGCATAGCTTCAAGGCTCTGTCCGTCCAGATAGGAGGGCCGTCCGTCAATCCAGACCTGGACGCTCTTTCCGTTGAGCTTGATGTTGCCGTCCTTGTCTATGGTGACTCCTGGAGTTTTGCCGAGGAGCTCAAGGGCATTGCTGCCTTGGGCGAAGGCGCTTTGGGATATGTTCATGACCACTTTGTCCACTTTCATTTCCACCAGCTTGACCCTTTCGGTGACAGTGGCGCCGGAAAGCATGCCGGCATCTTCTTCAAGGAAGATCACAACTTTCTCTTTGGTCCCAGCAAGTAGTGTCACCTGACGGCTGAAGTTTTTGTATCCGAGCAGGGACGCTGTGAGGGTGTATTCTCCGGGTTTGGCTGCCAGTCTGTAGGTGCCGTCAGCTTCGCAGGTGGTGCCTGCAATTATGCTGCTGTCCTTGTCCATCAGAGCGACAGTCGTCCAGCCCAAAGGCTCTCCGCTTGCCTTATCATATATGGTTCCTCCGATTTCAGTCGGAGTCTGTCTTGCCGCACTTGCGTTTGAAGTGCAGATTAGTGTCGCGGCCAATGTCAAGGCCGCTTTGATGAGATTGTTCATTCTGTCCGTTTTTTTCACGATGCAAAGTTAGCCCGGAAAGGGCTTTGGCGGTGCATCGTGATGTGGACAGATGTCAATGTTAAATAATTGATAGACAGTATATTGTTGCGCCTGTTGTGGACAAGTGGACATTTCAGAAGATGCGTGAACGCCATAAGACAAAAAATACCGGCTGGAATCATCCAGTCGGTATTTTGTGACGCCTGCAGGATTCAAACCTGCGACCTTTTGATCCGTAGTCAAATGCTCTATTCAGCTGAGCTAAGGCGCCAAGTCAAACCGGACGAACCGGTCTGTTATTTATTCTGCCGGGGTTTCCTTCACGTTGCGCTTTGCCTCCTTGATGCGGGCCTTCTTACCTGCAAGGTTGCGGAGGTAGAAGATACGTGCGCGACGAACCTTTCCGACTTTGTTGAGTTCAATCTTCTCGATGGCTGGAGACTCGTAAGGGAAAATCCTCTCGACTCCGACTCCGTTGGACACCTTACGGATAGTAAAGGTCTTGGTGAAAGGGGTAGCTCCGCAAATCTGGAGAACTACTCCGCGGAAGCTCTGAAGTCTGAACTTGTCGCCTTCCTTGATCTTGTAGGTCACGGTGATTGTGTCACCTGCCTTGAACTCCGGGTAGGATGCAGCCTTGTTCTCGCTGAAGGACTGCTCCACTATTTTCATCAAATCCATAATCTGAATTATGTTCTAATTGCAGCATCATCAAACCGTCTGAAGAGCGGCTGCCGTTTTCGGATTGCAAAGATAGGCAATAATCGCGAACCTCCAAAATTTTTTAAAAGAATTCGCTCTCTTTTTTGAAGATCGTCATGTCGTCCCTTGTAGGTGCCGGCTTGAACGAATCGCTGCCCCTCATCGCCTCGATTGCGTCTTTCTCGCTCTTGCTCAGTTTGTGAGGAACCCAGATCAGGATCTTTATGTAGAGGTCGCCCTTGCCGTAGCCGTTGACTGAAGGAAGACCTTTGCCGCGGAGCTTCTGCACTGTTCCGGACTGGGTGCCGGCAGGCAGTTTCACGGTCTGAGGCCCGTCAAGGCAAGGAACCGTGATCTCGCATCCGAGTATGGCATCGGTTACCCTTATCACTTTTGTGTAGAAGAGGTTCTGTCCCTCCCTCTTGAAGAGGGCATGAGGTATCTCCTCAATGGTGACATAGAGATCCCCGTTGACTCCTCCCATTGGACCGGTGTCCCCACCGCCCTGTACTGTCAGCTGCATGCCGTCCTCGACCCCTGCCGGAATCTTGACGGTCACGTTCTCCCGAACCTTGACGACTCCGGTGCCGTGGCACTGGCTGCACGGATTGGTGACTATTTTGCCTGAGCCCTTGCAGTTGGGGCAAGTAGTGGTCTGGGTGAATATGAAACTGCCCGTCACCACCTGGCCCGTTCCCTTGCAGGTAGGGCATATCTTGACATCAGACGCGTTGGTCGTTCCCTTGCCGCCGCAGGCTGGACATGGCCTGTTGCGCTCGACGGTGATGGTCTTCTCGCACCCGGAGGCAATCTCCTCCAGGGTGAGGCGCACCTTGACACCGAGGTCGTTGCCCCTCACCACGCGGGAGCCTGAACTCCTCTGGCTTCTGCCTCCGAACGGGGAACCCCCTCCGAATGAGGAGCCTCCGAAACTGAATCCGCCACCTCCGAAGATGTTTTTCAGCAGGTCGTCTAGACTGCCGAAGTCCTGGGCCCAGTTCTGGCTTCCGGAAGTGTCTCCGACACCGGCGAAGCCGAACTGATCGTATTTGGCCTTCTTGTCCGGGTCACTCAATACGGAATATGCCTCGGAAGCCTCCTTGAACTTCTCCTCGGCGGTCTTCTTCTCCTCGTCCGTACCGCTTACCCAACGGTCCGGATGCCATTTGAGCGCCGCCTTGCGGTATGCGCTCTTTATGTCATCGGCGCTGGCCCCTTTCTGAAGGCCGAGCACCTCATAGTAATCTCTTTTCTCTGCCATAATGTTTTATGCTCCTACAACAACCTTCGCATAGCGGAGCACCTTCCCGTTGAAAGTGTACCCGGTCTGGATGACATCCACCACCTTGCCTTTCATGTCCTCTGAAGGGGCCGGTACCTGGGTGACAGCCTCGTGCATGTCGGTGTCGAACTTCTCGCCTTTGGCCTCGATTTTGGCGAGTCCTTTGGATTTGAGGTAGTCCATCAGCTTGGTGTAGATGAGGTTAGTGCCTTCCTTGGCAGCCTCATCTGCTGAAGATGCGAGCATCTCCATGGCCCTCTCGCAGGCATCAAGTACAGGAAGCATTCCCTTGACTGTCTCGGCTGAAGCCGAAGCGGTCAGCGAAAGCCTCTCTTCTGCGGAGCGTCTGCGGAACGTCTCGAACTCTGCCATCAAGCGCAGATAGTCATCCTTCTCTTTCGCCAGTTTGTCAGTGAGTTCGGAAACTTTCTTTTTCAGCTCCTCCTCCTTGCGTTCTTCTTTTTTACGCTCTTCTTTCTTGCGCTCGTTCTTTTTCGTATCTTCAACTTCAGGAGCCTTCTCCTCAATTTCCGGCTCCGTCTTGATATTTTCTTTTTCTGCCATGATCAAATCTTTTGCACCGTCAAGAATCAAAAGCCCTGCCAGTGACATTCTGTCACCTGAAGAAGCGGTCTATCTCTCTGAGCGACTCGGGGAGAGCGAAGATGGCCACCCGGTCGTAGGCCTCGATCTTGGTGTCTCCCACAGCGATGCATGCATCGTTGCCCCGGATGACACCGACTATGATGGCGTTCTGGGGAAAGTCGAGTTCCTTGAGCGGCGCCCTCGTGATCGGAGCGTCCGGTGCGACCGTGTATTCCATGACTTCGGTGTTCGTGCCCGCCATGTATCTGACGAACCTGGCTTTGCCCGAGAGCGTGAGGCGGAATATCCTTCCGGCCGTGATCAGCTTGCGGTTGATGACATTGTCCACGCCCATCTCTTCAGCGAGCCGTATATACTCGATGTTCTCCACTTCAGCCACAGTGCGGGCAACTCCGAATTTGCGGGCTACCACGCATGAGAGGACATTGCTCTCATCGCTGTCTCCGAGGGCGATGAACGCATCGTATTGTTGTATACCTTCTTCGTACAGGAAGTCGGAATTTCGCCCGTCACCATTGATGACCAGCACGGAGTCCGGCAGGTTCTCCGACAGATGGATGCAGCGCTCCCTGTCTTTTTCGACAATCTTGACGCCTATGCCGCTTGCGGCGAGTGACCTTGCCAGCATCTCGGAGGTCCGTCCGCCGCCGAGGATGAATGCGCTGCTTATCTCTATATTGCTCTTTCCGAATAGTTTATGCAGCGCCGCAACTCCCTCTCTCCGGGAGATTGTGAAGACGAGGTCGCCGAAGAGGAATTTGGTGTTGAGTTTCGGGATGATCGTCTTGCCGTCACGGGAGATCGCTATGACCCTGAACTGTTTAAGGTCTTCGGGGGCTATTGTGCTGATGAACTCGGAGAGTTTAAGATCAAGCAGAGGGGACTCCTCGTTGAGCTTGAACACGGCAATCTGAAGTTTCCCGCGAGCGAACTCCATGGTCTCGGCCGTGGAGTTGTGGTTGAGAAAGTCGATAATCTCATCGGCCGCGATTCTTTCGGGATAAAACATCATCTCGATGCCCATCTCCTTGAACAGCAGTTTGTTTTCTGCGGACAGGAAGTCCTCGTCGCTGATTCTTGCGATCACTTTGGCCGCTCCGAGCCTCTTGGCGAGCAGCGCCCCCACGATGTTGACCTCCTGCGGGGCAAAAGGGTATACGGCTATATACAAGTCCGCCTGCGGCACTCCCGCTTCCTTGAGGACCTTGATTGACGACGGGCTGCCGAGGACGGTCTCCACGTCCGTGCCGGAGGACATAGGCTCAAGCCTCTGCGGATTGTCGTCGATGACAGTGATTTCGTTGCCCTCGGAGCGGAGCATCTTCGCAAGGTGAGAACCGACCTCTCCTGCGCCTTCAATGACTATCTTCATACTTTTTCAAATAATCAAAAATCTTGTCGCCCCGCAGCAGCGATTCCCAGATGATGCACAGCGGCATGACGCCGCAAACAGCCTGTGGATGTCTGACGGTGCGCTGCGCTGCGGTGCGCAGTTTCCGGTATTCGCGGTGCGCCTGGAACACTGCCCTGCAGAAATCCGCCTTGCCTTCAATGAGATAGACGGCTGCGCTCAGGTCATCAAGCAAGATCCTTGTGAGCATCCGGGCGCGTGCCCTGAAAGGACCGATGGTGGCGGCGAGGTTGTTGTCCAGAAGCAGCAGTCCGTTGCGGTAGTTGAGCCTCAGTTTGGACACCGAAGTCCTTGGAAGTGTGCCGCCACCGAGATGCCAGACGCGCGATGACGGGACTATGCTTACACTGTGCCCGTCGAGCTGCACCCGCCAGCAGTAGTCTATCTCCTCCATGTGGGCGAAGAACCTGTCATCCAGCCCTCCAAGCTCTTCCCATAGTGACGCCCTTGTCATCAGACATGCTCCGGACACCCACAGCACATCCTTTGCTGACGAATACTCAGGCCCGTCGGAATCCGTACGCGACAAGACTCTGCCGCGGCAGAACGGATAGCCGAAACGGTCAATATAACCTCCTGCCGCACCGGCGTATTCGAGTCTGTCAGTTTGGATGTACTCCCCGCCTTCATGTATGAGCGCCAACAGTTTAGGGCCGCACACACCGCATCCGGGATGGGAGTCCATATATTTTGTGAGTTCATCGAGCCAACCCGGTTCGACAAGTATGTCGGAGTTGAGCAGGATCAGGTATTCCGGCCGCGTCGCCGAGTCGGAGAGAAGAGCTGTGACGGCACGGTTGTACCCTCCGGTGAAACCGTAGTTGCGGTCCAGGACAATGGTCTTGATTCCCGGGAAATGCAGTGAAAGCATTTCCGCCGAACCGTCTGTGCTTCCGTTGTCGGCTACTACAAGCTCCGCATCCCTGCCGCAGAGGCTTTCCTCTATGGCAGGGATGAACTGAGCCAGATAATCCCTGGTGTTCCAGTTGAGTATGACAACGGCTGTTTTCAGAACCGGATTTTATTTGCAGTCGCAGTCTTTGCCGCAGTTGCACTCATCTCCGCAAGAACACTCCTTGCCGTCCTTGCATCCGCAGTCACAACCATCACCGCAGTTGCAACCGTCACCGCAGTGGCATCCTTCCTTCGGGAGATATTCTCCGTGCAGCCCCTCCTTGAGTTCTTTCTCGCTGGCTTCGCGCACGTTCTCAACCTTGCCGGTGAAATGCAGGGTCTTGCCTGCCATCGGATGATTGAAATCCATTGTCACGCTGTCCGCGCCTACTGATTCAACCTTGCCCTGGACTACCTGCCCGGCGGAGTTGAGCATAGGGATGATGTTGCCCGGCACGAGCAGATCCTCGCGTACCTTGCCGTCTATCTCGAATGCGCTCTTCGGGATGTCCACCTTGTACTTGGGGTCGTATGTGCCATACCCCTCTTCCGGGGTGAGGGTGAATTCGAACTTGTCGCCCGGTTCCTTGTTCTCGAGTTCTGATTCGAATTTGGGGAGGAGCATCCCTGTCCCGTGTATGTATTCGAGCGGGGCGTCAGAGCCCGCTTTGTCGGCTGTCTTGCCTTCAACATTGAGTTCGTAGCTTACAGCCACCACCTTGTTCTTTTCTACTTTCATTGTCTTTAAAATTAAATTGTTATCCGCTGAAATCCACATCGGCGAAAGCCAATGTGGGTATGAGTTTCGACATGCAGGCCCGGGCATCGTCTCCGGCTGCGATCAGGCCTTTCCACAAGTTGAGGAAGTTGCCGGTGACAAGCATGCCGCTTACAGGCCTTGAGATTTTTCCATCCTTGAACAGAAAACCCTCAATGCCATAGGAGAAATCTCCTGTCACAGGATTGCTGTTGCCTCCGTTGAAATCCGTCACCAGGATACCGTCACCGCACATTTTCATGATCTCGTCTCTTCCGAGCCCTCTCGAAGGCCATGGAAGGACTTTCGGCCTTGTCGCTTCCTCTACGGTAGGGGAGATGCCGAGTTTGTGTGACATGTAGGTGTTGACGAAATATTCGCAGACTTCGCCATCTTTTATGATCGGAGCTTCGGCTGTGGCTACCCCCTCCGAGTCGAAGAGTTTGGAGCAGGTCTGCCCTTTGATATGCGGCAGATCCATTATCGTCAACCCTTCAGGAAACAGTCTCTTGCCGAGACTGTCCATGAGGAACGAATTGTTCTGCTGTATGGAGAAAGCATTGAGGGCTCTCAGGATGGGGGATACCACCTTGGATGCCACTTCGCTGTCAATTACCATGTTGTATTTGCCACCTTCGATGGCGTCAGAGCCGGCTTGTGCGCGGGCTTTCTCAAGAGCTTTCTCGCCGCAGGAGCGGGCATCGAGCCCGTCAAGATGCGAGGCGGAGTCCCACCAGTAGCCGCTGTATTTCTCGCCGTCCTGCTCTATGGTGATTTCGACACCGTAGTCAAATGAGGTCTCGCTGTGCAGGCAGAGCATGCCATTGGTGTCCATGACCACTGTCTCATATATGCTGTCAGAGTACTCGCCCTCTTCCGAGAGTATGCCTTCGTGGTAGACGGAGGCATCAAGTGCCGTCCGGATCCTTTTTTGCGGGGTCATTTCTTTCCGCTGACAATCTGTCAGTTCCAACTCGTCCCCGGTGAGTGCCGTCTTGCAGCAGCGCTGCAATTCAGGAAGATCCCTGCATGCGTCCGGCGATATGGTCTTGACTGTCTTGACTGAACTCTCCAGAAAGTCGCGGAGCGAATCCGGGTTCAGTTTGTTGGTGGAGAAACTTCCGAAGCGCCCGTCAGCGAAAAGAGCGAAACTCAGTGAACTGTCCTCGCAGCGTGTGACCCTGTCAACCTCTCCGTTGAGGGTGGCGACAAGATCCTCCTCGCTTCTGCACAAGGTCGCACGGGCTTTGTCAGCCCCTGCATCGAGTGCCATCTGCAGGCTTTCTTTTACAAGTTCTATGTCCTTTTTGTCAATCATGTCATTCTCCTCCAACAGTGAGATTGCGTATCAGAACGGACGGTATTCCGCACGAAACGGCCACGCTCTGTTCCTTCCCGCAGGTCCATGTGCTCTCATCTATCTTCAAGTCCGATGCCACAGCCTCAATGTCAGCGAGAGCCTGCGGTCCGTTGCCGATTATATTGATATCCTTGACAGGCATGGTAAGCCTGCCTCCTTCTATGAGGAAGCCGCTGCGGACATAGAAAGTGAAGTCACCTTCGCCTATCTTGACCTGCCCGTTGGCGAACTGGTCAACGTAGATGCCTCGCTGTACCGAGGCTATCAAGTCCGATACGCTGCCCTTGTCACCGCTTTCCATGTAGGTCGCCCTCATTCTTGGAATCGGGTTGTACCTGAATGATTCCCTGCGTCCGTTGCCGGTTGGCGGTACGCCATACCAGGCTGCGCTTATGCGGTCATGCAGATATGAGGTCAAGACTCCGTCAGTCACCATATAAGTCTTCTGCCCGGGGATTCCCTCGTCATCGTAGTTGCAGGCGCCCCTGTTGGCATGCAGGGTGCCGTCATCAAGGATATTGATCCCGGCCGGGCAGATCCGTTTTCCCATCTTGTCCGCGAATATCGACTGGCCCTTGCGGTTGAAGTCCGCCTCGAAAGCATGTCCCATGGCTTCGTGCAGCAGGATGCCTGAGGCACCGGCCCCCATTACGACCGGCATCTGTCCGCCTTTAGGCCGACGGGCTTCGAAGCGCTCGTCCATGCCTTTGACCGCTCTCTGCGCGAGGTCTTCAAGCACTTCGTCGCCTATCATTTCCACACCTTCTCTGAGACTGCGGGAGACGCTGCTGTTTTCTGTCCTGCCTGCTTGCTGGAAGATTGTCTGCACACTGATGCTCCCCAGGGGCCTGCGGTCGCAGGTAAGCTCCCCGAGGGAGTTGTACATGAGGATGTCACTTACTGACCAGGAAAGTGCCGCGATCACCTTTATCACGCGGCTGTCCAGGCTGCGTATCCTCTTGTCAAGCCTTTTCAGAAAGGTGACCATCTCCACCGTATCGGCGGCTCTCCAGTCAAGTAGCATCGGGTATCTGTCTATCTCAGAGATGTTTGCGTTGAGCCTTTGCGTGGAGAAATCAGTAGATGCCGATGCCTGTGTGGCGATGGCTCCGGCTGCGGCTGCAGCTGATATCAGGGACTTCATGTCTGTGCTTTCAGCATAAGCGTAGCCGGTCTTCTCTCCTTTGAGGACACGGATACCGCATCCGTAATCTATATGGTGTCCTCCAGAGGAAACCTCCCCGTCGCGCAGCAGAAGGTCGCCGTATTCCGTGTCCTCGAAATACAGGTCACACCAGTCTCCGCCGGAGCGCATTCCCTCCGCCACCAGTGCGCGCAGTTCTGTCTCCGTGAGGGAGAATCTGTCAATATTCTTCATTTGGATGTATTATGTTCCAGATAAGATGATATTTCTCGTTATCCTTTATGTATGAGTACTGTTTCGACCCTTCGGCCACAATCGTGAACGGTGATTTTGAGTTGTCGGCAAGTATCCAGTTGTCGCAGATGGGCCGGTAGGTGTCGAAAAAATATTGCAGTCCCATCACATAACGGCGACGTACTACATTGTCAGGGATATTGTGTCCGCCTGCAGCGACCCTGTCCCGCACGCGGCTTATCGCGAGTTCCGGAGAGTTGAGCCAGAAATACAGCAGTGTCACCTCATAGCCCACTGACTGGGCTTCCTCGATGATTTTGACCAGAGAGCGTGTGGCGAGGGTGGTCTCTATGCTGAAGTCTTCATACCGTCCCAGCAGGTAGTTGATTTTCATCAGCATATACCGGCTGGCCGTGATGGATGCCGCCGAAGGGTTGAAAGGCGACAGGCTCTTGGCGAACTCGTCTGAATTGACGAACTCCCGGCAGTCCAGAAGATCTGGAAGCAGGGTGTAGGATGCTGTGGTCTTTCCGGAGCCGTTGCATCCTGAGAGTATGTATAATTTAGGCATGGTCAACTCCGTATCCGAAAAGTGCAAAATCCCCTTTTGCGGGGTCTGACGGGAATATCTCGCGGAACGCATCGGTGATCTGCTCCGCCGTGGTGAGATCTTTGCTGCGGCGTGAGGTCAGTCCGAGCATGAGGGCCTGGTCGTAGACATGTACGTCGAGCGGTATCAGAAGATCCGCCGGTGAAGTGTGCTGCCACACTCCGAGATCCACTTTCCCGTCGTTCCGTACCAGCCAGCGCCGCATCATGTTGATTTTCTTGTCGGGTGCTTTCGGATCCGGCTTCTGTCCGTAGACGGTCTCGCGGATCTGCTTGGCATCCAAGATTTCAAGGGAGTCATGAGATGAATAGAACTCTTTGAGCCTGCGGCATATAGCGGCAACGTCCGACCATTTGACCGTGCGGTGTATGCTGGCCGGATCGTCCCTCCAGTCGCCTGACATCACATAGTCGAAAGGTTTCCACTCCATCTGGTCAAACAGGCGGCAGCAGTCCCTCACTATCATAGACCTTCTGCCCCAGGCGAAATGGGCGGCGAAGACGGAGGCGATCTCTATGTCTTTGAGACTCGCGCCGTTACGGGCGAATTTGCGCGGAAAGGCGATGGGGTCCTCGTTAAAATAGACTGGGTCGTTGTATTTTTCGGCCCAGTCTATGAGTTGTTCTTTGAGTTCAGGAGTCATCCTTACTTTTCAGGGATGGCTTCGAGCACGGCCTTGAGGAATTCCCATGTCTTCTGGACAGAAGGGATGTTGACCTTCTCGTCCGGAGAATGAGGGTACATGATGGTAGGCCCTATGGACACCATTTCCCAATGCGGATATTTGGCCCCGAGCAGGGCGCACTCAAGTCCTCCATGGGTGGCGAGCACATTCATCGGCTTGCCGAACATCTTTGTGTGGATGTCGTTGAGCATCGCTATCATCGGGGTGTCAGGCTTAGGGGTCCAGCCGCTGTATCCGCCGACGAACTTGACCTTGGCTCCGGCGAATTCGAAGATGTAGCGCACCCTTGCGGCCAGCTCCGCCTTTGACTCATCGATGGCGCTTCTCAGCAGGGAAGCGACAGTAAGATGGCCGCGTCCGCACCTTACCACGGCAAGGTTGATGGATGTCTCGGTGAGGCCAGGCATGCTCTGGCTCATCCTTATCACATTGGAAGGGCAGGCGGATATGGCCTTGAGAGCGTTGAGCGCTACGGCGTCTTCAATGTAGTTGCCTGCAGCCTTGCTCTTCTCCACTGTGCAGCACATTGAAGGGTCGCTCTCCTTGTATCGGGCAGTCACTTCCGCGAAATTCTTGCGGATGGCCCTTACAACAGCGGCTCCCTTTTCGGCAGGGACTGCGATTTCAGCCTCGCCCTCGAACGGGATGGCGTTGCGCAGGCTTCCTCCGCTGATATTGGTGAGTTTGACACCGTATTTCTCCATTACCGGGATGAGTGCATTGGCGAGCACCTTGTTGGCGTTGGCCCTGTATAGGGAGATGTCCATCCCGGAGTGCCCTCCTGAAAGTCCCTTGACATTGAGCTTGTATCCGGCGTATCCGGCAGGGGTCTTGAGGGACTTGTACTTGAAGTCCGCGATGGCATCAAGCCCGCCGGCGCAGCCTATGCAGAGCTCGTTCTCGTCTTCGGAGTCAAGGTTGAGGAGGATGTCCCCCTTCAGAACTCCGCTCTTGAGGGCATCGGCTCCGGTCATTCCAGTCTCCTCATCGTATGTGATGAGCACTTCTACCGGTCCGTGCTTGAGGCTCTTGTCTTCAGCCACGGCCATTCCCATAGCCACTCCGATGCCGTTGTCTGCTCCGAGCGTGGTGCCCTTGGCCTTGAGCCAGTCCCCGTCGACCACGGTCTCGATCGGGTCTTTGAGGAAATCGTGGACTGTGTCAGCCGTTTTCTGCGGTACCATGTCCATGTGTCCCTGGAGGATGACTCCCTTGCGGTTCTCGTAGCCCGGTGTGGCGGGAACGCGGAGAATCACGTTGCCTGTCTCATCGGCGAATGCCTCGATCTTATGTTCCTTGGCCCAGTTGAGGATGTGCTCCCGCACGACTTCCTCGTGTTTTGAAGGGCGGGGGCAGCGGGTGAGGCCATAGAAGGCTTCCCATACTGCCGCTGGTTTCAAATCCTTGATAGTCATAATTCTATTTGGTTTTGAGGGTTGTTATTTCCATCTTTTGTGTGTCCAGAGATAATTCCATGGCTGCTTCTGGAGATCTTCCTGAAGCAGTGCGTAGTATCTGTCCAGAATCTCTTTTTCCTCCATCTGACGCCCGTCATCGCAGATAGGGACGAACGTCATCTCGTAGTTCCCGTCTTCGAGTTCGCGCATCCTCAAGTACACCACCGCCATCCCGAGCTTGTGCGCGAGGGCGGGAGCACCGTCCATGGACCATGTCTCCTGATGCATGAAGTCTGCGACCTTGACCTTGGATGAGTCTGAATACGGATACTGGTCGGCGACTATGTTGTAGAACATCCTTTCACTCTTATGCCTTATCACATAACGCATGAGGCTGTAGGACTCGACCATGCCGTCGTAGTGTTCCTTGTCCTCCACCGCCGCCTGACGGTTCTTCTTCATGAAGAGTTCCCAGACAGGGCTTGAGAGCTTCTTGTAGATTACGCACATGTTTCTCTCCGGGTATTTGAACGGCTCATCCGTGTAGAAGCGGTAACCGCCGAAGAGTTCCCAGTTGCCGCTGTGGGATCCCATGGCGAAGACGCTGCGGCCCTCGTCGTAATATCCGTTGAGGACTTCGGGGTTCGTTATGTGCGCTACTCCTGACTTGCGAAGCTTTGCCGGAGTGGTGGCACCGAACCATACTGCTTCTCCGAAGAGTTTTCCGAAATGCGCGTATGTGCGCCGGCAGATCTCCTGCAGCTCGTCATATTTTTTATCCGGGAAACTTCTTGAGAGATTGATCATCACCACATCCCTGCGGTAGCGGATCATATTGCAAGCAATCTTCCCGATCACCTTTCCACATTTTCTGTGGAAGCTGAGCGGGAGGATTGCCAATGGTCTTGTCAGACAGCGGAGTATGGCGCAGCCTGCTTTCCCGGAACTTGCCATGCTAGCCTGTAACTTTTTCGAGCCACTTCACCATGCCGAGCATCACTCCCATTGAGATGACGCAGATGACAAGGAACACGAGCCAGCAGTACTGGATCGGCCATGCGTTGTACATGACAGGCCCTATCCAGATCATCAGGTTGCCGAGGGCTGTGGCTCCGAGCCAAAGTCCCTGGCACAGTCCCTGAAGGTTCTTCGGAGCTACCTTGGAAACGAAAGAGAGTCCGAGCGGCGAAATGAAGAGTTCTGCCACGGTGAGGAAGAAGTAGGTGACAATCAGCACCCAAGGCCCTGCAAGCATGGAGGAACGTGTCGAATCGTCAAGTGCCCTGAACTCGGTCCCTGAAGGATAGCCCATGGAGGCTGAGAATATGGTCAGGAACAGGTAGGCGCAGCCTGCGATGCCCATGCCGATGGCGATCTTGCGAGGTGTGGAGATGACCTTGCCCTTGCCTGCCAGGGCAGAGAAGATGGCCATGATGATCGGGGTCAGTACAATCACGAAGAACGGATTGACAGCCTGCCAGATCTCCGGGGCTATGGATTCGGTGCGGATGAAGTCACGTGCGAATACGGATAGGGACTGGCCGTTCTGGTGGAACGAGAGCCAGAAGAACACAGCCACGCCGAGAACGGCGAAGAGGGCGGCCATCCTCTGCTTGATCTCCTTGGCCATAGATGCTTTTTCTTCAGCCGTGTATCCCTGCACTGCGGCGGCTTCTTTCTTGGCAGGATTAGGGAATTTCTTGCGGCAGAGGCTGAAAATCACGAGTGAAATCATCATTGCCGCCACAGAGGCTATGAATGAGTAGTGGATGCCGGTGTTGAACACGTCAAGGTAGCTGGTGCAGAATGCGCTGACTGCTGACGGGTCGGCCATGTCCACAGCGGCTCCGGTGTTGGCTTTGGCTATGAGCCCGGCGAGATTGGGATCCACGGTGCCGTCATTGAGATATTTGTGGCAGAGGGCCGGGAGCTGTGCATTGTAGAGCATGTTGTGCACCTTGAGCCACCAGCTTCTAAGAAGAGGCGCCACAAACGGGGCCAGGAGACCGCCGATGTTGATGAACACATAGAAAATCTGGAAGCCGGAGTCGCGTTTGCTCTTGGCGATGGCAAGTTCCTGCGGTCCTTTCTTGGCGGCTTCGTTTTCGAGGTTGTCGTACATCTGTCCTACGATGGCCTGGAGGTTGCCCTTGAAGAGGCCGTTGCCGAAGGCGATCATCAGGAGGGCGAAGCAGGTGAAGACGAGCAGGCCCGTGTGGTTTTCTTTGGTCGCGAGAATAGGGAAGGAGAGCGCCACATATCCGAGGGCCATCACGACGAGACCGCTCATGATCGTGCGTTTGTAGTTCTGTGTCCTGTCGGCGATTAGGCCTCCCACGAGTGAGAGCACGTAGATGCCGCAATAGAATACTGAATAGATGGCACCGGCTGTCGCATCGCTGAGCCCGAACTTCGAGCAGAGGAAGAGAAGCAGAACGGCATTCATGATATAGTAGCCGAATCTTTCTCCCATGTTGCTGAGAGCGGCCGCTATAAGTCCTTTAGGGTGTCCTTTAAACATTGCAAATGTCGTTTATTGTTGTTTATCAGTTATTTGTTGATTTTCTACAACACTTCTTGGCTTCTTCGGAAGCATCGTGCCGTCCGGGCTGCCAGAATCAGACTACAATATAAGAAACTGTTTTGAATTTTCCTCGGGGGCGGTTTATTTTATATCGAAAATAACAATGCTGGGCTAGGCTTGGAGAAGGACGGCCGCTGTAGCTGCGAAAGTCATCATTCCGATGGCAGCGCCGACCCAGTGGAGCGTCGCAGGTCGGGAGTCCGGCCATCTTTTGAGGCTGTTTATGGCTCTCACTAGCAGGGCTGCGGCAAGACCGGGAATCAGTGCTGAAGCCCGCAGCGGCACCGGGCAAGCTGCGATTCCTGCGGCCATGGCGCCAGGAGGGATGAGGGTGAGGGCGAAAGCCAGACTGTTCCATTGTCTGGAACGGATGGACAGCAGCAACTGTAGAACTGCCGGAAAAATGACAGCGGGGATTATGCTTGCGGCTTCCGGCGGATGTACGATGAAGCAGATTAGCATCATCAAATAGAATGCTGCCGATATGAGTATCCGGATCTGTCTGCCTGAAAGTTTCATTCTACAAATTTAGTGATCATTCAAATAAAACAAAAATCCGGTCTCCACTCTGGGGACCGGATTTTTGAAATCTATTTGGAGACCGTCCGATTACTCGGCAGCCACTACCTTTACTTTGATGTTGGCGAAAACGCCCTTGTAGCACTTTACCTTGCCTTCGAACTCGCCAAGCTCCTTGATATCGGAGAGGGTGATGTTTTTCTTCTCGACCTCGACACCCGCTGCTGCAAGAGCCTCAGCTACCTGTGCTGCGGTGACAGCTCCATAGAGCTTGCCATTCTCTCCTACCTTGGCGGAGATTGTTATGTCTACAGCTTCGATCTTGGCTGCTGTGGCCTGTGCGTCGGCTACGAGTTTGGCCTCCTTGTGGGCTCTCTGACGGAGAGTCTCTGCGTGCTGCTTGAGGGCAGACGGAGTTCCTACGGAAGCGAATCCCTGTGGAACAAGATAATTGAGAGCGTATCCGGCCTTCACTTCAACCACATCTCCGGCCTCGCCGAGATTGGCAACTTCTTTCTTGAGAATGATTTTCATAACGCTTCAATTATTTAAGGAGGTCTGTTACATACGGAAGAAGAGCAAGTGAGCGCGCACGCTTCACGGCCTGGGCCACCTTGCGCTGGAACTTCAGTGAAGTACCGGTGATGCGGCGAGGGAGGATCTTGCCCTGTTCGTTGAGGAACTTCTTGAGGAACTCAGGATCCTTGTAGTCAACATACTTGATGCCCGCTTTCTTGAAACGGCAGTATTTCTTCTTGCGAACCTCTACGGTAGGAGGGTTCAGATAACGGATTTCGTTGTTTACGATGTTTGCCATAATGATTCCTCCTTATTATGCTTCTGTCTGTTCTGCTGTTGTCTCTTCCTCGACTTCTGCAGGAGCCGGCTCTGCCTTAGGGGCTGCGGCCTTGGCAGCGCGGGTCTGGCGGCGATGCTCGGCATAAGCCACTGCGTGCTTGTCGAGGGCTACGGTGAGATAGCGGATGATGCGCTCGTCACGGTGGTACTGGGTCTCGAGAGTCGCGATGAACTCTGGATCGGCCTTGAACTCGATCAGGTAGTAGAATCCTGATGTCTTGTGCTGGATAGGATAGGCGAGCTGCTTGAGCCCCCAGTCCTCCTGGTACACGATCTCGCCACCGTTGTCGGTGATGAGTTTGGTGTACTTGGCAACCGCTTCCTTCATCTGGGTGTCAGACAAAACGGGAGTTGCAATGAAAACGGTTTCGTACTGTTTAATCATTTTATTGACTGTTAATTAAGTAATAATTCCCCGAAAGGGGCTGCAAATATAGGCATTTTTTTCAATGCGTGCAATAGTTCCCGGGGTGGCGGGCTGTCAGGTGCAGCTGTTCGTACTTCTTCTGTATCAGTTCGGTGTCCGCCCTTGCGTCTTCTGTGCAGATGAATCTCTCCCCGATGCTGACCCGCTTGCGCCCCCAGTCGAAATACCCGAGATAGACAGGGCAGTCGAGCGCCCTTGCGATGGTGTGATATCCCATCTTCCATTTGTGCACCGGCTTGCGCGTGCCCTCCGGGGCTATGCAGAGATGGAACTCTCCGGGGGTGGCCTCGATATGGGAGATGACACTGCGAACTACGGATGCGCCGTTGCTGCGGTCTACGGGTATGCAGCCCAGATGACGCAGAATCGGGCCGAGCGGCCAGAAGAAGAATTCTTTCTTTATCATCACGTGTGCCGTGTGCCCGAGGCTCTTGTAGTAGAAGTACGCCACGAGGAAGTCCAATATGCTGGTGTGCGGCACTCCGAGTATGACGCATTTTTCCTCCGGAGCGGCTCCGCTGTCGGCCCTCCAGCCGAAGAGTTTCATTATAAAACCATAGAAGTTCATGACTGTCAGATATTTATGTCTTCGAGCTCCTCTTCGCTGCGAAGATTCCTCATTATGAACTTCTGTCTGTCGATGGTGTTGTCGCCCATGTAGAAGTTCATTATCTCCGCTATCGACTCCTCTTCCGCGAGGCTTACGGGATCCTTGCGCATCTCGTCGCCGATGAAATGGACGAACTCGTCATAGGAAATCTCTCCGAGACCTTTGAATCGGGTGATCTCGACCCCGGTCTTGAGTTCCGCGGCCGCCTTGTCGCGCTCCTCCTGGTTGTAGCAGTAGCGGTTCGACTTCTTGTTGCGTACCCTGAACAGGGGAGTCTGCAGTATGTACACGTGTCCGCGGCGGATGAGGTCGGGGTAATATTTCATGAAGAATGTCAGGAGCAGCATGCGGATATGCATGCCGTCATCATCGGCATCGGTTGCCACTATGATGTTGTTGTAGCGCAGGTTGTCCAGATCATCCTCCACTCCGAGGGCGGAGATGAGCAGGTTGAGCTCCTCGTTCTCGGCCACCTTGCGCCGGCTCTCCTTGTAGCAGTTGATAGGTTTGCCGCGCAGGGAGAAGACTGCCTGGCAGTTGGCGTTGCGTGCCTTGGTGATGGTCCCGCTCGCGGAATCTCCCTCTGTGATGAAGATCGAGGAGTTCTCGACGTTGTCCTGGTTCTTGTCGTTGCGCTTGTCGTTGTAGTGGAAGCGGCAGTCGCGCAGTTTGCGGTTGTAGACATTGGTGCGCTTGTTGCGCTCGCGGGTCTTTTTCTGTATGCCGGAGATCTCCTCCCTCTCTTTCTGCGAGGATTTGATCTTCTCTTCGATGACGGGGGCTATCTCCTTGTGGATGCGGAGGTAGTTGTCAAGGTTCTTGGATACGAAGTCGTTGACGTATGAGCGGATCGTCGGGCCGATGTCGGTCTTGAGCGTGCCGCCTTCGCTTATGGTCTTCTCCCACATGTAGTTGGAGCCGAGTTTCGTCTTGGTCTGGCCTTCGAAATTGGGTTCCTGGATGCGTATGCTGATGGCTCCGACGACTCCCTGGCGGCAGTCGGCGGCATCGTAGTTCTTCTTGAAGAACTCCTTGAGGGTCTTGGCTATGGCTTCGCGGAAAGCGGCCAGGTGCGTGCCGCCGTCACGGGTGTTCTGGCCGTTGACGAAGGATGAGATGTTCTCGCCGTAGGCGTTGCAGTGGCTCATCACTATTTCGATGTCGTCGCCCGAGAGGTGGATCGGCGGGTAGAGCGGCTCCTCGCTCAGGTTCTCGTTGACCAGGTCCAGGAGGCCGTTCTCGGACTTGTAAGGCACTCCGTTCAGCGTGAGGGTCAGGCCCTTGTTGAGGTAGGAGTAGTTCTTGACCATTGTCACGACGTAGTCTTCGTTGAAGGCGTAGTCGCCGAACATGAGGTTGTCCGGGGTGAAGCGGATCAGGGTGCCGTTCTTCTCTCGGGTCGGCTCCGTGGCGTTGTCGAGAAGCTTGCCGCGGGAGAAGCTGGCGTGGGCGCACTCCCCGTCGCGGTGCGAGCAGACATAGAAGTCGGATGAAAGTGCGTTGACTGCCTTTGTGCCTACGCCGTTGAGGCCGACGGACTTTTTGAAAGCCTTGTCGTCGAACTTGCCGCCTGTGTTGAGGATGCTGACCGCGTCCACCACCTTGCCGAGCGGGATGCCGCGGCCGAAGTCGCGCACGCTGATGGTGCCGTCTTCGATGGTGATGCGGATCTCCTTTCCGAAGCCTGCCGAGAACTCGTCTATGGAGTTGTCGATGATCTCTTTGAGCAGCACATAGATGCCGTCATCGGGACTGCGCCCGTCCCCGAGCCGTCCGATGTACATTCCGGGGCGGAGCCTGATGTGCTCCACTCCTTCTATGGTGCGTATGTTGTCCTCTGTGTAGTTATTTTGTGCCATTCTTCTTCACGATTCCCTTCAGGTGCAATATCACCGGCTTCTTCTGTGCGGAGGTATATACTGTAAGTGTCTTGTCGAAATAAGTCGGGCCCTCATCGTTGGAGTAGGTGGCCGTGATGCTGCCTTTGGCCCCCGGGGCTATGGTCTCCCTGGTCCATTTGACCTCGGTGCAGCCGCAGGAAGACACCACGGCGAATATGGTCAGCGGCTCCCCGGAGCTGTTGGTCACTGTGAAAGTGCAGGTGAGCGGCCCCGCGGAAGTGGTCACCTGTCCGAAATCGTGTACCGTCTTGTCGAAATTGAGAGGCGCGGCAAGCGCCAGAGACAGCAGAAAAGCGATTAAAGTCTTCATACAAGCGCAAAGTTAGCAATAAATCTTTGCCTTGAAAAACTTGTTAATTCAGATTTTCCTATTACTTTTGTCTTTTGATTGAAAAACACAATAAGAATTATGGCTTACAAAATTGATCCTAACGTCTGCGTCGCCTGTGGCACCTGCCAGAGCGAGTGCCCTTCAGGGGCTATCAAAGAGGGAGATGTATATTCTATCGACCCTGATGTGTGCATCAGCTGCGGCGCCTGCGCCGACGCTTGCCCGATGGGCGCCATCTCAGAGGCGTAGACATAGCTTTTCCAGATGAAAAGAAAACTTATAACGGGGGCTCTTGCAGCCCTCTTTGCGTTTGTACAGGTGAACGCATACGAACTGGTGAAGCCTGACATGACACTGAAGCTCTACCCGAAGGGGCAGGGTGTGGACCTCGGCATCGTAGAGGGCGGCAAAGCCGTCACCCTCGGGCCCATTGAAGCCAACGGTCTGAGCGGAGCCAACACGGTCAACGAGAGGGGCAATGTGGGAAACATAGGCGATGATGCCTATATTGACATTTATCTCCCGAAGAAAGGCAACGGACAGATGATAGTAGTGTGCCCGGGCGGCGGTTATTCCAACTGCTCCGCGGCCAACGAGGGCTCACGTGTAGCGGACTGGTGCATAAAGCAGGGCATTGCCGTGTGCGTGGTGCTCTACCGCATGCCTAACGGACACTGCCGGCTGCCGCTCCGCGACGTGCAGAACGCATTCCGCTACTGCCGCCATCACGCGGCGGAGTGGGGAGTGAAGCAGATCGGGGTGATGGGCTTCTCCGCGGGAGGACATCTTGCCGCCAGCGCATCCACCCTTTTCGAGGACGGGGTGACAAGGCCGGACTTCTCCGTACTCATCTATCCTGTAATTACTTTCGAGGAATTCGTGACCCACGCCGGTACCAGGAAGAACCTCATAGGCCCTAAAGCGGGCCAGAAGGAAGTCGAGTACTATTCCCTTGAAAACCGTGTTTCCCCAGACACCCCCGAGACCATCCTTCTGCTGAGCGGGGATGACAGGGCCGTACCTCCGGAAAACAGCATACGCTATTACAGGTCAATGCAGAAATGCGGGGTTCCGGGGGAACTCCACATCTTCACCGGTGGCGGACACGGCTGGGGCTTCACCACAGTGGAGAACTCCGGGCATGACAGTCTCGGAAACCAGAGGGAGAACTTCTTCCAGATCCTGTCCCGCTGGCTGGCAGACCGCAGGAAGGGGCTATGATAGACCGTTTCAGGCTGAAAGTTTTTGCGACCCTCGCGGATTGCGGAAGTTTTTCCGCGGCCGCGAGGGCGCTTGGCATTTCGCAGCCTGCCGTCAGCCAGAATGTCGCTGAACTTGAAAAGTATGCCGGGGCGAGACTCCTGTGTCGCTCCCGCAGCGGTGTGAGCCTCACGTGGAAAGGCAGACAGTTCCTGTCTAGGGCCAATGCCGTCCTCGAAGCATACCGTACCCTCGAAGAGAGCTGCAAGGCTCCAAAGACCATCCTAGTTCAGAATGTCATCTGTGACGGCAAGAGAACGGACATATTGATGGACGGCGGGTATTTTGCAGAACTGGAGGCTGGTGAAGATGTCCGTGTGGACAGGAAGATAGATGCCTCCGGGCTTGAGATCCGTCCCCTCATGTTTGACTGCTTCGCTGATCTGGAAAAACTTCCTGAGGGGGCATCGCAGACAGGGTTTTATGCGGGATATTGTCCGGACTTCGAGGAGGCTGCGCAGATAGGGGAGAGCAGCGGATACAGAATACTTGCTGATCTGCCATACAAAGAGAGGGCGCTGGTTTCCGAGGATTCTGTTGAAAGCGTAAAGGTGCTTGCCCTGCCGGAACTGAGTTCGCTTAAGCAGGAGGAACTCAAGCGTGCTTTCGCTTTCGCCCGCAAGCATTCTCTCATGACAAGGGTCATCCTTCCCGACACGAAGCCGGAGCTGGATTATTTTGAGAAGACATATTCTCTCACTCCATTGGGATATCTCGATTCTCTTGGACTGCTGAAGAGCGACGTGCTGCTCTGCGGCTGCTCCCTGATGGATGGGCAGGACTGGCGGACGGCTGCCAGGCGCGGGGTCACCGTTGTTCACAGCCCGTCGCGGGACCTGGCATCTTCCGGGGTCAGATTCCCTTATGAAAATGCAGTCTTCTCCGGTGTGAGGATCTGCCTCGGCGGGAGGGGGAATCCTCTCTCCGAAGAGATCAGGGCGGCGCACTTGCTTTCTTCAATGGGACATGAGCCTTTGGCCTACGGGACACTGATGTGCTGGGCAACAAAAAACGGCGCCGATGCTTTTGGCATCGACGCCGGAGAAATAAGCCGGGGCAAGCTCGCGGATGCTGTCCTTGCCTTGCCTTCCGGGGAAAATGCCCCGGCGGAGACTGCCTCGGTGAGGTATGTCTTCTGCCGGGGGCAGGTATTATTTGACTTCAGGTCTCATCACAAGCTCGATGAAGTTGCCTGATGCGAGCAGTTCTTCCGCCGCTTTCTTTACGCTATCCGGAGTCAGAGCCTCTACAGCGGCTTCGTATTCAACCACATAGTTGATGCCGTATTTCTCGGCGTCCTGAAGTGCGGAGCTCCACCATGCGTTGCGCAGCTTGTTCTCCGGGACGGTCTTTTCGAGATTCTTCTTGGCCTTGTCGAACTTCTCGGCGTCAGGGCCGTTCTTCGCGAGGTCTTCCATGCCCTTGACCGCGAGTTCGCGCAGTTTGTCGCACTGCTCCTCGTTGGTCTGGAACGCCACCTGGAGAAGGCGTGTCTCGTAAGGCTGGTGTGTGAGCTGCGCTGAGGCGCTGGCTCCGTAGGTGCCGCCTTCCTCCTCGCGGAGGGTCTCGGTGTAGACCATGTTGAGGATGTAGCTCAGGGCCGTGTAGTCCACTTCTTCCTTGACGCTGTATGGCTTGTCGGCCTTGTAGATCTGGACTACCGTCACCATAGGGGTCTGCATCGGGGTGCGGAAGTCGTTGACCTTGCGTCCGTCGATGATGCCGTCGTTGCGGTATTCCCAGTTTGTGGCCTTCTTTCCCTTGGCGAGAGAACCTGCATATCTTTCAACAAGAGGGAGAATGGTATCCCTGTCGAAGTCTCCGACAACTACGAGGGTTGCACCTGCGGCGTCCTTGAACAGCCTGCGGTAGTTCTTCTCCAGGGTCTGGAGGCTGGCCTTGGCGAGCACGTCCTTGTCAAGGGTGAAGTCGCGCGGGCTGTCGTAGATGGTCTTTGCGAGCTGCTTCTGGAGCTGCCAGTTCGGCTGGTTCTCAAGGTTCGGGAGCACATTCTCGATCTGGGTTATGCCGTTGGCGTATTCGTCAGGATCGAAGCGTGGGGATGTGAAATAGAGGTACATAAGCTGGAACGCCGTCTCTAGGTCCTTGGTGGTGCTGGTGGCGCTGACGCCGTGGGTGTATTCTCCGATGTAAGGGCTTACAGCCACCTGTTTGCCTGAGAGCATCTTTCTGACTGTCGTGGCAGGGAAACCGGCCACACCGGTGTTCTGCTGGTAGAGGGCCCAAATGTTGTCCTCGAAAGAGTAGAGGTCCTCGTCTGAGATGAGGCTCTGTCCTCCTCTCTTGAAGATGTTGAAGTTGACTTTGTCCTTCTCCCTGTCTGAAGGCAGGAGGATGACTTTCACTCCGTTCTTGAGGGTGAGCACTTCTGACCCGTAGAGGCCGGCCACGGTCTTTTTGATCTTGCTGCCCTTGAGGGTTGAAGGGTCGAGGAAGGCTGTAGGGATCTCCTCTCCGGCTTCCTGGGTGTACTCGGCATTCTCCACCTTGTCGATGATGGCCTGCACCTGACCGGCATCAGGGTGTTCAGCCCCTTCTTTCTCAGGACCGGAGTAGATGACCACCATGTTGTTGCGGGTGATGAGCTGCTGGGCGAGCTGGTTGAGGATGCTCGTGTTGAACTGCGCCATCAGGGCCTGTACCATCTGGTACTCTGTCTTCGGATCCATGAACGAGTAGTTGTCGAAGAAGTTCATTATCATCGGCATGACGAACTCGGCGTTCTTGCGGGTGTCGGCCTTGTTGGCAGCTGTCTCGTATTGCGAGAGGACCTCGTTCTTGGCGCGCTCGAATTCTGAGTCGGTGAAGCCGAAGCGGTGCATCTTCTCGATTTCGGTGAGCATGGCCTCGAATCCCTGGAGGGCTGCTCCCTCTTTGCATGAGACCTCACCGTAGGCCACGTCCATGGTCTCGCAGACGTTGGTGATACCGAATCCCGCGTAGAGGAACGGGGCGTCAGGTTTGGCGCTGATGTCTCCGAAACGTTCAGCCATTATGTTGCCTATCAGGCTCTTGGCCACTTCTGCCATAAGACCTACGGCGGTGCTGTTCAGCTCTTCCGGCTGGGCTGCGCTCTTCCAATAGACCTCGAAGGTAGAGGTGCTGGTCTCCGGGTCGGTGATGATGCCGATAACCGGCTTCTCGTTGTCAGGGATGGTGATTACATCCTTGGCCTTAGGGTTTTCGGCGGCCGGTATGTCGGAGAAGATCTTCTTGATCTTTGCTTCCACCTCATCGACATTGATGTCTCCGACCACGATAAGAGCCTGCATGTCAGGACGGTACCAGGTGTGGTAGAAGTTGGTCAGGCTCTCCGGCTTGAAGTTCTTGAGGTTGTCCTCGCTTCCGATGATGGTGCAGCCTGCATACTTGGTGTCCCCGTACAGGTAAGGCAGGGTCTTCTCGTGGAGTCGCCATGATGCTGTATTGCGTGAGCGCTTCTCTTCAAGGATGACGCCGCGCTCCTTATCGATCTCCTCCGGATCGCAGGTCACGAAGTGGGAGTAGTCATGCATTATGAGCAGGCAGGTGTCCACTACGGTAGGGCGGACAAGCGGGATGTTGTTGAGCAGGTAGATGGTCTGCTCGACTCCTGTGGAGGCGTTGACGTTGCCTCCGAAAGAGGCTCCGATGCTTTCAAGCCAGTTGAGGATGCTCTTGCCCGGGAAGTTCTTGGTGCCGTTGAAGCACATGTGCTCGAGGAAGTGCGCCAGACCGTCCTGATCCGGGGTCTCCTGGATGGCTCCGACGTCGGTGGCGAGGTAGAACTCGGCCCTCTGCGCGGGCTTGTCGTTGTGGCGGATGTAGTAGGTCAGCCCGTTGTCGAGCTTGCCGACCCTTGTCTCCGGGTCGTTAGGCAACTGGGGCAGCTGCTGTCCCTGTCCGAAACACAAAGCAGCGGCACCAAGAAGTACCGCTGCTGAGATTAAGATTTTTTTGACCATTTTCTTATATTCGCTAAGTGTAATACTTCAATAGTACACTGCAAATATAAGCCTATTTTGTCAAATAGCAAGTCATTTCAAGAAATTATTTTCCTGCAAGCCTCTTGTAGTTCTCGTACCTGAGTTTGGCGAACTCTTCGGTCTTCTCCAGGAGTTCCGCAGCATGGTCAGGGAAGAGCTTGTAGAGGGACGCGAACCTCACTTCTCCCTTGAGGAAGTCCTGGAACTTGGTCCAGTCAGGCTCCTTGGAGTCAAGTGAGAACGGATTCTTGTCCTCAAGCATAGGGTTGTACCTGTAGAGGTGCCAGTATCCGCACTCGACGGCGAGCTTCTCCTCCCTCTGGCTGAGTCCCATGCCGGCCTTGAGACCGTGGTTGATACATGGTGCGTAGGCGATCACGAGGGACGGTCCGTCGTAGGCCTCAGCTTCCTTGATGGCGTTGAGGTACTGGACAGGGCTTGCTCCCATGGCCACCTGTGCCACATATACATAGCCGTAGCTCATGGCCATCATGCCGAGATCCTTCTTGCGGATCTTCTTGCCGGAAGCGGCGAATTTGGCGATGGCACCTGCAGGGGTGGCCTTGGATGACTGGCCTCCGGTGTTGGAGTAGACCTCGGTGTCGAGTACGAGGATGTTGACATTCTCGCCGGAAGCGAGCACATGGTCAAGTCCGCCGTATCCGATGTCGTAGCTTGCTCCGTCTCCGCCGATGATCCACTGGCTGCGTGCCGGGATGTACTGCTTGAGTTTGAGCAGGCCCTGGCAGATCTCGCAGCCGCAAGCCTCTATGAGAGGGATGAGCTTGTCGGTGACTTCGCGGGTCACTGCATAGTCCTCCTTGTTGTCAAGCCACTTCTGGAAGAGGGCCTTGATCTCGTCTGAGCAGCATTCGCAGCTGAGGCCCTTGGTCATAAGCTCGCCCACGGTCTTGCGGATGCGCTCGGAACCGAGCCTCATGCCGAGTCCGAACTCGCAGAAGTCCTCGAACAAGGAGTTGGCCCAAGCCGGTCCGTGTCCGTGCGCGTCAGTGCAGTATGGTGATGACGGGAATGAAGCTCCGTAGATTGACGAGCATCCAGTCGCGTTGGCGATCATCATGTGGTCACCGAAGAGCTGGGTGATGTTCTTGATGTACGGAGTCTCACCGCAGCCTGCACATGCGCCGGAGAACTCGAACAGAGGCTGTGCGAACTGGGAGTTCTTCATGTTGGCCTTAGGATCTCCGACAGTCTTGTAGCCCACCTTGGTGTTGAGGTAGTCGAAGTTGTCCTGCTCGGCAGTGTTGTCCATATATGGCTGCATCGAGAGGGCCTTGTCCTTGGCGAGGCAGACATCGACGCAGTTGCCGCATCCGGTACAGTCTGAGACTGAGATGGCGATGGCGTACTTGTAGTCCTTGAGGTTCGCCTTGCCGTCAGCGAGCTTGATGCCCGCAGGAGCTGCGGCCGCCTGCTCTGGAGTGAGGAGGAACGGACGGATGGCAGCGTGAGGGCAGACGAATGCACAGGTGTTGCACTGGATACATTTGTCGGCATCCCATACAGGAACGTTCACGGCCACGCCTCTCTTCTCGTATGCGGCTGTGCCGGCCGGCATGGTGCCGTCCTTGTATGGCAGGAACGCGCTTACCGGGAGGCTGTCGCCGCACTGTGCGTTGACCACGTCGGCGATCTCCTTGACGAACGGAGTTGCGAGGCGGTTGGCGTTGTGGTTGACGAACTTGGCGTTGATGTTTGCCCACTCGGCAGGAACCTTGACCTCGATGTACTCACCACCGCGGTCGATTGCGGCGTAGTTCATGTTTACGATGTTCTCGCCCTTCTTGCCATAAGACTTGAGAGCCGCATCTTTCATGTACTTGACAGCGTCATCTACAGGGATGATGCCTGAAATGCGGAAGAATGCACTCTGGAGAATGGTGTTGGTGCGTCCTCCGAGGCCGATCTCGGATGCGATCTTGGTGGCGTTGATGATGTAGAGCTTGATCTTCTTGCGCCCGATCACAGACTTGACGAAGTCCGGAATCCTTTCCTTTGTCTCCTCTTCATCCCAGAGGGAGTTGAGAAGGAGGCTGCCGCCTTCCTTGATGCCCTTGAGCACATCGTATTTCTCAAGGTATGAAGGCACGTGGCAGGCCACGAAGTCAGGGGTGTTGACAAGATATGGAGCCTTGATAGGCTCTTTTCCGAACCTGAGGTGAGAGCAGGTGTATCCGCCGGACTTCTTGGAGTCGTAGTCGAAGTATGCCTGGCTGTAGAGGTCGGTGTGGGTGCCGATGATCTTGATGGTGTTCTTGTTTGCGCCGACAGTACCGTCTGAGCCGAGTCCGTAGAACTTGCACTCGGTGGTGCCCTTCTTCACGATGGAAACCTCACCCTTGGTCGGGAGGCTCTTGAAGGTGACGTCATCGGTGATGCCGATGGTGAAGTCGTTCTTAGGCTCCTTGCGGTCGAGGTTGTCGAACACTGCGATGATCTGCGCAGGGGTGGTGTCCTTGGATGAGAGTCCGTAGCGGCCGCCGATTACGAGCGGAGCGTTGTCCTTGTCCTGGAAAAGGGCCTTGATGTCGAGGTAGAGAGGCTCCCCGAGTGCTCCCGGCTCTTTGGTCCTGTCGAGCACAGCGATCTTCTTGACGCTCTTTGGAAGTACTTTGAGGAGATATTTCTCGGAGAACGGGCGGTAGAGGTGCACGGTGACAACACCGTATTTGCGTCCGCGGGTGGCGAGGTAGTCCACAGTCTCCCTTGCTGTCTCGGTGACTGAACCCATGGCCACGATGATGCATTCGGCATCCGCTGCTCCGTAGTACTCGAACGGACGGTACTGGCGTCCGGTCAGTTCTCCGATTTCTCCCATGTAGCGTGCTACGATGTCCGGAACGGCCTCATAGACCTGATTGCGGGACTCGACCGCCTGAAAATATACGTCTCCGTTCTGCGCAGTGCCGCGGGTCACCGGAGCCTCCGGGGTGAGGGCGCGTGCGCGGAAGTTGTCCAGAGACTTCTGGCTGACCATCTTCTTGAGGTCCTCCTCATCGATGGCCTCGATCTTCTGGATCTCATGTGAGGTGCGGAATCCGTCGAAGAAGTGTAGGAAAGGTACTGAAGCCTTGATGGCGGAGAGGTGTGCCACAGCCGCGAGATCCTGGGCTTCCTGTACGGAGCTTGATGCGAGCATGGCAAAACCGGTCTGGCGACATGCCATCACATCCTGATGGTCTCCGAAGATGGAAAGGGCGTGGGATGCCAGGGCGCGTGCTGATACGTGGAAGACGGCCGGGAGCATCTCGCCGGCGATCTTGTACATATTAGGAATCATCAGGAGGAGACCCTGAGAGGCGGTGTAGGTGGTGGTCAGGGCACCGGCCTGGAGGGAACCATGGACAGCGCCGGCAGCGCCTGCCTCACTCTGCATCTCGGTGACTTTGACAGTCTCTCCCCACAGGTTCTTCTTGCCGTGGGCAGCCCATTCGTCAATGTTCTCTGCCATTGTCGAAGATGGCGTGATAGGGTAGATGGCGGCGTGCTCGCTGAAAAGGTAAGCGATGTTTGACGCGGCCTGATTACCATCACAGGTGATGAATTTCTTTTCTTTAGCCATATTATTATAATAATAGTTTTAGTAAGTCTTGTAAAGAGATTACATTCATACAAAAGTACTAATAAAATCCGAATTATTCGCTACAGTTTCGCGATTTCGCTTGCGGCGAGCAGGTAGCAGCCCGTGCCGAAGTCCTCGAAGTCCGGGATTCTGTCCCATGTCGCTGGCTGGGCCTCTTTCGGCTCCTTGCCTGATCCCTGTGAGAAGCCGATGAATCCGTCATCGTGGATACAGATTCGGTTCAGGGCATTCCAGGCTCTTGCCGCAGCCGGCAGGAAGACATCCTTGTCGAGCCTGCCGGTGCGTACACCCCAGGCCAGGCCATAGGTGAATAGAGAAGTCCCCGTTGCCTCCGGCCCTCCGAAATCATCCGGGTCGGCAAGGGAGCAGTTCCAGGTGCCGTCTTCCCTCTGCACCTTGATCAGGGCTTCGCACATGGCTTTGAAATCTGCCTCATAGACAGTCCGGTGCGGGTCATTGGCGGGAAGTTCATCGAGGACGCGCACGTATGCGGCCAGCACCCAGCCGTTGCCGCGGCTCCAGTAGCAGTTCTTCCCGGATGGGGTCTTGTACGGCGGGCAGAAGTCCTTGTCGCGCCACCACAGACCCTCACCCTCGTTGAAGAAACGGTCGCGTGCCCACTTGTACATTTTCCACGCCTTCTCGAAGTACTCCGGTTTCCCAGCAGTGACGCCGTACTTGACAAGCACCGGCATCCCCATCTGGATGGCATCGATCCATGTCCAGTCGGCATCGGATTCATCGGTGGAGATGAGATTGTCCATACATTTGACGACGTTCTCCATCATCTTCGGATCCTTGTAGATGCGGTACATGTCGATGTAGGCCTGGGCGCAGCAGTAGTTGTCGGCGTTGCGTGTCAGGAAATTTCCGCCGCGCATGTTCCATCCGAACCTCTCGCCCCAGTCCATGGTGTAGTCGAGATATTTCTGCTGCGGATCGACCCCGTGGAGCGCGAGCAGGCCTTCATAATAGACGGCGCGTGTCCAGATATTGCCCTCGTACACCTTGTGGCGTGACGGGAAAGGCACCACTTTGGCGGGGTCGCCGTACTTGCGCATGAAATAGCCGTTGACCTTGCGGGCCTGCGCGATGACCGCTTCCTTGGCCGGAACATCGTAGTGCACCGGTATCAGCTTGACTTCGGAGCAGAGCCCGGAAGGGTCCGTCTCCCACTTGCCGAAGTCCTTTTCGCGGCCGAGAGTGTTGATGTTGGCGTCCTTGAAGATTCTCCATTTGACTCCGTGTCTGTCGTAGTCGGCGATCCTGTTGGACTGGAGGTTGGTGACATACACGTCAAGCAGGTTGATGCCCGGCTTGAGATATTTGCCGACATCGATCCTGAACGGAACGCACCATGCCGTGCCGACTTCCTCCCCGTTTATGAACACGCGTGCGCTCTCACGTACATCGCCGAGGTCAAGTATCCAGCTGTCGGCTGCTTTCGGGTCTGTCATAGGTATGGCAGAGGAGTAGAGGGCCGTGGCGAAGTTGATCTTAGCGTCCGGGCAGTTCTTGAGCTTGGTCCAGTCCATCGGCTTGTCCGTGAAGAAGTTGCCTTTGATCTGCGGGTCGCTCTGCGGGAATGAGATGTTCCATGCACGGTCGATCGCTATCGGCGCGCCTTCAGAGGCTATGTAGTTCCATGCCGGGGCTTCCACCTGTGTGGGGAAGGTCTTGATGAGCACGGACTCTCCCGGCTTGAGCTGCAGGCGGATTTCGGCGCAGCCGTCTGATGTGTTGCGTACCTGCGCTTTGCCTGAGATTCCGCTGACTGCGTCATAGAGCATGGCGGAGGCGGCCGGCGTGCCGAGTTTTACCCATCCGTCCACTTCTTTGCTGTTGAGGATGGCGGCGAAGTAGTTCCAGCCTCCGCATTCGTTGCGGCGGCGTATCATCGAGCCTCCGAGCATGCTGCGGAACTCTTCTGGCTTCACTCCCTCGAAAGCTTTGTCGAGCTTGACAGCCTTGCCGAAGCTTCTGGCGATCTTCTTGAATTCCTTGCGCCTCGCCGGCAGGTCATGCAGCCCCGGCACATCTTTCGGGACATTGCCGATGAAATATACCGGCACTCCGGCATTTTTCAGCTCCACGAGTCTCCGGGCCGTCTCCACCGGCATGAAGTTGCAGGCCGGGACAATCACAGGCTTGTCTATCGCCAGCGTCTGCAGCTGCTTGTCGGAGATGTAGTCGGCATCGTATCCGCGTGAAGTGATCTCGTTCATCACAGCTTTGAGCTCCGGAAGCTTGCGTCCCATGCTGTGGATGTCGAACATCATGTACGGAGTTTCGGTCATGCCGCTCCAGGCATCGTAGATAGGGAAGTAGAGAAGAAAGTCTGAGTCCGGTTCCCCTGCCGTGAGGAAAGCCTGGCAACGTTCAATGTACTTGAACAGGGCGGGTGCGTCCCTCCACATCCCGCCGGTAGGGGACATGTTGATGGAGGCATAGAACATCCATCCCGGAAATTCCGCCCCCTTCGGGGAGTATGGCGCACCATGGAAATAGATGTGGTTGACGCCTGCGGCAAATGCCTGGTCGAGTTCCGGCTTGCACTGGCTGAGCGAGGTGCGGAAGTGCTCCGTCATCCATGTCAGAGATTCGCAAGAGACATATTTGTGGCCTGCGACATGGGCGGCAGACGATGCGAATTTCAGTACGGCCGGGTCGCCGTCATTGGGCTTCATGATCGGGTCCTGCCTAAGTCCGGGTATGTTGAACTCGGAGCGGCCGTAGGTCTCGCATTCGGGGATGTCCACGGCGGCATAGACATCCAGAAGGTTGGCCGGGGAGCCGTGGGACTGGTTGCGCACGAGAGAGCCGTGGCTGTGACACCAGCTTATCCATGGGCTGATGAAGTTCTCCATCAGAAGATTTCCGAGGCACTCACGGTAGTCCGCAATGGCCCTGTCATATTCTGTGACTTTGGACGGATCCGCTTTTTTCGGGAGCTCGGGCTTTGCTTGAGGCTGTCTCGGGCCGCGCCCGCGTTCTTGCGGTTCCGGACGCATCTTGAGATATGGCACTATGTCGTAGCCATATCTTTCCTTGAAGATCTCAGGGAACTTCTCTGTCCAGTCAGCTCCGTAGACTTCGTAAGAATCATTGAACCAGGTATGCGGCCATTTGGCCCCGCTTTCCTTGAAGGCTTTGTCGAAGCGCTCCAAGTAGACTTTCAGGGCGTCCGGATTGTAGTGGTCCATGACGAGGCCCTCCCCGCCCGGGGCGGCTCTCTTGACCTTCTGGCCCGTGAGTTCGGTGGAGATGCCTTCCGAGGTGATCTTCATCTTCTTGGCTGCCAGCTCTTCCGTGATCTGAGGGCCGCCGAAGGGCCATCCGGTGCCGTTGTTGAGGTCGCATTCTAGTCCGAGCCTTTCAGATTCGGAGACGAGGTGCTTGTACATCTCCATCCATTTCGGGGAGAGATAATCTATGTCGTTCTTTTCATTGCCCTGCACTCCGTATATGGGGGTCACTTCGTATCCGCCTATGCCCGCCTTGGCGAACTGCTCAAGGTTCCATGTCAGGCCTTCTTTATCCACGGCACTGCCGAGCCACCACCAGCGGACGAAGGGCTTGTTCTCTACGGTCGGGGTGTACCAGGCTGTGGGTTGTGGCTTGGGTTGCGTCCGCGGACTTTCCGGCCGCATCGGCGGGCGCTGCCCACGGGGATCAGGGCGTCCTGGGCGTGGAGAACTTTTGATCACTACAGAATCGAGGAGCACGTCTTCCGGGAGCACTCCCTTCTTGACTTTATTGCCCTTGACCACACTCCCCCGGAATTTGCCGTTGAGGTCGGAGCCGAAGTAGAATCCTGCCTCCGGCGGCTGGTTGTAGCAGACGTTCTCGTTGGCGAGGCTTGTCCTGTATACCGGATCCTCGAGGAAAGTGTGGAAACGGTATGATGTCGGTTCCGTGGAGACGTAGAGCCTGAGTTCCTTGTTGTCGGAGGAGCGCATGAGGGCTTCTTCTCTCCAGTCGCCGAAGAGGTCTCCCGAGATGCATGGGTTGGATTTGCTGCCGTTGATGCTTGAAGCTCCCTCGAATACGAAGTAGTCTTCGACCTTGCGGGTCCGAGGGTTGAATTTCAGCACTTTGTTGCCGTCCAGCAGTTCGCGTGAGAGGTCTCCGTCCCACCAGATGGCGAAGTTCTGGCTCGCCGGCTTCTCTCCGATGCTCTCGCCCCTGTAGTTGCGGAGCGTGCCGGAGGCGGAGCTCCAGAGTTCCCAGCCATGGTTGGTCGGGTCTATGTCGGCCGCCATGGTGCGTCCTACGTCGATGTTGGACGGGATGCGGAAGTGGAGCTTGCCGGTGCGCGCGTCGGTGAGTGTGGTTCCCACACCCTTGGTCTCGTGTCCGATCCATATCTGGAGCGCGTCGCTGCCCGGCACCATGGCCCCGATGTGCATGGCGTCGCCGTGTTTCCAGCCTGTGTTGTAGAGTCCTGTGCCGTCATGGTCGATGCAGCATGATCCGTATACGATCTCATCGCACCCGTCCCCGTCCACATCGGCTACGCGAAGGTTGTGGTTGCCCTGGCCATCGTAGCTCTTGAGCTCCGGCTTGCTGTGCGAGTCGAAGAACCAGCGCAGTTTCAGGTCTTTGCCGTCCCAGTCGTAGGCGGCGAGGGTGGCGCGGGTGTAGTATCCGCGGCACATCACCACGCTCGGGTGCTTCCCGTCGAGGTATGCGATGGCTGCAAGGTAGCGGTCGGAGCGGTTGGCGCGTGTGTCTCCCCAACTGCCGTTCTCACCGCGTCCCGGAAGGTACTCGATGGTCTTCATGGCCGCACCTGTGCGTCCGTTGAAGATGGTGAGGTACTCGTTTCCGCTCATGATGCGGCCGAGGGTGGCCTCACTGTGCTCACGGTAGTCGGCTGCCGGGTCTCCGATCACCTTGCCGGTGCCGTCTATGGTGCCGTCGGAGGTCTTCACCACCATCTCGGCGCACCCGTCCCCGTCCAGGTCATAGACCATCATCTGGGTGTAGTGCGCTCCGGCGCGTATGTTGCGGCCGAGGTTGACTCTCCAGAGCCGTGTGCCGTCGAGTTTGAGGCAGTCGATGAACACGTCCCCCGTGTATCCGTTGTGGGCGTTGTCGTGGGCGTTGGACGGATCCCATTTGAGGAAGATCTCATATTCTCCGTCTCCGTCCACATCCCCGATCGAGCAGTCGTTAGGCGAGTAGGTGGCGACTTCTCCGTTCGGCATAGTCTGGTCCGCAGGTATGTCCAGCGCTATCGGGATGTAGCCCTGAGGAGCGTTTGCCGGAAGGGTGAAGCTGCCGCTGCGGAGCGTGCCCTTGTGCGGGCGCACCTCATATCGGGCGGCGGAGGCGGAGGGGTTGCTGTCGATGAACCAGCATACATCCTTGATGGCCGCGCTGTTGATTTTGACCCCGTCGCGGTAGATGTCGAATGATGCTCCGGAAGGGTCTGAACTCAAGTATCTCCAGCTTACAAAGACTTCTGACGGACTCTTTCTGACTGCGATGACACCGCGTCCGAGAGGCTCCATCTTCAACTTTGAGAAGTCGTAGGCAGTCTGTGCCAGACAGGATGCCGCCATGCACAGGATGCCGATGATGATTGATATTGGCTTTTTCATTATGTGGTTGTTATTTGTTGAAGTCGAACCATACTTTCATTCTCAGCCCCTCGTCTCCGGATTTGATGCGGATGTTGCCTGGCTGGCTCTTCGGGCCCTGCTGCGGGATGCTCTTGAAGCTCTTGATGGCCTGGATGTCGAGAAGCAGGGCTATGTCTCCGTCCGGAAGTATCGGGAACAGCCTGCTTTTGCTGTCGGCAGACTCGTCAGGGGTGTAGACCTTGAGATACAGGCCGTCAGTCTCGCTTGTTATGGTGAGCGGGTCAGTGTCCGAGAGAAGGCTGGCCCAGTATATATTGCCGTGGTATCCCTTGAATTCCGGGTACTCCAGCGGCCCGTCCGCCGGGCGTCCTGTGATTGTGGTGTTGTATGCTTTCTGCCAGAGGTCTATGTTGTGGCCGCGCGTGCGGTTTTTCCATACCCTGTACGGGCCGCGTCCGAGCCACTGCATGCCTTTGACGTTCTTTTCAGGATATGTGAACGAGAAGCCGAGATCCTTGATTTCAGTGTCCATGAACCCGTCATCGAAGCCACCGCGCACCCCGCCGTTGTCGCGGTTGAGCAGGATGGCATCCATGCCGAGCCGTCCGTCCGGCCTCATCCTCCAGACGATGGAGTCCACTGCACCGAGATACTTGGCGACAAAGACGGCATCGTCTCCGTCCATCATCGAATATCCCTTGATGAACTTCATCTTGATGCCGGTGGCTGTCATGCCTCCGAATGCGCTGTCGCGTCCTTTGACCCTGATGCCTTTCAGCTCTCCGCTTGCAGTGTCAAAACTTGCGTCAATCCCGTTGCCGCTGAGTGTGCAGATGCCGTCTTTATCGGTCATCTGCGCCTTGCCGCTGGCCTTTGCTATGCCCGAGTGCCGTGCGTGATAGTCTGCGGCATAGTGTATAGGCCATGTCCATGTGCAGATGCTTTCACCTTTCTCCCCGAAGGCTTCAAGTTCGAGGATGTCGTTGTCGAAGAAGCCTTGAGGGATTTCCATCCTCATGATTCCCGTGGTGTTCGGGGCGAGCGGCGGCATCGGAATCTCTCCTTCTGCCGTGATGGCCGAGCGGGCGCCTTCTTCAGGGGATGATATGGTCTTGAGCCGATAATGCATCCGGCATTTATCAAGGTTGGTGAAAAGGTACTTGTTGGTGATGAAGAATTCCCCGTTGAATGAAGGGGTTATGTACATCTTGGCGAACTGTATCGGTGCCCAGATGTCACGTATCGCCCAGAAACTGCCTTCTTTTTCGCGGTACGGGCCCACGACTCCGTCGTCAGCCATGTCGAAATTGCAGTCGAGCATGCCGCCTTTGTCTGTGCGCTTGACGGACTCATCGATGAATGCCCAGATGAAGCCGCCGGCAAACAGCGGGTGCGATGTCCAGTTGGCCCAGAAGTCCTCGAGGCCGGCCCCGCCTCCCTGGTCTGAATTGGCGTGCATGAACTCAGTAGGCATGAATACCTTATAGCCATTGGTGAAGCGGCCTACGCCGGTGAGGAAAGTAGGGTAGTGATGGGTGTCGAGTTCATCGAAATCAGCCCAAGGGTGGATGACGTGGCGTTTCTGGGGGTCGTACTTGGCGAAGAGGGGGTCAAGCTTGGTATTCCAGCCGCCCTCGTTGCCGTTGTCCCAGATTATGATGCTCGGGTGGTTGACATCGCGCCGTACCATCTCCTCCACGAGCTTTGCGCCCACGCTGTCATCGTAGCGTCCATGCCATCCGGCAAGTTCATCGAGATAGAAGATGCCGAGTGAGTCGCAGATGTCCAGAAAATGGGTGTCGGGCGGGTAGTGGGAACGGACAGCGTTCATGTTCATCTCCTTAATGAGTCTGGCGTCCTGCAGGCTGATTTCCCTGTCGGTGCAGCGCCCGCCTTCCGGGTGGAAAGTATGGCGGTTGATGCCTTTGAGGACAACTTTTGTCCCGTTGACATAGAGCCCGTCCTTAGGCCTGAGCTCAACTGTCCTGAACCCTACTCTCTGCTCGACTTCGTGCAGTCTGCTGCCGTCCGGGGCGAGTAGGGCCATCTTGAGGATGTAGAGGTTCGGGTGCTCGCAGTCCCAGCTCTGCACCCGGCCCCACACGAGGGTGTCGGTCTGGTCCGCTGACTTGAGCGGCATGGTGTGCGAATTGACGATGCGCTCCGGTGCGGCGAGAGGGGAGAGGGTGTACTCCACACTTGAGCCCTCGGGGGCGTTGCGCACGTCAAGGCTGACTGTCATCACTCCGTTGGCCCGGGCGTCGATTGCGTAGTGCTCTATGTGCTCTGGAGCTGTGCTGGTAAGGTAGACAGGGCGGTAGATGCCGCCGAAGTTCCACCAGTCGGCGTGGCGTTCCGCGTTGTTGACCGAGGCGTTGTCGGATTCTTTTTTGACGGTCACTTCAAGTTTGTTGTATGCCCCGTATTTGAGCAGGCCGCTGATGTTGTATTCGAAGCGGTAGAATCCTCCTTGATGGACATCTCCGGCACTCTTGCCGTTGATGCGGACATCCGTGTCGGTCATGACTCCCTCGAAAACGATTTTCACGTCCATTCCTTTCCAGGACGAGGGCACCTTGAAGCGGTGGCGGTATTCGCCGTATTCGTTGAGGGGTTTAGAGGGGCCGAACCCGCGGCCGTAGTTGTATTCTCCGTAACCTTGAAGTTCCCATTGGGACGGAACTTCAATCTTTCCCCATTTTCCGCTTTTCAAGCCGGCGGAGCAGCGGAATTCCCAGGTCCTGGTGTCGTTGAGCCCTGTGCCGGACAGGTAGATGGTCTGTGTCTGCTGTGCATGAAGCCCCGTGGCGAGGGCGAGAGAAAGCACGGCGGTGGTCAAAAATCTCATGTTGTGGTTTTTATGTGCAGTTTGCTCAAAGTTACAAATTATTCTCGCCAATTTGAAAATAAATGGCTATTTTTGTAAATAACACCGAGAAAACAATACCAATTTAAATTACCAGACAGATGAGAAGAATAATTTTGACCATGCTCGCGCTGTGTGCCCTCGTGCCGGTGGATGCCAGAAAGAAAACCAAAGCGGAGCCTCTGCTCTTTCCGGACGGGACACCTGTCCCGGAGTGGTTCAAGGAAGCGGAAGCGCCTGCCCCCGAATCCCTCGGAAAACTGTACAATATCGCCGATTATGGTGCCATCAGTGATCCTGTCAACGTGCAGACCGAGCTGATTCAGAGCGTTATAGACAAGGCGGCTGAGGAGGGCGGCGGAGTGGTGGTGATACCCGAGGGCATCTACAAGAGCGGAGCCCTCTTCTTCAGGCAGGGAACCCATCTGCACCTTCTCCGCGGGGCAGTGCTCCTCGGCAGCGAGCACATCTATGATTTCCCCGTGGTGATGACCCGCATAGAAGGGGAGGTCTGCAAGTATTTCCCGGCCTTGATCAACGCGGACGGCCTTGACGGGTTCACCCTTACAGGTTGCGGCACCATCGACGGCAACGGCAGTCCTTACTGGAAGGCGTTCCGCATACGTCGCCAATGGAACCCCAAATGTACCAACAAGGATGAGCAGCGGCCGCGTCTTCTGCACGTGTCCAACAGCCGCAACGTCACCATCGCTGACGTCACTCTCCAGAACTCCCCATTCTGGACCTGCCACATCTACAAGACGGATCATATCAAACTCCTGAACCTCAGGATATTCTCTCCGCGCGAACCGATAAAGTCCGCGAGTGCCGACGGGATCGATCTGGATGTCTGCTCCAACGTGCATGTCAAGGGCTGCCGCATCACGGTCAATGATGACGCCATCTGTTTCAAGGGCGGCAAGGGCCCGTGGGCTGACAAGGATGAGAACAATGGCCCCAACAGCAATATCCTCGTGGAGGAGTGCTTCTTTGACCGCACCACCGGGAGCTGCGTGACCTGCGGGAGCGAGTGCATACAGACGCATAATATATTGATCCGCAACTGCAAGGTGGACCGCGGGCAGTCTCTGCTCCAGCTCAAAATGCGCCCGGACACGCCTCAGCACTATGAGTATATCACTATCGACGGCATCGAAGGCAGCTGCCGCTGCGTGCTCAATGTCGGGGCATGGAAGCAGTTCTTCGATCTCAAGGACCGCAAGGACATCCCGCGCTCATACGGGGAGCATATCATATTCAGAAATCTCAACCTCGAATGCAAGAGCTTCGCCGAGGTGCGTCCTGTCCCAGAGGAGTTCACTCTCGATGATTTCACTTTCGAGAATGTACGCGTCAGCACCCCTGTGCCCGAATGGGAAAGTTCTGCCATCAGCAATCTGAAACTGATAAACACCTATATCAATGATGTCAAGCAGTAGATTTTTTATCGCGGCTTTTGCTGCCGCCGTATTTGCATGCGGTCCTGCTTCTGCCGCCCGGACCCCGTGGACTGAGGCTGAAAGGATAGTCTCCGGGATGTCAAAGGTGCATTTTCCTGACCGTAGCGTCTCCATCACGGATTACGGTGCTGTGGCTGACGATCCGGACAGGCTTGCCCATGACGCCATCAACCTTGCTATAGTGGAGATGAGCCGCTCCGGAGGAGGGACTGTGGTGGTACCCGACGGCGTTTTCTACACCGGCCCGATCACGCTCAAGAGCAATGTGCGCCTGCATCTCTCCGATAAGGCTGTCTTGAAATTTTCGACAGATGTCTCCCTATATTTTCCGGCAGTGCTTACCCGTTGGGAGGGGCTGGACTGCTACAACGCCAGACCGCTGATCTACGCCTACGGCGAGACCAACATCGCCATTACAGGCAAGGGGACAATAGACGGGCAGGCTTCCCGCGAGAACTGGTGGGGCCGCCAGAAAAACATCGAACGTAACGATTTCACAGGGCCGGACGGCAAGACCTGGCGTGCCTCAAGGCTGAAACTGCTTGAGCAGGCCGAGAGCCGTGTCCCGGTGGGGGAGAGAATCTACGGGGAAGCGGACTGCCTGCGCCCCCAGACCATCAACTTCAACCGCTGCACCACCGTGCTCATCGAGGATGTGACGCTGCTCCGCTCCCCGTTCTGGGTGATTCATCCCCTGTTCTGTGAAGACCTGACAGTTCGCGGGGTGCATGTGGTCAACAACGGGCCCAACGGAGACGGCTGCGATCCGGAATCTTGCCGCAACGTGCTGATCGAGAACTGCCTCTTCGATACCGGGGACGACTGCATCGCCATCAAGAGCGGACGCAACGAGGACGGGAGAAGGTGGAACGTGCCGAGCGAGAACATCGTGGTGCGGGGATGTACCATGAATGACGGCCACGGCGGGGTGGTGATCGGTTCCGAAATCTCAGGCGGTTTCCGCAACCTTTTTGTGGAGAACTGCAGGATGGATTCTCCGAATCTTGAGAGGGTCATACGCATAAAGACATCGCCGGCCAGAGGTGGCGTGATAGAGAACATATATGTCCGCAATGTGACGGTAGGGCAGTGCCGCGAGGCCGTGCTGCGTATAAACCTTGATTATGAGCCGCGCGAGAAGGCCCGGAGGGATTTCTATCCGGAGGTGAGGAATGTAGTGCTGGAGAATGTCACTTGCTCCAAGTCTGAATACGGCCTGTGGCTGTATGGCCTTGAAGACAGGACGAACATCGGTGGCGTCAAACTCAAAGGCTGCCGCTTTGACGGTGTCAGCTCAGGTGGCAACTTCTCCCACGGGAAGGTCGGGGAGGTTGTCTTCGAAGATTGCACCATCAACGGTAAACCCTTGAAGCGGCTTTAGGTATGATTTTTGATGATTATTCATTTTACGAATACATTTAACACATTAACCAATTTTTCTTTTAAATGAAAAAAGCATTGCTCGCTGCAGCCGTATTTATGGTTGCGATCTCATCTGCGAATGCTCAGTTAGGAAAGTTCCAGCCTTCGGAGAAGAAGGTGGTGAAGGATCCGCAGACCGGAGTTTCGCTTGTTGTCCTCACAGACACTCAGAAAAACGACAAATTCATCTATCAGACTGACCCGATGTGGACTCCTGATGGAAAATACCTTCTGTTCCGTTCTTCAACACGGGCAGGTGAGGCTCCGCAGAAGCACACCATGCCTGACGGAAAGGTGAGGGAGTTCACCCCGACACAGTATTTCTTTGTCGAGGTCGCCACCGGCAAGATCATTCAGGTGACCGAGGGAAGTGTCGGCTCCGTGTTCCTTGCCAACAGGTCCAACAAGCTGTTTGTCAACAAGCGTGTCGGAGAAGACTGGACTCTTTATGTCATGGATCTTGACAAGCTCTTCGCTGATGCCAAGAAGAACAATGCCGGTTCGTTCGACAGTTATTTGACCAAACTCGGAGTGTTCCCGACAAGTCCGGAGATGGGCCGTCCTGGCGGATGGTGCGTCAACAGCGAGGATGAGTATGCCTACATTACCGTGACCCGTGAAGGTACTCCTGAGGAGATCGCCGCCATGAAGGCCAAGGCTTTCGTACCTCGTGATGACCAGCCTGTCAAGGTCAGCCAGTCCCTGAGCGGTCTGCGCAAGATGAATCTCAAGACCGGCGAGGTGACCAAGATCTGCGACGTGGACTTCAAGGTAGGCCATATCCAGGCAAGCCGTTTCCGTCCTAACGAAATCGTGTTCTGCTGCGAGACCGGCGGTGACGCCGACCAGAGGATGTGGTACGCCGATGCTGATGCCTGCACCTACAAGCCTCTCTACAAGGAGACACCGCTTGACTGGGTGACCCATGAGACCTTCGGCACTGAGGATTATGTTTATTTCAATGTACTCGGATGGCAGGACCGTCTGCGCAAGCAGGCCAGCGGAATCTTCCGCATCAACCTGCGCACCGATGACGTGGAGTGCCTCGGCAACGTGGAGATGGAGAAGGATCGCGAGAGCGCTCTGCGTGGCCGTGGTTTCTGGCACTGCAACTCCACGCGTGACAACCAGTGGGCTGCCGGTGATACTTTCGGCGGAGACGTATGGGTGATCAACGTGGCCAACGGCTACCGCCACATGATCGCTTCCGACCTCAAGATGGCACCTGACCATGCCCAGCCTTTCTTCAGCCCTGACGGCAAGACCCTCTGCTTCCAGAGCGGCCACTATTCAGACGGTAAGAGACTCTGCCTCGTGACAGTGGATCTGACAAAGCTTCCGTTCTACAAGCAGTATAATAAGTAATTGCATGTTGCTGCAAAAATAAGAGGCCGCCCTTCACCGGGGCGGCCTCTTTGGCCAATGTAAATATGGTATAAATATTTTGTTGTACAAAATATTGTACGTAATTTTGCGAAAAACTAGAATATGACTGTTGCAACAATTTCTGAGTTCAGGGCCAATGTGAAGCGTTATGTTGATGATGTCATCAATAATTCAAGTTCACTGCTGATTAACCGTGGTAATACGGCTGCTGTCCTTATATCGCTTGATGAATATAACTCTATCAAGGAAACGGAAAAAGTATTGTTCTCCGAGAAGTTGTCCGGACGGCTTGAATCCGGAATCGAAGAACTCAATTCTGGGAAGGCGGTCACTGTTGATATAGATGAGTTATGATATTGGAGTTTCTGCCTAGCGCATTGGATGCGTATAAGGTATTGAAAAGTTCGGATCCGTCCCTTGCGTCAAAAGTAAAGGCTACGATCAAGGATACTCTTGAGCACCCGACTGAGGGAGCGGGTCTGCCAGTCCAACTCACCGGGGCATATAGCGGAATCTGGATGCGTAAACTGTCTGCAACAGATGAAATGTACTATGTCTTCGACGATACGAAATTGATCGTCATCTCATTTTCTTTCATAGGTGCTTCCCATAGCGGGGGAAAATCCGGTTTTTCTCTGCAGGCCTTTACGCAGGACGAATATGCGGCTGTGATGTCCCAGATGGCGGCAAACCGCGGCAAGGACTCGGAACCCAAAGTCGGATTGTTCTGGTACAATCGTTCAAGAAATGAACTTTTCGGAGTCGTCTCACACAAAATCAGTGATTACACTCAGGCGAATGCTTCAGATGGCAGGATTACTTGTTCTGAAATGCATGAAGATGTATGGAAGAGGGAGTTCCGAAAGCAAAAGTATCATGGCGATGGTTCAGGTCCATATGTCGGAGCCTATCAGGATAAACCTCGTGGCAGAATATTCTATAATATCAAGTCAGATACCTATGAGGTTGCCGTGGGCAAGTGGTTGGAAGAATTCCCTCAGGCATACGAACTTATTCTTGAAGAGTTCAACTTGCCCAAGGAAAAAACATCTGCGAAATATGCTGTCCATTGGGACATCGGTATGTCTTGGCGGTAGGAATATGTATTCAAGATAAGAGGAAGGTCTTGAAGTCAGATAGACTTCAGGGCCTTCCTCATTGCGTCTGGGGAACTTGCTTTACTGCAGGAGATTCTCCTTGAATTCTATCTCGACGATGCGGAGTTCGTTGCTCTTCTTCTCGGCGCCTTTGGCCTTGAAGAGGTCGAGTTCTCCTGCGGCCGGGGCCACGACTTCGACTATGCCGCCGAAGGCGTCCTCATCTTGTGCTGAGCCTTTGAGCTTGACCGTGATCTCGCGTGTCATGACAGGCTTGACCGGCAGGTGCACATAGCCCAGAGAGCGCGGGGTCTCGCCTTCCCAGATGAGTTCATCCCCGGCGTAGATCTCGATAGGGTAGCTGCGCATGCGCCAGCCGGTGAACTTGACGCAGACTTCATCGATCTGGGCCATCCTGCCGAGCCGGTAGGTGATCCAGGCGGTGGAGAGCCTTCCGTCGTTGGTCCATTCGCTCAACTCGTTGTCGTCAAATGATGCGTTGGCCTTGTCTGCGTTGACTCCTGCTGTGGCTGAAACGATCTCCACGTCTACACAACGGTCGTAGTATGAAGGTGTCTGCGGGGTTTCTCCTCTGTCGAGGCGGCCTTTGAGATGGTCGCCAGGGATATATGTGCTGAGACCTCCTGTGACTTCAAAAGGAATGGTTTCAAGAGAGATTTCCGCTCCCTTGAGACCTTCGGCCGATGCCTTGAGGGTCACTTTTCCAGGAGTGGTGGTGGAGCGGATGATGGCGCGGTTGACACCGCACTCAACAGGGAAATCCTGGGCGAGGATGTAGTTGTCCGGGCCCTGGGCCATGCCGCCTCGCCACTCTGCCGGACCTTCGAGGTCGTAGTGGATCATGTCGTTGGCGAGAGGGCATCTGCGTCCCTGCGCATCGACGACTTCGATCTGCACGAGGGCGACGTCTGCCCCGTCAGCCTTCCAGCCTGAAGGGTTCTCAATCCTGGAGAGTTTGATCGCGGTCGGCTGCCCTGCCGTCTCGATGGCGTAGCGTGCGGCTTCCTTGCCGCCGTTGTAGCCTACAGCCTCGATTTTGCCAGGCTCGAATGTGACGTTCTCTGCGGTGAAAAGGAACTCATAGTCCCGTTTCAGGTCCTGAATCTCCTTGCCGTTGAGGAAAAGCTTCACGGATTCAGTGTTGGAAACCACATAGACCGGTTTCACAGTTCCCTTGTCGTAGTTCCAGTGGCCGACGATGTAGATGCGCGGGTTCTCGACATCCACCCAGCCGTCCCACATCACCTGATGGGCGAAGAAGCCGTCTTTCGGGATGCGCAGCGCGTCTGTGACACCGCTGCGGCGGTAGTTCTCCACGCCGCGGAAGTGGGTGTTGGAGTCGGAGAATATGATCTTGACCCCGCCGGAACTGATTCTCTGCCCGGAGCCTGCCCTTTCCCTCCAGTAGTCATACCAGCGGCGCACGAGCTCCACGGTGAACTGGTCCTGGTTGTGGTTGTACGGGGAGGCGTCTCCTGCCACCATCTTGTTGGCCATAGCGGAGTGGAAGCCTTTGTTGCCCTCGCCCTCCTTGTGGAAAGGATATGAGTAATCGTCCCAGTATTTGCGCAGACCTTCGTCGCGGCAGTATTCCATGGCCCAGAAAGGGGAGTGGGCGCTCTTGTTGATATAGAGCATCTCGCCGCCGTATTCGGACTCGCGGATGTCGAGCATCTCGCGGCTGCCGATGGCCCTGCCGCCGTAGAAGTCATATTTGTCACGGATCTCCCTCATCTCAAGCATGTGTTCGCGGGAGATGGATTCGTTGCCGCATTCGTAGAAGATGATTGACGGGTTGTTGCGGTTGTAGATGATGGCGTCGCGCATGAGTTCTTTGCGCTGGTTCCACTGTTGGCCTTCCACATCGCGCTCCGCGTCACCTGCAGGCATCGCCTGGATGAGCCCGACGCGGTCGCATGACTCGACATCCTGCTTCCACGGGGTGACGTGCATCCAGCGGACGAGGTTGGCATTGTCTTCGACCATGAGGGCGTTGGAGTAGTCGCTCAGCCATGCCGGGACGGACATTCCGAGGGCCGGCCATTCGTTTGAGGTACGCTGGGCGTATCCCTTCATCTGGAGCACGCGGTCGTTGAGCCATACCTTGCCTTCGGCGAAACGTGTCTTTCGGAAACCGGTGCGGGTGCAGACTTCATCGACCACCTTGCCGTCCACTTCGAGGGCTGTGCGGACATCGTAGAGATAGCCGTAGCCCCAGCTCCAGAAGTGCAGGCCTTCTGCTGGAGCGGATGCCCTGAGGGTGACCGTCTGGCCGGCCTCGATGGCCTGTGGTGCTGATGCAAAACTGGTGACGAGCTTGCCGTCAGGGTCTGTGACGCTGACTTTGTAGACGGCGGTCTGCGCCTTTCCGGTCTCGTTGCGTACTTCTGACTCTGCGTTGATGACCGCAGTGCGGGATTTCACACGGATGTCGGAGGCGTAGATGTAGACTCCCGTGGTCTGGAGGTTGGAGTAGAGCGGGAGGGTCTGGTAGAGCTTGTCGGTGACGTGCAGCCAGACGTTCTTCGGAAGGCCGCCGTAGTTGGCGTTGAAGTTGCGGTTGCTCCACTGGTATTTCACTCCCGTGGTCCTCTCGGCGAAGTCCCAGTTGTTGTCCACGCGCACGGCTATGACATTGCTGCCGGACTTGAGATACGGGGTGATGTCGAAGCCGAAGGCCATGACACCGTTCTCGTGCTTGCCGACCAGCTTGCCGTTGACGTAGAAATCGACTCCCTGGCGCGCTCCCTCGAATTCGATGAAGACCTTCTTGCCGCGGGCTGATTTCGGCATGGTGAAGTGCTTGCGGTACCACACCACTGTGTCGGTGAGGTCCTTGATGTTGACCTTGAACGCCTCGTCCTCGTTGAAGGCGTGCGGCAGGGTGACCTTCTGCCAGCCGGAGTCTTTGAACGAGCGGCTTTCCGCAGACGGGATGTCCCCGACCTTGAGGAGCCACCCCGAGTTGAAGTTGTACTTCTCGCGTCCCGAGGCGAGCACTGCGGAAAGGAGCAGCGCCGCTGACAGGAACAGTGATCTGATGTTCATATAATTGATGGATTGGTTTGTGTCATTGGCAATGCAAATATACAAAAAAAGGACGGCTGTCGGGCCGTCCTTACAAGAATGACTGTACCTGTCCTACAGCGGCAGCACTTCGAGGCTGTAGATCACGTCAAGGCTCCAGGTGGCGGCGCCGTTGGTGTTCGGATGGTAAGGCCTGTCGATGCCGCGCAGCAGCTCGTCCCAGGTCTTGCGGGCGAAGTCCGCATCGTGGTCCTTCCATGCGGCGTAGGCGTTGAGCCTTCCGACACGGAATCCAGCCATGGTGTGGTAGCGCCTTGCGTGGTCAAGCCAAGCGGCGTTGAACTCCGGCACGTTGATCATGTCCTGCATCTCGGTCATGATCTCGAATCCGCCCATGATGGTCATAAGATGGTTGGTGCCGATGGAGGCAGGGTCTCCCTCCCAGCTGAGCACACCCGTGGCCGGGTCGAATCCGAGCACCTTCACCTTGCCGGTGAGAAGTCCGTTAGGCAGGGCTGCGATGCTCTTCATGCCAGCGATGATCATGTCGTAGTAGTGCTTCTCCCCGGTCCTCTCCCAGCGGGTCATCCAGTTGCCGGCGTATCCGAGCCAGTCAGGTCCGATGCGCAGACGTGCCGGTGCGGTGCATGGGGTCTCGCTGCGTGGAGCTGCGAGGCGCATAGGGTCGATCTTGTAGAGGAGCTGCTCGGAATCCTTGGATTCGTCCATGAGGTCTCCGGAACGCTCGTCTGTGGTGAGATAGTAGAGGAAACGGTTCCATGCTGCCTGGCCGATGCGGGCCTCCTTGGCGCCGCAGCCCCAGTGTGACACGTTGTGGCGGCTGCCCAGCCCGGCGTACGGTCCGATGTGGTATACGTCGACCTCTGTGGTGTGGCGGCTCATCGCCACAGCCATATCCCAGATGTCCTCACGACCGCTGCGCAGGAACATGTACCAGAGCCACATGTTGGAGGCGAGCTCTGTGTTGTCCCAGGCGAATCCGCCGATGTCGTAGTTCCATACTCCGCGGACATCATCCATGGAGTGCATGAAGTCGCCGAAATTCCAGAAACCGTACCATTTGAATTCTTCCACATTTTTCTGGTATACGCTGATGATTTCGTCGAGCCTGTTCTCCACGGCAACTCTCTTGTCGTTGCTCCTGTCAGGGAGGGACCAGATGCCGAACGCGCGGCTGTCGTGCAGGTACTGAGGTGTAGGCAGCATCTGGCTGTCCTCTTCGAGGAGTTCCGCCGTGGCGAGGATGCCCTCACGTCCAGGGAAAGCGGCTTGCGGCACGAGCACGAGGGTGTTGGTCTTGGCTATGCCGTAAGGGGTGCTCATCCCTTCTTGCACATCTTCATAGCTGGCTTCGAGGTCATGGGCTACGGTGTCATAGTGGCGCAGATCCATCGGCTCGGATTCAGGACTCCAGAGCCATACGTTGATCGTGGCCTCGTCACTGCGCGCATCGGTGATCTCGATGGTGGAAGGGTAGAGCTGCCAAAAATATTTGAGGGACACTCCGAGTCCTCCGCTGACATCTCCGGCGAATGCATAGCCTGCCGCCCTCTCTCCGGTGAGTGTGCCTATCCATGGGCGGTCCTCCTGGGTCTTCTTGCGGATCGACCATGAGTTGTCGGTGAGCTGGCTCAGACGGAACGAATCCCAGCAAGCCCAGTTCTTGATGAGGAACTGTCCCTTCTGGTCGAAGTAGTCAGGCTCAGGCACTCTGATGCCCTTCTCCTGGTCTTCCTGGTAGTCTTTTTGCTTGCGAGGTCCTCCCTGAGGGGCTGCCGCCGGACGCTGCTGCGCTCCCTGCGGCCTTGGATCGGTGAGAACGCGCCTGCCGTGGAGCGGCTGAACTGATTCTGTCCAGACCTTGCCCTTGTCGGTGGCGAACGCTATGTGGCGGTTGTAGGCCTGCTCGCGCATAGGAACCCTGAAGCGAAGTCCGAGTGAAGATATGAAATCTTTGTCCTGATCTCCATCGAAAATGAAGCTGTGGACGAGGCGGATCTGGTCTGAATCCTTGAAGAAGTACATTCTCACCACGAAAGGCAGCCATTCGCGGCCGCTCTCCTCGCTATAGTGTACACCCTCGATCTTGATGGTGCCGCGCACGGCCCCGTTCTGCTCAAGGGTGATCTTGCTGATCTTGCTCGTGTAGCTGTGTCCGCCTTCTGTGGCAACAAGGTCGGCTGCCCCGCCCACCTTGGTGTCTCCAACCCATAGGGCATCGATGATGTTGCTGCCGCTCTTCGGGATGACGGCTTTGACCTTGCCGGTATTCACGATGAAGCTGCCGGCATCTTCCGTTATCATCCTGTTTTCAGCGGTCTCCGCCTTCTTGACCTTGACGAGTTTTGCGTTGTCAGTCCCGCCAGGGACTACAGCGGCTACTCCGAGCCACTTGACGGATCCGTCAGGCCATTTCGCAAGAGTCCACTGGTCACTTGTGATGGTGCTGCCGTCGGCTGACTGGAGCTGGAGGGCTGTCTTGGCGGTCACCTCTCCCTGCTTGAATGGTACTCCGAAGCTGACAGCGCGGTCGAGTTTCGGGGTATTTCCGATCCAATGGAGCGGTGCCTCGCTGAAAGGAGGCTCCACGACCTTGGTGTAGCTGAAGTTTTTGATGGCTGTGCGGGAAAGGGTGGTGCGGAAACCGAACCAGCCTTCCGTGTACGGGTCGGCATCATTGTAGTCAAACAGAAGTTTGCCATCGATCCAGTACTGTACCCTGCCTTTGACGCTTACGAGCTTGATATGGTACCAGTGGTTGCCTTCGAGCAGATGGTCGGAGTCAGTGTATTCATTGATGATGGCGGGATCCGGCTCGCCGGTGTAGCGGCGGAAGCGAGTGGTGCTGTTGTAGTTGCCGCCGAAGCCCACGTAGTAGAGCTTCATCTGGGCGCAGTTGGCGAACACCCCGCCGCGCTCCTTGCTGCGCTTGAATACGTCCTTGGCCTGAGGGTCGGTGGCCATCCAGAAGCAGTTGAGGTCGCTCAGGCGGTCTCCCTCCTTCTCATTGTAGACGATGGCGTCGTATTCGATGACGACATCCCCTTTCATCTTCTCCTTGTACCAGAGTGTCAGTCCTTTCGGGGCTACGATTTCGCAGGCCCCGTCCTTGAAGCTGACCTTGTAGTCAGGAGATTCGGATTCGATTTTCCAGAACTTGGAGAACTGCTTCTCATTGAGTCCGGAAACATCCTTTGCAGACACGGCCAGAGGCAGTGCCAGCAGCAAAAGTGTCAATAATCGCTTTCTCATTGATTGATGGTATTGTGGTACTTTGTTTTAGTAAAAATTTTGCGAATTTACCCTTTTTCCGTGGGAAATGCAAAAAGATGGGGCCGCCATACCGGAGGCCCCATCTTTGAAAGAACAACAGGTTGTATCAATATCCAGGGTTCTGCATCGCAGCTTTCTCATCGGCGGAGAGAGGTTTGCCGTCCTTGGTGATGTTGTCAAGGAACACCTGAGGTATCGGACGATAGTAGTGCGTCGATGCCTTGAAACTTCCGCCGTTGGCACTCTCCGCATAGGTGGTGCCGCTCATGTCCGTCGTATGGCCGGTCACGTCGGTCAGTTTTCTTGAATATGCCTGGTCATTGAAAACAAGACGCTTCTCGAGGGTCAACGTACGGGCCAGATCCATCCAGCGGAGGTATTCTCCGTACATTTCCCTTGATTTCTCGTTGAGAAGGTAGCACATCGCCTTGTCGTAATCTGAAGAATAGCCAATTTTGGCGATTATCGCTTCATCTTCTTTCGGAAGGCTTGCGAGAGTCACGACCGGGAGTTCTGAGGCGACTGCATTCTTGGCCTCGCGGACAGTCTCGTCATCCCATCCTCCTACGGAATAATAGTAGGAGTTCATCGGATAGTAGGAACAATTGGCGGTGAAACCCTTGAGCCCGCTCTTGTAGGTGTTGTAGTGGTACGCGTTGCCTCCGTCCACATAAGAGTCGCGTGCTTCCCCGGCCTTGAACTGGGCCCTGTCGCGAAGCGGTTTGAGCACTGCGATGCCCTCATCGTACTTGCCCTGCTTGATAAGTGCTTCGGCCTTGAAGAAATAGTCTTCAGCAGAACGTGCAAGGATGCCGTCGCGGTATCCTCCGCCAAGGTTGTTCTTGTCCACTGCACCGTCAAGATACTTGCACAGAGGCGCAAGCAGGGTGTTGTAGTCCGGTGTCATGGAAGTCCCCAGAATCTCCGATCCGTCCTCGCTGTAGATGTTGAGAGCCATGATTGCCGGAATCCTTTTGCCGGTGCGGTAGTCTGTCCTCGAGTAGGAGCCGGACGTCGCCTTGGAGACATTGACCTCTGACTTGTAGTATTTCTGTCCGTAGTCAGTGCGGTTGATGATGTACATTGAACTCATGTACTCCCCGTCGTTGCTCGGGAAATACGATGTTGACGGCATCTTCTGCCCGTCCACGTTGATTTCCGTCTTTGCGCTCGCGTTGTTGACGGCGTAAGTGGTCTTGAAGGACTTCCAGAATCTTGAGTCATTCTCCAGATCGTAAAGAAAATATGCATAAGAAGGTGTCGTCTTGAGTCTCTGGTACTCGCGGCCGCTTGCAAGGTCACGCTTCATGAGCGGGAAGTTCTGATACCAAGCGGTGAAGAGCGCCAGCCCCCAATTGGATTTGCGGTTTGTCGTGGCGGAATCCGAACTGCCGGATGACAGGACAATCTCTGTATTTGTCTCTGTGATCGAAGTGTCGTAGGCTGTGAAATTGTTGAACAGGTCATTATAGTCTGCAGCAAGAGGATGGGCGGCGATAACTTCATCCGCGTACTTGATCACAGCCTCAAGGTCCTTGGACTTGTATGCGGAGTTCCATTTGTCGTTGATCTCTGATGCTCTCCACAGATGGGCTTTCGCAAGATAATGGGCTGCCGTGTATTTTGTCGCGTAGTTCTGCGTCGCACGGCTTGCGTCTGAGCTCAACAGCTTGTATGCGTTTTCAAGGTCGGAGATGATCTGCTCATACACCTGTTCCTGCGGGGCCCTTGAGAATTCGCGCTCCGGAGTTGAAATCGGCTCTGTGACCAGAGGAATGTCCCCGAACTGCATGGTGAGGAAGAGGAAGTTGAATCCGCGCACGAAGTAGGCTGTTCCCAATGTCTCATCCCTCAAAGATGATCCTTCCAGGATGTCGGCCTTGCCGATGATCTTGTTCGCTCTGGCGTTCCACTCGTAGAGCGTGTTCCAGAATGTGGTGATGGCCTGTGTGTTGGAGTTGACGGTCGGAGTTACGATAGAGCCGAGACGGGCATCATAATCATTCCACATGCCGTTGGATGCGTCACCTGCCACCATGAATTCATCGGTGCCGTAGTTGGTGTAAGCGTAACCTGACTCGTTGCTGAAGAAATAGTTGAATTCCGTGTAGAGGCTCCCGGCCATCGAAGCCAGTCCTTCCGGCTCGTTGAGCCAGCTGCTTGATATTTCATCCCTTTTGACCTCGTCAAGGAAGTCATTGGTGCAGGATGTTGACAACAGGGCGCCTCCGGCCAGCATCGTCAATAATAAAGTATGTATATTGATTTTCATGATAGTCTGATTATTAGAATCCTACATTTACTCCAAAAACAAATCCCCGGGTGTATGTCCCGCTGTTGAGGTCGCTGTCCATCCAGCTCGTCCCCTGGTAGATGGAGAACGGGTTCTTGAGCTGTCCCGTGATTTTCACAGAGCCGAGACCGAGTTTCTTTACGAATGTGCGCGGCAGGTTGTATCCGAGGGCTATCTGCCTTACTTTCAGGAAAGAAGCATCTTTCTGGAGAAGGATCCCGGAGAACGGGTCGCCTCCGGCCGTATTGAAGTATGGACGCTGGTATTCAGCTCCAGTCTTGTTGTTTTCATTGTAGTAGTTCATGTAGATGACAGGTTCACGTCCACCTTGGTACTGCCCTGTCTGGGCCATGAACTTGAATGCTCCGTAAAGGAAAATGGAGAGTTCGAGATTTTTGTAGGAGAATGTGTTGGTGAAGCCGAGGTTCCAGAGAGGCCTTTTGTTCCCGATCACCTTGCGGTCGTAGTTGGCGTCAATCTTATAGTCTCCGTTCTGGTCGACAGGGCGTACCATTCCTGGGGCGAACTGGTGCCCGTTGGCGTTGAATTTCTCGATGAGTGCGAGGTCTTCGGCCGAGTCGGTCCACAGGCCGGCGCTCTCGTAACCGTAAAGCACAGTGGACGGATATCCGATGAAGAGTTCATCGGAAACCATGTCTTCCTTGCCGTTCTGGAGTTCGAGTATCTTGTTTTTGGTGTACGAGAGATTGAGGTTGCTTCTCCATGAGAAGTCTCTGGTCGAGATGTTTGTGGAATTGAGTGAAAGGTCAAAACCGTGGTTCATGGTCTTTCCTACATTGTCCTTGGTCTTCCCGTAACCGGTTACGTTAGGAAGGGTGACGTCGAAAATGAGGCCGTTGGTGTAGTTCTGGTAAAGGTCGAGAACTCCCGAGAGCCTGCCCTTGAGAACGGAAAAATCGAGGCCGACATTGTATTGGGATGTCGTCTCCCAGCCGATCGCGCTGTTGGCGAGTGTGGTCGGAGTGTAGTAGTAGGTCGAACCGTTGGCTCCATGGACGCCGGTGCTGCTCTCGAGAAGGTCTTTTGTCGAGTAAATCCCGACAGAATAGTTGCCTGTCAGACCCCAGCCGGCTCTGAGTTTGAGCTGGTCGAGCCAGTTGATGTCGCGCATGAAGCTTTCCTGGTCGAGCCGCCAGCCGAGCGCCACTGAAGGGAATCCGGCCCACTTGTGCCCTTCTCCGAGCTGGGAGGCTCCGTCATAGCGGTAAGACAGTGTGACGATGTACTTGTCCTTGAAACTGTAGATGAGCCTGGCCATGTATGATGCCATCTGCGCCTCGGAGAGAGTGTTGTATTTAGGGTCGTTGAGCACGCTGACGGATTTAGGGTTCAGTCCCCACCATTTCTGGGTCATGCCGAGGGCGACACCGCTTCCGCTCATGGAATAGAGGTCGCTGCTCATCTTTGACCATGCTTCCTGAAGGAGCGTGGCATTGAAATAATGGTCGCCTATAGTCTTGTCGTATGTGAGCATGTTGTCGATAAGCCAGGAGAAATTCTTCGTGGCTTTTGAGCTGACATAATCCGTACCTTGTGAGATTCGGTTGACTGACTCACTGGAGAGATACCTGTAATTCTGGCCGAAACTTATCTGGGGGCCGAAATTCGTCCTGAATTTCAAGCCTTTGAGAGGCTGCCACATGCTGCCGAAGTCAACTTCTCCATAGAGGGAGGCTGAAAGCTGGTAGTAGAGGTTCGTCACGGCGGACTTGCCGACTTCATCGATTACGGTCGGTATGGTGGAGTCTCCGCCCGGGTAGTCAATACGTTTTCCGTTGTCATCGTAAGGGACGGCGTAGCTGAATATGTTGCGTGCTTTGGCGTGGAGGGATTTCGGAATGTTAGAGGAAATGCTGTTTGATGCATCGATACCATATTCCTGATCCGAGAAGCGTGCGTTCATTGAGCCGCCCATCTTGAACCAGCTGACAGGGTTGACATCTACGCTGGTGCGGATGGTGTATCGGGTATAGCCCTGCCCGATGTTCGTGCCCTTCTGGTTGAGGTATCCGAACGATACATAGGCGTTCATCTTGTCGGTGCCGCCGCTGGCGCTGAGGGTGTGCTCCTGTGTGATGCCGACACGGTCGGTGTATTGTGTCCAGTCTGTTGACTGGACTTTGGAGCCGTCCCATTTTGTCGATGTCTGTCCTGAGTTCCACTGGTCATAGGTGAGCCCCCATCCGCGGAGGATGTTCGCCCATGCATATTCGTCCGTTCCGTAGGAGGTGAAGAGTTTGCGGTCGTTTTCGACAGTAGGTTCGTCGGCCCGAGGCCCGAGCCCCGCATAGTAGTAGCCCCAGCGGCGCCACTCGATATACTGCTGGGCATCCATCATAGGGACTCTGTCGTAGATTTTCTCGAAAGTGGCTGTGCCGCTGTAGTTCAGCGCAAGCCTGCCGCTCTTTCCGCGTTTTGTGGTGACAAGGATTACGCCGTTGCCGCCGCGGGCTCCGTAGACGGCCGTCGCGGATGCGTCCTTGAGGATGTCAACGGACTCGATGTCCTGAGGGTTCAGCATGTCGAGGCCTACGCTCTGGCCGATTATCCCGTCGATTACGACAAGCGGTCCGGCGGACTCGTCCTTGTCCTTGATGGCATTGATTCCCCGGATGCGGATGGAACCAACAGAGCCAGGACGGATGTCGGCGCTGCCTATGGCTACACCGGCGGCCTTGCCCTGGAGGGCTTCAATGGCATTGTTCGCCGGAGTGGAGACGAGGTCTTCGGATGTCACGGAGACCATTGCTCCCGTGACGTCTTTCTTGCGCATCGTGCCGTATCCCACGACCACTGTCTCGTCGAGCATCTGGGAATCTTCCTGGAGGGTGATGCTGAGTTTCGGGGCGGCTGCGACGTTTACGGTCACGTAGCCAATACATGATACTTCAAGTTGTTTTCCGGTCTTGACCTTGATGGTGAAAGAGCCGTCGACATCGGTCATAACACCGTTCGTCGTCCCTTTCTCCACTACGGATGCTCCGATTACAGGGATTCCGTTCTGATCGATGACCTTGCCTTCTGTAGTGGCGGTCTGTGCGAGTGCCGTCCCTCCCATGAGGGTCAGGCAAGTCAAGAGCGCTGCTAAGCGCCGTTGACAAGAATTGAATAAGGATACCATTTTCGCGGTTATTAGTTAGTAAATTGGTTATCGTCGGCAAATATGGTTAAAAATTACAGAAATTCATAGCTTTTTTAAATTAAAAATTCTTAATTTATCGTTTGTATTTAATAGGTACCATCAGATTATGAAAAAGGCCGGCTTTACTGGCCGGCCTCTGTAAGGGGTAAAGGATACTCAGTCCATGTGGAACCTCTCATCGAGAGGGATGGATACCGGAGAGTTGTCCGGGTTGACTTCCATGATGTCGGCCATGTAGTCCCACCATTTCTGGACTACAGGGTTGCCTCCGAGGTCCTGTGAACCCTCGTCTCCCTCCACTTCCTGATATGCGAAAAGGATGTTGGTGTCCTTGTCCCAGTAGATTGAGTAATTACGGACGCCACTGTCTGAGAGCAACTTCTTGAGCTCAGGCCAGATGGCGGCGTGCCTGCGCTGGTATTCGTCCTCGAAACCAGGCTTCAGGAACATCTTGAATGCTTCTCTTCTTGCCATTGCGTTTTGTGTTATTTGAGTTATAGTCTGGTAAAGTTACGAACTTTTCCGTAAATTCGGAGGTTCAACAGACAAAAACCACAAATATGCGAAAACTGATTATTACCATCCTTACCTCGCTGGCCGCACTGGGTGCCGGAGCGGCGGACTTTCCGATTACGGAGAAGTACGACACCGCAAAACAGACTCCGTTTGAGATAAATCTTCCTGTTCCGGACGGCAACTATCTGGTCACCATGAGAATAGGCAGCAAGAAAAGGGCCGCTGACACCTTCGTCAAGGCGGAAAGCAGACGCCTTGCAGTCAATGGTCTGCATACTGCAAAGGGGGAGTTCAAGACTGTCTCATTTGTGGTCAACAAGAGAGACTCGAAGATCCGGGAGAACGGCGAGATCATCGGGGAGGTGACCCTGAAAACCAGGGAGAACGGCAAACTCAACTGGGACGGGTGCCTCAATCTCGAGATCGGCGGTACGGCACCGGCCGTGGAGTCGGTGACCATCGAGCCGGCATCCGCTTCGACTACGACCATCTTTCTCTGCGGCGACTCCACAGTGGTGGACCAGGACAACGAGCCGTGGGCGAGCTGGGGTCAGATGTTCCCGTGGTTCTTCGACACGGGGGTGGCAGTGGCCAACTATGCCGAGAGCGGGGAACGGACAGACACGTTCATAGGGGCCGGAAGGCTGCGCAAGATCCTATCTGTGATGCAGCCGGGTGACTATGTGTTCGTAGAGTTCGGGCACAACGACCAGAAGATAGACAGACTCCCGGGCAAGGGCGCGTACTATTTTTTCGCGACTCAGCTCAAGACATTCATTGACGAGGTGCGCTCCAGGGGAGGAATCCCCGTGTTGGTGTCCCCGACCCACAGGCGCAACTTCGACAAGGACGGCAGGATAGTGGAGACCCACCTGGACTACCCGGAAGCGATGGAATGGGTCGCAAAGCGGGAAGGGGTCACATTCATTGACCTGCATGCCATGTCGGCCAAGTTCTATGAGGCGCTTGGACCGGAAACCTCAAAAAAGGCCTTTGTTCATTATAAGGCAGGCTCTTATGGCATGAGCAAAGATGTGGCTGACAATACCCATTTCAACCCTTACGGTGCATTTGAACTCGCCAAGTGCGTGGTTGGCGCCATGCAGGTGCAAGGTCTGGATATCGCCGGGCACATCGTAAACTTCAATGGCTTCAATCCTTCTGAACCGGATCCGGTGGAGAGTTTCAACTGGTATGACAGCCCCGCGAGGGACTTGGCGGCCCAGGTCCTTGAAAAGGACGACAAGGCAACCGAAGTCCCGGCAGGCCGTTAGAATATTTCGACGCAGCCTGAGATCCCTGACGGGACGAGGGTGGTGTCAGGAGTGACAATAGGGTAGGACGAGTGTGTGAAACGCTCGTCCTCTTTTAGCGAAGTATCGCCGATCATCCTGTTGTACAGAGAATTGGTGACTTCTATCTCAAGGGTGTTGACCCCGTCGCGCAGCAGATGTCCGATTTCGAGCTTCCACGGCGAGCACCAGATGATGCCGGCCTGCTGCCCGTTGACCTTGACCGAGGCGATCCAGTTCAAGCCGCCTATGTGCAGTTGATGCGTCTCTCCATCGGCTTCCCAGTCGAAAGATGTCCGGTATGTGGCTGTGCCGGAGTAATACTTCACTGCCGGATCGGCGCTTTCTGTCCAGTCTTTAAGGTCTGTCATGACTACAGGTTCAGGTGGACCGCCCTTTTTCGGGTCGAATGACAATTCCCAAACTCCATCAACTTTCATGGCGTTCCTGCCCGTTGTAGAGAAGTATGTTCCCGCCTGCAGAGGGGTGTCAGCAGCCACGAGAAACAGTGACTGGTCAGGTTCGAGTTTCAAGGCAAATGTTGGACTGTCCGCAAGGTGGACGGCACTCCCGTCCAGAGGGTCGAGCGCATAGACGCGGCTGTAGCCGCTGCGAAGCCGAATCTCCTGTCGGAAAGCCGAATCGCTGTGGTTGTAGATGAAATAGATGTCCGCATCATCCAGTCTCCTGTGGCTGAAGCGCACGCAGTCGTCTATCTTGCGGGCGCTCCGCAGACGTATGTCCGGCTCGAACGGTGGCCGGACTTCATCCATTACCGAGGTGGCGAAATGCACAGGCAGGCCTTCCGAAGCCCATCTGTCAAGTCTGGAACGCTGCTCGTCAGAAAGTTGGACATTCCTCTGTACTACAAGCATCCTGTAATTCATGCCGCCGGGGAGTACAAGTTCGCCGCCCGACACCCGCGCATTCCGGAGCGCGTCCCAACCGCTGACTTCGAAGTTGTAGCCTTCCGGAATGACAGGCAGCAGATGCGAGAGTGTCTTGAGCGGAGGATCATCACCTATATATACAAGAATGTCAACCACCGGTTTGCCTTTGCGGAGCATCCCGGCGCACCTGGCTTGATACTCCCAGAAAGGGCGGCTGTATGGCCAGATCGTGTTGTTGCGGTTGAGGCAGTATTGCCTGCCGTTGGCGACATTGCCAGGGACGATGTCCGTCCGGGGCTGGTAAGCCGAGGCGCAGACAACGAACTCGTTGATGTTGACTGAGTAAGCGAAGTCTGCGAGCTGTTTGAGCCTGACGGGGGAGTCGCTGTATTTAGCATCGGTGAAAGCCTCTCCGGAGGCGATGGGCTTGCCGTAGAGGTGTGCTGCGGAGGCACAGTCGAGGATGTCGTAGCTGCCGTGTATGTCCCGGGCCCAGAATTCGCCCTGCGGTTTGCCCACAGCCCGCTTGGCCGATATGTTGTCCGCACCGAGGCTCAGACCGTTGCCTGTTGCCTGGGCCGTGAACTCTACTCCTGCATCCCGGCACAGGCTGTCGAAAGTGCCGTAGTATTCATCCGTTATGGTATCGGCTATGGTGCGCCGAAGATCTGAGAGGAACTGCCCCGTGGCAGCGTTGTCCCCGACCACATATCCCCTCATCGCCGGGAGGAACGGGGTGATGTCGTAGCCGTTGTGCCTGAGGAAAATCTCCTTGAACTCAGGTGTCCAGTTCTGCGGCCCGGCCTCGTGGCTGTCCATCGTGACCCCGAGGGGCTTGAGTCCGTATCGGGAGAGGGTGTCGATGATGCGTCCGGGATATGATTTCCAGTGCAGGACCGCTGCCCCGGAGGACATCTTGTCGCATTCCAGCCCGGAGAGGTTCTTGCGTCCGTGCTTGATTTTGCCACCTGTGGATTCTGTGGCTACCCGCAAGATGACCCAGAGTCCTTTGGGTGCCTTCCATTCGAGGGTGCCGTCTTCGCGCATGAGACCGGTGAGGTCGATGATCCCTGCCGGGTCTATAGCGCTCCCAGCATATTCCGGAGTTCGACCGGCATCGTGGAACTCAGAGAAATAGTTGGCCTTCTCCTGCCAGCGATCAGTGCGAGCTCCGGAGGAGAGGCTTGCCGCCTTGATCCCGGAGGCTCCTGAAATCCTGAAATGTCTGGCGGTGACCGGGCTGAATGCTATGGTTCTTTCAGCCAGGCCTGAACCGCCTCCAGGGGTGGGCAGGGTACAGATTTTTCGGTAATTGACCCCGTCATCTGAACATTCGAGCACGCCTGCAGGCCCCGTCTCCACATAGGCCATGCCATAGAATTGCTCTGCCGGCCCGTCCGGGTATTGCATGGCACCATTGCGGGATTTCCTGGCTTTGGCGGCAGTGTAGGTGATGTTCCTTGCTGTGAACGGCTTGCTGTCATATTTCAGGGTGCCGCCCATGTCCACGTTTTCCAGATATTCTGCCTTCATGGGGAAGGCGAGTACGGCCACATCCTTGAACCAGCCCTTGGCGTTTGGACGTGGTAGCGTGAGCCTCACTGTCCTGCCGCCCTTGACAGTGGTCTCAGATGAGCACAGGCGCTGCATGCTGTATTCTTCCGTGATCCACGGGCCTCCGGCCACATAGCCGTTGGAGATGTTGATTTCGAAAGACAGGCCGAGCCTGCGGGCTTCAGATGCGGAAAACTTTAGAGCTTCCCACCATTCGGGGCTGAAAGCATCGGCTGCTCCGTCACCGCTGCCGTGGACTTGATCATAATAGACGATCCCGCCGATTCCGGCCTGCCTGTAGGCCTCAAGGTCTGCCGTGATGCCTTCACGTGTGGTGGGCGTTTCTCCATGAAACCACCAGACTTTAGTCCTTGTCGAGTCTTGCGGATTGCGGAACTCTTCCAGCGTCTGGATTATGCCGGTCTGGGCACTGGCCTGCACCAGTGTTGCGGCACAAAGGATTGCGGCGGTCAGTATCTTATTCATCTGACTGGCTTGGAGTCTTCTCCGAAGCGGTCCCAGGTGATGCCGGAGGTCTTGAGGTCGCGGACGTTGACGAGGTTGTTGATGAACTTGGTGACAGTCCCGACATGGATGTTCTCGAGTGTCACGCCCTGCACCGGGTCGCGGCTGTCGCCCTTGATCTCAAAGATGGCATCCGCCCGGGCGCACTCGGCTCCGCGCAGGGTGATGTTGCGTATGCGCGTGATGGATGTCTCGAAAGTCGGGACTATTGTTCTCCACTGGTACATCACGTCCGTGTCTATCTCGAAGGCACGCTGCATGCTGGCGGCGGACACGTTTTCCATCGTGATGTTCTCGATGAACCCGCCCCTGCGGTGGTTGGTCTTGAGGTAGAACATCCTCAGCAGCGAGTCGGAGGCGTGGCAGTCGTGCATGTACACGTCCCTCACTCCTCCCGACATCTCGCTTCCGATTCCCATTAGGCAGTGCCCTTGGATTACCTCGCAGTTGCGTATGACTATTTTCTCTGTCGGCGTGGCGAGCCTCCAGGCATCCTGGTTGCGGCCGGCCTTGAGCACCACCGCATCATCGCCCTGGTCGAAGCGGCAGTTTTCCACTATGGCATGTGATGTCATCTCGATGTCGATGCCGTCGTTGTTGTGCCCGTGGGCGTAGACGTCAAGCCCGTGCACCCAGGCGTCGCGGCATAGGTAGAGATGTATGGTCCAGAAAGGGCTCTCACGGATGCTGAAGTCTTCGAGTCTGACATTGGTGCAGCGGTTGAACTGGATGAGGTGCGGACGCATGTGCGCTTCGCCTTCCTCCATCCTGCGGTGCTCGACTGGCACTCCGGTCGAACACATGGCGTATAGTTGTCTCGTGGCCTGGATGTGCGCCTCCGGACGGGAGAACCAGGTCCTCCAGAAATCCATCTTCGGGGCTATGGTGCCGGGGCCGGCGATGCCGACGTTTTCGCACTCATAAGCGTATATGAGAGGGGAGTAGTTCATGCACTCCGTGCCTTCCCATGAGGTCTTGACGGCCGGGAGATAGAGCTGAGGGTCGTCTTCGAAGACGAGACGGGAGCCTTCGCTGAGATACAGGAGGCAGCCGCTGCTGAAATGGACGGGTCCGGTGAGCCACTCTCCTTCGGGGACTACTACTCGGCCGCCTCCTGCCTTGCTGCAGGCCTGCATGGCTTTGCGGAAGGCTTCGGTGGTCGATTTGACATTGCCCTGTCTGGCACCGTAACGTGTGATAGGGAATTCTTTGGCCGGGAACTCGTGCATCTGCAGGGGTTCGAAGTCAAACGGGGCTTCGGGGGCTTCAACGATGGTCTGCGCATGCAGGGTCAGAGCTGCTGTCATGGCGAGCAGCGCGGCAAGGAGCCGCCTTGTAAGGATGGTTTTCATCGGTTATCTGTTTGAGTGTGTATGTAGTCTTTGAGCTCCGTCCAGTGCAGGTGGAGGATGCCGTCAGGTTTGTGGTTTGTGCCGTCTGGGGTGAGGTGGACGAACTGCATGCCGCAGCTGAGGGCACCTGCCCCGTCGGTGTCGGTGCGGTCTCCGATCATAAGGGCCTCTTCCGGCCGTACGCCGAGGCTGTCAGTGACTTTCAGAAAGGACTCCCGGCAGGGTTTGAGACCCCCGAGTGAAGCCGCGTCATATAGCCCGTCGAAGAGTCTCTGGTCTATGCCGAGAGCATCGAGTTTTTCCCGCACAAAACCGTAGTCGGAGAAGACGGCGGTCTTGACTCCTGCGGACCTGATTTCTTCAAGCAGGCTTTCCAGCCCTTCGCGCGGGTGGAACCTCTCCCGGAGAATACTCACCATGTCAGGGAGATAAGTTCCAAAGTACCAGTCTCTGGAGACTTTTCCGAAAAAAGTCTTTTCAAATGCAATCTTGCTGCCGAAATCCTTGCCGGCGAGTTCTTTGCGGGCGCGGCGCTCGTGCAGAAGCCGGCAAAATGCCAGACGGGACAGCTCTTTGAGTGCCACAAGACGATGCAGGCCCGTGGAGTCGTAGAGTGTCCCGTCAAGGTCGAATATGACGGCCCGGATCATTCAACAGTAAGCTGTTTGAATTTGGCATGCCGCTTCTCGTCCTGGAGCAGGAGGTTGAGCTTGAACTGCCCGTCCCTCATGCCTTCGGCGAGGCAGGCGGTCTTGAACTTCTCGAATGCGTCAGGCACAAGCTTGTGCGGCACAGGCATTTCGAGCCTAAATGACTCGCGTTTGCTCTCGTATTCTATGTTCTCTTTCTGGAGCAGGGTATCCACTTTGAGGTTGAGCTTCTCCATCTGCTCTTTTCCGACATTCTGATCCTCGAACTCATAATAGAAGTGGTAGCGCGACTCTTCCGGGACGGCGAAGCCGATGGCGAATTTCACCTTGATGCCCAGTTCCTTGGAGGCGAGCGCCACCGCGTCGAAGAACTGCTTCTCGTGCAGCTTCTCCCCGGTGATGGAGACTATGCCGTTGATCTTCTGGATCATGAACACCCTCGGTGCGTTGTGGAACTTAGTACCGACCTGCACGAGATCGTTCATGTTGTAGCGGTATAGACCAGCGAAAGTTGTGACATACGGGCAGTAGCGTTTGCCTTCCTGGATTTCGTCCACCTGCCAATAGCGTACCGGTTCACCTCTTTTCGCGGCGTCGAGATCCTCTTCCGCGACGAATTCATAATAGTGCATGTGCGGGAAGAGCACCGTGTAGATGGAGTCATCCACGACAAGCCCGAAACGGCACTCTGATGAGAAGTAGCCAAGCTCCTGATGGAACATCTTCTCGGGGAAGGAGTTCTTGAACTTGTCGAGGAATATTCGGGTGTTGCCGCATTTCCAGGTGTCCATCATCTGCATGTCGGGCCAGATGTGCTTCGGGAGCACGCGTCCATATTTCTCCTTGAGGGCGCGAAGCTCCACGGCCCTTTTAGGGTTGGGCTTGAGCACTTTGAGAATTTTCTCCCTGTACTCAGGCTCTATCTTGACCTTGTCCGTAAGCGTACCGTTCTCAATGTCTTCCACCATCTGGTCGAACCAGAAGTCCAAACTGTTCTGCATCTCGACTATGGTAGAAGGGTTGGCGGTCACTATCATGTGGAGGTCTTTCTCCATGCTTATCCTGTTGATGGCATAGTACTTGGCGGTGTAGTCGCCGATGGCGTACACGCAGTCCGGGCAGGCGTAGAGATACTTGATGAAAGGAGGGGCGTCGGCCCTGGTGACCCCGGACACTGACCCGTACACGGTCCCGTCGGGGGCGTGGCCCTCGACATCGCGTCCCACTATGGTGAGAAGGTTGCCGTATAGGGCTTTCGGCCTGTTCTTGATGAAGTTATAAAGCCATACGCGGGTCATCTTCTTGTAGATGTTCCACATGTAGATGCGCGTTATCGGAATCCACTTCGGCTCGCTGGTGGTGCCCGAGGTGGTGGCGTACATCACCGGTTTGCCGGGGAAGAGCACGTTTTCCTCGCCGTGCTTGTGCCTCTCGACCAGGGGACGGAAGTCCTCGTAGTCGTTGAGCTTGACGTTCTTCTGCCAGCGTTCGAGCAGTTCTTTGTTGCTCTTGGCGAGGAGGATCTCGCTGAACTTGTGCTTGCGCCCGTATTCGCTGTTGCGGGCATAGAAAAGTATCTTTCGGAGGGTCATCGCTGATGACCTTCCCGGCCTGCGCGATGCCATGACGAGCCTGAGGTACTCGTATCCTCCCCCGATTCCCACCAGGGCGGTGGCAAGGACTCCGTTCCAGAAATGATGAGATTTTCCCATGCCTACTTCACTATCTTCCAATAATTTTCCTTGCGCGGAAGGGCTGTGGGATTGGGACGTGCCGGGTAGCCGAGAGAGAGCGCTCCGATGCCCATGTATTCTTCGGGGATGCCGAGTTCCTTCTGGATGGCCCTGCCTTCAGCGGTGGCGGACATCTCGCGCTCGCGGTTGATCCAGCAAGATCCGAGCCCGATGGCATGGGCGGCCAGCATCATGTTGCCCAGCACGAGCGAACCGTCCTGAATGGAGTTCGGGTTGTCCTCCGGGCGCGGCACGAATACCAATATTATAGTCGGTGCTCCGTAATACGGGTCGCCTTCTTTTCCCATTATCCGGGCGTTGAGGGTGGAGAGTCTTTTTATGATTTCGGGGTTCTGTACCGCCACTATGAGCGGATCCTGCGCGTTGTGCCCTGTGGGAGCGTATGTGCCGGCGTCGAGCACTGTCTTCAATTCGTCATCGGAAACCTGTTCAGCTGTGAATTTCCTTATGCTGCGGCGAGTCCTGATGGCATCGATTACTGCATTGTCCATAAATTTCAATTTCAATACAACTCACAAAAATAGTGAGAAAAACCGAAGATTAATATCTATATTTGTGCCAATAATGTCAACCACATGATGAAAAGATTCTTTTCCATTGCAATTACCATCCTTTTGGCGGTTCCTTTCTGCCGTGCCGGGTCCTGGCCTGACGGGACTCCTGTTGAAAAATGGTTCAGCGACAAGCCCGCCGCGATTCCGGCCTCCCAGGCGAGGAGGTTTGTCATAACTGACTATGGCGCAGTGCGTGACAGCACCCTGCTCCAGACGGCGGCGATACAGAAAGCCATCGATGCAGCCGCAGTCTCCGGCGGTACGGTGGTGGTGCCGAAGGGCGTCTGGCTCACAAGTTCACTCTTTTTCAAGTCCGGCACGCACCTTCTGCTCGAGAGGGGAGCGGTGCTCAAGGGGAGTGACGACATCTCCGACTATCCGGTGGCCAAAGTGCATATCGAGGGAGTGATACAGCCTTATATAGCCGCCCTTGTCAACGCATACGATGTCGAGGGCTTCTCCATCAGGGGAGAGGGCGTGATAGACGGCAACGGCCTTAGGTACTGGAGGGATTTCTGGACGCGCCGCCGCGTCAATCCGGCATGTACCAATCTTGAGGCCCTCCGCCCGCGTATGATTTATGTCGCGGGAGGCAAGGACATCCTGATCGAGGGCGTGACCCTGCGCAACTCGGGTTTCTGGACCACCCACCTGTACAAGTGCGACTACGTGAGGATGAAGGACGTGACCATCTTCGCCCCGCATTCCCCGGTGGCTGCCCCGAGCTCTGACGCAATCGATGTTGACGCCTGCAACAATGTCCATATCACAGGCTGCCACATTTCCGTCAACGATGACATCATCGCCATCAAGGGCGGCAAGGGCCCGTGGGCGGACACTGACCCGGACAACGGGGTCAACACAAACATCCTCGTGGAGAAGTGCTGGTTCGGCAAGGGCCCGGGGGTCATCACTTTCGGAAGCGAGTGCGTCGGCGGGCGCAACGTCATCCTGCGCGACTCCGAGGTGCACGGTGCCACACGGGTGCTCCAGATGAAGATGCGGCCCGACACTCCGCAGCGCTACGAGTATGTGCTGGTGGAAAATGTCACCGGCGAGGTGCGCTGGGCGTTCTATGTGCATCCGTGGACACAGTTCTTCGACCTCAAAGGCCGCAAGGACATCCCTATGTCGTACGGTGAACACGTGACCATCCGCAACTGCCGTCTCACCTGCACGGAGCAGGCCATAGAGATTGCCGAGAAGCCGGACCAGTACCTGCTTTCCGACATCGTGATAGAAGACAACAACGTCTTCACCGAGTTGCATCAAGTACCTCAGCGCGCACAGAAGAAGCAGGACTGGGAACTTGAGAAAGGCACCCCGGAGGCCGAGAAGAACAAATAATTGATTAATTTTGCAAGTTGAACTGAAATTTTTTAAGGAATATGGATATGTCACTTAAGCAGGGCTGCAAATATGCCCTCCTTGTCCCGACCAGCATGGGACTTCGAATCACTCCTGAGAACGGACAGCCTGTGCAGAGCAGCGATGTGCTGCACCTTCAGGCCACCAGTGCCGAGACCAATGTCGCCAGTGTGTCATCTTACCTCGGACTTCCTGTCAAGGTGCTGACCGCATTCGTCAAGGACAGCCCGTTCGCAGCTTTCATCAAGTCCAACCTCCGCGCCCGCGGCATGGATTTCGAGGGGCCGGAAGTGCCTCAGGGCGGCCCTTGGGGCTACAGGCACCAGATCAACATCGCCGACAGCGGCTACGGCTCAAGAGGTCCGCGCGTCTGGAACGACCGCGCAGGCGAGGTGGGCCGTACCTTGAATGTCAAAGACTTCGATCTTGACCGCATCTTCGGCCAGGAGGGAGTGCAGATTGTCCACCTTTCCGGACTTATAGCGGCGCTCAGCCCGGACACGAGCAAGTTCTGTCTTGAGATCGCCCGTGCAGCTAAAAAGTACGGCACCCGCATCAGCTTCGATCTCAATTACCGCGCCTCTTTTTGGAAGGGCCGCGAGCAGGAGCTTCACGACATATTCTCCGAGATATGCAGCATTTCCGACATCCTCATCGGCAACGAGGAGGACTTCCAGCTGTGCCTCGGCATCGAGGGGCCTGAGGCCGGAGGCAAAGACATCGCTTCCAAGATCGACGGGTTCAAGGAGATGATACGCCGTGTGAAGAAGGAGTATCCTGGGGCACAGGTATTTGCCACCACTCTCCGTCAGGTCAACAATACCAACAGCCACAACTGGGGAGCCATCATGCTTGAGGGCGATACCTGGCATGTCGTGGAACCGCGTGAGATCCATGTCCTCGACCGCATCGGCGGTGGCGACGGCTTCGTGGGAGGTCTGCTCTACGCTGTCCTGAAAGGATGGGAGAGCGAGAAATGGATCCAGTTCGGCTGGGCCAGCGGCGCACTTGCCACCACTTTCCTCACCGACTACGGCCAGCCTGCCGATGAGGAGCAGGTATGGAGCATCTGGCAGGGCAACGCTCGCGTCAAGAGATAGAGAAGCCTATGCTGTACTACGCAAGAGGTTCGAAGACCGATAACATCACTCCTGGCGAAGTCAGGGCTATACTTGAGGAAGTCTTCGACAAGATGGGGAAAAAGAAGCGCGTGCTGGCCCTGCCGCCCGACTTCACCCGTCTCAATTCATACGCCGGGCCGATCACCGAGATGGTCTATGACTATTTCGGTGACGCGCTCACGGATGTGATGCCGGCTCTCGGTACCCATTCCCCGATGACTTCCGAGCAGATAAAGACCATGTTCGGCCATGTCCCGGCGGACCGTTTCCGGGTGCACGACTGGCGCAACGATGTCGTCACGGTGGGGCAGGTGCCTGCTGAATATGTCAACAAGGTTTCCGAAGGCAGGCTCAACTACAGCTGGCCGGCCCAGGTCAACAAACTCCTGCTTGACCCGTCGTTCGACCTTATACTCTCAATCGGTCAGGTAGTGCCTCACGAAGTGATAGGCATGGCCAACTACACCAAGAACATCTTCGTGGGAGTCGGCGGTTCCGAGGGCATCAACAAGAGCCATTACATCGGCGCGACCTACGGGATGGAGCGCATCATGGGCCGGGCCAAGTCCCCGGTACGCGATGTGATGGAGTACGCAAGAACCAATTTTATCAAGGATCTTCCTATAGTATATGTGCTCACCGTCCGTGCCAAGAACGAGCAGACTGGGGAGATGGAACTCAAGGGGCTTTTCATCGGTGACGATTTCGAGTGCTTCCAGAAGGCTTCCGACCTCTCTCTTGAGACCAACTTCATCATGGTTGATCACGAGATCAAGAAGTGCCTCGTGTACCTCGACCCGGAGGAATTCAAGAGCACCTGGCTGGGCAACAAGAGCGTTTACCGCACCCGCATGGCGCTTGCCGACGGGGCGGAACTCGTGGTGCTGGCGCCGGCCCTCAAGGAGTTCGGCGAGGACAAGACCATAGACGGCCTGATCCGCAAATACGGTTACAAGGGCACACCGCACACTCTTGAGGCCACTGAGCATAATGCCGACCTTCAAGAGAATCTTGGCGCGTCCGCCCACCTGATCCACGGTTCGTCCGAAGGCCGTTTCACCATCACGTACTGTCCGGGTCCTGAGATGAGCCGTGAAGAGATCGAGAGTGTCGGATTCAAGTATGGCGATCTCAATCAGATAATGGAACACTATCATCCGGAAAAACTGAAGGACGGCTGGAACACCATGCCGGACGGGGAGGAGATATACTACATATCCAACCCGGCCCTCGGACTCTGGGCTTATCCGGAGAGGTTCAAGGACTGATATGAAAATAGTTTGCGACAACAAGATACCATTCCTCCGCGGGGTTCTCGAGCCTTACGCTCAGGTGGTGTATCTCCCGGGCAAGGAAACGACAGCGGAAGTTGTGAGGGATGCAGATGCACTCATCACCAGGACACGCACCATCTGCAATGAATCTCTGCTCAAGGGCTCTTCGGTCAAGGTCATTGCCACTGCGACAATAGGTTTTGACCATATCGATACTGTATGGTGCGAGGCGCACGATATCATCTGGCGCAATGCTCCGGGATGCAACTCCTGGTCTGTCAAGCAGTACATCAGTTCAGTCCTTGTGAGACTTGCCGGGATGCGTTCCCTTGATCTTGAGGGGATGACTCTCGGAGTGGTGGGAGTCGGCAATGTGGGCTCCAAGGTGGCCCGGGCTGCATCTGCCCTCGGGATGAAAGTCCTTCTCAACGATCCTCCACGCGAGCGCCGCGAGGGCCATCCGGGCTTTGTTTCTCTGGATGAAATCATCGAGAATAGCGATATCATCACTTTGCATGTGCCGCTGTCACGCGACGGGGAGGATGCCACATGGCACCTTTTTGATGCGGAGCGTATGGGCAGGATGAAGTCTTCGCAGATCCTCATAAATTCTTCCCGGGGCCCTGTAGTTGACAATGCCGCGCTCAAGCGGGCTCTGAAAACCGGGGCAATCGCAGGAGGAGTCCTTGACGTGTGGGAGGGGGAGCCGGATCTTGATCCTAAGCTTGTCTCGCTTCTCGACATCACGACCCCGCACATAGCCGGCTACAGTGCAGACGGCAAGGCCAACGGCACAGCCGCAAGCGTGCGCACCGTCTCTGAAGTCCTCGGACTTCCTCTGAAGGACTGGTTCCCTTCGGACATACCGGCACCGTCCGTGCCTCTCGAGTTCAGTCTCGATGCGTCAGGCAAGAGCCGTCAGGAGCTGCTCTCGGAGGCCATACTTTATACTTATGATGTTCTTGAGGACAGCGGCAGGCTGCGTGCGGATCTCGGCTCGTTCGAGAAGTTGCGCGGCGATTACCCTGTGCGCAGGGAACCGTCGGCGTTCACCCTCAGCCTTATCGGAGGGGATGCCGGCACGGTCTCTGCTCTTGAGGAGCTCGGATTCAAAGTAAAACAATCAACAGACAGATAATATGAAACCAGTTTCAGACATCGGACTCATAGGACTCGCCGTAATGGGTGAGAACCTGGTCCTCAACATGGAGAGCAAAGGCTTCCATGTAAGTGTATACAACCGCACTGTAGAAAAGGTTGACAAGTTCATGGAAGGACGCGGCAAGGGCAAGAACATCTATGGAGCCCACTCTCTCGAGGATTTCGTCTCCTCCCTAAAGAGCCCGCGCAAGGTTTTCCTCATGGTGAAGGCCGGACAGGCCGTGGATGACTTCATCGACAAGCTCATCCCGCTCCTCGACAAGGGGGACATCATCATCGACGGAGGCAACACGCACTTCCCTGACACCACCCGCCGTACCGCTTATGTGGAGAACAAGGGACTTCTCTATGTCGGCACAGGAGTGTCCGGAGGCGAGGAGGGTGCGCTTAAAGGCCCGTCCATGATGCCTGGCGGATCTCCTGCCGCTTGGCCTTATGTCAAGCCTATATTCCAGAGCATCTGCGCCAAGGTTGCTGATGGTACACCTTGCTGCGACTGGGTGGGCGAAGGCGGTGCCGGCCACTTCGTGAAGATGGTACACAACGGCATCGAATATGGTGACATCCAACTCATCTGCGAGTGCTACCAGATCATGAAGGACATCCTCGGCATGACCAACGAGGAGATGCACGAGGTCTTCGCCGAGTGGAACAAGGGCGACCTCGACAGCTATCTCATCGAGATCACCCGCGACATCCTTGCCAAGAAAGATGAGGACGGAAAATACGTGCTTGATTACATTCTCGACACTGCCGGACAGAAGGGTACCGGCAAGTGGACCGCAGTGGCTGCTCTCGATGCCGGTGTGCCTCTGACTCTTATCGGTGAGGCTGTGTTTGCCCGCTGCCTCTCTGCCCAGAAAGAGGAGAGGGTTGCCGCTTCCAAGATTCTCCAGGGCCCGAAGCCGGCCAAGTTCACAGGTGACCGAAAAGCGTTCCTCGAAGATCTGCGCAAAGCTCTCTTTGCCGCGAAGGTGGTATCTTATGCGCAGGGCTATACCCTCATGCGTGCAGCAGCCAAGGAGTATGGCTGGAACCTAAACTACGGCGGAATCGCCCTCATGTGGAGAGGCGGCTGCATCATCCGCAGCGTGTTCCTCGGCAAGATCAAGGAAGCTTTCGACAAGAACCCTGACATCGCCAACATCCTTCTCGACCCTTATTTCTGCGAGAAGCTTGCCGATGCCCAGCAGGGCTGGAGGAATGTGCTCGCCCAGGCTATCGTTAACGGCGTGCCTGCACCTACCCTGAGCGCCGCCCTTGAATACTATGACGGGTACCGCTGCGACAGGCTCCCGGCCAACCTTCTTCAGGCTCAGCGCGACTATTTCGGAGCGCACACCTACGAGCGCACCGACCGTCCGCGCGGGGAGTTCTTCCACACCAACTGGACAGGACACGGCGGAGACACCGTTGCTGGTACTTATATTGCATAAACAACAAATAACCAATTAGTTATGATAAAAATAGGAAAATATTCTTTCGGAATTGGTGACCGCTTCGCGCATGAGGGTGTCTCACAGCTCAAGGCCCTCATCAAGGCCGAGAAGGAGTTCGGGGTACATTTCGTCCCTGTATGGAACAAGTCCAACCGTGAGCACCAGATCGTGCACACCGAGCCTATGTCCACCCGTGTCGAGGCTGATGCTGCCGTCAAGGCTCTCGGCTACACAGGACAGTATTTCGTTGATGCCGACCATATCAACATGAACAATGTTGACCGTTTCATTGATGCATCGGATTTCTTTACTATCGATGTCGCTGACTATATCGGCAAGCCGGCTGATCCTAAGGATGTTGACGCGTTTGTCAAGGACAATGCCCGCTTCATCGGCTCGCTCTCCATTCCTGGCATCGCCGAGCCGTTCGAGGTTTCAGAGGCTCAGGTCCGCGCCATAGCCGACCGCTATCTCTTTGCAGCTCAGGAGGCTGGGCGTATATACCGCCATATCGCCGAGAAAAAGGGTGAGGGCAACTTCGTGACAGAGGTCTCCATGGATGAGGTCAATGATCCTCAGACTCCTGTCGAGATCCTCTTCATCCTCAGCGCCCTCGCTTCACAGAAGGTTCCGGCTCAGACCATAGCTCCTAAGTTCACCGGCCGCTTCAACAAAGGTGTGGACTATCGTGGGGACATCAAGCAGTTTGAGAAGGAGTTCGAAGAGGACCTGCTCGTGATCGATTTTGCTGTCAAGGAGTTCGGCCTCATGGACAACCTCAAGCTCAGCATCCACTCCGGCTCTGACAAGTTCTCCATCTACCCGATCATGGGCCGTCTCATCCAGAAGTACGACAAAGGTATCCACATCAAGACTGCCGGTACCACATGGCTTGAGGAGAACATCGGTCTCGCCGTGGCTGATCCTGAGGCTCTCAAGCTTGCCAAGAAGATCTATGTCAACGCTCTCGGGCGCATGGCCGAACTTACCGTGCCGTATGCCGCTGTGATCGATGTCGATGTCAATGCCCTTCCTACTCCTGAGGAGGTCGAGAAGTGGGATGCCGACACCTATGCACGCACCATGCGCCACAATCAGGCCGACCCTCTCTATAATCCTTCTTTCCGCCAGCTGATCCACGTGAGCTACAAGATTGCCGCAGAACTCGGCGACGAGTACTACCCGGCTCTTGAGAAGCACACCGATGTCATCGGCGAGCAGGTGATCGAGAACCTCTGCGAGCGTCATATCAGGAGGCTGTTCAACAAATAGGAGGGCAGTCTATGAAATGGTCATTCGATGATTTGAAAGGACGCAACTGCGTCATCACAGGAGGCTTCGGCATCCTCGGCATGGCTCTTACCAGGGGCCTTGCCGAGGCCGGTGTCAACCTGGCAGTGATCAGCCGCAGCGCTGACAACCCGGCCAAGGGTGAGGCCATCGCGAAGGAGTTCGGAGTCAAGTGCCTCGGCATCTCCGCCAGCACCCTCGACAAGGAGGCCCTCATAGCAGCACGCGACCTCATCCATGAGAAACTCGGCAAGATAGACATCCTCATCAACTGCGCCGGGGGCAACTCCCCTAAGGCCACCTGCAAGGTGGAGCAGATGACTAAGGACGACGACCTTGCTGACACTTTCTACGGCCTGAGCATGGACGGTTTCCAGCAGGTGTATGATCTCAACTTCAAGGGGACCCTGCTCGCCACGATGGTCTTCACGACCGACATGATCGAGGCCGGCAAGGGAAATGTGCTCAACATCTCCTCTATGAACGCCATCCGTCCTCTTACCAAGATCCCTGCATACTCTGCGGCGAAGGGTTCAATCAACAACTTCACCCAGTGGTATGCAGTGCATGTCGCACAGCTCGGCATCCGCTGCAACGCCATCGCTCCGGGCTTCTTCCTCACCGACCAGAACCGCTTCCTGCTCACTGACGAGCAGACCGGCGAGCTCAAGCCGCGCGGAAAGAAGATCATAGCGAATACTCCGACCCACAAGTTCGGTGAGCCGGAGGATCTTGTCGGGACGATGCTGTATCTTCTCAGTGACATCTCTTCGTTCGTCACCGGTATCGTCGTCCCTGTGGATGGTGGTTACAGCGCCTTCGGCGGGGTATAGCCGCTGTTCAGGTGAGTAATTGAGTTGGCCTTATGCTTTTCGGCATAAGGCCAATTTTTTGTGTTGCCCGCCCGGAGGTTGGGGCATTGTACAATGTAAGATTTATTCTTACATTTGCGTATTAATAAGATTGCTTATGCCAAGAACTGTAACTGTTACTTTGGGGCCTCATTTTGAGGAGTTTATCCGTGCCAATATTGCCGGAGGGCGCTATAATAATGCCAGCGAAGTGATACGTGCCGGACTCAGGCGGCTCGAAGAAGATGAGAGCCGTCTTGCCGCTATCCGTGCTGCTCTGAAAGATGGAGAGGAAAGCGGAGTCGTTGAGGACTTTGATCCTGATGTTTTTCTGAGGAAACTGAATGAGGCGAAGGGAAATGAAGTACAAGATATCTAAACTCGCGGAGAGAGATCTGGCAGAAATATGGCAGTATACATTGACTGAATGGTCTCTCGAAAAGGCGAATCATTATCTGTCAGGTTTGCTGTCCGCTTTTAGATTGATTGCTGACGACCCGCTTCATGCCGGCCAGTCTTATGAACATGTGCGTCCCGGTTACCGTAAATACCATTATGTACGGCACATGATTTTCTATAGGAAGATACCGGACGGAACAGTCTTGATAGTCAGGGTTCTTCATGATAAAATGGATATTGACAGACATCTGTAGTATGTCCGGAGGTGCGGATGTGGCAGTGTGACGTACCGGGGCAGGGATGCCGGCCTGCGAGGCCTTTGTGTTGAGCAGGCGGCACCCTTGCCCCGGTGTCTATGCCCTGTCGAGCACTTCAACGAAGTGTTTTCTTGTGTAAAGTGTCAGGTTTTTCAATACAAAATGTTTAAATCTGTCTTACAAAATGTTCAAATCTTTGCAAAGATAGTGAATTTTGTGCATCTGCAAATGATTCAGCTACAATTGTTCACAGACTTAGAAGAACATGTGCCCATCATGCTTTAAAGGTTGGGGCACGGAAGTTTGACACCTGATTTTCCCGATATTTTCACTGGAGAGGCCTGAGGCCTCTTTTTTTTGTCAAATTAATTCCTTATCTTTATAGCTATCTTTAGCTATTTT
>DJOT01000044.1 GCA_002439095.1 Bacteroidales bacterium UBA6431 | reverse complement strand
ATATTCACCGAGGATTTTCTTCATTCCGCTGCCTCGACGCTCCATGAGGTCGAGCCGACTGAAGAAATCGGCGAGGAGGGGATTGCGACGTTTGGAAGGGACGGAAAGCGGATTCAACTGCTGAATCAGGCGACCGTCAATCATTCCTCCGGGTGAATATACTTCCATTCGGTCGTCGTAGATGTCAATGTGGATCTCGCTGCCGAGTTCTTGGTAGTCGCGGTGGATTATTGCGTTGCAGATGACCTCCGTCACGGCTCTTTCAGGATAGTCCGGAAGTTCCTCCCGGTGGTCGGACTCTTTCCACCAGCGCTTGTGCGAATTGTTGCGGATGAATGCGACGGCATCTTGCAACTGACCGATGACGCTGCCTTCCAGTTCGGCATCGTCAAGAGCCTCGCCGAGTCCGTTTGTCATCGTGAGGCCATTCCAACGAGTGCAGAAGATTCTGGACTGACGGACCGGAGAATCGTCGGCGAGTAACGCTCCGGCATTGGTCAAAGCTCCGTTCTCGTCGATTATGCCCCAAGATGTGAACTCGCTGTCTTCGAATGAGCGGTGAAGCCTCTTGTAGCAGGCGGAACGCAGCTGGGTGAAGGCCATATCCGTGAACTTGTACGGCGACGGGAGCGCATCATAAGTCCGTCCTGAGCCTTTCAGCACCAAAGCCTTTAACTGAAGATGGTCTGCGACAACGGACTCATTGCCGATGCGGATGTATGCCAGACGCTGTTTGTCCCCGATGTAGTAATATGGTGTTTCGCTTCCTGCCTTGACGTGGAGCAGTATTAGTTTCTTCCCATCAATCTCTTTGAATTCGAGATGAATATCTGGAACAGGATCAAGTTTGGTCTTGACGCATTCGCTGATAACTTCGGAGTTGCTTTCTGCATCGGCAAGCCCTACTATCCGTTCATCATCGCTGATGCCGAATACCAATGTCCCGTCATTGCCGTTAGCGAATGCAGAGACGCTCTTGAGCCAGCTCTTAGGCTTGCTGACTTCAAGTCTCTCTTTCTTGTCATAGGCTGTCGCCTCTCCTATAAGGTCTTTCAGTTCCATATTTTATTTTCCATCTTCAAGCATCTTTCTGACTTCCTTATCAAAGTCAGAGTCAATCTGTTGCGTAGGGTCAAACAGGGTATATTCATTTTCCGCTTTTTTCTTCGCTTGAACTGCGGAGATTTTGCCCTTGTCGGGAAGGATTTGGTAGCGTCGGAATGTCAGAAATTCATTGACGCTGGCGGCGAACTGCTCCATGTTGAAAGTGTTTTCGCGCTCTATGAGGTCTTCAATATAGTCGAAGTATCCGGCTACGGTGCGTTCCAGCTGGCGGATTTCCTTTTCCTGAAGATAGTTCTTCGCGATGCTTACATCTGATTTCAGTATACGGCCGTCCGGGGAGTTCTTCCAGGTCGTCAGGCCCATATGCTCTTTCGTGTGGTCGGCTTTTGTATAGACGATTTCCGCTGCTGTCTGGCCTGTGATGGCGTAGTGGAAGCGGTTCTGAACCATCGCGTAGAAATCCCTTGTCGTCTGCGAATTCCGGTCGTAGTCTATGCTGCATTCGGCGTAGATGTCTGTAATCTGCTGCCAGATACGGCGTTCGCTTGCCCGGATGGAGCGTACTCTTTCAAGCAATTCCCGAAAATAGTCTTTCCCGAACAATGCGGAGCCCTGCTTCAGACGCTCGTCATCCATCGCAAAGCCTTTGCGGATGTATTCGTTGAGAATCTTTGTCGCCCATTGACGGAATTTAGTGGCCTTGATAGAGTTAACTCGGTAACCTACGGCGATGATTGCATCCAGATTGTAGAAGTCAATCTGTTCATTGACTTCTCCGCGTTTACCTCTGTTTATGACTGTTTCCATTTTGGAAATAGTCATTTTTGGTGATAATTCACCCTCTTCAAATATGTTCTTCAGGTGCTTGCTGACGGCAGGGACACCGACCCCAAACAGCTGCGCCATAGCTTTTTGGGTACACCATATCGTTTCATCTTTTATGATGACCTGCACTTTGCCGCTGTCTTCCGGCATATTGTACAGGAGGAATTGTACTTCTCGATCCATGTAGGCTACATTTGTTAGAAACCACGTGTATGGTTTCATAACAAAGGTAGTGAATTTTATGAGCAAGACGAACTGCTGCCATTGTTGATGAATGGTAAAGTGTCAGTCGTCAATATCTGATTCTGAAATAGTCAAGGAGTTTCTTGTAGTGATCCTGTGCGGTCAGGCAGGTGTCTGTCAGGTAGCCGGGGAGTGTTTTCCATTCGTGCAGACCTCGATAGTAGAACATCTTAAGCTCGTCCGTGATGATGAACGGGACAATGTCGTGGTTCAGACATTCTTTGAACATTATCAGACGTCCGACTCTGCCGTTGCCGTCCTGAAATGGGTGTATCGATTCAAAACGCTGATGGAAATCGAGTATGTCTTCAAACAGAATTGTCTTTTTGTCTTTGTACTCTTTCAGCAGCGCACGCAATTCAAGCCCAACCTTTTGCGGCGAAGTTGTCTCCATCCCGCCGACCTCGTTCGGCAGCCGTTTGTACTCGCCGACCGTGAACCATGATTTAGACGCATCCGATGTTCCGCTTTTCAGCAAGCCGTGAAGTTGTTTCATCATGCTTTCCGTCAACGGCTCCTTCGCGTGGTCAATTATAAAGTCGATGCAGCGGAAATGATTGGTTGTTTCAATGATGTCATCCACTTTTACAGCGTTTTCCGTGATTCCTATCGTGTTGGTCTCGAATATATATCGGGTCTGCTCTTTTGTCAACCGGCTGCCTTCGATGTGGTTTGAATTATAGGTCAAATCAATCTGGGTACGATGATATATGCCGCCTTTGATTCCAGCCTCTTTTTGCTCGCGCAATGCGTTCAAAAGAGGGGAAATCCGGATCTTTGCATTCTTGCGCTGAGGAAGCGGAGCATCGGCAGGAACACTCCATGATTTGCCGATAAGTCTTGCTCCGGCAATTTTACCTTGAATGCAATAGTTCCTCACTGTACGCTCTGCTATACCATGTGCTGTTGCGTATTCTTTTGTAGAGATATAATCCATATAATTGTCGTCGGCCAATGCTCGAAACGATGCAAATATAACATTTCTTGCCGTTATCGGCAAGAAACGGGCGCCGTTCTCGACCTGCGTGTCCAAGATTGTGCCGATATGATATGACGGGTTATAGTGTATAATGGCATTTCTGCTATAACCCGGCTCGAAAAACGCTTCCAGACGCTGCTTTTCGTTTCGGGTTATAGCATTTTACTGGAGTTACGCTCTAACCTGTCGCTGTGTCGTGGTGTCGTGGTGTCGCGGTGTCTCCCTGCCTCCCTGCCTCCCTGCCTCCGTGTCTCTGCGTCTCTGCATTGCCGGCTGTGGCTTGTTCAATATCGCTGGAGAAAAAACTTTCAATATTCGGGTTGCCCGTGCGGAACTTGTCCTGTACTTGTCCCGAACTTGTCTTGCATCGGAGGACAAGTTCGGCTGGCTTGAGTATGTGTCCTGTAACTGTGCGTCCCGCAGGTTGGGGTATTTTCTTCGATTATTACCCCAACCTTTCGCGGACACCGCCCATACACAGCACTCTGTGGCATCCCGGCTTCAAAGGTTGGGGTATTTTTCGCACTTTTTACCCCAACCTCCCCCGGACGAAGGCACTGAGCCACCGCGGCCACCCAACCTCCCCCGGGAAGCACTGTGCCACCCCAACCTCCCACAGGCGGTCGAAAGCATCAGCGACGAAGGCAATGCGCGGCCGCATCCCGCCCCGACCACGCCAATTATTTGAAAGAATTGCTTACCTTTGCTTGATTATGATAACACAGGAGCAGATCAAGGATTTGCAGGCCCGGACGGACACGCTCGGGCGCTGCATCGACATAGACGCCAAACGCAAGGAACTCACTGATAAAGAGGCGCAGACTCAGGCCCCGGACTTCTGGGACGACCCCAAAAAGGCCGAGACTTTCCTCAAGGGGGTGAGCGGCGTCAAATCGTGGGTCACTTCATTCGATGCCGCCCGTTCGGCTGTGGACGACCTTGAGGTGCTTCTGGAGCTTGATCCGGAGGGCAAGGAGACGGATGAGGCGTTCGAGCATGCCAAGGCTCTGGTCGAGGATCTCGAAATGCGCAACATGCTCGGTGCGGAGGGGGATTCCCTCGGCGCGGTGCTCACCATTAACTCCGGGGCCGGCGGCACGGAGGCCAACGACTGGAGCGCGATGCTGATGCGCATGTACATGAGATGGGGCGAGCGCAACGGCTACAAGATGACCGTCACCGAAGAGCTCGAAGGTGACGAGACCGGCATCAAGTCCGCCACCATCCAGTTCGAGGGCGACTATGCATACGGCTATCTCAAGGCTGAATCCGGGGTACACCGACTGGTGCGAATATCCCCGTTCAACTCCCAGGGCAAGCGCCAGACCACATTCAGCTCCGTTTTCGTGTATCCCCTTGTGGACGACACCATCAACATAGAGATCAACCCTTCCGACATCGAGTGGGACACTTTCCGCTCCGGCGGCCATGGGGGCCAGAACGTCAACAAGGTCGAGACCGGTGTGCGTGTGCGCCACATCCCGACCGGCATAACGGTGGAGAACACCGAGACCCGCAGCCAGCAAGACAACCGACAGCGGGCCCTTCTCATCCTCAAGTCCCGCCTCTACGACATAGAGCTGAAGAAGCGCCAGGAGAAGCAGGCCGAGCTTGAGGGGCAGAAGAAGAAGATCGAGTGGGGTTCGCAGATCCGCTCATACGTGCTGCACCCGTACAAGATGGTCAAGGATCTCCGCACCGGGTACGAGACAGCCGACACCCAGGGAGTGCTGGACGGCGACCTCAACGAGTTCATGAAAGTATATCTAATGCAAAACTGATAATATGACAGAGTTCAAGTATGCTCCGATGTTTCAGCTTGGAGAAGACAAGACTGAATACTACCGCATCCCAGGTTCAGAGAAACTGGTGAGCGTCTCCGACTTCGAGGGACACAAGATTCTGAAGGTCTCAAAGGAGGCCTTGACCCTCATGTCCAACACCGCCTTCCGTGACGTGAGCTTCATGCTCCGCCGCTCGCACAACGCCCAGGTTGCCAAGATCCTCAACGACCCGGAAGCCTCCGACAACGACAAGTACGTGGCTCTAACCTTCCTTCGCAACGCCGAGATAGCCTGCAAGGGCAAGCTTCCGATCTGCCAGGACACCGGCACGGCCATCATCCACGGGGAGAAGGGCCAGCAGGTATGGACAGGCTTCTGCGATGAGGAGGCCCTCAGCCTCGGAGTGTTCAAGACCTACACCGAGGAGAACCTGCGCTACTCCCAGAACGCGCCTCTGGACATGTACAACGAGGTCAACACCAAGTGCAACCTCCCTGCCCAGATCGACATCGAGGCCACAGAGGGCGACGAGTACCGCTTCCTCTGCGTGACCAAGGGCGGCGGCTCGGCCAACAAGACCTACCTCTACCAGGAGACCAAGGCCCGCATCCAGAACCCTGGAACACTCGTGCCGTTCCTCGTCGCCAAGATGAAGACCCTCGGCACGGCAGCCTGCCCGCCATACCACATCGCCATCGTCATCGGGGGTACTTCCGCAGAGCGCAACCTCCTCACAGTCAAGCTTGCATCAACCCACTACTACGATGATCTTCCGACCACGGGGGACGAGACAGGCAGGGCGTTCCGCGACCTCGAACTTGAGAAGCAGCTCCTCGACGAGGCCCACAAAATCGGGCTCGGAGCCCAGTTCGGAGGCAAATATTTCGCCCACGACGTCAGGGTGGTAAGACTCCCGCGTCACGGGGCTAGCTGCCCTATCGGACTTGGCGTGAGCTGCTCCGCCGACCGCAACATCAAGACGAAGATCAACTCCGACGGCGTCTGGATCGAGAAGCTTGACGACAAGCCGTACGAACTCATCCCGGAGAATCTCCGCAACGCTGGCGAGGGCGATGCTGTGAAAATCAACCTCGACTGCCCGATGAAAGAAATACTCGCGCAGCTCACCAAGTATCCGGTCAGCACCCGACTGAGCCTCAACGGCACCATCATCGTGGCCCGTGACATCGCCCATGCCAAGATCAAGGCCCGTCTCGACGCGGGCGAGGGGATGCCGGAGTATTTCAAGGATCATCCGATCTACTATGCCGGCCCGGCCAAGACTCCTGCGGGCATGCCTTGCGGCTCTCTCGGACCTACCACTGCCGGACGTATGGATCCGTATGTGGATGAGTTCCAGGATTATGGCGGAAGCCTTGTGATGCTCGCCAAGGGCAACCGCAGCCAGGCCGTCACCGATGCGTGCAAGAAGCACGGAGGCTTCTACCTCGGCTCAATCGGAGGTCCTGCCGCCATCCTCGCCCAGAACAACATCAAGTCCATCGAGTGCGTGGAGTATCCGGAACTCGGCATGGAAGCGATATGGAAAATCCGCGTGGTGGATTTCCCTGCGTTCATCCTCGTGGATGACAAGGGCAACGACTTCTTCAAGAAGTTCGGTCTGTGAAAAAAGGGCTTAGAATAGCCCTCTTCTCCGTCCTCGGATTTCTGGTGCTGCTTTTTACGGGGCTTCAGATCGCCCTCAACTCGAAGCTGGTCACCGGGGCCGTGGACAAGTTTGCCGAGGAGAATATTGACGGGACTCTCAGGTACTCACGCCTGAGAGTCTCGCTGCTCGGCAGTTTCCCGGGAGTCAGGCTGACTCTCGACAGCCTTTCCGTGACTTATCCCACTGAAAGGTTCGCATCTTTCTATAATCGCCCTTTCCTTGCCGGCCGCTTTTCCGCGCGCGGAAGGGGAGAGGCTGCGGATACTCTGCTCAGGTTTGACCGTCTGAGCGTCAGTGTCAATCCGTGGGGGCTTCCGGGCGGCAGGATTGAGGTCGGGGAAGCTTGTGTGGACGGGTTTTCCGCTTTTGTCCACCGTTTTGACGCCGAGACCTCCAACCTTGACATTCTCAAGTTCATGGCCCCTTCCGATACCGTGTCGGAGGCTGGGGCTTCCGGAAGCACTCCGCTGATTTCCGTGGGGAAACTTTCCTTGGGTGAAAGGACCAGCATCGTCTACACTGATGCCCCGTCTTTGCTGCGTGCCTGCGTTGATATGGACGGATTCGCTGTCGGGGCCGGGTTCAAGATGTCGGATGGTGATATGTATCTGCGTGATGCACAGCTCCGTATGGACTCGCTCTCTGTGTACGGCATCGCTTCGGCGGACACGCTCGACCTCGGAGTGGGCAAGTTCGAGCTGAGGGAGGATGCTCCGGACAAGTTCACCCTTGATTTCTCGGCTCTGGCGCGTCTGGGGACTGCTGCTGCGGGCCGGCTTGAGCTTCCGGCTGAGATCAGGGGTTCTGTTCTGTTTTCCAAGCACTCTGACCGCCTGAGCCTTGGCGCGGATGGCTTGACCGCGCAGATTGCCTATCTGCCTCTGAATCTGGAGGGTTCGGCTGAGGTTTACCCGGACAGCGTCGTCATCGATGCTACGGCGGGTCTTGTGGCGTGCAGTGTGGAGAAAGTGCTCCGTGAGTATGCCGACAAGGTTTTGCCGGTGGCGGCCGGCTTCAGCACCGATGCCCTGTTGACAGCTGACATCAGCGCTGACGGGGTCTATTCCCGGGGGAGGATGCCTGCTGTGAGCGCGTGTCTTCGCATACCGGCTTCCGCCACTGTTTATCTTCCTGACAGTCTGCGCCTTGAGCATGCTGTTGACATTGATGCGGACTTGTCTCCGGCAGGTCGCCTGAAGGCTGACATACATCAGTTGGACCTGTCCGTCCCGGGGCTTGACCTGTCTTTCGGGGGTGGGGCTGATGAACTTCTCGGCAAAGACCCTCTTTACCGTGTCTCGGCTGATGCGCGGGCTGATGTGGAGAGGCTGCTGTCTCTGTTGCCGGGAAAGGATTCGCTTGATATAGAGCATGCTGAGGGGGATGTGCATCTCACTCTCGATGCGCGTGCGCGGCAGTCGGAACTCAAGGATTTCAGATTCGCGCAGACTGACATCAAAGGTGCTCTCGAGAGCCGGCATCTGCATCTGAAGATGCCTTCGGATTCCATCGAGGCCTGTGTCTACAATGCCGGGGTGCGTCTGGATTCCAGACTTTCAGGCCTTGACCTGAATGCGGATTTTGACAGTGTGTTTTTCTACAAGGGGGCTGGCCTCACCGCCCGTGTAAGGAAAATCTTCAACGAGGCACACATCTCCAAGGTCGAGCAGGACGGGGCGGTTCTTCCCCGGATCGAGGTCAGCACTGCAGGGGAGCGGGTGTTCTTCAAGTCTGGATCTTCGCGTTATGCGGCTAGCGGGGCCAATGTCAGCGCTGCTGTGCAGAAGCTGGCAGCCCGGCAGGAGCACCGCCACCGCCGTCCGAGACATCGTCACGGCGGGGAATTTGATTTCGCGGACATCGACATTTCTCTGGATTCTTCTATAGTCAAGTATCTCAGGAACTGGTCGGCTTCCGGGCACATCAAGGCTGATTCCGGATTCTTCGCCTCGCCGATGCTGCCGCTGCGTACGCGGCTTACAGCTCTGCACGCTGATTTTGACGATGAGAAGATAGACATCGACACCATCGGGGTGAAGTGCGGCACCTCGGATGTCAACTTGAGCGGAACCATGTACGGGGTGAAGCATTCTCTTATCCACAAGAGCATGATACAAACTAGCCTCAATCTTGACTCAAGGCGCTTGAATGTCAATGAGTTTCTCTCTGCCGTACTCGTGGGGCGCGAGAATGCCGCCGAGGTGGCCACGGAAGATGAGAATGATGAGAGTTTCGTCACTGACACTCTGGCCGATGCCAGGGTGGATCTGCACAAGTTCCCGATTTTCGTGGTTCCGGCCAATCTTGATGTCAATGTCGGCCTGACTGCCGACCGGGTGGACTTCTCCGACCCGCGCATCGGGCCTGTGTATTCCGGCATCAAGATCAAGGACAGGACGATGCAGCTCACCAGTACCTATATCACCACGGAGCTGGGCAAGATCTATCTGGACGCTTTTTATGCCACTCGTTCCAAGCATGACATTTCCGCAGGTGTGAACCTCAATCTTTCGCAGATGTCGGCGGGGGAGATCATCCGCCTGCTTCCGGCTGTGGATTCGCTGATGCCTGTGCTCAAGGCTTTTGACGGCAAGCTGAGCTGCGACATTTCGGCCACGGCCCAGATAGACACCAACCGCAATGTCGTAATACCTACCCTCGACGGGCTTGTCCGCTTGTCCGGCAGAGATCTTCGCGTGACCAATACGGGACAGTTCGGCAAGGTGGCTAACCTGCTCCTTTTCAAGAAGAAGGAGACTCTTGACATCGACAATATGAATGTGGACGCCCTGATTCACGACAGCCGGATAGAGGTTTTCCCTTTCGTGCTAGGAGCAGACAAATACCGCTTTGCTCTGCGCGGGACGCAGGGTTTCGACAAGAGCATGTTCTATCATCTGTCGGTGCTCAAGGCCCCGTTCCCTATATTGTTCGGAATCAACATATACGGCACTGCCGGGCACACAAAAGTTTCTTTGGGCAGACCGAAGTACCACGATGGCACGGTGCCGGTGTTCACCCGTCAGCTTGACACTGTACAGATCAACCTTGCGAAGTCCATCAGGGATATTTTCGACAGGGGAGTGGAGTCCGTGATGCGGCACAACGAGAGCGCGGTCGGCACCTTGGATCTTCGCAGTCTTGTGGAAGATCCTCTTCAGGCCTCGCAGGAGGGGCTGGATGATGCCACAATGCAGAAATATGCCGAGATGGCTGACGAGTTCGCTGTGCAGCAGGAGGTCCAGGAGCAGCAGGATGAGCTTGACGCTGAAGTTTCAGCCGCTCTCAATTCTACTTCGGAGGACATGACACGGATGATGAAGGAGTATGAGGCGTCGATCAAGGACCGGCGATTCGACCGCTGGCTGCGGAAGAGCAGGAAAAAGTAGGCGGACGCCGTGCTCCGGGTGCGGTGCTGTCTGGGTGTGTTGCTGTTTGGAAGCTACTTCGTTTTTGTGTATATTTGCATGTTCAGCCAGTTTCGGCTGTGCTGACGCGGGTGTGTTGTAATTGGTAGCCAAGCCAGACTTAGGATCTGGTGCCTTCGTGCGTATGGGTTCGAGTCCCTTCACCCGCACTATCTTTACGGGGCATATCCCCGGACCCCTGCGGCGCTCAAGTCGCTTTCCGACTTTGCAGGCAAAGTCCCGCGACCGCTCCGGTGCTCTGATGAGCACTGGGGCATATCCCCGAAACCCCTGCGCCCTCAAGGGCCTTTCCAATTTTGCTGACGCAAAATCCCGGCCCCGGGCGGTCCGCTGATGCGGACTTCGAGCCATTCCATTTTCCTTGCAAGCCATCGCCGGGCATCTTCGCTGCTCATTCGCTTCGCAAATTCGCTGACGCTTCGCCCCGCCAGCCTTCGCCCCGTGCGCACGAAGTCGATTCCGTGCGTGAAAAGCCGTATGGTGCGCACGGGACAAGGAAAAGCTCAGTGCCGTACGCACGAGAGACCCTGGTGCGCACCGAACCAGCCGCGTGCGCACGGCGATGTTTCACGACACCACATTGTTCCACGGGCAGACGGACAGACGGGCAGACGGGGCGAAGGCGGTCTGCCAGAACTTCCAGCGCCCCACAATCAGCCCAAACCGCCACCGGCCCACTCCACCATAAAGTCAGTGCAACAGTCAGCCCAAACCGAAGCCAGCCTAAGCAACGGTCAGTCCAAACCGAAGTCAGCCCAAACCGCCGTCACCCCAAGATGGCGAGGATGTCCTCCACTATCTGCTCGTCCATCAGGCGATTGTCAGAGAGGAGCTGCCCCACATCGAAGCGGTCATAAAGTCCCTTTTTTGTTCCGCCGACCAGGACCTTCATATCGGACGCGCCATAATATGAAGAGATCCGCTCCCCGAATCCGCCGTCCTTGCTGCCGTCTTCAAGTGTCACCACCAGGCGATGGTCAGCTTTGAGCATGTCAAGCGTCACAGCGTCGACGCCATTGAGATAGCGCGGGTTGATGAGAGTGGCATCGATGCCCTTGTCTGAGAGCATCTTCACGACCGCCTCGCCTTTCTGGAAGAAAGAGCCTGCGGCTATGACAGCCACCTGCGAACCCTTATGCACCGTCTTGTACTCAGGCTCATATCCATATTCAGCATCGACCGGCCCTGACGCATGAACCACAGCTCCCGTAGGGACTCTAAGGGCCACCGGCATCTTGTTCTGGAGGATGGCCCAGCGCAGCATCGCAAAATATTCTTCGCAGTTTGTCGGCGCAAGGTAGACAAGTCCCGGGATGCTGCAAAGCATCGGAATGTCGAAGAGGCAGATGTGAGTGATGTCGTTCATCGAGTTTACTCCGCCACCTACCACATTGATCACCACCGGATTGGAATTGATGCAGATATCCTGGGCAATCTGGTCGTAGGCCCTCTGGACGAAAGTGCTGTAGACGGTCCAGACCGGACGGAGTCCACCCTTTGCCATGCCGGAACTCATGGCTGCGGCCTGCTCCTCCGCTATGCCCATGTCCACATGCTGCCGGCCCGCCTCCAGGCGTTTTTCTGGGGTGAATCCGGCCGCAGAAGGTGTCCCTGCGGTGACAGCTATCAGTGTCGGGTCAGTCTTCATCTCTCGAAGCATCCAGTCGCTCAGGAGCTGCTCATAAGTCTCAACCGCTGGCATCGGCGGCCTGCTGCCGTCGATAGGATTGAACGGAGCTCCGTAATGCCATGCTTCCTTGTTCGCTACCGCCGGTGCGAAACCATGCCCTTTTTCCGTGTGTATATGCACCACCGTCGGGTGATCAGTGTCTTTGACGCTGCGGAAGACCTCTATCAGTTTCCCGACATCGTTGCCCTCTTCAAGATATTTGTAGTCAAAGCCCCAGGCCTTGAACCAGTTGTCCCGGCACTCGCCTCCGCTTTCTCGCAGGGCGCGCAGATTCTTGTATATGCCACCATGATTCTCTGCTATCGACATCTCGTTATCGTTCACGACTATGATGATGCCTGTGCCGAGTTCGGATGCCTCGTCAAGCCCCTCGAAGGCCTCGCCACCCGAGAGGGACCCGTCTCCGATGACGGCTATGATGTTCTCGTGTGTCCCGCGGATGTCCCGTGCTTTCTGGAGACCGGTCGCGAGGCTTACGGAAGTGGAGGTGTGCCCTATCTCAAATAGGTCATATTCAGGGCTTTCCGCAGGAGAGGTATAGCCGGACACGGCATTCATCTGATCAACATCTCCCAAAAATCCGGAAGCCCTTCCGGTCAGAATCTTGTGCGCATAACTTTGGTGGCTCACGTCAAACACGATTTTGTCAACAGGAGCATTGAAAACATAGTGAAGTGCCACAGTGGTTTCAACAAACCCAAGATTCGGTCCAACATGTCCGCCGTGCCTGCTCACTCGGCTGAGCACTGCCTGCCTTGTCTCATCGGCGACCACTTTGAGCGCCTCGACATCCAGCCCCTTCAAGTCCGCTGGCGACTTTATTTTCTCTATATACATATTTATTAATTTAGTAATCCTTAAAAAAACCTGCATCACCTTAGATAATCTTTTGGGCCTATATTTCTTTTTTCATCAGTCATGTGCCACCGGCACACTCCTTCTTCAAAAAGTAAAACTTTTCGACAAGCGAGAGCAAGGGCAAAACTTGTCTTGACTCTGCCGGGCGTAGAAAAGTAACGCGAAGCGAATTTATCCTTAAAAATCTTTGCCAAATCTGCGGCAACATGGGCCACAATGGTGCAGAGGCGCTCAGTCAGAGCCTGTGCATTAACCGTCCTTCCCGTCTCTGTCTTCACAAGTTCTCCGAAATACTTCGGAGAATAGCAGCATTTGTCGGCGAAATAACCCACCGAAGGGAGGCCCTCCGATTCTGCTATGCCGGCAATGTACTCGTCGAGCATGCCCATGAATTTCTTGACAACCGAGTTGTTGATCTCCTCACGGGTGATGAACTGGCGGTCATAAAAACGCAGGCAATAGTTCAGCAGCAGTTCTATGTTGCTGACTATCAGCGATTTTCTGCAAAAATATGGCGATTTTACGATTGCCGGTATACCCTCAGTCCGGAACATATTACCCCGAATCCGTTTTTCCGGACAACCCCTGGTTACATCCTCATCCAGCGTTGTCGTTCTGGCTCAGGAAGTTTCTCGATGGCGTAGCGTAAGGTTGTCCGAGACATCTTGCCGTGGTTCAAAGACAGGTATTCTTCGAGCGCCTCCGGACTCTCCTTGCCCATCTCGCGCAGCATCCAGCCGACAGCCTTGTGGATAAGGTCATGAGGGTGGGGGAGAAGCATGTCGGAGATGTGCTTGAGGTCTTCGAACTCCCCGGCGCGTATCAGCATCCAGTTGGTCACAACCGCGATGCGCTGATCCCACAGGTTGTCGCTTGCGGCGAGGGAATAGAGTATCTGCCGGGACGGCATGGTCCCGTCTGGCAGTGGATTAAGGAGAAAGTTGCCAAGGATTTTAGGACAACTCATGTCCACGAGATCCCAGTTGTTTGCCTGATGGGTATGTGCCAGATAGAAGTCCGCCACTTCCTTTCTGCACGCCGAATCCTTGACGGAGAGCCGAGCCCTTTTCCCGAGACAGGCATGCATCTGCTCGACCAGCAGGAGAAATCCGCACAACCTTATCTCGTGCCATTCCGAGGCAAGCAGTTTGTCAACCTCCTCAAGTTCGATCTCCCGTCCCACAGCCTTGACGACACTGCGGGTCTGTGGACACCTGATTCCGAGGAACTTGTCCCCTTCTCCGTATTCGCCTTTGCCTGTCTTGAAAACCCTCGAAAGTATCCCGCTCTGCACCGGATCCCGCATCGAGGTCATCAGATCGATTATTTCCTGCGCTTTTGCCATTGTATTATATTGCGCAAAATTACACATTTTCCATTAGAAGTTATTTTGAACCTATTTGGAATAAGTAATCGTTAAAAAATAAGTTGCCGCTTACTAAAATCAAAACAACCATTCTCAGGGAAGGTCAATCCGAGTTGCATTTGTTGTTTCTGTATATTTGTCTTGATTTTGTGTAAAAACGCAATGTTTTACAGCTTGATATCGTGTAATTTTATCGTGATACAAAACTTGATTTCGTGATGAAAAGAAAATTATATGACCAGCTCGTCATCTGGAAGACCAAGCGGCACGGCAAATCCGCAATGATGATAGAAGGCGCAAGACGTGTCGGGAAGAGCTATATCGTCGAAGAGTTCGCAAAGAACGAATACAAAAGCCATATCATCATTGATTTTTTCAAGGTCGGGGATGACATAAAGGATCTGTTCAAGAACTACAGGGACAATCTGGATATGCTCTTCATATACCTGAGCACATTCTATTCAACAAAACTTTACCCACGGGAGTCAATCATCGTATTCGATGAGATTGAGTTCTGCCCTGCCGCTCGTGCAGCCATCAAATATCTTGTAGAGGACGGACGTTATGATTATCTAGAGATTGGCTCTCTCCTCGGTATGCAGATGAGCACCAGAAAGAAGTTGAAAAGCGATGAAAAACAGGAAGACTATCTCGTTCCTTCCGAAGAGGAAAAAATGGTCTTGCAACCTATGGACTTTGAGGAATTCCTATGGGCACTCGGTGAAGAAAATCTGATGGAGTTCGTGAGAATGAAGTTTGAGATAAAAGAACCCGTGGGGCAATCAATGCATCGTAAACTGATGGACTACTTTCGCCTTTATATGATAGTCGGGGGAATGCCTCAGGCTGTAATGGAATATCTTGAGACAAGGTCTTTCGAAGATGTTGACAGGGTCAAAAGGCAAATCCTGAACCTATACAACAATTGTATAGACCAGTATGCTGGAATACACACACCGAAAGTGAAGGCAATCTACGAGGCCATTCCAGGTCAGTTGCAACTTCACGAGCATAAGTTTCAGCTCTCCGACTTGCATAAGGATGCGAGGTTCAGGGACTATGACAGTTCTTTCTTCTGGTTGAGAGATGCCCGTATGGTAAATCTCGCATTCAATGCGACGGAACCAAACATCGGGCTGGGACTCAAACAAAGGGACAATTCGCTCAAATGCTATATGAACGACACGGGACTGATGATCAGTCATTCCTTTGATGAACGAGGAATAGTTTCGGAACAACTATATCAGAAGATTCTCAAAGACAAGCTGGAGATGAATGCCGGAATGCTGATGGAGAACATTGTTGCCCAGATGCTTGCTGCAATCGGATGCAAATTGTTTTTCTATTCGAATCCGTCAAGGGAAAACAAGGACGACAGAATGGAGATAGACTTTCTGATTTCGAAGAAATCAATCACAAGCCGCCACAATATTTCTCCTATAGAAGTAAAGTCTTCATCGGATTTTACAATCACGTCTTTAGAAAAATGCATCAGAAAATATGCAAATTATCTTGCCCAGCCTTACATTGTCCATATAGGAGACCTCGAAGCAAAAGGCAACCTCCTTTACATTCCACTATATATGGTTCCGTGTTTGTAGAATCAGTTTATTACTGGGTGGACAAGTACGTGAATGAGCGGGAATCGGTATCTTTGCCGGAAAATCAGGCATCAGAAACCATGGCGAAAAAGAATCCCGAGGATCGCATCAAGGAACTGGAGGCGGAAAACAGCCGTCTCGAGAAGGCCCTGGAGCTGGAGAAGTTCCGGTCCAAGGCCTACCTGAGGAAGAACGGCCTGATGGTGCACATCCGCCGCAGGCGCCACTACAAGACGATGGACTCCAACCACCACTACAGGAAGTACCCGAACCTCATCGCGGAACTTGTCCCGTCGCGCCCCAACGAGGTGTGGGTGTCAGACATCACGTATGTGGAGACCGGAGGTGGCGCACACGCAGTCCGGGACGCAGCGCAGATGCTGGAAAAACGGATGGGCGGTGACGTAGAATAGAAAAAAGTGCCTATGTAAACTGAATCAGTGAATCTGTAAAGAAAAACAGTTGAATCGAAGATCAGTTAAACAACCTCTAAAGTGTCAACCATTCTCAGGGAAGGTCAACCATGGACCGGTTAGGCAGGCGATCGGTTTATTATGATAAACAATTTTCATTGAAATTTGTTTATTGCAATAAACAGTGCTATATTCGTGTCAAAAATGAAACGATGGACAGTTTATTTGATAGGCAGATAGAGTACTTGACTGACGTACCGATGTCTTTTACCAGAAGAATGATGGATGTCATTGACTGGGATTCAAGGCTTGTGATAATACGTGGGCCGAAAGGTGTCGGGAAATCGACGCTGATGCAGCAGTATATTCTGAAAAACTATGAGCCGATGGACCGTAAAGTGCTATATTGTTCTGCTGATACCGCATATTTTGCAAGCCATACGTTGATTGAAACGGCATCGGAGTTTGTTAAACATGGTGGTCGTCATCTTTTTCTGGATGAAATCCATAAATACGGAAATTGGAGTCGGGAGGTGAAGGAAATCCATGATTTATACAAGGGACTGCGTGTCGTTCTGAGCGGCTCGTCACTTCTGCATATAAATGACGGACAGTCCGATTTGTCAAGGAGGGCCGATGTTTATGACATGCCGGGGCTCTCTTTCCGGGAGTATTTGTGGTTCAAGACAGGAAATGAAACAGAACCGGTCAGTCTTGCAGAGCTTCTTGCGCGCCCCAATGATTTGTGCCTGAAAGTCAGGGGGATATGTCGTCCGCTGGAATATTTTTCTGATTATCTGAGCAGCGGATACTATCCTTTTTCGTTTGAGAAGAAAAAGACATACAGAAAACTTATCGAAAATGTAACTAACTATATAATAGAGAGCGAACTTACAGAATGCCGGGGAGTAAGCATCGCTAACGTGAGGAAAATCAAGGGTATGCTTCAGGTCATTTCTTCAATGCTGCCTTATCTTGTCGATATGTCAAAACTTTCGAAAAGTGTTTCCATTGACCGCGTCACGCTTTTGAAGTATTTGAAATATCTTGATGAGGCCAAACTCATACGTTGCCTGTATACGGAACTTGACAAGATTACGGATCTGCAAAAACCAGAAAAGATACTTATGGACAACACGAATCTTCTGTATACGTTCTCTATGAAAGAACCGGAAATCGGAACAGTCCGGGAAACTTTCTTCTGCAATCAGCTTTCATCGGCTGGACATGTGGTCGAATATGGAGGAATGAAGACAGGAGATTTCAGAATAGATGGGCAGAATGTCATAGAGGTCGGCGGTGCCGGAAAGGATTATTCCCAGATTGATGACGATGATATCGGCAATGCGGCTCTTGCAGTAGATAATATTGAGGTTGCCAATGGTAAAAAGATTCCATTGTGGGCATTCGGATTTCTATATTAACGTGAGTTCGATGAAAT
>DJOT01000033.1 GCA_002439095.1 Bacteroidales bacterium UBA6431 | reverse complement strand
CCAAACCCTCGAACAGCTCCTTGTCGCCGGCGAAATAGCTGTGTATGGTAGAGGAGAGCAGGGACTTTCCGAAGCGCCGCGGCCGGCTGAGGAATACGTACTTATAGCTTTCCGACAAATTATGCACGAATCCTGTCTTGTCGATGTAGAGGTATCCTCCCTCGACAATTTCCCTGAATGTCTGTATCCCTATCGGGTACTTTATCCTTTTCTCCTCCATAGCCAAATGATGTCCAACGTCAAAGATAACGAATAATCTTGAAACTCACGGCAGCACCTGTTTTCACTGCCTTCATTTGGCATTGCTGACGTTTATATTTGCGCCATAAGGATTTGAGTGATGAAAAAAACATTAAATGACCCAATGTGAACTTGACGGGTGGGGGTAAACATGATATTTTTGTTTGGATAAAGAATGTTATTCTTTAAAACATATTGAATATGCCGAAATTCTATTGTGAGTATTGTGGGCAGTCCTACAATGATGTCAGAGTATTGACGGCTCAAAACTGCCCGAGACATCCGCTTGGCCCAAATAAGGGTAAGCATAAGCTTTATGAGGGGGCTGAAAAGTCTGAATACACCTGCAAGTATTGCGGTGCCCGTTACCGTGACTTGAGAGTATTGACGGCTCAAAACTGCCCGAGACATCCCCTTGGTCCAAACAAGGGGAAACATTCTCCGGCGCTATAGATGACTATACTTATGATGACTATGTCACATTCCCAAGGACGCGGTCGAAAAGATCTTCAGTGCAGGTGACCTTATTTTTGTGATTACATAACTATAAATTCAGATGGAAGACATTAGGAACTACAAAGACCAATATTTTGAAATGCAAGGCGAGGGTGATGAATTGCCTATCGAGTTTACGGTGAGTGATTTACTCGATTATAATTTTGACTTGTATGACTGGTCTGACGATGAGAAGTGCAACTTGATAGATGCAATGATTTCAGATTTGAATGACTATAAAGAGAAGTTGCAACCAGGGAAAGGCAGATAGGCAAAGCAATGTTTTTGGACGAGTGTTTATCACATTGTGACAATAAAGAGGCTGGGTGAAGCAATTATTGGAAAATTTTGTCAACAATTTTCGCTTAAGCAGTTGATAATAAGTCGTTTGTGTGTCTATATCGAGTTTTTGCACGTTTTAAAACTGCTTCTAATGGAATCTTTCAATCTTTATTATTTAGACTTGGGAAAAATGAACTCACGTATCTGTGAGAGATGGGACAAGAATGAAGATGCGCTCCACAGAAGATCTAAGAAAGACCGCGCATTTATCGTTGGCATTTCAGGTTTTGACGCAAATAACGTGCGTATCATATATCACTATGACGTTGATTCTTCATGGCCGTATAGATCACTAGTGGATCTGGAGATAAAGGACTCGATCCCTTTTTCTCACCCTGAAATGGTGGAGATGCTTGTAAGGAAGACCCAAAATCTTGTAGATGAAGGTGAAATAGAATGGATGACTCTGAATGGAAACAAGAACTGCCTTTGCCGGTACGTCAAGGAAGATTCTATCGTTTCCTTGGATGAATTCACACGAGTTCTTCTGCGTATGATGGGAATCTTCGATCCATTATTCAAGGAATATCTTAAAGAACGAAAAGAAGAGGTACAATTCCTAGCCTATTCCAAGACTGGAAAAAAATTTGATAGCAAAGCTGCACTGAGAGATGGAAAGGAACTCGATTTCGAGGTATTGAAGGTGAGAGATCTTGATTTCTCAGTGCTTAAGATTCCAGATTATCAGAGGACATATAAATGGACAAGAAGAAATGTCAATCAGTTCCTAAATGATATTCTACTTGTAAAGTCAGGATCACATTACAGGCTCGGTACACTAGTTGTGAATAATGGAGATATTGTAGACGGCCAACAGAGGACGATAACTATAGCATTGCTGCTTTCTCAACTTTTCAGAAATGCAAATATTAAACGTCTTATCAATGAGGATACTAGATATAGGAATCTCTATGAGTCAGTAATAGGATTTTGGAATAACACACATTACAAATCCCACACTGCAATTTCAAATATCTACAGGAATCTTGACTTTATTAAAGGAAGAAGCAATGATCTAGGGCTAGATTTCTTTCGCCGGTTTGTAGATGACTGCGAATTTGTCGTGGTCTATCTGAAATCGCAGAATGAGGCATTCCAGTTCTTCGATTCCCAGAATTCTAGAGGGAAGGATCTTTCTCCACATGATCTTCTCAAGGCATTTCATTTAAGAGAGATTCCGACAATGACGGAATACGATAAATACAACATCACTTACTGGCAGAAGATGAAGACAGAGGACCTAGAATCCCTCTTTCTCACTATGTACCGAATCAAACGATGGTCAAAATCCTTATCTGCACGAGAATTCACAAAGGATGATATAGGTGTGTTCAAGGGTTTCTCTCCAATGAATGAATTAAATAAGAGCAAACCATCATTGCCATTGTTTGGTCCAGCGTTCTATCTTTGCCGATGCTTCGCTGCTGCCTCGCATGAGGAATTTCCGTTTCAACTAGATGGCTCTATCGTCAATGGCAGTCTCTTCTTTGATATGATAAGGCATTACGACCACAGCAGAGTATCATTATACAGTGCCGACTCACTGAAAGGGCATCCGGAGACACAAGAAATAATCACCCTTCTTGGATCATATGACAAGAGAGGACGAATTGGTGATACATACGTTCGAAGTCTCTTTGATGCATTGATGATCTATTATGCTGACAAGTTTGGAGCAGAATATCTGGATAGTGTCTCAGCAATGTTCTTCTTGTATGCCTACAGAATCCGACTTGAAAACAGTAAAGTTTCCATCTCAACCGTAGACAATGAGGCTGTAACAGGCCCATTGTTCCGAGCGATTAGGGACGCCTCTGGTCCATTGGACATTCTTAGTGAGGAAGTCCCTGCTGTAGTCCCAGACCAGAACTGCAGCAAGGCACTCAAAGAAAAATTCAACAGTTTGAACAAGATAAGATAGAATGATAACGGACGACATAAAACCCCTGAAAATCAGAGATATCTTTAATGAAAGTTGGTATTCCATCCCTATCTATCAGAGAAACTATGCCTGGACAATGATTCAGGTCGAACAACTCATACAGGATGTTGCAAATGCCGCTAAGGGGAATTCAAAAGGTAATTACTATATTGGAAATCTTATAGTTGACAGAGATCAGAGCAAGAACGTATATGAGACAATCGATGGACAGCAGCGGCTTACTACCTTGTACATTCTTCTTTGTGCAATAAAGCTCCAAAATACAACTATTCCGAAGAGCGAGTGTCTAACTTTCGAGTTTAGAGCGAATTCTGACCGCTCTTTAAAACGTGTCTGGAAAGGGATTAATGAAGCTCCCACCGATAAGGAAATAAAAGATGATATATTCGAGTTGCATATTCTGGATATCTTTCGTGCTACGGTCAAATCAGTCAAAAGAGTATGCAAAGAGCGTGGTGTTTCAGTAAGGAGGTTCAGTACATACTTGCTGAATAATGTGGTCCTCCTAAGAATTGCTGTCCCACAAGGAATAGATAAGAATCACTATTTTGAGATAATGAATTCTCGAGGTGTTCAGCTTGAACAGCATGAGATCATTAAGGCTGCAATGATAGGAAAACTCTCATGGAAAAAAGATCGTAAAGCCTTCGAGATAATATGGAATGCCTGTTCGGAAATGGACAGATTCGTCCAGATGAACTTCACCCCTGTGCAGAGAAAAATTGTCTTCGGTGAGGAATGGACAGAAAAGCCAGAAAAAGATTTTAGAACTCTATCGGATGAATTCAATGACAAGAAATGCAGCGACGATAATGAGAAGGAATGCTCTCTAAGAGCGCTTATCGAGAGTTTCAATGAGGGGAAACCGCTTGGAGCCGTCGACTTCGAGGAGGATGAATCTCTAGAAGAACGGTTCTCCCCAATCATATACTTCCCCAACTTCCTGCTTCATGTCTTGAAAGTATTACGACCGGATTACGATGTCCCACTCTATGACAAGTGGCTTTCAAAAACCTTCAATGAGGCAATTGAAAAAGAAAAGGACAAGGCAAAATTTGTACGAGATTTTGCGTCATGTCTCCTTATTTGCAGGTATTTTCTTGATAAGTACGTTATCAGACGTGGCAGGGAGGATAAATGGGGCATTTTCAGTATGGAAACAACAGTTTCATCTGGGGCGAGGAAATCTTATCCTAAACTTACCTTCGGAGAGAATTCCTCTGCAAGCAATGAACTGGTACTTGTCCAGTCCATGTTCCATTTTGCAACGCCAAGCATGAACTATAAGAACTGGCTTGATGGAGTCCTTACATATCTGTTTCGCTCTGAGGACCTCTCGGTGGACAGTTATCTAGAGTACATGAAAGGCTTAGCCAAGGCATACATGCTTGATTGGTATTTCCATGAAGGAAAACCGATTGATTTTGATGCTATTATTCACGGCAATAGTGGTGTCCCTAAAAGTAAACTTAACGTCAAAGAGATACCGCAGAAGATTAATCGCGGTACGGATGTGGATACATTCATCTTCAACTTCTACGATTATCTTTTATGGAAAGAAAAGGGTGGGGCGGCAGATTTCCATTTCACGTATAGGACTTCCGTTGAACACTTCTATCCGCAACACCCTACTGGGGGTGAATCATGGGAGAACAAAGATGAACTGAATTCATTTGGAAACCTGTGTCTTATCACTAATTCAATGAATTCAAAGTTCACCAACCGACTCCCTATTGCTAAGTTTGCGGAGTATGGGGCAGATGAGAGGGCCAGAGATCTTAGCCTTAAGTTACAGGAGATGTTTGATACGGTAGAGAAGCAGAAAGATAGAGGACGTGGTCTTGAGTGGAGTTTGAAGGATGTCCGACAGGCAGAGAAAAAAGCTATATCACTGTTCATCTATTACCTCACAGGAGCAAAGAGCTTATAATCAGAATGTGCAGTGTAACGTGTGATGCAGGTTTGTCCGAGACTTCATCTTTTCGGACATATTCATAATGCTGCAGGAGAGGAGGCGCGAGACGGGATTGTTTTATCCAATGGGGCTGTCCTTGGAGCCGGCTATAATCTTGTGGACGGGGGCGTTCGTGTTTTGACGATTTGATTACTCTTCTCCGTAACAGAATAGTCAGATCTCTATCTTCCAAGACTCGAGGGTCCGTGTCTGTGAGGAGATGTTGACGCCGACCTTGATGCAGTTGCCGTCCGCTTTGTAGGGGATGAGGTAGCCCTTGTCGTCGATCTGCTTTAACGCATCTTCTGCGGAGCCGTCGAGCTTGAACTCGAAGACGTAGGTCCTGTCCTTGGTCCAGCAGACGGCGTCGGCCCGGCCTGCGGCTGACTTGACCTCGGCCCTGGTGTAGTAGCCGAGCAGGGAGAAGATGAGGTAGATGATGGTCTGGAAGTGCTTCTCGGTCTTGTTCTCAAGGTCGTAAGGGATGCCGGCGAGGAAGGACTGTAGGAGCGTGAGGGCTTTGTCGATGTCGTGGCGGTACATGGCGACGAAGAACTGCGCAACGAAGCCGCTGCCGGTCATCATCCTGCTGCGGTACTGTGCCAGAAGCCCCTGGGTGAATCCGATCTTGACTTCCCTGTTTGGGTAGCCCAAGGTGTAGAGATGCAGGTCACGGTCGTAGTCCTTGATGGTGAGGTAGCCGGTCTGGTAGAGCATCGGGAGGACGTTGTCGCTGATCTCCGGAGAGACGTCGAAGTCCGATTCCGGGATCATCGGCATGCTGTCGAGGGTGGTTTCATCAATATCCGAGTTCCTCAGTCTCTCAAGGAGGAAAGTCGGAGTGCCTGTGTCGAACCAGTAGCTGCCGAAGTCCTTGGCGTCAAGCGACTTGATGAGGCTGAACGGGTTGTAGATGTCTTCGGATCCGGCGCAGAAGTGGTAGCCGTCATAGTTGCGTTTGAGTTCTTCCAGAGTCTCTTCGCAAGACTGGCCGAGGCTCTCGGACATCCTCCTGACGGATTCTTTCATCTGCGTCTCCAGCTCGCTCTGGGATATGCCGCAGATGGCGGAGTATTCGGGCATCATGGAGATGTTCTGCAGGTTGTTGAGTTCGCTGAAGATGCTGAGCTGCGCGAACTTGTTGATCCCCGTTATGAAGACGAAGCGAAGGTAGGGGTCGAGGCTCTTGATGGGGCTGTAGAAGTTCCTCATTATCTGGCGCATCGGGGAGAGCCTCTCCTGATCGTTCATCACATCGAGAAGAGGTGCATCGTACTCATCGATGATGACCACGGCTTTCTCTCCGGTCTGCTTGGCGGCCCTTTGGACAAGGCCCTCGAAGCGCTGGTTGATCTGAGTCTCGTCTTCGGCCTTCCCGTAAATTTCTTCGTATCGGCTGAGTTTCAGGCCCAATTCACTTGTCAACTGTTCCTCGTCGAGGTGCTTCGCCGTGGACATGTCGAAGTGGAACACTGGGTGTCTTGTCCATTCTTTCTTCCTTTTTCCGGCCTCCAGCCCCTCGAACAGCTCCTTTTCCCCGGTGAAATAGCTGTGGATGGTGGAGGAGAGCAGGGACTTTCCGAAACGCCGCGGCCGGCTGAGGAACACGTAACTGTATTTTTCGGTCAGGTCGTGAATATATGCTGTCTTGTCGATGTAGAGGTAGCCTCCATCGATTATCTTGTCAAATGTCTGCACCCCTATCGGGTACTTTATCCTTTTCTCCTCCATATCCATAGTCAAATGATGTCCGGCTTCAAATATAACGAATATTCTTGAAAGCATTAATTAGGCGAAAGGAACAACCGTGTCAGCCTTTCTTCTGTGTAAGACTCCTCGCATGTCTTCTCGTGCGACCATTGCTCAGAAACTGGCACTATTGTGTATTCTGCATCACCTCCTGCAGCTTTGATCCTTTCGCAGAAGAGTCTGACATCTTCATAAGCGGTTTTCATGACCTCGTCCGCCTCGCTCATGACGGTGCATACTCTCATGGCCTTGAAGTTCTCAGGCAGTGCCGCCCCCGGCTTTCCCGCAACAGGCATTATCCCCAGAATTTTTGACGGGCAGGCATTGGCGAATGACCATGTCCCGGTGCCTCCCATCGAACCACCGAGGACATATACTCCACCGCAAGACGCATCATATTCATCCGCAAGTTTTGCAAGAGGTTCGTTCATCTGCGCTCCCCAGCTTGCGGATGATGGACATTGGGGGACAATGAATATGCTTGGGATGGAATTGTCCGTCAGATATCTGGCGATCACACTGACGGCTGCTTCCTTGATCTGTGTCTCGTTATCGTTTCCCTTGGAAGAGCCGCCATGCAAATATATCACGAGTATCGGTTTGGTGCCGTTATCGGCTTGTATCTCTTTCATTCTGTATGGCAATGTACCACAGGAGTATTTGCCGAAGCCGTCAAGAGGGGAACCGGGAACACTTGCAGGCTGTTCCTCTTTCGGGGAACAACCTGTCAGTGCAGTCAAGAGGGCTATGATGCCAAAATAAGATTTACCACTGCGCATTGCTCTTGTGTTTTGGTTGGCGGTATGGCCTTTTCCCCTGCGGTTTCTGCTTGGAGAGTCCTCGCATCATGTCGCGCTCAATTTCGTACACACGTGAGATCTGCTTCTGCGAGAGGAATGTGCTGTAGATGTCATAGTACTTCCTTCGAAGATCAAGAATCTTTTGGCTGCGTTCGAAGCGCTGCTTCATCTCCTCCTCGCTCGTATTCTGCGACTGCTGCTTGCCGAGGCTCGGCCCCAATGCCCATAGTTCCCTCTGGAAGTTGCAGTAGGCCTCCTGAAATTTCTTGCTTGTCGCATCATCGAACGCAAGTTCAGTGGAGATGTGTTCGGCCTGCTTCACTGCAAGTTCCTCGCGGCTGATTCTGCGTCCGCTACTGTCTTGGGCGGACAGCGACAGTGACATAAGTATTGCCGCAGTCGCCATTATGTATGTCATGATTATATTTTTCATTGATTTCAATAATTCATGTTCATAAATGTATCCTCATTGTAAATTTCCGTGAGGAACGCACGGTCAGCGTTGTCAAGGTTCGCAAAAGCCTGCTGCACTTCAGCCATGGAATCCATCGTCGCCGACTGCTGATACCACGAAAATGTGGCAATAATGGCCAACGATGCAGCCGCCGCAAAGGCTATGCCGGCAGTGCGGAGCCTGTGCGGAGTCTTTCTCCCGCATCCGGTTGCGCTTAGGACATTACGCTCGATTTCGTCAAACGCACCCTCTGGGACTTTATACGGCATTCTTTTGCCGATGTCTGAGATGTTCATATTATTATCCATTGTGCTCTTTCAAATATTTGGAGACCTTCACTTTCGCATTGTGCCAATTGGCCTTCGCGCTGTCCGGGGTAGAATCCGTTATCTGAGCAATCTCATCGAAACTAATTTCATCGTAGTATCTGAGGTTGAATGTCAGCTGCTGCTTCCTCGGAAGCGAGAGTATCGCCTTCTGCAGCAGGGTAGCCTCGATATCCGTGAAGTCAACGTATTCATCCGCAAGCATTGACATCGCTTCGGCATTTCCTTCTATGTCCACGGTCTGGTGACGCTTTTCAACGACTCGTATAGCCTCGTTAGTCGCTATACGGTAGAGCCATGCCTTGAACGGGCGGCTCCGGTCGTATTGGCTGAACGATCGGAATATTCTGATGAAGGTCTCCTGTGTGGCGTCCTTCGCGTCCTCGCTGTCCACGGTGATTCTCCGGATATGCCAGTAGATGGGCTCCTTGTACTCTTTAAGAAGCGCGCGGAAACCCATCTGAAGGTTCCAGCCCAGCAATCTCACTATGTTCTTATCATTCATCAGCCAATTTATAAACCACCTTCTTTCCCATTGTTGTCCTGACAAACGGATCTTTTGTGTCCAAAGTGAATGAATCCAGTTCCGCCTCAGCGAACTTGCTGTCCAAACCGGTGAATCCGCAGTATTTGCTGATCGTAAGATAGTCATTCTTCTGAATATATGCCACGGCCATCAGCTTGCGCTCCGGACGTGAGGTTCTGTAGACCGTGGTCGTGCGCTCCACCGTCAATGTCCTTAAGGCCGGCAACGCAGACGTGGTGCAGCACCGGTGATGCATTCCGAATCCACCATACCGGTGAGGCCTGTGTGCGTCCGCCGGTATTGAAACCGATACAATAATCGTTGCAGCCATCGCTGCCGTAAGTAATCCTGTTCTCATAACTCCAATGTCTTTAGATGTTGTTTTCTGAGACGTCTCACTATATATACCCTGTGGGACGGCGTAAGTAAAAAACGGCCAGGACAATTTCTTATGGGTGTCTACCGCTCAGTAGTCTCTATCTTCCAGGATTCAAGGGTGCGTGTCCGGGAGGGGATGTTGACTCCGACCTTGACAAACTCCCTGCCATTCTGGGGCGGTGCAACTTGCCGGGGCGGCATCTCTGTCTTCCGCTGGGTCAAACCTGAATGGAATCAGGTAGCCCTTGTCGTCAATCTGTTTTAAGGCATCTTCTGCGGAACCGTCGAGCTTGAACTCGAAGACGTAGGTCCTGTCCTTGGTCCAGCAGACGGCGTCGGCCCGCCCTGCGGCTGACTTGACCTCGGCTCTGGTGTGGTAGCCGAGCAGTGAGAAGATGAGGTAGATGATGGTCTGGGCGTGCTTCTCGGTCTTGTTTTCCAGATCGTAAGGGATGTCGGTGATGAAGACGAACCTCAGATACGGATCGAGGCTCTTGATGGGGCTGTAGAAGTTCCTCATTATCTGCCTCATCGGGGCGAGTCTCTGCTGGTCGTTCATCACGTCCAGAAGCGGGGCGTCGTACTCATCTATGATGACCACGGCTTTCTCTCCGGTCTGTTTGACAGCCCTTTGTACGAGCCCCTCGAATCTTTGATTGATTTGAGTTTCGGTCTCGACTTTTCCGTAGATTTCTTCGTATCGGTCGAGTTTCAGGCTCAGTTCGCTTTCCAGCTGCTCCTCGTCAAGGTGCTTTGCCGTGGACATGTCGAAGTGGAACACGGGGTGCTTGGTCCATTCTTTCTTCAGCCTACCTGCCTCCAGCCCCTCGAACAACTCCTTGTCGCCGGCGAAATAGCTGTGTATGGTGGAGGCTATAAGTCTCGACTAATTCGTGGATAATTCCAATCTTGTCGATGTAGAGGTCGCCTTCCTCGACAATGTCCCTGAATGTCTGCACCCCTATCGGGTACTTTATCCTTTTCTCCTCCATAGCCATAGTCAAATGATGTCCAACTCCCAAATATAACGAATATTCGGGAAATTTGCCTGCCTATTTCCCTGACAGGATCATGAATACTATGGCGCTTATGCAGATCAGAGCTCCGATGGCCACATTGGCGGAGAACGGCTCTCCGAATGCCAAGGTGCCCACCGCTATTGCCGTGATCGGCTCGAACACGCCGAGCACAGCCGTTTTGGTCGGCCCTATGCTCTTTGTCGCGACTGCCAGAGCGAGCAGCGAGATCATGGTCGGCACGAAGCCGAGGGCCACGAGATCCAGCCAGTCCCGTTTGCCATTGATCCCCTGGAGAAATGCCCCTCCTTCGATAAGATGCTGCGCGAGAAAAACCAGCGTCCCCGTTGCCAGAGCATAGAAAGTGATCATGTGTGCGGAAAGGCTTTTCATCTTGTCAGACCTGTTGACGATCACAAGATAAGCTGCATAGCTGAGAGCTGACAATGCTGACAGGATGGCGCCTGTCATGTTGAAAGTGGCACTTTTGAGAGGATCCATCAGGATGAAGACCCCTATAAGTGTGGCAATGATGGAAATCCATACCTGACGGCTCTGCTTGACCTTGAGCATCATCATTATGAGAGCCGTGAACACAGGGTACAGGTAGACCACGGTGGTGGCAAGTCCGGCCGGTATGTAGTTGTAGGCATCGAAGAGGAAGAGGCTGCTGCAACTGAACAGTACCCCCAGGATGAGCAGGAGCGGGCACTCCTTGCGCCCAGCTCTGAAACTCTCGCCTTTCACAAGCATCAAGGTGGCCATGAAGATGGTCGCGAACAGGTATCTGAACATAAGCACGCTTGATACCGGAGCTCCTCCGGTGAGAAGTTCCTTGCCGAACAGGGGATTGGTGCCATAAGCAGCTCCGGCTATGATGCCGGCCGTGTATCCTGTAATCTTGTTGCGCAATTGCGCACTGGCTAAAGTATTGTTCATTTCTCCTGTGCCCATAATCCGCTTATGTCGGATTCCGTTTCCCGGTTTTTCCGTCATTTCGCGGCCGCGAAGATACTTATTTATTTTTGATGATAATCATTTTGGCGGTATATTTGCAGGATTATATAAAAAGGAAACTCTCGATATCACATCGAGAGTTTCAGTTCTGATTCTAACCAAAATTTAACCTATGAAAAATCTATTCGATGGAAATTATTACAATCATCGTGCCAAAAATTGAGAAAACAAATGCGGCCAGATTGCTTGATGCCGCAAAGATCAGTTATGAACTGATCCCATACGAATATACGGAAGAGGATCTTTCCGCCCAGCATGTGGCGGCAGAACTCGGGGAGGACATCGAGATGGTTTTCAAGACGCTCGTCCTTAGGGGTGATCGCAACGGATATTTTGTCTGTGTGATTCCCGGGAACATGGAGGTGGACCTGAAGGTGGCCGCCAAGATCTCGGGCAACAAAAGCTGTGAGATGGTGCATGTGCGTGAACTTTTGCCTCTGACCGGATACATCAGAGGCGGCTGTTCTCCGATAGGGATGAAGAAGGCCTTTCCGACTTTCATACACGAGTCGGCCCTGCTCTACGACCATATCTATATCAGTGCCGGTGTCCGGGGCTTGCAGTTCAAGATCGCCCCGCAGGATCTGATTGACTTTGTAGGAGCGCAGATTTATCCGCTCTGACCGATGACGCGAAAAGGTTATAGAGTATTGTGTCCTAAATGCTATAACGTGGACAGAGAAAAGCTGTCTGCTGGAGTTTTCGTGTCCGGGTTATAGGAAAAAGACGTCCATTCTCTATAACCTCGAACACCTCAAATGATTCACCGGGGATATGCCCCGGCAAAAACCACAGAGGGTCAGCCGCAATGGCTGCAAGTCCGCATCAGCGGACCGGTGCGGTCGCGGGACTTTGCACGGCAAAGTCGGAAAGCGACTTCCGGAGGGCTGCGTCAGCGGCGCGGCGAAGCGTCAGCGAATTTGCGAAGCGAATGAACAGCGGAGACGCCCGGCGACGGCTTGCCTAGCCGGCATGCCCCAGAAAGGGGCTGTCAGCGAAGCTGACTGGGGTTGAGAAAACTGCGCTTGCGCAGCAAGCGCAGGGGCTCGGGGATATGCCCCGTAATAGAAGGATATGCCCCGGCAAAAACCACAGAGGGTCAGCCGCAATGGCTGACCCTCTGTGGAGCATAGGGGGATCGAACCCCTGACCTTCAGATTGCGAACCTGACGCTCTACCAACTGAGCTAATACCCCTTGTCCCGGGTGCAAGACCCGGCTGAAACGGCCCGCGCCGAGCCGCTTATGAATCTATATTGACAGGATGCTCAGCACATTGATGAGCTCCCTGTCTATAGGCTTGTCCATCTTGATGGCCCTTGAGAAAGGAACATAGACTATCTGGTCATTCTTGATTCCGACCATGACATTTCTCTGGCCTTCCTTGAGCGCCTCGATTGAGGCCACGCCGAGACGGCTTGCGAGAATCCTGTCGTAGGCTGTCGGAGTGCCTCCGCGCTGCAGATGCCCGAGGATGGACACCCTCACATCGTATTCCGGATACTCCTTGCGCACACGTTCCGCATAATGCATCGCGCCGCCGTCCTTCTCAGATACGAGCACGATACTGCTGTTCTTGCTCTTGCGGATGCCGCGCCCGATAAAGGTCGCGAGCTGGTCGATGTCCGTGTTGTCCTCCGGTATGATGGCGGCCTCGGCACCTGAAGCGATGGCGCTGTTCTGCGTGAGGAAACCGGCGTCGCGCCCCATCACCTCCACGAAGAAGATACGGTCGTGGCTTGTCGCCGTGTCGCGGATCTTGTCCACGCACTGCATGATGGTGTTGAGGGCGGTGTCGTAGCCTATGGTCGAATCCGTACCGTAGAGGTCGTTGTCAATCGTGCCCGGAAGGCCGATGATCGGGATGTCGTACTCACTGGCAAAAATCTGCGCACCGGCAAGCGATCCGTTGCCTCCGATGATGACGAGGGCGTCGATGCCGAACTTGACCACGTTGTCGTGGGCTTTCTTCCGGCCCTCCGGAGTACGGAACTCGTTGCTGCGAGCTGTCTTGAGTATGGTGCCGCCGCGCTGTATGGTGTTGCTGACACTCTCTGTAGTGAGCTCCTTTATGTTGCCCATTATCAAGCCTTCATATCCGCGGTAGATGCCGTAGACTTTCCAGCCTTCAAAGATTGCGGCTCTGGTGACCGCCCTGACGCAAGCGTTCATTCCGGGGGCGTCGCCTCCGGATGTGAGAACTCCTATGGATCCGATGTTCATATCAAACTCAAATTTCCGGCGCAAATATATGAAAATTCTTGCTAACTTAGCAAAGTCATGAAAAAGTATCTTTATTTCACAGCGGCGGCTTTCACCGCCCTTTGTCTCGCTTCCTGTGGACAGAACAGTGAGACCGTCAGTGAGAACGAATCTCAGAATCCTGTAATTGAGGCCATCATGAGCCGCCGTTCCATCCGTAAGTATAAGGACACTCCTGTCGAGAGGGAGAAGCTTCAGCTCATCGCCGAGTGCGGAGTAAACGCGCCGAACGGTATGAACGCCCAGAGGTGGGAGGTGCGTATTGTTGACAATGCCGAGACAATTGCTGCCATCTCCGAAGAATACAAGAAAGCCAACCCTCAGATTCTTGAGCGCGATCCTGGCTTCAAGAACATGTTTCGTAATGCTCCGGCTGTCATCTGCATCGCTGTGCCTATCGGAGACGATGGTGTGAATGCCGGACTCATGGGAGAGAATATGATCCTTGCCGCGCAGTCTCTGGGCCTCGGCACCGTCTGCCTCGGGGGTCCTGTCAATTTCCTCAAGAACAGCGAGCCGGGCAAGGAGTTCATAGGCAAGCTCGGTTTCAGCCAGGACTATTCACTCCTATATATGATAGGGGTCGGCTATCCTGATGAGTCTCCTGCCGCAAAGCCGAGAGATCTTGGTAAGATCAAGTTTGTAGACTAGATGATAACAAACGCGGAGATAAAGCATGTCCGTTCGCTTCGTGAGAAGAAATTCCGCGAGGCGAACGGTGAATTTGTGGTGGAGGGGGAGAAGATGGTGCGTGAGGCTCTTGATTCAAGGCTTGAACTTGCCGGTCTCTGGCGGATAGAGGACATAGGGGAGAATGCCATGTCCCGCATGAGCCAGTTGTCCAGCCCATCTCCTGTCCTTGCTGTCCTCAAGATCCCCATGCGGGACAACTTGCCGCAGACACTTCAAAGAGGGCTTTATCTCGCGCTTGATTCGGTGCGCGATCCCGGCAATCTCGGCACCATCATCCGCATTGCGGACTGGTTCGGAGTGGAGGCTGTGTTCGCCTCGCCGGACTGCGTTGATACATACAATCCGAAGGCGGTCCAGGCTTCGATGGGGTCAGTGTTCAGGGTCAAGATACAGACGGCTGACATTCCGGAACTATGCCGGAGGTTCAAAGAAGAGGGGATGGAAGTCTACGGGACGGTGTTGGATGGCGAGGATATATACAAGGAAGAATTTGTACCTGCGGGGCTTGTTGTCATGGGCAACGAGTCCGTCGGCATCAGCCTTGAGGTGCGCAGTCTGCTTACCCGCCGTTTTCTCATCCCGTCTTTCGGGAAGAGCGGTGCCGAATCCCTCAATGTGGCTGTGGCGACTGCCGTCACATTGTCTGAATTCAGAAGGAGGGGTCTATGAGGAAGTTTCCGCTGCTCATCCTGCTTGTCATTTCAGTCTCATGTAGCACCACGAAAGGGCTGCCGGAGGGCCGATATCTGCTCTCTTCGAGCAAGGTCACCGTACATGGGGATGACGGGCCGAGAGTCTCGGAGGTCTCCGGATATGTACGGCAGCAGCCGAATTCGACAATCTTGGGCTGGAATCCTCTTATCAGCATATACAACTGGTCCGATGGCAGCAACCGCGGGCTTAATCCTTTCCTGGAGAAGATGGGGACGGCCCCCGTGGTGTATGACCCCGTCCAGATGCAGTCATCCGCAACAGCCATGCGCACAAGGCTCGAGTATCTTGGATATTATGATGCCAAAGTTACTCCGGAAGTCGAGTTCAAGGGCCGCAAGGCTTCCGTGGAGTACATGGTTGAGCCTGGCCGGAGGCATAGGATAGACAGCATTGTGTTTGAGGTGCCGGGCGGGGAGTTTGCCGAGGATTTCCGGCAGGACAGCACCGGTCTGGGAATACATGTCGGAGATCCGCTGTCTGAGAAGGCTTTGGAAGCCGAGACGGTGAGAGGCGCTGCGTATTTCAGGAATCTCGGCTACTATAATTTCAACAAGAACCATTATTTTTTCGAAGCTGACACCCTTTCGAACAGAACGATACTTTATTATAGGATAAAGGATTATACGCGCAATGAGACACCTGCAAGCGCAATGCCTGCTGTCAAATACAGGATCGGGAACGTGAGAATCCATTATCCTTCATCTATCCGTTTCAGGGAGCCGGTACTGGAGAGTTTCAACAACATCCGCCCTGGCGAGCTGTACAGCGAAAAACTGGTGAATTCCACTTATGCCCGTTTTTCCAGTTTCAATGTCTTCAACAGCGTCAATATAGAAATGACCCCGGCGGACAGTGCTGTCGTGGACTGTGATATCCGTCTGGGCGGCTCCAATGTATTCGGGTTCAAGGTCAATCTGGAGGCCTCTTCCAACTCCTCCGGCCTGCTCGGTGCTTCCCCGCAACTTACGTTTTTCCACAAGAATCTCTTCCGGGGCGGGGAACTGCTAAATCTGGGTTTTACCGGCAACTGGCAGTTCAAGCCGGGCACGGATGTGCGCTCAACTGAATACGGGGTCTCGACTTCCATCAGTTTCCCGAAAGCCCTGGGCTACAGCAGCAGGTGGATAGAGGGACGGGACAATATTCCACGTACCGAGATCAAGGCCAGCTTCAATTATCAGAACCGTCCGGAGTACCGCCGCAGCATCGCCGGTCTCTCGTATGGATACAGCGGGCAGTCGGGAAAACGGCTCTTCTATCAGTTCTACCCGCTACAACTCAATCTAGTGAAGCTTTATGCCATAGGCGATGAATTTATGGAGACCCTCAAGGGCAACCCTTACCTGTGGGATTCGTTTGAGGATCAAATCGATGCCGGGGTCGGGGGGACGCTATATTATACCACCAATTCTGATATTGTGCCAAAGACACCTTATCATTATGCCAGACTGTCGGTGGATGTCGCCGGAAACCTGATATCCTTGTTTAGGAGTGGTTTGCCTCTCAACTCGTTGGACCAATACACCCTGTTCGGTCTTCCGTACAACCAGTATGTGAAGGTGGCCCTCTCTTTGGGCAAGACTTTCCGTTTTGGCGGCAATGATACGCAGGCGCTGGCGCTTAGGCTTGACGGAGGCATCGGACGGGCTTATGGCAACTCAGTGGCGCTTCCGTTCGAGAAACAATTCTACTGTGGCGGCGCAAGCAGCATGCGCGGTTGGCAGGTCAGAACTTTGGGACCGGGGTTCAGTGAGATGGATTCGTTCTTCATAATCCCGAACCAGACCGGAGACATCAAGATAGAGGCTGATCTGGAGTACCGGTTCAAGATGTTCTGGAAACTCGAAGGGGCTTTGTTCGCCGAAGCCGGAAATGTATGGCAACATGATGCGCTTCAAGAGTTGCGTCTGGAGAGTCTTGCCGCGGACTGGGGGCTTGGCGTCAGACTCAACATGGATTTTATTTTGCTGCGGGTGGATATGGGCTTCAAACTGTACGATCCTTCCCGTGAGGCGGGAAGCCGTTGGGCCGGTCCGTCAAAATGGTTGCGGGATGATGGTTTTGCCGTCCATTTCGGTGTGGGTTATCCTTTTTGATACGCATGAAACTTATTATTTATCAGGCTCTTGCTCGTCTCTGGGGCAGATGCGGCTTTTCCTCATGGGATGAGGCTACTTTCAGGTATATCAAGTCTCTCGGAACTGACTGTCTGTGGCTTACAGGCATTCCACGTCACGCCAGCGGCGCGCCTTTTGTCAAGGGTGATCCCGGATGTCCTTATTCAATAAGTGACTGGAAGGATGTCAATCCATATCTGGCTGATTGTCAAGAACGGAGGATGCAGGAGTTTGACTCTCTTGTGCGGAGGGTTCACGATGCGGGGCTCAAGCTTCTGATTGATTACATACCCAATCATGTGGCAAGAGATTACCATGGCCCGATAGTCCATTATGATTATTGTGATGGCGATTGGACTGATACTCTGAAGAACGACTGGTCCTCAGCGGCCACACGCTCAGAGATGCTGAACATTCTGCGTTTCTGGTTGGCGAGAGGGGTGGACGGGTTCCGCTGTGACATGGTGGAACTGGTGCCGCCGGAGGCTTTGGGAGACCTGATATCTGCCGTGAAGCGGGATTACCCGGAGGCTCTTTTCGTTGCGGAGGTATATGGTAAGGACAATTACCGTAAGTATATTGAGGATGTCGGCTTCGATCTGCTGTACGACAAGTCCGGTCTCTATGACAGTCTCCGGGAGATTTGTGCTGGCCGCTTGACTGCCAGAGCCATAACCTGGAACTGGCAGTTTCTCGGTGACATGCAGCCTCGCATGCTCAACTTTTTGGAGAACCACGACGAGCAGAGGGTGGCATCATCTTTCTTTTTGGGCGACCCTTGCCGGGCATACGCCGCGCTGGCGGTGTCGTTGCTTTTCAATGACGCCTCGTTCATGCTGTATTTCGGACAGGAAGCGGGGGAGAATGCCGCCGAGAGCGACAACGGGCGGACTTCAATATTCGACATCACGCATCCTGCCACGCTTGGCCGTCTTTATCAGGCTGTCCATGGCAGCGGCAGCCTGCTCCCGGCGGAGTCCGAAGTGCTCGCGAGGTATAGGGAGATGTTGGGCTATGCTGTGATGCCGGTGTTCAGGAGCGGCAGGTCCTGGGATCTGTGCTATTGCAATCTGGATTCTCCAGGCTTTGATGCCGACAGGCACTTCGCCTTCCTGCGTTATGATGACTCCCAAGCCTGGCTGGTATTCTGCAATTTCTCTTCATCGCCTTTGGCCGGCCTGCGCGTCTGCATCCCTTCTGAACTGAAGGCTGTCTGCGGATGTTCTTGTGTTTCGATAGCTGATGTCGGGCCGTTTGATGCGGTCGTCGTCAAACTCCGCTGAGCCTTAAGTTGCGAAAAACTCCGGCTTGCAGTGATTTGCAGGCCGGAGTCATATTGCTGCAAGGATGTTTTTATCCGATGAGGATGGATGCGATGAGGGCGAGGATGGCGTAGAACTCAGGGAGCGCGGCGTAGATCATCGTCTGGGTCATCACATTGTGTCCCTGACTTGTGCCTATGATACCGTTGGCGCAGACCTGTCCCTGACGGATGCCTGAGATGAGGCAGACGACACCGACGCTGATGCCGACGCTGAAATAAAGCAGTCCGTTGTTGGCGAAGTCCTTGCCGAGCCAGAGCACGAAAGCGAGGAATCCGTACAGACCCTGCGTAGCCGGGATGGCGGAAAGAATCATGTAGGTTGATGACTTCTCCGGCATCTTTTTGAGCGCCCCTTCAGCGGCGTTGCCCGCGATGGTCGTGCCGTAGGCTGATCCGATACAGGCCAGACAGAACATGAGTCCGAGACCGACGTAACCAAGAATTGTGTTAAGCATAATTTGTTGTGTTTTAATTTGTTTTATTTATTTTCTGATAGGGTTGTAGGCCGCTCCCATCCCTTCGTAGCCGGAGTTCTTGAAGAACTCTACGAAGTTGAGTCGCAGCGGGTGCACGAAGGCTCCGAGACAGCTCATGGCGAGGTTGAGGGCGTGACCTATTATAAGTATAAGAACGAACGGTACCCACTGCCATGTCGGGTCGGTTCCCTTGACCATGTCGGCGAGCAGGTTGAAAGTCTGCCCGAGCATGCTTCCGGACAGGCCCAGAGCATATAGACGGACATAGCTGAGCACATCGCTCATAAGCCCCGAGGCCATGCTGTAGGTATCCCACAATCCGCTGCCTATATTGAGCAGGGGATTGCGGCCCCAGCGGTTGAAGACGAAGATGCCGAGGGCGGAGACGGCGGCGATGCCTATGAGGACGAACTTCATCGCGGTCTCGGAGAGAATGCCGGCGGCCCCGAAAGTGATGCCGATGACTCCGCCGACAATCAGGAGCGTCCAGCCGAGAGTCCCGAGGCTATGCTTGAATCCTACACGCTTGACAGCCCAGACGGCCTTGGTAATCATGGCGAGACAGATGTGTACGACGCCGATCACCAGCGAAAGCGCCATCTGTTTGGAATAGGCATTGCCGCCGAACTGGATGTCTCCTGTTATCATGCAGTTTTTCATCCATTGCGGCACCCAACTCTGGTCGGGCAGGCTGACACCGAAGAGTCCGCCCATGAAGAATCCGACGACTACGGTTCCCGCTCCGAGAGTGACTATAAGGCTCCACATCTTGCCGAGTCCTCCGCTCTTGCCACGCAGGGCAAGTCCGATCAGTATGAGAAGCAGGCCGTAGCCCATGTCTCCCATGCAGATCGAGAAGAAAAGGAGGAAGAAGATGCTCAAGAATACGGTCGGGTCGAACTCGTCATATACCGGCATGCCGTACATTGCTGTGAGCGGCTCGAACTGGCGGACGAACCAGTTGTTCTTGAGCTTGATAGGAGGGTTGTCGCTTGCCTTGGCAGGCTCTGCTTCCCAGTAGATGTCCATCTCGTCGAAGGCGGCCTTCAGCCTGGAGTCGTCTTCAGAAGGAGCAAAGCCCTCAAAGACTAGCAGGCTGTCTTCTGCGGCGCTCTTGCCTTTGATGCCGGCCAGATAGAGGCTGAGGTCTGAATACAGATTGTGGATCCTCTCTTCGAGGGCCGGTATCTCTGCACGCTGTTTCTCAAGCCCTGTGCGGTAACTTGTGATCTTCGCGTCGAGCCTTTCGAGGTCATAGCGCACTTCTGCCGCAGTCTTGTCCGGTGAGGGGAGTTCTTTTGCCGGGAAACCGGCATTGTCGCCTACGATGACGAACCATACGCTGCCGTCCTTTTCGGCGACTGTCTGGAGGGCATACTGCTGCTCCCATTCCGGCTTGAACTGTTTTTTCGGGACACGGTAGAACTTCGCTCCCAGCTCAGAGAGTTTTTCGCGGTCATAGTCTCCCCAGACGCTCACCTCATCAAGTTTGCGGGCGAGTGACAGACGGTCTCCCTGAAGCTCCACCAGATGGGAGTCGGAACCGGCCGTGATGCACTTGATCTTGGCTCTGGTCTCATCTATGTCGGCAACAATCCGCCCGGAGACATCGTCAACAGGCTTTTGCGAGCGGCTGATGTCCACCACGCCCAGTTCCTGGAGCCTGTCCAGAAATCCGTCCTTCTCTCCTTTCAGGAGAATGAAGGAGTATTTGGTCATTGTCGTAATCATTGCTCTGCCTCCTCCTCTTCTTCGTGACGGGTCTTGACTATCTTGGATGCGGCTTTAGAGAGGTTTTCCTCATCCTCCATGTATCGTTTTATCTTGCGGATGGCCTCCTGGTATCCAGGGATCTGCACTTTCTCATAGAGATTGACTTTCTGGGTCGTCTTCTTGCGGTTGAACTCGAGAATCTGCCGCTTCTGCTCGAAGATTTCAGACTCTATCCCGATGCGCGTCAGGTCTTGGAGAATCCTGATGCCGTCTGCAAACCAGGCCGGCTTGACGAAAGCGTTGAACGGGAGGATCTCGTAATGGATTTCATCGAGTTGCGGAGTCCTGACTCCGGCCACCTTTACTGTGCGCAGATCCACATCCGTGATCCGGATCAAGCCAGGCTCGAACTCGTTCCAAAGTGCAGCTATGTCGTTGTAGCCAGCAAGCGATCTCTCAAGTTCCGCTTCGAGCCGGCGGGACTCGTTTTTGGCTGACTGTACGGCAGTGCGCAGGGCCGACTCCTTGTTTTTGAGGGTCGGCAGGGCGTTCTGGCGCACCTTGAGCTGTTTGCCCAGATTCGTCAGAGAAGTCTTGTTGTATTGGAATTTTATGGCCACAGTGTGTTATTTCTTCCAGTATTTGTCGATCAATGACTGCCTTATACCTGTCTCGGCAGGTGTGAAGTACTTGGCGAATATCTCCCATGCCGTGTCGAGCATCTGTTCCACGGTGATGTTGACATCGATTGAGAGCAGGCGGGTGGCGTACTCCTTGGCGTAGTCAAGGCAGCGCAGGTCGTAGTCCGAGAGGTCGAAGCCGTTTTCGAGTTTGGTCTTGGCGTTCTGGGCATCGGCGTAGAGGCGCACCCCGGCGTTCATCACCTGGGAGTGGTCTTCGCGTGTCTTCTTGCCCTGGACGAGCTGCTTCAGACGGCTCAGCGAGCGGAACGGGTCCACTATGACCTTTCCGGAATCGGAGTCCGCGCGCAGGAAGAGCTGGCCTTCGGTGATGTATCCGGTGTTGTCCGGGATGGCGTGGGTGATGTCTCCGTCGTTGAGGGTGGTTACGGCGATGATCGTTATTGACCCTCCGTCAGGCAGCTGGACAGCCTTCTCGTAGATTTTGGCGAGGTCGGAGTAGAGCGAACCCGGCATGGAGTCCTTGGACGGAATCTGGTCCATACGGTTGGACACGATGGACAGGGCGTCGGCGTAGAGGGTCATGTCGGTGAGGAGCACGAGAACCTTCTCGTTCTTGTCCACGGCGAAGTATTCGGCTGCGGCAAGGGCCATGTCCGGGATGAGGAGGCGCTCCACAGGAGGGTCTTCCGTGGTGTTGACGAAGGATACTATCCTGTCCAGGGCGCCGGCGGACTCGAACTCATGGCGGAAGAAGAGGTAGTCATCGTTGGACAGGCCCATTCCTCCGAGGATGATCTTGTCCACGTCAGCTCTCATCGCCACGTCCGCCATGACCTTGTTGTACGGCTGGTCAGGATCTGCAAAGAACGGGATCTTCTGTCCGGAGACGAGAGTGTTGTTGAGGTCTATGCCTGCGATTCCGGTAGGGATCAGCTCTGAAGGCTGGCGGCGCTTGTACGGGTTGACCGAAGGGCCGCCGATCTCGCGGACTTCACCCTCGACCTCCGGGCCGCCGTCTATAGGTTTGCCGTAGGCGTTGAAGAAACGTCCGGAGAGCTGTTCGCTGACTTTCAGGGTCGGAGGTGCACCGGCAAATGAGACCTCCGCATCGGTCGGGATGCCTTCAGTCCCCGCGAACACCTGAAGGGTGACGGTGTCTCCCTTGGTCTTGACTATCTGGGCGAGCCTGCCGTCTACTGTGGCCAGCTCGTCATTGCCTACTCCATCGGCCTTGAGGGATACCGTAGCCTTTGTGATTGCACTGAGGCGCGTATATGTGCGTTGATATGCTTTGACTGCCATTTTATGAGAGAAGTTTGCTCAGCTGCTGCTGATATTCCTTGAACTTGTCACTCTGGTATTCCGAGTAGTTCATCTGCCTCAGAATATTGATTATCTGTTTGAAGAAGTTGCGGCATGACTCGAAATTGTCGAAATCGAAGGTCTTGTCGCAGATGCCGAGGATCAGGTCCAGCATGTATTTCTGCCTGTCCATGGAAGATACGGCATCGATGGCATCGAAGGCATCCTGCTGGAGGAATGCGAAGTCGATGAGTTCCGACTTCCAGAAAGACTCGTGGTAGCTCATCGGCACTCCGTCATCGCCGAGGATGTTGATCTGGTCTGCCATCTCCTTGCCGCGCCGTACTATATTCTTGGCTTTGAGTACCTTGTCCACCCAGCCTTTCTCGATCTTGCTGTCGAGGTATGAGATGATTTCAGGGTATTCGAGGTACTTGGAGTAGGATTCGATAGGGTTTACGGCCGGGTAGCGCTTCTGGTCGGCGCGGCTCTGCTCAAGCGCGTAGAAGCATCTGGCGGCTTTCTTGGTGGATTCGGTCACTGGCTCCTTGAGGTTGCCTCCGGCAGGGGAGACCGTGCCGATGAATGTGATCGCCCCGGTCTTTCCGTTGCCGAGCCTGACCATGCCGGCGCGGGCGTAGAAGTTGGAGATGATGGCCGAGAGGTCAACCGGGAACGCATCGGCACCAGGGAGTTCCTCCATACGGTTGGACATCTCCCTGAGGGCCTGGGCCCAACGTGAGGTGGAGTCTGCCAGGAGCAGGCAGCGCAGCCCCATGGCCCTGTAGTATTCACAGATGGTCATGGCCGTGTAGACGGACGCCTCGCGCGCGGCCACAGGCATGTTGGATGTGTTGCAGATGATGGTGGTGCGCTCCATGAGTTTGCGTCCCGTGTGCGGGTCGATGAGTTCAGGGAACTCGGTGAATATCTCAACGACTTCGTTGGCACGTTCTCCGCAGGCCGCCATCACTATCACATCGGCTTCGCCCTGCTTGGCTATGGCGTGCTGGAGCACGGTCTTTCCGCAGCCGAACGGTCCCGGAATGAATCCCGTGCCGCCTTCGGCGATGGGGTTGAAACTGTCAATCACGCGCACTCCGGTCTCCATGATTTTCTCCGGGCGAGGCTTCTCCGAGTATGCCTTGACGGCTACTTTTACCGGCCACTTCTGGGTCATTGTCACGTCAACGTCCCCGTCGGGGCCTGTGAGCGTGGCAATCACCGTATCGACATTGTACTGTCCTGCAGGAGCCACACTCTTGACCGTGTACTCTCCCTTGAAACTGAACGGCACCATTATCTTGTGAGGCAGCCAGCCTTCTTTGACTTCACCGAGCCAGCTCGCGGCTGAAACCTTGTCGCCGGGCTTGGCAAGCGGAGTGAAATCCCAGAGTTTCTTGCGGTCCAGAGGGTCGGTGTACTCTCCGCGCTTGAGGAAGACACCTGTCATGGTCGTGAGGTCGTTCTGCAGACCATCGTAGACGCTGGACAGAAGTCCAGGGCCGAGGGTCGCTTCAAGCATTCGGCCAAGGAACTCGACCTTGTCTCCGTTCTTCAGGCCACGGGTGCTCTCGAAGACCTGCACGGAAGCGTTGTCTCCGTTGACCTTGATGACTTCGGCGAGGAGCTGTGTCCCATCCAAGTCAATATGACAGAGCTCGTTTTCCGCCACCGGCCCGTCGACTTTCACAGTCACGAGGTTGGAGACGATACCTGTCACCTTTCCTGTTGTATTCATTGTATCTGTGTGTTTTTCTTGTTGTCGTATGTCGCCCGTATTTCTTTGACGAGTTTGCGGAAATACTCCTGTCCCGTCTCCGGGTCGAGCTTCTCCCAGCGCTCCACTATCTTGAGCTTGGCCACGAAAGCGAGGATGAGACTCAAGTCGAAAAGCGACCAGAGTGTCAACTCGTCAGCTTTGCGCCACATCAGGTCGTCAAGCCCCCTTTCTCTGCGGAGAATGTTGCCGCAGTCAAGTACGGTCTGGACTTCCTGCCTAAGCAGCTCTTCATCTTCCAATCCGCTGTCGATCCTGATGACATCAGTCCCTTCCGGCCGTCCGACTGTGGAATTGATCCAGTTGACCTTGGTGTTCCGTACCATCAGATCATAGGTAAAGAACTCGCGGACGAAACTGTTGCGGTGCTTCAGTGCTGCGAGATAGAAGTCCGGCCCGAGGTTTTCCTCGTCATATCCGGAGAGGAAAAAGTCCAGAAGAGAGTTGTCCCGTCCGGAGAGTTGTGAACGTACCTCTTCAAGGATGGCGGCAGTGTCGATGTGCCAAGCCTTCGGTGAACCGCTCTGCAGAAGGGGCAGGCCCGCTATGATGTACTCGTAATTATTCATCCTTTCCGAAGAGAATCTTCCTTGTCACGGGGCGGATATACCCGGATATGAGTTCGCGGAAAGTCTCATCGCTCAGACTCACATACCAGCCGCCGTCCTTCGGGCCGATTGTGAAGCCTCCTGTGAGCTTTTTGGAGAATTGTGCCTGCACCCCTTTCCCGAGAGTCTTCTGAAGCCCGTCCTTTATCCATGGTTCAAGTCCGGCCTGAAGAGAGGCGGGGAGGATGAGGGAGAGGTCGCAACTCTCTTCGGCGTTGAACCTGTTTGCCACTGCTTCTATGATCTTCTTGATGAAGTCGGGATCGGACAACGCCTCTGAGACCTTGTCGGAGACAAGAGCTCCCACGAGCAGGTCTTCAATGCTTTTCTTGGCTGTCTGGAGGCTCTGAGAGGCGGCCATCCTGATGTCGGATTCGGCCTTGGCCTTGAGCGAGACGGCATCCTTCTCTGCCGCCTCTACAATAGAAGCGGCCTCGGCGCGGGCCCCGGCCACTATCTCATCGGCTTGCTTATGTGCCTTGGCAAGAAGGAGTTCCCCCTCTTCCTTGCCTTTCGACAGTCCCTCGTTGTAGAGCTTGTCGGTAAGTTCCTGTAGTTTGTTGGACATATAGAGTTTGTTATTAGTCAAAATGTGCTTGGCCGCAAAACGCAGCCAAGCACAAAGATACGCAAAAATAAAGCCAAATTCAACTGTGGCCGGATGTCAGTTTACCCGGATGTCGCGGACGCAGCGGGCCGCTGACTTGCCGTTCTCGTAGACAGTTATGTTGGTGCCGTTGATACCGAAACCATAGCTGAATTTATTTGTGCCCTGGTCTTTGACACCCTTGTTGTTCTTGCCCAAGGCTCCGAACGACCAATAGGTGCGTGTCCAGACGGCTCCGGGCTTATAGTGTTCCATATAGTAGAACATGACGGCGAGTTCGACCTGATTGGGGATCCTGTAGCCTTCAGGGCAGGCTGGATTGCCTTTGCCTGCGGCGATGCTGTCGTCTATACGCTTGTTGTAATCCTGAAAACCATAGGAATCTCCTATGCTGGTGTTTTCCTTGTATACTTCAAACTTTTTGTACAGGCGGTTCTCGACTCCATGTTCGTCCGACATCGGAAGTTCCCTTGAGGTGTAGTAGCGCAGGGCGTTCTCGTTGAGGTGGGTGGCGGTGAAGATGACGTTTTCCTTTTTTCCTGCCCCGCCCCCTTCCATCTGGATGAAGTCTTCCGGCTCCTTGTCAAGGGTGTATGTCTCATCGGAGACTCCGTCTATATTGCCGAGGTTGCGGATGCAGCGGACCGTCTTGGCTGTCACGAATTTAGTCGGGTCATCAAGAAAACTGCTTGCCCAAGCCGGGTAAGCATCACCTGTGGAGATGCCCTCTTCTGCCCAGACCATGGTGGGGTTGTTGCTGTTGTTGCTGTATATGGTGCTGGATATCACATGCTGCTGCCAATCGGAAAGGACTTTTGACTTCTGCTGCTCCGGTGTCTTGTTGTACATCTGTACATCGCTGGAGAGCAGACCGTTGCCGATGTACATGCCGATAAGCTGGCGGATGGAGGCCATGTACCAGCGGACCTCATCCCGGTCGATGATTCCGTTGCCGTTGTTGTCGCGGTTGCGTGACATGCAGGAGTATCGCAGGTAGGCGTAGTCATCGTTGAGGACAGGGGTGGAGTTGTCCACTTCTTGATTCAGGTATGTGGCCCATTTTTCTCCTGTCTTGAATGTTTTGCCGTCCGAATCGACCAACTCCCATTCTTTGGCTGTGTTGATAAGCCCGTTGGAGCCACTGCTGTTGCCGCGGTTTTCCTGTGCTTTGGTTGACCAATAGGTCCATTTGCCATCGTACTCATCAGTGCTTTCTACGCCCCAGGCTGTCTGGAGGGCTGTGTATGACGGGTCGGTGTTGTATATGCTTTTGATGGAGTGCTGGAGGATTGTGACCACTGAGCCTGTGACGTCTGACTCGAGATCCTTGCTGACCTCGGAGTCACAGAGGATGTGGAGTTTTCGGTCGTCCTGGTTGACGAACCTTTTCCAAAGAGTGGGGCTTGTCGCGCCTGTCAGCGGGTGTGCGTAATAATAGTATTCATCCACAAAGGCCGTGAGGCAGATCTTCGGCCCGTCGGTGTCACCCTTGTCGAAATCGTTTGTCTGTCCGGCGTTGTGTCTGGAGACCTGCTCCTTGATGTATGCCACGAGCTGTATTATGTCCATGCTGCCGTCGTTGTGGTAGCCGGCAAGCCCTTCGGTGCCGTCGTCCTCCAGGTTGACTTTGGAATCGCGCCACTCTTCCGAAGTCCTGAACTCGCGGGGGGAGTATTTCCGCCTCTTGTCAGAGAAGTAGTTGCCTTCGGAGTCTTTTTTGTTGAGGCGGAAGTGAACCCATTTGTAGTCAAGGTGGTGGAGTATGTCAATGCCGCCCCAGGTCTCAGGGGAGCCCTCGCTGAACGGGGTTGCCACCCTCCATGTCAGTTTGTCGGTAAGGCATTTGGACGGGTCAGATGTGTCTCCTCCGGCGAAGAAGCTCTTGAGGTGGAAAGTTATGGTCTTGGATTCGTAGTGCGAATCGCAGGTGGTGATATCCTCCTTGGCAATGACCACGCTGCCGCTTGCTCCCGGCTGGTTTTCTTTTACGTCGGTCACATTCCCCTGGCTTGTCTCGACTTCTACGCGGATGTTGTGTACGGAGTTGACAGTCACTGTATAAGTATAGTAAGTGTTACGTTCCGTATTGAAATTGTCAAAGCCGCTGTAGCTGTCTTTGCCCTCTCCCTTGTTGTTCTCTGAATTGTCAATGTCTGCCGACCAGTCCCCGAGGTGGATGATGTACTGGACATCCGCCCCGAGCACCTGTCCGGCATCATCGCCGTCGAGCAGCATCTCCACTTTGCCTTTTACCAAGACATAGGTTGAGAAATCATTGGCGTACTCGAACATCCGCATCTGTCTGGTCTCTTCCGTGCCGTCGATCACGTATGTGACCGCGCACTTGCCGTTGGTGCCGTCGGCTAGTTTGCTGTCGCGGCTGCGGTCCTGGTATGAGAGCGGAGTTCTCTTCGGGGTCTGCCTGTTTTCGAGCATATAGAACGAGAACTCGGACTGGTCACTGCTAGGGGAGTCTTCGAAATTGACGAAATTGGTGTCGAAGAAGTTCTCCGCATATTTCGAATAGTCGGATACACGGGTGTCTTTGGGCACATCGGCGGAGTCGTGCCCGTTTGGTAATAAATAAGCGGTGCGCGGTACATTGACAACTTTCCATTGCGAAGCTGTGAACTTCGTGATTTTCTGTCCGTTGGCATCAGGACGTGTGCCGGTCTTGAATATGAATTTGACTTTGGCGTCAAGCCTCTTGAGGGACAGTTTTCCGAGTTTGGAATTGTCGCCGTCCGCCTTGATGGATACACCGTCCAGATTGCCGCTCATGGGGAAGTATCCGTTGCGGTTGACGATCCTCTGGTTGAGGAAAACGGTGAAACTCTTCAAGTCTTCCTCCCTGATGATGCCGTGAGCGAGGAGATCCGAGGAGATCTTGACCATGTCGGCGTCAAGGTTGGCCACCATATATATTTTTATGTTGGCCCCGGCCGCGATCTTGGTGCGCAGAATCCCGCTTGCCGGCGATGTGCCGGAAGCTGGCTTGACATACCAGCATACGCTGTCGGATGATTTGACTTCTGCTTCTGACGAGACCTGGTTGTCCGGGCTGAAGTATGTGCCCATGGTCTTGTTGCCGTCCGCATCAAATGCGAACAGATAGAAATTGTAGATGCTGTTCTCGCTTGCTTCGCTGACCGTAGCCTTGGTGCTTATCTCAAGATTGGAGGTGGAGCCGAAACTGAGGTCAACCCACGCTTCTCCATCCGTGCTGCTGCCGGAGAACGGCTCTTTGACGCAGGAAGTGAGGCATGCCATGACCGCTACCAGGAATAAACTTATGTGTTGTCTTGTCATCAGTCAAATGTCGTTTCGTTGTCTTTCTTTTCCCAGCCCTCGACACTGTACTCGAAGTCGCCAAGTTCACGGTTGTAGAAGATGTTTACCACGATATTGATGTGGTCGTTGCGTGAGATTTGCTTGAGGGTCTGGCTGTTGCCGTATTTGTCAAGATAGTTTACAGGTCTGTCGACGCGTGGAACTTCATATTCGCAGTTGGCGAAGTGCCTTATGTCTTCCGAGTTCTCCGTGGCCAGTCTGAACAGCCATAGAGAGGCGTTGTCTTTGGCCGGCTTGCCTACGAGTACGGCATTTTGCCCTATGCTGTTTGAGGCTGCTATGGCCAAGTACTTGTCTTCGTTCTTGAAACGCAGGCCGCTGTCCGGAATGTAGTAAATGGTGAATTCTGTGCCCTCACTTCCCATCGAAGTCGCGCCCGTATTGCTGTCCAACACGAGTTTTAGACCTGTACCGACATTGGTGATGCGTGTCGTCATCTCGTATTCGCCATCTTCATTTTTCTTTGTGAAGTCGATGTTGTCGAATGTCCATAGATAATTGTGTATCAGCGAGTGGCCATTGAGTTCCATGTCCGAGTCGAATTCCCGTGGCTGGATCGCGCCTTCAGCGCTGTTTCCTATGTACCAGGTGCTTGATTCTGAACTGCGCAGCAGGAATTTTCCTGCGGTGCTGAGTGCCGCGTCAAGATTTTTGCTGAAAGTATGGTCATGTGTCTTGTGGAATTTCACGTCCTTTGCTTCTGTAGCGCTGTCATATATTCCGGCGAACAGGTTGAAAGTGAAAGGATCGGTGGCTACACCGGTTTCATACAAGTATGTCTCGTAGATCTGGACGGGGGAGCCGTATGATACTTTGTAGAGTTCCGGCGCTGAATCATCCTCCTTGAAATCCCTGAAACCGACGTTCTGCGATACGGAAGGGATGGTCCCGTCGTCTTGAGGAAACAGATATCCGGCAGACGGATTGTGGCGAGACAGTCCGACACCGGCCACATAGACGGCAGTCTGCTGGGCGATATTGTTGCGCACCGTGATGCTTATTTTGCCGACGCAGCGCTTGAGGCTGGCGGAAACCCTGTTGTCTCCCGGGCCGACCGATATTGTTTTTACGATGGATAGGGGCATCCCTCCTGTACTGAAGTCAGGAGCAGAGCCGTCCTCTATCGTGCCGAGCACTCTTTTGGTGAAGGCTTCGTTGATTGTCTCTCCTTCGGTATAAGTATCAAGGTCTGTGAAATTGGCCGCCGCATATAGTGTGTATACGCCACGTTTGACATCCTTGAATTCGATTTCCTGGGATGTGGCTTCCTGGTCCGGGGTGATGAATCTGCAGTATTGGATTTTTCCGCTGCCGTCAGCAATCCAGACTCGGAGAGCATTCATCGCATCCCCGTCTTGCGCACCGCTGCGACTTATCGTGCGGGTGCTTACGTCGAGTATGACATTGCCGTACCCGTCCTGCTGCTCTTCTTCTTTCCGGTTCTCTTTGGAACAGGCTGCAAGGGTGGCTGTGAGGACTATATATATAAGTGCTCTGATCTTCATCTCTACAGGTTTATGTCAGTGTTGGACTGGATCGTGTTCCAGTCTTCGATGTCTACGGAAATCTGTATATTGCTTTTGTCTAGCGAGATGGTGTAGGTGTAAATCTTGCCGGGCAGCAGCGTGGCCTTGGGGAAGTCGTAGGCGTGCAGAGCGTCTCCGGCCTTTTCTGTGTAGAAGTTGAGGCTTGCAGTCCTGTCCGTTGATGCCGAAAGGGTCTGCGGGATGATGAACATCAGGCCATCACCGTCATATACGGTGGCCGTCTCTGTCGCGGAGAATGGCTTGGATCCTTCCCACAGGAGGTTTTCTCCATCAGGGTCGAACATGTTGGTCTTCCAGATTATGCCTCCCTCTTCAAATGTGTCTGTCTCGTTGCCGTAGAACATTGTGCCCACAGGATATATGCCTTTGAGGTAAAACTTTGTAAGGTTGTCGGTCTCTTCTCCTTCTTTGAATTTGACCTGGAAGCGCAGAGCTGAAAGCGCATGTCGGAATTCCATCTTGACAGGAGCGATTCCCTCATTGGCGCGGTCTCTGGTGTTGAATGAGACCATCAGGTCATGGCTGTCCCGTGCGGTGCTGTAGTCGATGGCCAGTCTCATGGCGTCGGACCCGGAATTAATCTCCGCATCATAAGGCCAGAATGCGCGGAATATGTAGAGTTTGGCTTCCCATTTCCTTTTAGGGCTGTATGTCCACCCGGACGTCCCGTACTCCACTTTCTGTGCGGAAGAGCTTTCGAACACCTGTGAGAGGTTGACGCCTCCGCTTTCGTATTTGTATCCGAATATGCCGAACGGGGCCTGCTTAAGGTCCGCGTCGCCTACAAGAGTGTTCCCGGCTTTAGTGGCAGTACTTTCAAAAGAGATGTCGACTCCGCTTTCGCCCTGCCAACCTCCTGCGGAGGCATCGAAGTCAATATAATCATCTTCGGGGTTGATGCTGAGGCAATATGTGACTGCCTTGCCCTGTCCCCAAGCTGCCAGATCGGTGCCCTTGCGGTAGAGGTAGAGGTCAAACTGTCCGGATGATATGCTGGAGTTTGAGTCTGTCGCCGTGTAGTGTATGGTCAGCCTCGGTCTGTCGGCTCTCGTGTCCTGATAGGTGTGCTGCGGGATGAACATTGTCCTCGGGAAGATTACCTGCTCTCCGGTGTTGAGTTGCACCGGCTCAGATGGTGTGTAGCTGTAGGATGCCTCGGTGCCCCAACTGCTCCAGTCGCCGTCTGCAAAGTCGGCACTGGTGTAGATGCCGGACAGATCTACCTGGTTGATGGTATAGCTTCTGTTTTCGCTGGCCGAACTCAATTTGGCTGTGAAGCGGACTGAGCATAGGATATGGCGGAATACGACGGGTATGCTGCCGTTGTCGGTGCCGCGGCTCTGGTCTGTCATGGGGTCCGCGACAAGGATGTCGGTCCCTTCATATCCCGGTGTGGCCTGCATGGTGTGTCCTGTGATGCTGATCCCGCCTTTGTCACACTTGAGACCTTTGACGGAAAACGGTGCCCACGCAAAGATGCTTAAGCTGCCGGTGCTTGGCCAGTACTGCGGAATTCGGGATGTCCATACGCTTCCGTTGTAGATTATCTCTGTGTTGAGGAAATGGCCTTGTGCGGCATCCGCGTCCGTCGCCCACTTCTTGCCGGCAGGAAGATACCAGGCGCTGGCGCCGAAACTCCGGTCTGTCGGGAAATCTGTGTATTCCGCCTTGGTATTGGCGGATGAGCGCAGCGGAGCGGGCGACCAGGTTATCGTCCGCTCCTCCGCATGATCGCCGGGCTCGTTTTTGACACAGGCTACGGCCATAAGGATCACTGCCACAGGCAGCATTTGCCGGATTATTTTCATAGCACTTATGGGAGATGTCACTCTCCCATAAGCATATTGCTCCAGTTTTCCGAGTCACAGCCGGAGCACACTGCGTTCATAGACAGGTTAGAGTTTGGAAAAACAGCGATTAGAATTGCTTTTCGAAATCTTCAGGCTCCCAATTCACAATTGATGGAGCCCAGTATATCTGTTGATCTTCAAGGCTGACCCTGAAGTTGTAACTGATCTTCTTGTTCATCTCAAGGCTTTCTGAAGACGAGCCATGGAGAGCATGGAGATTGATGGTGGTATTGACAATCTCGCTTGAGAAATTGGTAGCATCGGTATAGGTGTTGACCCGATACTGGATTTCAAAGCGAGGAGTTGTGCTTTGCTGCCCATTAGGTGTGTTCTGGAGCGGTTGAGGGAGCACAAGAAGATAATCATTGGGATTCGCGGTATGTTTGTCATTGAAATCAAAACTCAACGGAATGTTGTTGAATTTATCCGGTGTGCCGTCTGTTTCGTCATACCAAGTGTAGTCTTTGGCTCCAGTTGACGCATTTATCGTCCAGCCCTCATGAACGAGGGTTTGCGCGTCATAAGTATATATTCCCTTAGTGGCGAGGCTGTTGAGCTTGACTTTGAGGAGCTCGAATGTTACATCTCCGGCTTGATAAGGCTTCTCTGTGGAGCCGTCATGTCCATTAGCATAGTCTTTTGCGGCACCACTCTTGTCAACTGTGCCGAAACTCAACCTTACTATTTGGGAAAGTTTGTGTCGGAAGATCACAGGTACTCCATTATATCCATCGGCGGTTACGTTATTGCCGTGGACATCTTTCTGTACATCTGCGACAAGCAGATCGGTATTCTGATGTGCGTCCACGTCATACTCGTCTGGAGTATAGTGGCCTATGACAAGCCCATTCACTGTTGGAGTGACCGGCAATTTTCCGCCAGCGGCTTCCTGATAATTATACGGGCTATAGGCGAAGAAAGTGATTCCACCGGTCTTTGGCCAATAATATGGAGTAGCCGTAGTCCATGCGTAACCTGTGCTCTTCCCGTTGTTTGTGACTTCGCTTTCGGGTACATATAGAGTAGCTGCGCCATAATTAGTGTTCCAAGTGGACCCTTCCGGCAAATAATATCCGAAAACACCGAAAGACGGGTCTGTAGACTTGTAGGTCGAGCCGTCAAGCAGCGCCTTTGTGGAGAGTTTGCCTGTGAGCGGGCTAAATGATATTTTCTGTGGAGCGTCAGCTATGCTGACAACTTCGTTTTTCGTGCAGGCGGAGAACATTGCTGCCGCTGCAAGTCCGATTCCGGAAATGATAACAGTCTTGTTCATATTCGATATGATATTTAAGCGGTTTTGTGGCGCGAATATGGTGTAAGTGCAGTCATCTTACTTGACTTTTTCCGATTTTTTCTGCCAAAATGGAGATGATAAATTTGACTTTTTCTAAATTGAATCGTCAAAAATGCTTCTGACGTGCTTCCATGGCCTTCTGCCTCTTAAATTCTGTGGCGGTCACTCCTTCGAGTTTCTTGAAATTTCTGGAGAACACTGCTATGTCTGAAAAGCCGGACTTGAAGGCCACATCGGATATCTGGATGTCAGGGTCGGCTTCTATCTGGTGTTTAGCCTCGTTGATCCGGAGGCGGTTGATCCAAGTATTGAAGTTGATGCCTAGAGAATGGTTGAGTGCGAAAGAAATCTGGGTCATGCTGATGCCTATCTGCGATGATACTTCTGAGATTGTGAGACTTTCTTTGAGGTATGGCTTGTCTGCTCTGCGTGCCCAACTTTGCATGGCTGAGAGTACTCCAGAGTTCTGGATCTGAGGAATTGTATCGGCCGATGCCTGGACTTGTGTATCCTGCGCTGTTAGAGTGTTATGCCTATTGAGAAATGTGATTGTGCAACCGGCGAGGGTTGCGGTCCTGAGCAGGAGGAGGACCTGCCAGGCACCCTCTTCCGGTGTCAGTACGCAGGCGGCGGAGAGCGCCAAGAAAGCGGCATAGAAAACCGCAAAGTGGCGCGTGTTGGCTGTCTTGCCGTCTTTGAGCATGATGGAGACGGCAACCCCGAGAAGTATTGCTTGTGCTATATATGCTAGCGGAACTATAGTGCCGTCGATTAGGTGCGAGATTCTGTTCCCGCTGAAGTCTGCCGCGGCCGACAGGCAGTCCACCACGACATTGACCATCGCTGTTCCGATGATGCATCTTCTTGCATCACGATAGCGCCTGACGCCTGCTGGATTCTGCTTCAACGCAATCAGCAGCACCGCCAGTAGAAGACTGACGCGGCCTCTGATCAAGTGTACTGCTGTGGCGAATGTCATTGGTGTTGGCTGTTCCGATTGTGCAGTGCAAAAATCGTCAAATACATCCATGACTGCGATGACTTTTTTGTCAAAAAAAAGTCAAAAGGAGGGTCTGTCCGGTATGATTCGCCACATTTACGGGCTCTCTGCACAATTACAGGGCAGTATCTGAAATTTTTTTGCGGAAGGCGCTTGCGGTGATCCCTTCCTCCTTTTTGAAGTTGCGGGAGAAGATTGTAAGGTCAGAAAACCCCGACCTGTAGGCCACATCTGATATTTGCGTCTGCGGTTCAGCTTCTATTATCCGCTTGGCTTCTCCGATGCGGAGACGGTTGATCCAGGAATTGAAATTGACTCCGAGATGGTGGTTGAGGTAGTATGACAGCTGCAGATAACTTATCCCGAGCTCATCCGCTACATCGGAGAGGACGAGGCCTTCTTTGAGGTACGGTTTATCTTCGGAGTCTTCCCACCGCTGTACTGCGCTGCCGATGCTTTCTTCCTGTTTCTTGTCCTCCGCCGTTTCTTCTCCGCTGATCTTGTATCCGCTCATCTTACGGCCAGTGCTCAAGAAGAACGGACTCATGTTGAATATGAAAATGGTTGTTGCCGTGCCAAGGGCGGACTTTATGATCATGAATGTCGAGTCGAGCGCCTCGTCTCTCAGAAACATGTCTCCTGCGGTGATGATAAAGAATGTGAAGTAGATTATTATGAATATGTTGACCTTACTGCCTTTTTCTACATCATCTCCGGAATAGAAGTTCTCAACTTTGCGCATATATCGCCTTGCCGCTATGCTCATCCAGACAAAGCATCCGATGATCTCCACTATGAGGATAACATGGATGATACCCGAGATGGTGAGAGCCCACCCCGTCCGGCAGTATCCGGCAATCAGCGGCAGCATCATGCCGCTGTTGCGGAAGTAGAAAACAGCGAATCCTCCCCAGAACAACAGGAACAGTGTCGCGAGGGGGTGAATTGCCCATTTGAGATAGCGTTTGTAATTGATATCGCTGCGGACCAGTGTCAACGCGACAAACGACAAAAAGAATAGTTGACAATAATAGGCCGTTGGCAGTGCGAAGACATCAAGCAGATGGTATGCCTCACCCCTATAAATCATATACAGCATCATCGCGTCGATGAAGACGTCGAAGAATGCTGTATATGCCAAATATTTCTTGATGGTCAGGTAAGTCCTGTTGCCTGTGTCGGGATAGGACTTGAGAGCAAGGAGCATCACCCCGAGCAGGAGGCTTCCGCTTCCGCTGACAAGGTATATTGCAGCCCTTAGCTCGAACATTCCTGCACTATCCGAGGAAGCCGAGGAGGATGCCGGCGGCCACTGCAGAACCGATCACGCCGGCCACATTTGGAGCCATTGCGTGGGTGAGCAGGTGGTTGGACGGATCCGCCTCGAGACCGACGGTCTCGGAGACACGGGCCGCATCAGGCACGGCTGATACTCCTGCGTTGCCGATGAGAGGGTTGATCTTCTTGCCCTCCGGAAGGAAGAGGTTCATCAGCTTGGCGAAGCATACGCCGCCGAAAGTGGCGATGACGAAAGAGATGAGACCAAGGGCGAAGATCTTGACCGAGTTGCCGGTCAGGAACACGTCAGCCTGTGTCGAAGCGCCTACGGTTACGCCGATAAGGGTGGTCACCACGTCGATGAGCGGACCGCTTACGGTAGTGGCGAGTCTCTTGGTCACACCGCTCTCCTTGAGCAGGTTACCGAAGAAGAGCATGCCGAGGAGCGGCAATCCTGAAGGGACGATAAACGCAGTGCAGATGAAGCCGATGATCGGGAAGATGATCTTCTCCTTCTGGCTTACCGTACGTGGCTTGTTCATCCTGATGAGACGCTCTTTCTTAGTGGTGAGCAGGAGCATTATCGGTTTCTGTATAACTGGCACCAGAGCCATGTATGAGTAGGCTGACACTGCGATGGCGCCCATGAGTTCCGGGGCAAGCTTTGAGCTGAGGAATATTGCGGTAGGGCCGTCTGCTCCACCGATGATTCCGATGGCTCCGGCTTCGTTAGGGGCGAAACCCATGGCGAGAGCCAGTACATAAGCTCCGAAGATGCCCAGCTGTGCTGCTGCTCCGATGAGGATCAGGCGCGGCTGTGATATGAGGGCCGAGAAATCCGTCATCGCCCCGATACCGAGGAAAATGAGCGGCGGATACCAGCCCTGACGCACACCCTGATAGAGGATGTTGAGCACGGAGCCTTCTTCGTAGATGCTGACATTCATCCCCATAGGGAGAGGGATGTTGCCGATGATCATTCCGAAGCCGATAGGGACAAGCAGAAGCGGCTCCCATTTCTTGACAATGCCGAGCGTGATGAACACCAGGCCTATCAGGATCATCACCAGATGCTGCCAAGTGCAGTTGGCAAATCCCGTGAACTGCCAGAACTGCTGCAGGCTGTCTATGACGTTCTCCATTAGCCGATGGTCACTATTTTGGCGTCCTCAAGCACTGAATCTCCCTTGGAGACATGGATAGCGGTCACTGTGCCGTCCACATCGGAGAGGATCTCGTTTTCCATTTTCATGGCCTCGATCACGGCAACCTTCTGGCCGCGCTTCACTGCCTGCCCTTCCTTGACATCAACGCTGATAATCACTCCCGGAAGAGGTGAGACGATGTCCTTGCCGCCGGCTTTCGTGGCAGCAGCAGGGGCTGATGCCGGGGCGGCTGCCGCAGGGGCTGCGGCCTGTACGGCAGGTGCCGCCTGCACTGCCGGTGCTCCGCCTTCAATCTCCACGTTGTAGGAGACACCATTGACTGTGACGCTGGCGTCGTTGCCTTCCACGCCGGCTACGGCAACATTGTATTCTTTGCCGTTGATCTTGAACTTGTATTCTTTCATTTCCTTATTTGTTTTCTGAAGTTGAACTGGGCCCCGCTCCATGCTGAGGCTGGATTGTGCTTTATTGTGATTACTCCGCTCTCCACATCGTGGACGCTCTCCCCAAGGTAAAGGCAGAGGGCTGTCACTGCGGCTATCTCGTCGTCAGAACTGCACCCGGCCTGGAGAGCGAGTGCGATGGCTGCAGCCACTTCGGCATCGGGAGAGGTCTTCGTGGCTTTCGGCGCACGCTTGAAGGATATCTTCCCGGAGAAGATGGCCCCCGAGAAGCTGTAGATGAAGTACAGGATGATCAGGGCCAGAAAAACCACCGCCACGCTTATGAGCGTGAGCGTCCATCCGTGCGGGTCGGTCTGGGCCATCCTGTCCGAACCCGAGGTGAGGAGACTAAAGAGGCAGGTTGTCATGTTTCTTGGCTGGCATTTCCTGACGCTTGCCGTCGAGCATCTCCAGGGCGCGGATCACACGGAACCTGGTGTTGCGCGGCTCGATCACATCCTCGATGTACCCTTTCTGCGCTGCCTGGTACGGGTTGCAGAAGAGATCGTTGTATTCTTTCTTCTTCTCCTCGGCGAGCGCGGCCTGCTTCTGCGGGTCGGTCTCGGCCTTGAGCTCCTTTCCGTAGATGATGCCTACTGCACCTTCCGCGCCCATGACGGCGTAGTTGGCAGAAGGCCATGCATAGTTGACGTCACCGCGCAGCTGCTTGCAGCTCATCACGATATGGGCCCCGCCGTAGCTCTTGCGCAGGGTGACTGTGACCTTAGGCACGGTGGCCTCCCCATAGGCGTAGAGGAGCTTGGCTCCGTTGGTGATGATCGCGCCGTACTCCTGCTGCGTGCCGCAGAGGAATCCCGGCACGTCAACCAGCGTCACGAGAGGGATGTTGAACGCATCGCAGAAGCGGACGAACCGGGCCGCCTTGCGTGAGGCGTTGATGTCAAGCACACCTGCGAGCACACGCGGCTGGTTGGCCACAATGCCTACGCTCCTGCCTCCCATGTGGGCGAAACCTGTGATGATGTTCTTGGCGAAGTCCTTGTGGACCTCGAAGAAGTCGCCGTCATCGGCTATGCTGCTGATGACGCCGTACATGTCATATGCCTTGTTCGGGTTGTCGGGGATGATGCTGTTGAGCGCGTCATCGACTCTCCCTGCCAGGTCGGAGGTAGGACGCAGCGGCGCCTTCTCCATGTTGTTCTGGGGTATGAAGGAGAGCAGGCGGCGTATATCGGCGATGCCCTCGTCCTCTGAAGCCGCGCGGAAGTGTGCCACTCCTGACTTGGAGGCGTGCACTGAAGCCCCTCCGAGCTGTTCCTGGTCCACGGTCTCCCCGGTCACTGACTTCACGACTGAAGGTCCGGTGAGGAACATGTATGAGGTGTTCTCCACCATGAGGGTGAAGTCCGTCAGGGCAGGTGAATAGACGGCTCCGCCGGCGCATGGGCCGAAGATACCGCTGATCTGCGGTACGACACCGCTGGCGAGGATGTTCCTCTCGAAAATCTCACCGTAGCCGGCGAGGGCGTCGATGCCTTCCTGGATGCGGGCTCCGCCGGAGTCGTTGAGCCCGATGATCGGGGCGCCGACCTTGACCGCCATGTCCATGACCTTGCAGATCTTCTCCGACATAGTCTTGGAGAGGGAGCCTCCGTTGACGGTGAAGTCCTGGGCGAAGACGAAGACGAGCCTTCCGTCTATTGTGCCTTGTCCCGTTACGACCCCGTCACCATCGATGTGCGAGGCCTCCATGCCGAAATCCGTGCAGCGGTGGTGCACGAACATATCGAACTCCTCGAAACTGCCCGGATCGAGAAGCCTGGCGATTCTTTCTCTCGCCGTAAGCTTGCCCTTGGCATGCTGTGCGTCAATGCGCTTCTGCCCTCCTCCGAGAGCGGCCGAGGCGCGTCTTTCGACGAGCTCTGCGATTTTCTCTTCTTGTATGCTCATAATTATTTCAAGCGCCCGCGATTCTCTTGCGAGTGCGCGGGCGCAAAGATACTTATTATTTTTGAAACCGCGGCAAGGCGCGGGTCAAGTTATTGCTGCTGGTGGGCCGGGCGGAGGAGGTCAAGCACGGTCTTCACGGGGTTGAACGTCTCAAGAGGGACTTCCACGAAAAGTGTGTTCCAGTCGGACATGGAGCCGTTCCACAGGCCAGGAAGTTCCAGAGCCTTGAGTTCGCGTCCGTGCCAGCTCTTGCGGCTTATGAGTCCCGTCTCCTCGTCCACGTGGCGTGTGAGGTCGAAATGCTTGCCCTCGTGGTCTTCCAGACAGCATACTATGTCCACAGGGTTGAAGTGTGTCGAGCCTTTAAGGAGTTCGGCGGAGCGCGGGTCGTCCGGGTTTATCTGGGCGGCTTCGAGGATCTGGAGAGACGTGGCCCCGTCGCTGTCCCTGATGATGAACGGCCCACCTCCCGGTTCGCCCTGGTTGCGCACCATGCCGCATACCCTGATCGGGCGGTTGAGTTTGGCCCTGAGGGCCTGGGCTCTGTCGCGGCAGTCCTTGGCTTCGGGCATCTCTATGCACAAGGTCTTGCGGAGGAAGTCCTCTATTTCGTTGCACAGATCCTGGCATTCTGGTGTGGCATACGGGTCATCGAGGTTGATGTTGTATCCCGGGATGTAGGCGAGGTCGGACATCTCCTTGCGCATCTGGGTCATCTGGTCGAGGGCGAAGATGTAGCCGCGTATGGTGTCGCGCAGTTGCAGGGCACGTCCCATGAGAACCTTCTTCCAATGGTATGTCGCAGGCTGCATCCTCTCCACGCAGACGTTGTCTATGTTTTTGATGGACACAAGTTCGGCCTTGAGGGCGTTGAGATTGTGGATGAGCGCCCCGTGTCCTGCCGGGCGGGTGAGTATGGCGCCGTCTTCCTTGAGGAAAGGGCGGTTGTCCATGTCCACGGCTATGGTGTCCGTGGCCTTGTCCTGATATGTGAAGGTGATGTTGTATTTGACACCGTAGCGCTCCTCGTACGTGTTTTGTATCTCATCGAGGACTTCGCGGAAGAGGGTCTCGTGCTCCGGGGTGATGGTGACCGTGAGGTTTACGCTGCCGTCAGGGTTGCGCATATATGCCTGGCCCTCCACGAGATGCTCGGCGAGCGCGGTACGGACTTCGTCCGGGTAGCGGTGGAATTTCAGCACTCCCTTGGGCTTGCTGCCGTAGTCCAACCCTTCGGATGTGAGGAGCTTGTGCGCTGTCCTGACAGGGTCAAACGGGGCAGTCCCGAAGATGGAGGGGTCATAGAATGCGAATTTTTCGAGATTGTCGCTCAAGCGGCGCACCGCTTCGTTGGGCTCGTCCATTCCGGCAAAAATGTCCTTGAACATGCGTGACGCCGCCCCGGATGCGGGCACGAACTTGCACCTGCCGTCTGTCTGTGCGGAGTCGGAATAGTCGGCCGCTTCCCGGGCCGTTTTTTCATCGAGCACCTCGATCCCCTTGGCCGGGGTCGCCGGAGAGATGATGTCGAGCCATGGGAAACCCTTGCGGAAACGCTCTGTCTGAGCGTCGATTCTGGTCTTGTCCATAATGTTATCGATTAGAGGTAAAATTCACGTCTGTAGCTGTAGTTCGTCCTCAGTTCCACAAACTTGGTAGGGTTCATGCGGAACATGAAGTCATCTGTAAAAATAGGGTAGTTGTATTGGATCATCGCGGCAATCTGCCCCTGCGACTTGTCAAGAATATTGAGTTTGACGGCCTGGTATTCCATGATGTCCGTCTGCGGGAAGAACTCGTAGAGGTCGCTGATCCCGAGGAACCTGGCTGTGGAGCGGACGGCCATGGATGTCCCTATCTGCTTGCCCTGCAAGGAGTAACCTGCTATGTGCGGGGTGGCTATGTCAACGCAGCCCATGAGGTGCGTGTTGATCCACGGCTCGTGGCTCCATGAGTCGATGGCTACCGGGCCGAGGCGCGGGATGGCCGCTATGAGCGCCTCCTCGTCCACGATGTCGCCCTGTGCGGTATTGATGAAGAACGCCCCCGGTTTCATCTTGGCGAAAAACTCCGCGCCCGCCATCCCTTTTGTCTGTTCGTTGAGCGGGACGTGCATGGTGACCACGTCAGAGTTTTCCAGAAGATAGTCCAGCGGGCAGAACTGGGTGTACCATTCGACCTCGGCTTTCTGTGGATCGTGCCGCAGAATCTTGAATCCGAGCGCCCTGCCCATGGACTCCACCCTCTGTCCTATGCTGCCAAGACCTATTATGCCGATGGTCGCCCCTCCGAGGTTGATGCTCTTTCTGGCCGCGGCCCCGTATAGGGCGGAGAATACATAATCCGCGACGGCCCCGGCATTGCATCCGCTGGCGTTCTTGAAGAAGATGCCGTTGCGCCGGCAGTAGTCCACATCTATGTTGTCAGTCCCTACGGTGGTGGTGGCTATGATCTTGATCGCCGTGTCCTTGAGGAGGTTTTCGTCGCATCTGGTTCTGGTGCGGATTATCAAGGCGTCGGCGTCGATGATGTCGGCGTGTCCGATCAGAGGGCCGTCCATGTAGTGGACTTCGGCGTAAGGTTCGAATACGCCCTCGATGAAAGGAATCTTGTTGTCTATGACGATTTTCATCACTTGATTATCAAATCTTTGACATATCTGCATCCTGATGGGCCGCAGAAAAGTTCGTTGGCTGAGACTATGGCGTTCATCTTGTCTGTCAGGGCGGACTTCTGGAAAAGCAGCTGGCTTCGGACCACGGATGAACTGACGGTCACGTAGAGTTTCCCGTCGCGGAAGAACTTCTTGACTGTGTACTGTGCCGCGCCGGAGGCGTCGTCCCAAGCTGAAAAGACGAGATGCGTGTTGAAAGCCGCGTTGAGGGAATTGCTCCTCAAGTATTGCTTTATCAGCTCTGCGATGGCTGTCGGCTTCTGTCGCCGCAGCCTGTAGTCGGATTTGGAAGTTGTTCCGGATTTATTCATCGGTCCTTGTGAAGACGCCTCCTTCCGCCTTGATGTATGCCCTGTCGGAGGTGACTGCATCAACGATCCCCCTGGTTCTGATCTTGTCGGAGTCCGTGATGAAAATCTGGCCGAAGTCCTTGTCCGCGACCATCCCGAGAAGATTGCCTATGCGGCCTGGGTCAAGTTTGTCGAAGAGGTCATCGAGCAGCATCATCGGCTCCGTGCGGCATGTCTGCCGCATCAGCTCGTATTGGGCGAATTTCAGGGCGACGATAAATGATTTCTGCTGCCCCTGGGATCCGCAGCGGCGGATGGGGTGCGAGTCCATGGTGAATATGAAATCGTCCCTCTGTATGCCCGCTGACGTGAAATGGAGAACCATGTCGCGCTCGCGGCGCGCCTTTAGAAGTTCCAGAAGGGAACCGTCCTCGAGATCCGAGCGGTATTCTATGGACACGTCTTCACGGCCTCCGGAGATCTCCCCGTAATATTTCTTGACCATGGGCACGAGATCCCGGCAGAACTTTTCCCTGCGGGCGGACAAGGGGGCCGCGAGGACTGACATCCTCTCGTCGAATGTGTCCAGCAGATCCCTGTCGGCAATCCCGTCTTTGAGCAGGCGGTTGCGCTGGAGAAGCAGGCGGTTGTATTGCTGCAGCCCGGAGAGATATTCCCTGTCCATCTGAGACAGGACAGAGTTTACGAATCTCCGCCGCTCATCCCCGGACTCGCTGACAAGTGAGATGTCGGAGGGCGACACCATCACGATAGGCAGTGTCCCGATGTGCTCCGAGATGCGGCTGTATGGCTTGTCGTCCCTGCGCATCTTCTTCTCGCCGCCGTCTCCGACCTGAATGCTGAAGCGCGACTTCAGCCCGTCCTGCATCGTGTATGTCCCGGAGACCGCGAATGAGGAACAGCCGTGGCGGAAGTTGAACCTGTCCGAGGAGGCGAATGCGCTCTTGGTCATGGACAGATACCATATCGCGTCAAGCAGATTGGTCTTGCCCTCGCCGTTGCCACCGCTGATGCAGTTGACGTTGGGTGAGAACTCGATTTCCTGCAGGCGTATATTGCGGAAATCCTGTATGACTATCTTGTCCAGAGTCGGCATATATCTGCAAAGTTAGTGATTTATTTGTTTCCATTCAGGATTTTTCATAACTTCGCGGGCTGAAAAGTCAAAACTTGATAATTGAACTAATTTAAATATGGCCAACACAAATCTTAAGGACAAGGACGCGGCGCTTGAGCAGAATCTTGAGAAGACCGTTTCTTCCACAGAGCAGTTTTATAATGATCACAAGAAAGTGATCTGGGGTGTTGTGATCGCGGTTGTGGTCATCTTCCTCGGAGCCATCGCGTGGAACAAGTTCGTCTATCAGCGCCAGTGCGCCGAGGCTATGGAGCAGGCGTTCCCGGCCGAGACAAGTTTCCGCAACGGCGAGTATGAGATAGCCCTCAACGGGGACGGCAACAATCTGGGTTTTGCCGACATCATCAAGAATTACGGCTCCAAGGCTGGCAAGGCGATGCCTTTTTATGCCGGTGTGTGCGAGCTTCAGCTTGGCAATTTCGACTCTGCCCTGTCTTATCTCAAGAAATACAAGGGCAAGGAGCCTATCCTTGCGGCGCGTGCCAAGGCTTGTGAGGGTGATGCTTATGTTGGACTTGGCAAGTATGCTGAGGCTGTGTCTGCTTACAAGGCGGCAGTCGCCAAGGCGGACAATCTCTTTGCAGCTTCGTATCTTGTGAAGGAAGGTCTTGCTCTTGAGGCTCTTGGTGACAAGGCCGGGGCTCTCGCTTGCTACAATATGGTGCGCGACAACTATCCACAGTCACCTGAGGGCTACGAGATCAATAAGTATATCGCCAGAGTATCCGAATAACAAAATATGGGAAGAGCGTTTGAATTCCGCAAGGAGAGAAAGATGAAGAGGTGGGGCCACATGGCCCGCACTTTCACGAAACTGGGCAAGGAAATCACTATTGCAGTGAAGCAGGGCGGTCCGGATGTCACCGGTAATCCGCGTCTGCGTGCCCTCATGGCTGAAGCCCGGAGCGAGCAGATGCCGAAGGAGAATATTGAGCGTGCGATCAAGAAGGCGACTGAGAGCAAGCAGGGGGATTTCAAGGAGATCGTATATGAAGGCTATGGGCCTTTCGGTATAGCTTATCTTGTTGAGGCAGCTACCGACAACAATACCCGTACTGTAGCCAATGTTCGCAGTTACTTCACAAAATGCGGCGGTTCGTTGGGAACTTCAGGCTCCGTAAGTTTCATGTTTGACCACAAGTGCGTCTTCCGTATCAAGGAGAAAGAGGGGATGGATCTGGAGGAGCTTGAACTTGAAATGATCGACTACGGCGTGGACGAGCTCTATGAGCAGGAGGAGGAAGATAAGGACGGCAACATCACGAAGGAGGTTGTCATCTACGGGGACTACTCCGCTTACGGGCAGATTCAGAAATATATCGAGGATAACGGTTATGAGTTGATCTCAGGAGGATTCGAGCAGATTCCTAATGTGGAACTCAAAGACGTGACCCCGGAGCAGCGTGTGACGCTTGACAAACTTACCGGACTTCTTGAGGACGATGAGGATGTGACCAACGTATACACGACACTTAAACCAGTAGATGATTAATTACTTTTTACATAAGAATTTGATTTCAATCAGCCGCAGTGATGCGGCTGATTTTTTTGCATCTTCAGAAATTTGTACTATATTTGCAGTGTACTATTAAGGTAATACACACAACAGATGATAAAAACACAGAATCTGGCATTCAGCTACGGCAAGAAGGAGGTCCTCAGGAATATCTCCCTGAATCTTGAGCCAGGCAAGATCTATGGACTTCTTGGAGAGAATGGGGTGGGCAAGACCACTCTGCTTACACTGCTCTGCGGCTTGAAGAAGCCTTCGGCAGGAAAAATCGAATCTGATGGACGTGATCCTTACAGGCGCGAACCTTCTCTACTCTCGGATCAGTACTTTCTTTCGGACGAAACGGTCCCTTCCTCAGACAAGGCTATAGTCTGGGCGAAATCGAGAGGCTGTTTCTGGCCCAAGTTCAGTCTTGACCGCTTTGTGCAGATCATGGAGGAGTTCGAGGTGGACAAGGACCAGAAAATGAATACCATGTCCGCCGGCCAGCTCAAGAAAACCTACATCTCTTTCGCTCTCGCGTGCTCCGTGAAGTATCTCCTTATGGATGAGCCGACAAACGGGCTTGATATTCCTTCCAAGGCCCAGTTCCGCTCTGCAATACTCAAGTATACTCCCGAAGACTCTACAATCGTGATATCCACGCATCAGGTGCGCGACCTTGAGAATGTGATCGACCCGATCATCATATTGGATCGCCAGGATGTGCTTCTCAACGCCTCTCTGGAGAGGATTTCAGACAAACTATTCTTTGATTATGGTACGACCCTCCATCCGGAGAGCCTGTACTCCGAGCAGCTGCCTGGTGGATTCATTCAAGTCTATCCCAATCTTACGGGTGCTGAGAGCAAAGTCAACATCGAGGCGCTCTTCAACGCTGTACACAAAAACAAAGAACTTGTAAAATCGCTTTTTGACAATGAATAACATATTTGATTTCAGCAGGTTCGGGAAATATTTCATCTACGACCTGCGTAATTCCAAAAACAATTTCGGCTGGTCCATGCTCATCCTGGCCCTGCTTCCGCTGTTCGTTTTTGTGGTATCCGAACTGTTCTGCCTTACGATCAACGGTCATGTCGCCGACATGCCCGACCCTATACGCTATGTGGCCGTATACATCGGCCTTCTTGTGACCGTGCTCGTCGCTCCTGTCAAGATTTGGGGGAAGATTACAGACAAGCGTTACGGCTCAGACTGGCTCATGATTCCGGCATCCGCTTTCGAGAAGTGGCTGTCGATGATGCTGATCTGCGTCCTTGTGCTTCCTCTGTGCATTTCAGTTGTAATTCTTGTGGGAGATGCTGTCTGCACTTTTGTTTTCGGGGATGTCTATGCCGTGAAAACTATGCTTTCCGAACTGCACGGCTTGAAGGATCTGGATTTTGCCGATGGCATCGATTTTGACTTCTTCGGTCTCGGGTATACCACCTGGCTTAGCAATATCCTGATTTTCACGCTCGGTGCGCTTTGCTTCAAAAAAGCCAAGGCGGCAAAGACCATCCTGGTATGCTTCGCCGTGGCTACTGTCTGCAGCTTGATATGCACCGCCATCATAGGGCAGGCGGCTTTTACATCTGACGATATGGAATGGCTGTTCCGTGATCTTTCACCGGAGCAGGCGATAACACGACTCAATGTGGTGGTCAACATCGTCTATTTTACCATAGTGGCGGCACTTGTCGGTGCATGCTATTTCAGGATCAAGACAATAAAGCATTAGAAATGGAATTCGACAGCAACAGACCGATATATCTCCAGATAGCCGACAATATCTGTGAACGGGTGCTTTCGGGCGAACTCAAAGCCGCCGACCGCATTCCCTCCGTCAGGGAGTGGGGGGCGAAGATAGGGGTCAATCCCAACACCGTGGCGCGCTCATACGATGTCCTCTCCGACAGGGGCGTGATCTTCAACCAACGCGGCATCGGCTTCTTCATCGCCTCCGATGCGGTGGACATCATCCGGCAGACTGAACGGCGTAAATTCATAGAGCAGGAGCTTCCGGCCTTCCGCAACAGGGCTGAGCTTCTCGGGATACAATTAAAGGACTATATAAAATGAACAGATTGTTAAGAATTGCCGTGCTGCTTGCAGCAGCGGCGCTTGCGTGCACCTCATGCAAATTTGTAAGTGTCAAGGGCGAATGGTGCTCTGACGGGGTGCTTGTGGCCTCCGACAGCCTTGTCACCAGAGATGTCAAGGTGGAGGATTTCAAGTCGCTGAGCGTGAGCGTGCCTTGTGACGTGAAATTCTCGACCGGACCCAAGAGCGTGAGTGTCCACGCTGCCGGCAACCTTGTGGATGCGCTTGCGTTTGATGTGGATTCTACAGGATGTCTCAACATCTCGATTCCAGGATACAGCCAGATACGCAACGCCAGGACTGTGGTGTTCACAATCAGCGCACCCACTCTTGAAGGTCTTACGATCAATGGGGCTTCTGATGTTGAACTTGAAGGAAGTCTTGTCGCCGACTCTTTCCTGATCGACATCAGTGGGGCCGGGGATGTCGAGGTGGACAGCATCAAGGCTTCGCAGGTGAGTGTCAATGTGCGTGGAGCCGGAGACATAGACATTGAAGATCTCGACTGCGAGAGCCTCACAGTGAGTGTCAGCGGAGCCGGAGACTGCACTTTCGCAGGACGTGCGGACAGCGCAGACATCGATGTGCGCGGAGCCGGGGATGTGGATATTTCCGAGCTGAAGGTCCAGACCCTTTCCAAATCAGTCAAAGGTGCCGGAACGGTCAGGACAAAATAGTTATACTTATCACTTCATCGGCCTGTGCCGGGCTCGGAGACTGGACTTCTCGTTCGCTCTGAGTCCGGCAAGGTCTTTTTCGGGGATGTGCGCTTCTATGAACTTCTCCCAGATATAGTCTACAGCCGTCTCTGACGGGTGAATCATGTCCTTGGCCCAAAAGCGGTAGTCCCTCAGGTCGTCCATCATCAGTTCGTATGCCGGGAAATACGATGTGCCCTCCGTCCCGGCGACCAGTGCCTCCACGGCCAGATGCAGGGTGGACTTGGACAGGGTGTTGGCGTGAGCTCCGTCAGAGAGATGTCTGATGGGGGAGACTGTGAATATGAACTCTTTTTCCGGGTGCGCGCTTGTGATCTCCCGCAGAAGCGAGGTGCATTCCTGCACGGAGAGCATCTCCCTTTCAAATTCTTTGGCGGGGAGTTTCAGGCAGTTGGACACGACCATCCCGCCGCGCTGCAGGGACTTCCAGACGAATGCTGTCCCGAGGGTGATGATGACCCTGTTGCTTCTCTCCCAGGCGGTTCTGCTCTCCTGGAGCCTGGCGTTGGTATTGGCCAGGAACTCCACCTCGTTTTCCCTTGCGAAAGAAGTGTGGTGCTCGAAACTGCATACGAGCCCCGCACCGGCCCCCATCCGGACGCAGTCTTGCTCCGAAAACGGTTCCCCGCAATCAAGCCTGTGTACGGCGGAAGCTATGGATGCGGGGTTGTAGAGGGTTCCGAACGGGTTGCGCAGCACCGTGAAGCCGGCGTCGCTGAGCTTTTCTCCGATGCTGTCCGAGAAGCAGCTTCCCAGCAGGGTCAGCCGGTCATCGAGGCTTATCACCGCGCCCGACGGCTGCAAGTTTATCTCTGTCCTGAATTTCATAAGCAACGGCAAATTTAGTATTTTTGCCCCGTTAAAATCGCATCTCATGAAACTTTGTCTCAAACGGATTATCGCTTCTGCCATTGTGCTCGCGGTCGCAGTCTGCGCCGCTGCGCAGGAGCGTACACTTCATATCGTCACCACCGGTGACGTGCACGGTTCCTGGTTTGACCGTCCTTATGTGGAGGGGCAGGCCTCCAGAACCAGCCTGATGTCGGTGAAGCACTATGTGGACAGCCTGCGCTCTGCCGCGGGTCCTGAAAATCTCCTTCTGCTTGATGCCGGCGACTGTCTTCAGGGCGACAATGCCGCTTACTATTACAACTATGTCCGTACCGATGTTCCTCACCTTTTCCCGCGTCTGGTGGAGTATATGAGCTATGATGCCGTGGTTGTCGGCAACCACGACATCGAGACGGGCCATGCGGTCTACGACAGGGTGGCGTCTCAACTCGCTCAAGCGGGCATCCCGTGGCTCGGGGGCAACGCCCTGCGCACCGCAGACGGAAAGCCGTATTTCCCGGTATGGAAGATTTTCGAGAGGGCCGGGATGAAGGTGGCCGTACTCGGTTTCACCAACCCCAACATGAAGGCCTGGCTTTCCGAGCCGCTGTGGAGGGGTATGGATTTCGTGTCCCTCATCCCTCTCGTGCAGGAGGCTGTGGACGAGGTCAGGGCCACGCAGAAACCGGATGTCACGGTGGTGGCGGTGCACTCCGGTACCGGCACCGGAGACGGTTCTGCCCTTGAAAACCAGGGACTTGACCTTCTGAACTCGCTGAGCGGCGTGGACGTGCTCGTCTGCGCTCATGACCATAGACCTTATGTTGCTGAGAAAGACGGCTGTGTGCTTGTCAATGGCGGAGCACGTGCCGGCAATGTCGGGCATGTCACCGTGACATCGGGAGCATCAAGACGCGTGCACGCCGAGACCGTGAGGATGAGCAAGACTCTGGTGGATACACAGATGCGGAAGGAGTTCGAAGCCGAGTTCGAGGAGGTCAAGGCTTTCACCAACCGCAAGGTGGGCCATATGAGCATGGAGCTGCGCACCCGTGACGCCTACCGGGGTATGTCGGATTACATCAACCTTGTCCATACCGTGCAGATCGGTGTGCCTGAGGCGCAGATTTCTTTCGCGGCACCGCTCACATATGACGGCACCGTCAAGGCGGGGGATGTGATCTACAACGACATGTTCACCATCTACCCTTACGAGAACCAGCTTTTCGTGCTGAAACTTACCGGGGCCGAAATCCGCAGCTACCTCGAATACTCTTACGACACCTGGATACAGACCCCGGGGAGGCATGTGTTGAAGATAGTTGACAGCCCGGATGCGAGGACAGGCGCCAGGAAGTGGTCGTTCACCGGCCGCCCGTACAACTTTGATTCGGCTGCGGGGCTTGTCTATACGGTGGACGTGACCAAGCCTTACGGCAAAAGGGTCAAGATAGCCTCGCTTGCCGACGGCAGCGCCTTCGACGAGAGCGCCTGGTTCAATGTGGCGATGACCTCGTACCGCGCCAACGGCGGGGGGAACATCCTCTTCAAGGGGGCCGGTCTGAGCAAGGAGGAGGCCGACAGGCGTGTGGTGGCCCGCTATCCGGAGATCCGCGACATGGTCTATGATTTCATCTCAAGACACAAAGAAATAACTCCGGCACTTGTCGGCGACCCGTCCGTGACAGGAGAGTGGCACTTCGTACCGGAGAAAAAGGTGTCCAGACTGATGGACGCTGATATGGAGCTTATTTTCGGAGGCTTCTGAGCTTCTGCTGGAGCGTCCCGTCGACAGCCATCTTCATCATCTTGCGGCTCTGCTCAAACTGCTTTATGAGCTTGTTGACATCCGCGATGGTAGTTCCCGAACCTTTGGCGATCCTTGAGCGCCTGGAGCCGTTGAGGCACTCCGGGTGCTCTTTTTCGTAAGGGGTCATGGACTGGATGATGGCCTCGGTGGACTTGAACGCGTCCTCCGGTATGTCCACATCCTTGAGGGCCTTGTCCATCCCCGGGAGCATACCCATGATGTCCTTCATGTTGCCCATCTTCTGGACCTGCTTGAGCTGGTCGTAGAAATCGTTGAATGTGAACTGGTTCTTGGCGATCTTCTTTTTGAGCGCCCGGGCCTGCTGCTCGTCGAACTGCTCCTGGGCCTTCTCCACGAGTGATACGACATCACCCATGCCGAGGATGCGGTCAGCGACGCGGGCAGGATAGAATATGTCGAGGGCCTCCATCTTCTCGCCCAGACTGACGAACTTGATCGGCTTGCCGGTGACCGCCTTGATGGAGAGCGCGGCACCGCCTCTGGTGTCGCCGTCCATCTTGCTGAGCACCACTCCGTCGTAGTCTATGGCCTCGTTGAACGCCTTGGCGGACTCGACTGCGTCCTGACCTGTCATGGCATCGACCACGAAGAGGGTCTCTGACGGCTGGAGGGCCTTGTGGAGAGTGGAGATCTCGTCCATCAGCTCCTTGTCCACGACGAGACGTCCGGCGGTATCCACTATGACTATGCTGTAGCCTTCCTGCTTCGCCTTGGCGACAGCGTCCTTGGCCACTTTGACCGGGTCCTTCTCTCCTTCTTCGCTGTAGACAGGGACTCCGACCTGCTCGCCGAGGGTCTGGAGCTGGGTGATTGCTGCCGGGCGGAATGTGTCACAGGCGGCGAGCAGGACCTTCGCCCCTTTCTTGCTCTTGAGCCTGAGGGCGAGCTTGCCGCAGAAAGTCGTCTTTCCGGAACCGTTGAGGCCGGCCACAAGTATGACGGCCGGACTGCCCTTGACATTGATCTCGCTGTGTTCCGAACCCATGAACTCGGCCAACTCGTCGTGGACGATCTTGACCATCATCTGCTGAGGCTTGACGGCGGTGAGGACATTGGCCCCCATGGCCTTGGCCTTGACCTTGTCGCAGAAGTCCTTGGCCACCTTGTAAGAGACGTCGGCATCGAGCAGCGCACGTCTGATTTCCTTGAGGGTCTCGGCCACGTTGACTTCCGTGATCTTGCCCTCGCCCTTGAGTATCTTGAAAGACCTTTCCAGTCTGTCGGATAGATTGTCGAACATTGTGTGTCTTTTATTTAAGATTACAAATTTAACACTTTTTGCCGTATATTTGCGCCCGTTATGGAACATCGGCATCATGCGCATCACGTTCATGCGCCCCACGTTCATGCGATTGAGTCCCTGAATGTGGTTTATTATATCGCGATCGCGCTCAATTTCGGCTTCGTGATACTCGAAGCCGTCGTGGGAGTGCACAGCAATTCCACCGGACTGCTCTCGGACGCCGGGCACAAGATGATAGACGTCTTCTCGCTTCTGATAGCGCTGGTGGCGTTCCGTCTTGCCTCGAGCCAGCCCGACAGCCGCTATACCTACGGTCACCGCAAGGCATCCGTGCTGATATCCCTGTTCAATGCCCTCCTGCTTGTCTGCGCCGTGTGCGTGATAGTATACGAGAGCATGGAGAAGTTTCTGGAGCCTTCGCCTGTGGACGGGGAGGCGGTATCATGGACGGCAGCTGCCGGCATCATCGTCAGCGGAGTGAGCGCCCTCCTGATGATGCGCCACCAGAAGAAGGACATCAACACACGGGGTGCGTTCCTGCACATGGCGGCGGACTCGATGCTCTCGCTGGGCGTGGTGCTCTCCGGCGTGGTCATCAGCCTTACCGGCTGGTACCGCATCGATCCGATAATCAGCCTTGTCATAGCCGCCGTGATCCTCTTCAACAGCATACGGCTCCTCTCCGAGGCCTTGAGGATGATAACGGACGGGGTGCCGCGCGGAGTGGATTACGATGCCGTAAAGGCCGTGATAGTCGGATGCGAGGGGGTGAAGAGCATCGGGGAACTGCACATATGGGCCGTGAGCATCAACCAGACCGCCCTTACGCTGCGCGTGGAGGTGGACGGCTCAGCCGAAGCGGTGCGCAGGGCCCTGCACGAAAAACTGGAAAAACTCGGGTTCAATCCCGTGACAATAGAAACGATATGAAGAAGTGTATTATCATGATGGCTGCCGCCGCAATGGCCGCAGCCGCCTGCTCACAGGCAGTGAAGTCCCCTGTGGGACAGTGGAAGATCGTCTCCGCCGACGGCGAGACAGTGCAGACAGTCGAGAAAACCCCTTACATCGTCTTCGGCGAGGACGGACGGGTGCACAGCTGCCTGGGGGTCAACATCGCAAACGGGGACTATAAGTTCAACGGCGACACGCTCAAGATAGGGGAGATGGGCATGACCATGATGGCCGGTCTTCCGCAGGACATGGCCGTGGAGAACAAGGTCCGCGAGGCCATCAACGCAGTTGAGCGCATCAGCTATTCCGCCGACACGCTCAAACTCTCTGATGCCGAGGGCAAGGTGCGCCTCGCTCTTGTGCCCGCTACTGACGCGGAGGTCTCACAGGACTAATACTCATCCCATCCCTTGATGCTGATGCTCTCCTGCGGCTCCGCGCAGAACGCCCTGATGTAGGCGGTGGCGAGCCGGGAGTTGGTGATCAGCGGAACGTTGAAGTCGATGGCTGCACGGCGCATACGGTATCCGTTGCTGAGTTCCCCTCGGCTGAAGTTTTTAGGGATGTTTATCACAAGTTCCACCCGGTGATCCCTTATCAGGTCAACAGCTGAAGGGTGCCCCCCGGCGGAAGTCTCATCCGGACGGAGTGCCAGCTTTGCGGGCACTCCGTTCTCGTTGAGGTAGCGGCAGGTGCCTTCTGTGGCGTAGATCTCTATGCCCTTGGCGTTCAGCAGCTGGCAGGCCGGGAGGATGTCCGCTTTCTGGCGGGCGTTGCCCGAGGAGATGAGCACGGCTTTCTTCGGGATGCGGTGTCCCACGGAGAGCATGGCTTTGAGCAGGGCATCATCGAGGTTGTCCCCGATGCAGCCGACCTCTCCGGTGGAGGACATGTCCACCCCGAGCACCGGATCGGCCTCGTTGAGCCGGGAGAACGAGAACTGGGAGCACTTCACGCCCACATACTCAAGCTCGAACGGATCGATCCCCACCGGGACCGGGTGCTCTCCGAGCATGCAGCGGGTAGCGAGTTCGATGAAGTTGACTTTCAGTACCTTGGAGACGAACGGGAAACTTCTTGAGGCCCTGAGGTTGCACTCGATGACCTTGATGTAGTTGTCCGTGGCGAGGAACTGGATGTTGAACGGGCCGGTGATGTGCAGTTCGGCGGCTATTGCTGCCGTGGTCTTGCGGATTCTGGCTGCCGTGATGCCGTAGATCTTCTGCGGCGGGAACTGGATGGTGGCGTCTCCGGAGTGTACACCCGCGAACTCGATATGCTCGGAGATGGCTGAGGCGATCACCCGTCCGTTGTCGGCCACGGCATCGCACTCAAGTTCCTTGCAGCGCTGCATGAACGAACTGATGACGACAGGGTGTTCCTCTGACACCTCCACTGCCATGTCGAGGCAGATCTTCAGGTCATCGTAGCTGTAGCATACGTTCATTGCGGCTCCGGAGAGCACGTATGAAGGGCGCACCAGCACAGGGAAACCCACTTCTGCGATGAAACTGTCGATGTCCTCCATCGTGGTGAGTTCCCTCCATCTCGGCTGGTCGATGCCGAGCTTGTCCACGATCTGAGAGAACTTGTTGCGGTCTTCAGCGCGGTCGATGTCCGTGGCCGAGGTGCCGAGAATCCTCACTCCGCTCTTCATCAGAGGTAGGGCGAGGTTGTTCGGGATCTGGCCTCCCACGCTGACTATCACGCCCATGGGCTTCTCGAGCGTGCAGATGTCCATCACGGTCTCGTAGCTGAGCTCGTCGAAGTAGAGGCGGTCGCAGCTGTCGTAGTCGGTGGAGACGGTCTCGGGGTTGTAGTTGATCATGATGGCCCTGTAGCCGCGTTTGCGCAGGGTCTGAAGGGCGTTCACCCCGCACCAGTCGAACTCCACGCTGCTGCCGATGCGGTAGGCACCCGAGCCGAGCACTATCACGGAGCGGGAACTCTCGCTGAAGTTGACATCGTCGGCGCTGCCGTTGTAGGTGAGGTACAGATAGTTGGTGTCGGACGGGAACTCTGCCGCGAGCGTGTCTATCTGCTTGACCACAGGCCTGAGGCCCTCAACTTTCCGGCGTGAGCGTACGTCGGACTCCGGAATGCCGAACACGCGGCCTATCTGGATGTCCGAGAATCCCTGGCACTTGGCTTTGCGCAGAAGGTCATAGCTTACCTCGCTGAGGCTCTTGACACTTTCCAACTCTCGGTAGGTGGATTCGATGTTCTCGAGCTTGTCGAGGAACCAGCGGTCGATCTTGGTAAGCTCGTGTATCCTGTCCACGCTGTAGCCGGACTCGAATGCGGCGGCTATGGCGAAGATGCGGGTGTCGGTAGGGTTCTTGAGGGCGTCGTCAAGGTCGGCGGCGCTGTAGGGCTTGTTGCATACGAAGCCGTTTGCTCCCTGCCCGATCATGCGCAGGCCCTTCTGGATGGCTTCCTCGAAGTTGCGTCCGATGGCCATCACCTCTCCTACGCTCTTCATGCTGGAGCCTATCTCGCGGGAGACTCCCTTGAACTTGGCAAGATCCCAGCGCGGAATCTTGCAGACCACATAGTCAAGGGCCGGTTCGAAGAAGGCCGGCGTGGTCTTGGTGACGGCATTGTTGAGCTCGAAGAGTCCGTAGCCCAGACCGAGCTTGGCTGCGATGAAGGCGAGAGGGTATCCCGTGGCCTTGGATGCGAGGGCTGAGGAGCGGCTCAGACGGGCGTTGACCTCGATCACGCGGTAGTCCTCCCCGTCCGGGCTGAATGCATATTGGACATTGCACTCGCCGACTATGCCGATGTGGCGCACGATGTCGATGGCTGTCTTGCGAAGGAAGTGGAACTCCTCGTTGGAGAGGGTCTGCGACGGGGCCACGACGATGCTCTCTCCGGTGTGGATGCCGAGCGGATCGAAATTCTCCATGTTGCAGACGGTGATGCAGTTGTCGTAGGAGTCGCGCACGACCTCATACTCAATCTCCTTCCAGCCGCGCAGGGACTTTTCTACCAGCACCTGCGGGGAGAAGGAGAACGCCTTGGTGGCCACGGCGTTGAGTTCCTCTTCGTTTTCGCAGAAGCCGGAGCCCAGACCTCCGAGCGCGTAGGCCGCGCGCAGGATCACCGGATAGCCGACCTGGGAGGCTGCGGCGCGGGCCTCCTCTATGTTGGCTGCCGCGTGTGAGCGTATGGTCTTGACGCCTATCTGGTCAAGCTTCTCAACGAAAAGCTCCCTGTCCTCGGTGTCGATGATGGCCTGGACCGGGGTGCCGAGCACCTTGATGCCGTATTTGTCGAAGATGCCGTCGCGGTAGAGCTGCACCCCGCAGTTGAGGGCCGTCTGTCCTCCGAAAGAGAGAAGGATGCCCTGCGGCTTTTCCTTCTCGATGACTTTCTCCACGAAATACGGGGTGACGGGCAGGAAGTATATCTTGTCCGCCACGCCCTCGGATGTCTGCACCGTGGCGATGTTAGGGTTGATGAGCACGGTTCTGATGCCCTCTTCCTTGAGGGCCTTGAGGGCCTGTGAACCGCTGTAGTCGAACTCTCCGGCCTCGCCTATCTTGAGTGCCCCTGAACCGAGCACAAGTACTTTCTTTATTCTTCTGTCAATCATTAGAGTCTGGATATGAATTCATCGAAAAGGAACTCCGTGTCCACCGGGCCGCTTGAGGCCTCGGGGTGGAACTGGGCGGAGAAGAACGGCTTGCTGCGGTGGCGTATGCCCTCGTTGGTGAGGTCGTTCATGTTGGTGAAATACGGCTCCCAGTCAGATCCGAGGGTGGCCTCGTCCACTGCGAAGCCGTGGTTCTGGGATGTGATGAAGCAGCGCTCCGTGCCGTTCATCCTCACCGGCTGGTTGTGGCTGCGGTGTCCGTATTTGAGCTTGAATGTCTTTGCTCCTGCGGCCAGGGACATGAGCTGGTTGCCCATGCAGATGCCGAATATAGGCCTGTCGCCCTCGTATGCCTTGCGGATGTGGTCCACTGCTGCCATGCAGAGTTCGGGGTTGCCCGGGCCGTTGGAGATGAAGAGCCCGTCCCAGTCAAGGGTGTTGAAATCGTAGTCCCACGGGACCCTTGTCACCTGCACGCCCCTGTCCAGCAGGCAGCCCAGAATCCTGTGCTTGACGCCGCAGTCTACCAGGACCACCTTCTTGCCTTCTGAGCCGTAGTGCATGACTTCCCTGCAGCTGACGGCAGCGACCTGGTTGTCGAGGTTGGGGTCATAGAAAGGGAAGTCCTCCGATGCGCCCTCGGGGATGATCTTGCCGAGCATCGCACCCTGTTCGCGGAGCATCTTGGTGAGCTCGCGGGTGTCGATGCCGAAGATTCCGGGGACTTTCTGTTCTTTGAGCCATTCGTCGAGGCTCTTGACCGCGTCCCAGTGGCTGTATTTCTCGCTGTAGTCCGAGATTATCAGGCCCTTGACGTGGATTTTCTCCGACTCGAAGGTCGTGCAGAGTCCATTGGAGTCGTATTTTTCCGACGGGATGCCGTAGTTCCCTATCAGCGGGTAGCTCACGCAGAGTATCTGCCCTTCGTATGACGGGTCGGTCAGGCTCTCCGGATAACCGACCATCGCTGTGGAGAAGACCACTTCTCCGCTGCCGGCGCCGTCGTACCCGAAGTTCCAGCCTTCCATCCTGCACCCGTTCGCAAGGACGAGCGCTGCTTTTTTTCGAGTTTCTGACATATTTATATTTTCCAGTTGGATGCTTGTTGCATTAGTTCGGCCACCCTGTCGTTGCAGAGGTTTCCGAGGCTTCCTATGTGGGTGTGTCCAAGGTCTGATGCCTTGAGCGAAGAGGTGTCACCCCCGGAGTATTTGAAGCGCCCCTCGTTGACCTCCACTCCCACCTGCCGGTAGGCTTCGCGGAAAGGCGTGCCAGCGAGCGTCCTGCGGTTGACCTCTTCCACGGTGAAAAGGTGGGTGTAGAGAGGGTTGTCCAGGATGTGTGTGTTGACTTCGATATGTGCGAGCATGTAGTCCGTCATCTTCAGGCAGTCGTGCATCATCTCCAAGGAAGGGAAGAGTATGTCCTTGAGCAGCTGGTAGTCACGGTGATAGCCGTGGGGGAGGTTGCTGCAGAGCATCGAGATTTCGTTTTCCGTGGAGAGGATGCGGTCGCACTTGCCGCGCACCATCTCCCAGACGTCGGGGTTCTTCTTGTGCGGCATGATGCTGGATCCGGTGGTCAGGCTGTCAGGGAAGTGGATGAAGCCGAAGTTCGGGCACATGTACATGCAGCAGTCGGCTGCGAACTTGTTGAGGGTGAGGGCTATGGAGCCCATGGCTGCGGCTGTGCACTTCTCTGTCTTGCCCCGGCTCATCTGTGCTGCAACGCTGTTGATGACGGGGGAGTCGAAGCCCAGCAGACGGGTGGTCATGTCCCTGTCCAGAGGGAAGGAGTTGCCGTAGCCGGCGGCTGAGCCGAGGGGGTTGCGGTTGACTACCCTGTAGGCCCCGTGGAGCATGTGCATGTCGTCCACCAGAGCCTCGGCGTAGGCTCCGAACCACAGGCCGAATGATGACGGCATGGCTATTTGGAAGTGGGTGTAGCCGGGCAGAAGCACTTCCTTGTATTTCTCGCTCAGGCCCTGGAGAGTGCGGAAGAGCTGGAGCGTCTCCTCCCTCATCGCCAGGATCTCATCGCGCAGAAAGAGTTTTATGTCCACAAGGACCTGGTCGTTGCGCGAGCGGCCGGAGTGGATCTTCTTGCCCATGTCCCCGAGTTCTCGGGTGAGGCTTAGCTCGATCTGTGAGTGGATGTCCTCCACATCGTCTTCGAGCACGAAACTGCCGTCCTTGACAGTGTCCTCTATCCTGTCGAGGGCCGCTGTGAGGCTGTCAAGCTCGTCTTTGGTGAGCAGGCCGATGCTTTCCAGCATCCTGATGTGAGCCTTGGAGCCCTGTATGTCATATGCTGCCAGCCGAAGGTCGAGCTGCCTGTCGTTGCCGACGGTGAAACTCTCCACCTTTTCTGTCGCGCTTGTACCTTTATTCCAGAGTGTTGCCATGAAAATTATTGATGTATTCGGTGTATGTTTCTATTGCTTGCTGAATCTCGCTTGTGAGTATGTATTCGTCAGCCTTGTGTGAGCGTGCGGAGTCTCCGGGGCCCATCTTGATGGCCTCGCATCCGATGCGCATCCAGTCGGAGGTGGTGGGGGAGGAGAACTCCTCAAGCCCCAGGGCGCGGGCGGCTGCGAGCAGGGGCGAGCCTTCCGGGGTGGCGGATGAGCGGTTGGCGAGGTTGCGGGCTTTGAGACTGCTGCGGCACAGGGCCTGGAGTTCCTGAAGGATCTCCGTGTTGGTGTATTGCTCCGTCGGGCGTATGTCCACGACGAAGCGGCACAGGTCCGGGATGACGTTGTGGGCGCTGCCCGCCTCGATTTGGGTGACGTTGAGGCGGACATCTCCCATCCTCGGGGAGTGTCTGGTGAAGCGGTGTGAGCGCAGGGCCGCGATGTCATCGAGAGCGATGTATAGGGCGTTGACGCCTTCTGCCCGTGCCGCGTGACCGCTTACTCCGTGAGCCTCCCCGTCAAGGACAAGCAGTCCACGTTCGCTCGTGGCGGCCTTCATCCCGGTCGGTTCCCCGACTATAACCCAGTCCGGGAGGGGGAACACCCCGCTTTGCTCCAGACCCCCGCCGGCGGCATAGAGCCACCTTGCCCCGTCCGGGCCGGAGCGCTCCTCCTCCCTTGTCAGGACGAGCATGAGGTTGAAGGGTAGGGGGATATTATAAAAATGACGGAAAGTGGCAATCATCGACACCACACTTCCGCCGTCATCGTTGGAACCGAGCCCCCGGACGATATTCTCGTCGTCACCCGGATCGAAAGGGTCTTTCGTGTATCCGCCGGATGCGCTGACCGTGTCCAGATGGGCATCCAAGGCCATAGTCTTCTTGAGAGGGTCGAAATGCCGGGTCACGGAGACTATGTTGCCGCCCGGCAGGCTGTGCTCAATCCCGAAACTGTCCAGTGCTTCGCTTACCAAAGAACTGACCTTGCCCTCTTCGAAGGAGAGGGAAGGGGTGCGGACCATCTGCCGGAGAAGGTCTATGTATTCACCATACTTTGTCATAGAGCCAGTCTTGTACCAGCACTGCCGTCAAGCAGGCTTGAGGAGTGCAGGATGCGTACACCGGTCGCACCGGAACGCAGCGCCGAAAAGGCGTTGTCCAGTTTCGGGATCATCCCCTGCGCGACACGCCCCTCGTCCTTCAGTCGGGTGTAGCCGTTGAAGTCGAGAAGCGGAATTACGCTTGACGGATCATCCAAACTGTAAAGTACGCCATTTTTTTCGAAACAATAAAGAAGTTCTGCCTTAATTGCAGCAGAAATTGATGAGGCTATGGTGTCGGCGTTGGTGTTGAGAAGCTCCCCATGGCCATCGTGGCTGATGGCGCAGAATACCGGAACTGTCCCTGAATCAATGAGTCTGAGCAGTCTCGTGGCATCTACTGACTCTAGCTTAACATCTCCCACGAGCCCGTAGTCGAGTCTGGTCACTCCATCAGACAGGAGTTTCGGGGCTCGGCGGGAAGCGGTGATGAGGCCCGCGTCGCAGCCGGCGAGGCCCATCGCGTTGCATCCATTGCTCTGAAGCAGGGCGGTGATATGCTTGCTGCACCACCCGGCGTAGACCATGGTCACAAGCTGGAGAGTCTGCGGATCGGTGACCCTGCGTCCCTCGACCATCTGCGGCTCCATCCCCAATCTGCGCTGGAAGTCGCTTGCGATCTTGCCGCCCCCGTGCACGAGGACTTTCGGCCCTTCGAGGGACGCGAAGTCCTTACAGAACTTCTCAAGCAGCTCCGGAGAGTCCACCACGTTGCCGCCGATCTTGATGACCTTTATCATAGGGACTCGAGTATCTTTTTGATTACCGTCTGGGCGGAGACGACCCTGTTGGCCGCTTCCGGAATCACCAGAGAGCGCGAGCCCTCTATGACATCGTCGCTGACTATCATGTTGCGTCTCACCGGAAGGCAGTGCATGAAGAAGGCATTGTCGGTGAGGGCCATCTTCTCGCTTGTCACTGTCCATGAGCGGTCGCGGCTGAGGACTTTGCCGTAGTTGTCTCCCTCGTAGGCGGACCAGTTCTTGGCATATACGAAGTCGGCTCCGCGCAGGGCCTCGTCCTGGTCGTGGGTGACTCTGGCGTTCCCTACGAACTCCGGTGCGAGGTCATATCCTTCAGGGTTTGCTATCACGAAATCGTAGCCGGCGAAGTTTATGCCCTCGGCAAACGAGTTCGGAACGGCCTGCGGAAGCGCCTTCGGGTGCGGTGCCCAGGTCATCACCACTTTCGGACGCTCCTTGGTCTTGTGCTCCTCGATGGTGATGATGTCGGCGAAGGTCTGGAGGGGATGCCTGGTGGCGGCTTCCATGCTGAAGACCGGCTTGCCGGAGTATTTTATGAACTGGTTGAGGATCACCTCGTTGTAGTCGTCTTGCTTGCTTTCGAAGCGTGCGAATGACCTCACTCCTATCATGTCGCAGTAGCATCCCATCACCGGGATGGCTTCGAGCAGGTGCTCGCTCTTGTCGCCGTCCATGATCACTCCGCGCTCGGTCTCGAGTTTCCAGGCTCCCTGGTTGACATCGAGGACGATGACGTTCATCCCGAGGTTGAGCGCGGCTTTCTGGGTGCTCAGGCGGGTGCGGAGGCTGTTGTTGAAAAATACCATCAACAGGGTTCTGTTGCGGCCGAGTGTCTGGTCGGCGAACGGGTTCTTTTTGACTTGCTGTGCCTGGGCGAGCGCCTCCTTGAGGTCGCCCAGCTGGCGTATGTTTGTGAATTCTTTCATCTTGCCGTTATGCTGTGAGTTCTCTCCATGCCTTGATGAACCTGTCCGCCGTTTCGCGGCTTATGGTGAGGGACGGCAGGAGCCGGATTACTGAAGCGCCTGCAGCCCCGGTGAAGAAGTGCTTCTCGAAGAGCAGGCGGTCGCGCAGGCCGATGTACTCAGGCTTCAGTTCAAGTCCTATCATCAGCCCGCGGCCACGGTATTCCTTGAGGGCCTTGTCTCCGCGGAGGGCTGCCCCGAAGTGCTCGCCGACTCTGGCCGCGTTCTCGATGAGGTGCTCGTTCTCAATCACGTCGAGGACCGCAAGGGCTGCCGTACAGGCGAGGTGGTTGCCTCCGAAAGTTGTGCCTAGCATCCCGTATTCCGGCTTGATGTCAGGGGAGATGAGCACTCCGCCTATGGGCAGGCCGTTGGCCATGCCCTTTGCTGTGGTGATGATGTCGGCCCTGATGCCCGACTTCTGGTGAGCGAAGAACAGACCGCTGCGTCCGTATCCTGACTGTATCTCGTCCAGTATGAGCTTGGTGCCGTATTTGTCGCAGAGTGCCCTGAGGCCGCGAAGGAACTCGTCGGACGGCTCATAGATGCCGGCCACGCCCTGGATGCCCTCGATGATGGCGGCGGCGTATTCACCTTTGGAGAGTTCACGCTCTGCAGCCTCAATGTCGTTGAGGGGCACGAAACTGATATGGTCCGTGCTGTTGAAAGGTGCGCGGAGTTTCGGGTTGTCTGTGGCGGCCACGGCTCCGCTGGTGCGGCCGTGGAATGCCTTGTTGAATGCGAGCACTCTGGCTCTGCCGGTCGCGAAGGAGGCCAGCTTCATGGCGTTCTCGTTGGCCTCGGCTCCGCTGTTGCAGAGGAACAGGGCATAGTCATCGTATCCACTGGCTTTGCCGAGCCTTGCCGCGAGCTCGCGCTGGAGGGAGTTCTGCACTGCATTGGAGTAGAAGCCGAGCCGGGTGAGCTGGTTCTGGAGCATCTTGACGTAGTGCGGGTGGCAGTGCCCGATGCTGATGACGGCGTGACCGCCGTAGAGGTCGGTGTATTCGACCCCGTTCTTGTCCCAAAGGGTTGTGTCGAGCCCGCGTACAGGCTCGATGTCCCAGAGTTTATATACTTTGAATAAGTCCATGTCTAAAATGCTGAAGCTTTGAGTCTCAATCCTGCATCTTCGGGAAAACCGAACATCAGGTTCATGTTCTGGACGGCCTGCCCCGAGGCGCCCTTGAGGAGGTTGTCGATGACGGAGCACACCACCAGCTTGCCGTCGTGCTTTTCCAGGGAAATGAGGCACTTGTTGGTGTTGACAACCTGTTTGAGGTCAACTGGGGTGCCGCTCACGAATGTGAAACGGGCATCACTGTAATAGGCCCTGTAGAGGCTGGAGGCTTCATCCAGGGTGAGTTCGCAGTCCGTGTAAACCGTGGCGAAGATGCCCCGGGTGAAATCTCCTCTCATCGGGATGAAGTTGACCGGGGAACTGAAGTCCGGCTGAATCAGGGAGAGGTTGCGGCGGATTTCCTTGAGATGCTGGTGCTCGAAGACTTTGTAGGCCGAGATGTTGTCGCAGCGCCAGCTGAAGTGGGTGGTCTCGGACGGCCTCACCCCGGCACCTGTCGAGCCGGTGATGGCGTTGACGCAGATCTCACCGTCCAGGATGCCTGCTTCGGCCATAGGCAGGAGAGCGAGCTGGATCGCTGTGGCGAAGCAGCCAGGGTTGGCGAGGCTTGCGGACTGCTGTATCTTTTCTCTCTGCATCTCGGGGAGTCCGTAGACGTAGCCTCCGCTCTCGTCGCGGAAGTCCTGCGCGAGGTCTATCACCTTGAGGCGGGAAGGCCGCTCATGCTGCGCCCAGAACTCGCGGCTCTTGCCGTGGGCTGAACACAGGAAGAGGACATCCACGGAGTTGAGGTCGAAACTGTCGCAGAATCTGAGTTCCGTGTCGCCGAGCAGCCCGCTGTGCACCTCGTAGAGGTGTTTGCCGGCACTGCTCTCCGAGTGGATGAAGCTCAGGTCGGCATAAGGGTGGTTGACCAGGAGTCTTATCAGCTCGCCGGCGGTGTAACCGGCCCCTCCCACGATCCCGACCCGTATCTTTGATGGGCGTTCTGCGGTGGGGGCATCGGTTTTCCTGCGGGGAGTTTTTCTTCCTGATGCGGTCTCTATATTTTGCGGTACTGCCTTGCGGCGTTTTTTTATGGTGTTTTCTGCCATTGCCTACAGGTTTTCCTCATCCTGGTGTTTGCTGTAGTATACCCGGAGCGGGGTGGAGAGCACCTTGATGAAGCCTTTGGCGTCTTCAGCGGTCCAGCCCTTCTGGGTCTCGCCGTATTCTCCGAGCCTTGACTTCACGAGGTCGTCAGGGGAGTCAACTCCCACGGTGGAGAAGCTGTATGGGCGGAGTTCCAGAGTTACGGTCCCGTTGACGTTGCGCTGGCTGCTCTCAAGCATCGCCTCGATGTCGCGCATCACCGGTTCGAGGTACTGGCTCTCGTGGAGGAACATGCCGTACCAGTTGGCCACCTGGTCTTTCCAGTACTGCTGCCACTTGGAGAGGGTGAACTTCTCGAGGAACTTGTGCGCCCCGATGATGAGCATCGGTGCTGCCGCCTCGAAGCCTACGCGGCCCTTGATGCCGATGATGGTGTCCCCGACGTGCATGTCACGGCCTATGCCGTAGGCTGATCCTATGGCTTCCACGGCCTGGATGGCCGCGATCTTGTCATCGTAGTATGCTCCGTTGACCTCGGTGAGTTCGCCTTTCTTGAAGCCGAGGCTGAGGATCTCGCTGCCGCTGCGGGAGACCTGCTTGAGGTAGGCGGATTCCGGGAGACCCTGCGTGGAGTCCAGGATTTCTCCTCCGCAGATGGAGGTCCCCCAGATGCCTACGTTGTAGGAGTATTTGAGTTTCGTGAAGTCGGCGTTGAACCCGTGCGCGTTGAGGTAGTCCACTTCCTGCTTGCGGGAGAGGTTGCCGTCGCGGGTGAGGGTGATGATTTCCATCTCCGGGCACATCACCAGGAAGGTCATGTCGAAGCGGACCTGGTCGTTGCCGGCGCCGGTGGAGCCGTGGGCTATGGCATCGGCACCTATGCTCTTGGCGTAGCGTGCGATGGCGATGCCCTGGAATATGCGCTCGGAGGACACGGAGATCGGGTAAGTGCCGTTTCTGAGGACATTGCCGAAGACCATGTATTTGAGGCTCTTGTCGTAGTATTCCTGCGTGACGTCGAGGGTGACGTACTTGGCGGCGCCGAGCTTGTAGGCGTTTTCTTCATTGGTGCGGAGCTGCTCGGGGCTGAATCCGCCCGTGTTGGCGCAGGCCGCGTGGACTTCATAACCTTTCTCTTTGGCCAGATACATCACAGTGTAGGAGGTGTCCAGCCCGCCGCTGAACGCGACGACAACTTTTTTCTTGCTCATATAATTGTTTTTTTATTCGTCGGGGTGATGGATTTCGAGGTGCTCCTTGGGATCGTAGAGCAGCCCTGTGCAGATGCACATCTTGTAGTCGTGGCTCTTGAGGATGTCGAAGTGGCGGCAACCCTCGCAGCCTTTCCAGAACTCGGGATCATCGGTGAGCTCGGTATACGGCACCGGGCGGAAGCCGAACTCATAGTTCATCTTCATGACCGCAGCCCCTGTGGTGATGGAGAATATCTTGGCGTCCGGGAAGAGGTGGCGGGAGAGGATGAAGGTCTGCTCCTTGATCTTCTTGGCCACGCCGAGGCCGCGGAACTCGTGGGCCACGATGAGGCCGGAGTTGGCGACGAAGCTCTTGCCTCCCCAGGATTCGATGTAGGAGAAGCCGGCGAATTTCTCGTCGGGCTGCGCGCTGCCGTTTTCCTGCTCCGTCTTGTCTTTGCCTTCCTGCTTTGACCCGGCTTCGTCCTGGGATGTGGAGGACTCGTCGGGGACTATGGCGGCTTTGTCTGGGATGGCCAGGGCGATCACGGCCTTGCCGGCGCGGATCTTCTCGCAGATGTACTCCGGCGTGCGGTTGGCGATGCCGGTCTTGCGCTCAAGCGATGATATGTAGATTTCTTTGCAGATGTCCTCTGCGTACTTGATGTGGCTCTCGTCAGCCACGGTCACTTTTATTTCCATTATTATATATAGACTCCCTAACGGCAAGACAAACCGAGATTGTCAATTGCAATTGCTGAGAGCGAAAATTCTGTCTGATTGGTGGGTAAATGCAATGAATTTTCCGAATTGTGGGAGGTTTCTACGCCTCCTATAGTCGGACGTCCCGTCGAAGGGTGAGGGATATGTAATTCACTACTTTCATGTCGAATGCGGCAAAGATAATCATTATGATACGCAAATGCAAATTTTAGATCAGGCCTTGTCGCGCGGCATGGTGGAGTCTCCTTGTTCAAGTTCTGGTTCGATGCGGATTGTGTGTCCGGCGGAGTTGCCCCTCATCATCTCGACAAGCATGCTGAAAGCATCTTCTGCCGTCTCTCTCGTATTCTGACTGAGTTGGGTCAGTGTCGGCGTGGCGAATCTGTATGTGTCGCCCCCGTCGAATCCTATTATCGCCATATCCTGCGGTATTCTGAGGCCGAGCCGCTTCACGGCCTTGCTGACGTAGAGGGCCAGATAGCCGCGTGGGATGAAGAGAGCGTCAGTGCCTCTGCCTCTGGCGTCGAGGATGCATTTTTCGAGCATCTCCTCATCGTGCTCATCCACATAATTGATCTTGGAAAGACTGCCGAAGCCCATCTCCGCCATAGTTTTCAGATAGCTCTTTTCGCGCATGTTCAGGGTAGACAGCCTGATGTTGTTCGAGACCATCTCCAGATGGCGGTATCCGTTGTCGAGCAGGTGTTTCATGCCCATCCTGATGGCTTTGTCGTTATCAAGGAGCACTCTGCCCACATTTTCCAGATCGGGAAGGTCGCGGTTCATCAGGACCACCTTGATGCCGAGGGACATGGCTTTCCTCAGGCATTCTTCGCAACCGTCGCAGGGGCTGAGCAATATGCCGCGGACTCCGTCGGAGTAGAATGTGTCGATGAGCCTGTTAGTTTTTTCGATGCGGTCATCGGAGCTGCCGAAGAGGACTGTGTATCCGTTGTCGTATGCAATGTTCTCTATGCTCCTTGAAATCTCGGAGAAATAATGGTTGGCAAGGTCGGGAGTAATCACCCCGATTGTCTTGTTGTATCCTTTGCGCAGGGATGAGGCGGCCTTGTTGGGGGTGTAGTTCAATTTTTTCACTACTTGCATGATGGCGGCAGCGGTCTTTGGATTGACTCCGCTTCTTCCGTTGAGCGTCATGGAGACTAGGCCGACAGAAACTCCGGCCTCCTGCGCTATGTCCTTTATGGTGATCTTGTCCATTAATGCAAAAGTAACTATTTTTTAACGACAATGGCTTTGAATCGATTCAAAAACAACTTATCTTTGCGATACTTTGAAACGATTCAAAAAATAAAGACACTTTAGCATGACAGGAGACAGGACAGTTGATCTGGAACTTCACCCGCGCATAGCCGGGGATTATGATGTTGTAGTCTGCGGGGGCGGGCCTGCCGGCTTCATCGCTGCTGTGGCGGCAGCAAGAGAAGGGGCTAAGACCGCAGTGGTTGAGCAGTATGGCTTTTTCGGAGGCATGGCCACCGCCGGCTTTGTCAACCCGATAAGCGTTTTCTCGTATAATGGAGAGCAGGTTACGGGCGGAATCCCGTGGGAGTTCATACAGCGGCTCAAGATGTCCGGTGGTGCTTTTGTCGAGGCTCCGCTCGCCAATGTGGCGTTCGAGCCGGAGCACTACAAACTCGTTGCCCAGAGGATGGTGCTCGAAGCCGGGGTGGACATGTACATGCATTCCTATATTATAGGCTGTATCAAGGATGGTGACAGGATCCGCAGCATTGTGATAGACAATAAAAACGGTGCGGAGGCTCTTTCGGCCAAGGTGTTCATCGACTGCACAGGTGATGCGGACCTGGCATATATGGCCGGGGTGCCCATGCTGGGTCTGGAGGGGAGACCGCTCCAGCCGCTGTCGTCCTATTTCATGATGGGCGGGGTCAACCTGGACACTCCCATGATGAGGGAAGCGGTGCATCACAACCGTCAGGGCGTGAACTGCCATTGCCTGCCTGTCAGGGAGAAACTGCTGGCTAGAAAGGATGAATTGAAGCTGCCGGAGTTCGGCGGCCCGTGGTTCTGCCCGACGCTCCAGCCGGGAGTGATCACGGTCAATGTCACCAGATCTGCCGGGAATGCCTGCGACAACCGTGAATTCTCGCGTGCCGAGTGCCGTCTGCGTGAGGATGCTTTCCGCATGGCGGCAGTCCTGAAAGAGGAGGTGGAGGAGTTCAGGGACAGTTATCTGCTGTCCATATCGGTCCAGGCGGGAGTCCGGGAGACACGGAGGATACATGGTGTGCACGTGCTCACGGGAGAAGAATATCTCAATGCCGTCCGTTTCCCCGACAGCATCTCCAGAGGTGCGCATCCTATCGACATCCATGTGGCCAACGGCGAGAGGCAGAATATCACTTTCCTGAAACAGGCTGCTTACATCCCGTACCGGTCCCTGATATCCGCAGAATTCGGCAATCTCATAGTCGCCGGGCGCTGCATAAGCGCGGACAAGACGGCGTTCGCATCCATCCGGGTCCAGTCCAGCTGCATGGACATGGGACAGGCGGCCGGGACGGCAGCGGCACAGTGTGCCGTATGGGGTCGGGATGTACGGGATGCTGACATGGAAAAACTTGTCGCAAGCCTCCGTACGGCAGGTTCCTGTATCTGAAACATAAAACCATAATATCATAAATGGGAACACTTGACTACATAATCGTCCTCTTTTACTTTCTCGGTCTGGTCGCGGTGAGCGTCATCATGTCGAAGAAAATAAAGAATTCCGAGGATATGTTCATCGCCGGCCGGAACTCTTCCTGGTGGCTTTCCGGCATATCTTCATACATGACCATATTTTCCGCAAGCACCTTTGTGGTCTGGGGTGGGGTGGCCTACAAGTCCGGGCTTGTGGCTGTCGTGGTGGCAATCTGTCTCGGGCTGGCCTCTTTCATAGTGGGGAAGTGGATTTCCGCCAAGTGGAGAAGCCTCAAGATCAAGTCCCCCGGAGAGTATCTCACCGTAAGGTTCGGGCATTCCACCGTGAGCTTCTACACCGTTTCCGGCATTGTGGCGCGGGCTGTGCACACTGCTGTCGCCCTGTATGCTGTCGCTGTGGTGATGTGCGCCCTGATCAAGGTGCCGGAGGGGAGCATTTTGGCTTCAACCGGCTTGCCGGGCGATGCTGCGGCCGGGTATCTGAGCATCTGGTGGGCCCTGCTCATTCTGGGCACGATTGCCCTGGTCTACACTGTGGTTGGAGGTTTTCTCGCGGTTCTGATGACGGATGTCATTCAGTTCGGGGTCCTGCTTGCCGTGGTCGTGTTCATGATACCGCTCTCGTTCAACGCCGTGGGCGGTGTGGGCAACTTCATCGATGGAGCTTCACGCATACCGGGATTCTTCTCTGGCACGTCGGACACGTATTCTCTGGCATGGCTTGTCCTGTGGGTGTTCCTCAATGTGGCGATGATCGGTGGGGACTGGCCGTTCGTGCAGCGGTATATCAGCGTTCCGACCAGGAAGGATGCCCGCAAAAGCACTTATCTGATAGGTGTGCTGTATCTGCTCACCCCTATAATATGGTATTTGCCTACAATGGTATACCGTGTGATGGAGCCAGGGCTCGCTCTGGATGCGGATCCCGCCACCATGACTTTCAACGGTGAGCACGCCTATGTCAACATGAGCAAGATGGTGCTGATGAGCGGGATGCTCGGCATGATGCTGGCCGCGATGCTTTCGGCCACCCTGAGCAATGTCTCCGGCATTCTGAATGTCTATGCGAATGTGTATACATACGATATCTGGAAATACCGCGCGGGAAACCGGGATGCGGACGAGAAGAAACTCATACGGGTCGGAAGGACGTTCACTCTGGTCTTCGGACTCGTGATCATAGGACTGTCGATGCTCATCCCGTTTGCCGGGGGAGCGGAGAAGGTGGTCGTGACACTGCTGACCATGATCATGTGTCCGCTCTATATCCCTTCCATCTGGGGGCTCTTCTCAAAGCGGCTCACCGGCAAGCAGCTTATATGGTCGATGCTCATCACTTGGGCCGTCGGGATCACCGCCAAACTTACCGTCCCTTCATCTGTCTTGAGCCAGAGCATGATAGAGTCCATCTCCGGATGCGTGCTTCCTGTGCTTATCCTCGCCTGCCTTGAATTGTGGTCGAAGCATCACGGGCGGCAGGACAAGGGTTTCGGGGCCATCTGCGCTTATGAGGATCCGGATGCGGACAAAGAGCCGGACGAGGCCTGCCGCAGGAGTGTCAAGAATTACTCCCACATGGCCATCTCCTGTTTCTGCATCACGCTCGGGGCCATAGCCATGCTGCTTGTCGGACTTCTCTTGGCCGGTGATGCCAAAACCTTGGCTGTCAAAAACATAGTGATAGGCTTCGTGCTGTCGATAGCCGTTCTTACAGGAGTTTACGTCATTTACCGTATAGCAACGAGAAAGAAATGAATACGAGAACTGCTTGTCTTCTTGGGGCCTTGCTGATTTCAGCATCTCTTCAGGCACAGATTTATCCCGCCCCGGAGCGGGATGTGGAATGCACCGTGTTCCTGTCCAAAGAAAGGAGGGGCAATGCCCATCAAGGACTTGAGATCTGGGGTGACTGCCTCTTTGCCCTTGAGGACGGTGGCAATGTCAACGTCCATGACTTCAGCAAGGCGTCTTCCGTGCCCATGGCCTCATTCAGCCTCGCTTCTTCCAGACCGGACAACCACGCCAACAACGCCAGTTTCGGCATTCAGACAGCCTCCGGGGCTTCGTTCCCTCTTCTCTATGTCTCCAACGGTAAAGTGGGCAGCGACATAGAGTGGACCTGCTATGTGGAGAGCATCACGCGCAGGGGCCGCAGATTCTCGTCCCGTCTGGCGCAGACCATCACCCTCGACCCTTCCGGCTGGGAGGACAGGGGGTTTGCCGCCATCTTCGGAGCTCCGAGCTGGATGGTAGACCGGGAGCGGAAGGCGCTGTGGGTGTTCTCTGCACGTAAGCGCACAGTGCAGAAAGTCACCAGACACGAGTATGAAAACCAGTATATAGCCACCCGTTTCAGGGTCCCCTCTCTTGGAGAGGGGGAGAAGGTGGTGTTGACGGTCGATGACATAGAGGACCAGGTAGTCTTCCCTTTCGATACCTGGTTCACGCAGGCCGGATGCGTGCATGACGGCAAGATCTATTACTGCTTCGGCCTTGGGGCACAGGACCCTTCCAGGCCCTCAAGGATCCGGGTCTATGACACCGATACCCGTACCATCTCGGCCAGGTATGAGCTCCAGGAGCAGATACCTCAGGAGATGGAGGACATCGCCATAGTGGGGGGCTGGATGTATGTCAACACCAACGTCAACCCCGCGAAGACAGACATGAAACCTTGTGTGTATAGGGTCTCTCTCCCGAAGAGCAGGCCTCAGCCACAGGGCCCTGTCGAGGAGATCATGCAAGATCCCGGCAAGGCGGCAGGTGTCTATTATGTGCAGGCGTTCCGCCCGGATGCCGCGGAGGCACCGCAAGGGTATAAGCCATTCTATATCAACGGGTATTTTCGTCACGGGGCCAGGCACATAGATGACGATACGACTTATCCCCGGGTGTACGGGGCATTGGAAAAGGCCGACTCCAGCGGCATTCTCACGGATTTCGGGAAGGCGATATATGCAAGGCTGAAGCCTTTCAAGAAGAATGTCATGTACCGGGAAGGCGACCTTACACTGCTGGGCTACAGGCAGTCCAGAGAACTGGGCGCCAGAATGGTGGAGAATTACCCTGAAGTCTTCGAAGGAAAGCCTTACATCGGAGCCGAAGCCACGAATGTACTGCGCGTCAGCGCGACCATGCAGTCGGTAATCGAGGGAATCCTGCAGAAACGGTCCGGTCTCGCGATAGACAGAGTTGAGAACTCACGCTCTTTCCTGCCGTACCTGAACCCTTATGGAAGCGTATGCCCGGGCCGTACTGTCCGGGATGCCGCTGTCGTCAGCGGGAAAGGTGTGTGGCGTGACAAATATGAGACCCTGCGCGGGTCGAAAATAGATGCTGATGCATTTTTGTCCCGGATATTCTCTGATCCTGAATCAGTGAAATCGGAATATGATGCCTATGACCTTGAGTGGCGTTTCTGGCTCATGGCCTCTCTGATGCAGGGACTTGACCGCCAGGTGCCGTTGTGGGACATGTTTACGCAAGAGGAGATAATGGCGTGGGCCGAGGTGGAAAACTATAAATATTTTGCCCAGAAGGGGCGTGAACCGCTCACCGGCGGGCGTGGGGCCGGGCTCGGTGCAAGGACATTGAGACACATTCTGGAGGAGTCACGTTTCGACATCGTGGCCGGGAAGCATGGGGTAAATCTCAATTTCGGGCATGACGGCACCCTCATGGCTGTGATGGCCAACCTGCAGGCCGGAGACTGGGCTGTGGAAAGCGCTGACCCTGAGGAGATATTTCAGAAATGGCATTACTGGGACATCCCGATGGGGGCAAATCTCCAGTTCGTGTTTTACCGTGGTCCGCAGGATGATATCCTGGTGCGTGTGATGCTCAACGAAGAGGATGTCCGTCTGCCTCTTGAAGCGGAGAAAGACGCATTCTATAGTTGGAGCGACTTGTATGACTACTATATCCACCACTGCAATGCTGTGGAGGAGATGCTGGATGAAACCAAGAAATAACATTATACACCAATTATTTATGAATCTGAATCAGCTCTTGTCGGCCGGTGTCGCTCTGATAGCGCTCGCATCGTGCCAGAGGGTCTCCGATCCCTACATGGAACTTGAGACCAAACTGCTTTCACTGGATTCCGAAGGTGGCACTGCTGCTGTGGCACTTTCTTCCAATGTCTATTATCGGGTCAACAATGACTGCACCGATGCTACGGGTGAGCATTTTTGGGCCAGAATCGCCGGGACTGAAGAGAACGGGGAGACGACGGTCTTCCATTTCGATGTGGAATCCAATGAGTCCACCGCTGAGCGGACCGGGACCGTGCGTTTCATCGGCGACGGTGTCACACCTCTCAAGTTGACCATTGTTCAGGAAGGGACTGTGCCCAAGGGAATTGCTCCTAAAGAAGCCACAGTGGAAAATTCGGATGTGAGCGCTTCATTCAAGGTGCTCGGTGACCGCAAATGGACGGCTGTCTGCGCTGATCAGGATGTGAGCATCTCGCCGTCTTCCGGCTTCGGAGAGACGGATGTGACCGTGTCCTTCCCGGAAAACGTCGAGCTTTCCGACAGGGCCATTTCTGTCGAAGTGTCCATCGACGGGGACAGGACGTACACTTTCATCATCACGCAGAAAGCTTTCGCGGGTGTGCTTGCGGACTGGGATCTCAATGCGATGACGGCCAAGACAGGGGAGACTTTTGTGGATGAGGCTGACCAGACATCGTTCCCGGGAACCAACGGCAAGTATCTTGAGTCAAGCACGGGCAAGGGCCGTCTGGAGTACTATGCCGCTGACAGGACAGGATATCCGACCAGCAAGGTGATCTGCCAGCGTCTTGTGGGCGGCAATGGTGATCCTTATGTGTCCGGGGCCATACCTGAGGACTATTGGCTTATTACCGTGGACAAGAATATCCCGGCGGGCACAAAGATCCGCTACTATTTCGTGACCAAGATGGGGACGGCCACATCCTCATACTGGATGCTTGAATACAAGTCCGGTGAAGAATGGAAACCGACAGTGGCTGTGAGCAGCAGGGCGGAGTCTTCCGAAAAGGGGCTCACCGGCAATGCGGTGTCCTACAGTAAGACGGTGGAATACAACTTCGCCGCCACTTTGCTGGACTCAAAGAAGAACGGGGCTTATGTGGCCGTGGAGGGAGTATTCACTGCCGACAGGAATCTCGAATCTGTCGTGCTTCGCTTCAGGCAGGCGGGGCATCTCGGTCTTGACGGAAGCAAGAATGACGGGCTTTACATAGACAGGACAGAAGCCGGCGGGCAGACCAGGTTCTCTGCTCAGAGGCCTAGCCTTGAGGACGGCACGGCAGTCAAGACTTATGATCAGCATATCACAATCGAAATTGCAGAATAGCACTTATGAAACTGAAGCAAATCACGGTATTTGTCGCATTGGCCTTTCTTTCCGTTGAGGCTTTTGCGCAGCAGACCCTCAAGGGGACAGTCCGGGATGCCGGCGGCCCTCTGACCGGGGTGATGGTCCTAAACAAGGACAACGGCAAATGGGCGACCACCGATCTGGACGGCAACTACACCATCGATGACGTGACGGAGGGGTGCACCCTTGAGTTCACATTCATCGGATATGTCGACAAGAAGGAGGTATGGCAGGGGCAGAACCCTATGGACATCCTTATGGTGGAAGATGCTGTCAATCTCGATGAGGCGGTCGTTATCGGCTATGGCGCGGTGAAGAAAAAAGACCTCACCGGTGCTGTAGGAGTGGTCAGCGACAAGGTCATCGGGCAGCAGAGCACTTCCCAGCTCTCACAGTCCCTGCAGGGTGTCATCCCGGGACTGAGCGTCACCCGTTCCAGCAGCATGCCGGGCGCAAGCGCGACTGTCAAGGTACGTGGCGTCACCACTATGTCCGACTCCAGCCCACTCATCCTCGTGGACGGGATGGTGGTCAGCAGTCTGGACAATGTCCCGACCGAGGACGTGCGTCAGATCACTGTGCTCAAAGACGCGGCTTCCGCTGCCATCTACGGCTCCCGTGCCGCCTCAGGAGTGATACTCATCACCACCAAGGAGGCGTCCGAGGGACAGCTGCAGATCGGATACAACGGTGAGGTCTCGGTCATCACCCCGACTGAGCTCCCGTCCTACAGGACAGGTGTGATCGACTATATGAACGATTTCAACGAGTATTCCTGGAACGACGCCGGCAACCCTGAAGGCGGCGAATATGCCGGGTTCTCCCGTGAATTCATAGACACGTACCTCCAGAACAACGCATATGATCCTATATCATACCCTGATTTCGACTGGAAGTCCGCGATACTCAAGAAGGCCAGCATGCGCCAGAAGCACAATCTCACCATGACCTATGGCAACAAGGTCATAAAGAGCCGTACTTCAGCAGGCTACGAGACCGCCGACGCCCTGTATGACGGACTGAGCCATCAGCGCCTCTCGCTTCGCTCCCGCAACACCATCAAGTTCAGTGACAAGTGGAACGGGGCTCTGGACTTCTCTTTCCGTCAGGCTGTCAAGGACGACCCCCAGTGCGGTAGCCCTATCAAGGCTGCCAACATGTATCCGTCGATCTATGCGGGACTCTACCCTGACGGTCGTGTCGCCGTGGGCAAGGAGGGCTCGTTCAGCAACACTCTCGCCGCTCTGCGCGAGGGCGGTTTCCAGAAGACCACAAGCGATATCTTGACGGCCAAGATGTCACTGTCATACAAGCCTGTGGAAGGTCTGGACATCACAGCCAGCTTTACTCCGACATGGTCTTTTGTCAAGACCAAGAGCATGACACGGGCCATCCCCGTGTATGATGCCTATGAGACGGATGTGGTTCTGGGGTATGTCTCTGGATACACCGCCAATTCTCTTGCTGAGACCAGAAGCGACGCCCGCTCTTATGAGACTCAGGTGATAGCCACTTACGACCGCAGCTTCGCCTCGAAGCATAATCTCAATCTGATGGCCGGCTATGAGGAGTATATGTATACCTACGAGAAACTCACGGCAGGCTCGAACGAAATGGCGCTTTCCACTTTCCCTTATCTCGATCTTGCCAACAAAAACGCACTGACTGTAGGGGGCAGCGCCCACCAGAACGCCTACCGCTCGTTCTTCGGCCGTCTGATGTACAACTATGACGGGCGCTATTACGTGCAGCTCAATGCCCGCGGCGACGCCTCGTCCCGCTTCCACAAGGACTACCGGTGGGGATTCTTCCCGAGCGCCTCTCTGGGATGGGTCGCGTCCAATGAAAAATTCCTCTCTGATGTGAGCTGGCTTGACTATCTCAAGCTCCGCGCTTCAGTGGGAAGTCTCGGCAACGAGCGCATCGGCAACTACCCATACCAGACCTACATCACTTTCAGCAAGGCCCTGCTCTACGACAGTACGGGCACTTCGCCAGTCTCCACCATGACAGGGGCGCAGCAGGACTATGCCTATCAGAACATCCACTGGGAGAAGACCTGGAGCTGGGATGCCGGTATCGACGCCACGTTCCTGGGAAACCGTCTGGATTTCTCGGCAGACTATTATTACAAGAAGACCTCGGACATGCTCCTCGCTGTGGCGATTCCTTCATTCACAGGGTATTCGGCTCCGGACCGCAATGCCGGGACCATGCACACCAACGGTTGGGAGGTCAAGTTGGGCTGGAGCGACTCGATCGGGGATCTCAGCTATGGCGTTTCCTTCAACCTTTCCGACTACCGCTCCATAATGGGTGATCTTGGGGGAAAGCAGGTCTTCAATTCCGACGGCACCATCATCACGGAGGGTGAAGAATACGGCTCATGGTACGGCTACAGGTCCGCCGGGCTGTTCCAGAGTGACGAGGAAGTGGCCGGCAGCGCCCTGCTTGTGGCTTCCACCAAACCTGGAGATGTCAAGTATGTCGATGTCAGCGGACCGGACGGGACTCCTGACGGCATCATCAATGATACGTATGACCGTGTGATTCTGGGCAGCTCCCTCCCTCACTATATCTATGGAGGCAGCATCAGTCTGGGCTGGAAAGGTCTCTCGTTCTCAATGCTGTTCAACGGAGTCGGACATCAGCTCTCCAGACTCACCGAGGAGATGATACGTCCTTTCCAGGGCCAGTGGCTCTCGGCTCCTTCAGTCATACGCGGGTCCGACGGCAGCAGAAACTACTGGAGCCGTTACAACACCGAGGAGCAGAACCTTGCGGCACGTTATCCGAGACTCAGCGAGACGGGTGCCAGATACAACAACTACAAGATGTCCGACTACTGGCTGGTGAACAGCGCATACCTCAGGATCAAGAACATCGCCCTGGGCTACACTTTCCCGGAAAAGCTCACCAGAAAGGTGAACCTCAAGGGCTTGAGGGTATACATCAATGTTGACGATCCGTTCTGCTTTGACAATTATCTTGACGGATGGGATCCGGAGGCGGGAGTGTCAACCTACATAGCGCGGACATGGACATTCGGGGTCGATCTTAAATTCTAGTTGCAGTTATGAAACATACAGTAAAAATCATATTCGGCGCATTGAGCGCCCTTTCGCTCTTCTCGTGCGCGGATCTGGATCTCAACCCGCTTTCCGCAGCCTCCAGCGAGAACTGGTACTCCACACCGGACGAGGTGAGGATTTCCCTCAATGACTTCTACAGGAGCGAATTCTACACCGTGGAACACAACCTTTCGCTTGACAGGCAGACCGATGACTGGAACCAGCGTCTCGTCTCATATCCAATATCATCGGGGCTTCTGGACGCGACCACTGCGAGCGGCCAGATCAACATAGCGAAGACATGGAGCTACACCTACAAGAACGTGAGCCGGGCCAACCGCATCATGGAATCCCTTGACAGGCTTGCGGGCAAGTACAACTCATCTGAACTGGACAAACTCCGTGCTGAGGCATGCTTCTTCCGGGCCTATGCGTATTCACGTCTGATCACCCTTTGGGGAGATGTGCCTTTCTATCTGACATCCATTACGCCGGAGGAGGCGTTCACCATGGGCCGCACGGACAAAAAGGTCGTGCTTGAGCAGATCTACAAGGATTTTGACTATGCGGCGGAGAAACTGCCGGTTGACAACAATTCATCCCTGACCCGTGTGGACAGGGGCTGTGCCCTGGCTTTCAAGGCGAGGATCGCGCTCTATCAGGAGGACTACAGGATTGCTGCAGATGCTGCCAAGGCCTGCATGGCCCTGGGGAAATACTCGCTGTACCCTGATTATGGAGAGCTCTTCCGCGACAAGACCAAAAACTGCGAGATCATCTGGTCCATACCTCACTCTACAGACATAGAGGTGGATGACAGCGGCAAGCCTACGACACAGAGCATCAAGTCGTTTATCGCCAGGTCAGCCGGCGGCACACATGACGCCCAGCCGTCATGGGAACTTCTTGCCACTTATGAGATGACCAACGGCAAGACTATAGATGAACCGGGCAGCGGCTTCGACCCTCACGACCCGTTCAAGGGCCGCGATCCGCGCTGCTGTGAGACTTTCGCCGCTCCGGGCACCAAAATCTATGGGGACAGCGGCATCGACTGGAACCCGTCACCTGATGCCGTCCAGACCATGGATTATCTTTCCGGCAGGATGATAACCAACAAGGACAGCAAAGGCGGATCCGATGCCAAAAACTGCTCGTACAACGGCTGCTGCCTTCGCAAAGGAGCACAGCCGGAGTGGAGGAGCCGTCTGTACAATGACAATCCTGTGATTCTGATGCGCTATGCCGATGTGCTTCTGATGTATGCCGAGGCGAAGATGGAACTGGACGAAATAGACTCCGAGGTCCTCGCCTGCATCAATGACGTGCGTGCGAGAGCCTACAAGGTGAAGCGCAGCGAGACATCGGAGTATCCTTCCATCACTGTCACTGATCAAACCTCGCTCCGCCGTATAATCCGCAGGGAGCGCCGTGTCGAGTTCGCATGGGAAAACCGCAGGTATTATGACCTTCAGAGGTGGCGCCAGTTCGACAGGGCCTTCGCCCACAACCGTTACGGATTCTCCCGTGACGCCAAAGTCAACAAGGCCGCATTCTCCGCCGGCAACTGGTTCTGGCCGGAAACTCCGGAGTTTGACGAGGAAGGGTTCCCGAATTTCGACAAGATGGCTGCGGAATATGACTATATTGACCAACATGTCGAGAGGAAGTTCGACTCGAAGATTTACCTCTGGCCTCTTCCGAGCGATGAGGTTCAGATCATGAAAGACAAACTGGAGCAGAATCCTGGATATTAAAATATGAGCATAGATGAAATATTGCTCAGGAGCCGATTCCAACCGTTGAAGAGGGTGATGGCCTGCGATGTGTTCAGCACCGGCTTCAACGGGTGGATGACCCTGATGCCTAACTTTACCGAGTACCCTGATTTCGATGTTCCCAAGACCTTGATATGCAAGGACCAGTGGCCACCGGTGATGCTGAGCTCCGCCACTTACCGCTATCCTGGCACGCACGGGGCGATGTCAGGGACATACAGCCTTAAGCTTTCCACCCGTCCTGTGGCGGCTCCATACTGCGAGAAGCCTGCAGAGGGCTCTCTTGGACATGCCATAAAGCGGCTTTCGTTCAGCCGTCCGGACAGCAGGTATCTTCAGATAGAATGCTGGTATGCATACACTGCGGAACAGGACAGGCTTGACGGACATGACAGGCCGCAGCCGGGGCTTCACGAAAATTCAATCCGGGATTTCGGTATGGGATTTGATGTCCAGACCCGTGGGAAAAGATTTTTTGTGGGGGTGCGCTATCTCAATTCCGTAGACGGAAATATGACTCAAAAATGGCAGTATGTACATTCCCGCGACGGTGTCACGGACAAAGAATGGGCCTACGGCCTTGAGGGGGACTGGTGCAGGAAAGGGGTTGACCCGTGGTGGTTCGGCCGCCGCTATCCCAACGGTGACCATGACGGATTCCGTAATCTTCCCGACGGCGGTCAGGAACTTATCTACAACGAGACGGACTGCAAGCTTAACTGGCAGTACATGCGTCTCAAGGTGGACACTTCCCTCAAGGAATATGTCGAGTTCCAGAGCCAGGACAGGATATGGGACATGAGAGGGATCGCTGCAGATGCCGTCGATGGCTATGGCAGGATAGAGAATCTCATCAACCCGCTTTTCTGGGTCGGAGCCGATACGGACAGGAGGGTGTTCCTCTATGTCGACTCGGTCGTGGTTTCACAAGAGTAGGAGGTCAGAGGTATGAAAATGTTCAATGATTCTCACCTTGAGGTGAAAAAATACTTTTCCGGGAGTTTCCTGACCCATCCATATGAGGTGGGGTGGGCTGACGAGGCCATTTTCTTCGTCATGGTTGAGAAAGTGGAGGGTAGCCCGGTTTTCTCCGGCCAGGTGCAGCTTTCTCAGGACGGGGTGCACTGGGCCGACGACGGAAGTGCGCCGGCTGTCTTCAGCGGGGAAGGTCTGCATATAATAAAAGTTCAGCCGAATTTCGGCAATTATATTCGTCTTGCGGTCAATATCGATGGCGGCAGGATGTTCTTGAATCTTCATATAGCATGCAAAGGATGATTTCATTTTTTACTGAGGCCGCTCTCTGTATCATGATGACGGGATGCACCTCCAAAACTGAGGCCCCTTCGCCGTCAGTCAAGCCGGAGCCCGGCAAAGAAGAGAGCGGGGTCACGATCACGGTCGGCGAGCCTCTCCCCTCATGGGAAGAGGGGGAGATGGATATACATTTCATCAATACCACCACAGGTGAGTGTGCTCTGGTCATATTCCCTGACGGCACGCAGCTGCTGATCGACGCTGCCAGCACTTCACTCAAGACCAACAGCAACGCAAATTACACCAATACCGGTATCCGCAGCCGTTGGGATCCTACCGTCACGGGAACCCGCGGGTCGCAGATCATCAGTGCATACCTCAAAAAATGCATGGTTTGGACAGGCAACAGCACCCTTGATTATGTGGTGATGACCCATCTGCACAACGATCACATGGGCGACACCAATTCATCGCATCCCATGTCCGCAAGCGGCTCATACAGGCTCAACGGCCTGACTGAAATCCTTGACGGGTTCAGCGTCTCCAAGATGATAGACAGAGGCTGGCCTGATTATGACTATCCTTTTGATATGCAGGGTCTTGCTTCCAACAAGGAGGCGATCCGCAATTATGTGCAGGCCGTCAAGTGGCACGTGGCCAACTCCGGCCTCAAGGCGGAGATCTTCAAGGCCGGTTCAGCAAGCCAGATAAGCCCGCGCACCTCCAAATACGATGTGCGTGTCCAGAACATTGCCGTCAACGGAGAAATCTGGACCGGCAAGGGCACTGAAACCAAGATGACTTTCCCGGAAAAGGGGGAAATCGAGGTGAAAAACCCCGACAAGGTCACCTCTGCAGACAAATGCCCTCCGGAGAATATATGCAGTGCAGTGATGAAGATTTCCTACGGGGACTTTGACTATTTCGCGGGCGCCGACCTCCAGTACAACGGGCGGTCCACATTTGCCTGGAAAGATGCCGAGTTGCCGTGTGCCAAGGTCGCCGGGACGGTGGAAGTGATGAAAGCTGATCACCACGGATCCGACAACACTAATCAGGCTGATGCCCTCAAGGCTCTTAATCCCCAGGCTGTCATAGTCAATTCATGGGTGGACAGCCATCCGCGTACAAGCATAATCGCCAGAATCGAAAGCTCTCTTCCCCAGGCTGATATCTTCATAACCAACTTCTGGCAGGGCGACCGTCCCGCAGGAGTCGATGACAAGGTGACACCACAGGAGGCCGCCGGTGTAAAGGGATATGACGGCAACATCGTCGTCCGTGTGTTTGACGGAGGAAAGAAGTACTACATAGTGACCACTTCGGATTCTGACGGGAAGATGACCGTCAAGAATGTTTCCGGACCATACAGCAGCCGATAGCATGAGCAGAGTTGTAAGTGTCGGTGAAATTGTCTGGGATGTGTTCGAGAGCGGAAAGCGCCTCGGCGGAGCTCCTGTGAATTTCGCCTTTTTCGCTAAAGAGTATGGTGCCATGGCTTTCCCGGTGTCGGCTGTCGGAAATGATGTTTTGGGGGATGAGACCGTTGCGGCTTTGGGCGCTGCGGGCCTGGAGACGGGTCTGATCCAGCGTAACGGCCTGCCTACAAGCAGGGTGCTGGTTACAACGGACGAGGTCGGCGTACCCGAGTATGAAATCGTGGAGGATGTAGCATGGGATGCCTTGTGTTGTGATGCCCATACTCTGGCTGCATGCAGCAATGCCGATGTGATATGCTGGGGGACTTTGGCCCAGAGGAGTCCCGTCTCCCATAGGAGCATCATGGAGATGATCTCGGCTGCTCCGGCTTCATGCCTGAAAGTCTATGACATCAATCTCAGGCAGCATTATTATTCCACGGAGGTGGTGCACAAGTCTCTAGAAAAAGCCGATGTCCTGAAACTCAATGAAGATGAACTTCCGGTAGTGGCCGGGATGTTCTCTATGAGCGGCGGACCTGAAAGTCAGATCGGAGCTCTCACGGAGATGTTCTCTCTCGAGAATGTCATCTATACCCGTGGGGCTGAGTATAGTGAAGTGTATGGCCAGGATGGGCTCCTGTCCCATCTTCCGACACCGGGGGTGAGAGTGGCCGACACTGTCGGGGCGGGTGATTCGTTTACGGCGGCGTATGTCATGGCCAGGCTGAACGGGATGTCTGCCGGTGATGCCCACAGGCGGGCAGTTGATGTGGCCGCGTATGTCTGCACGTGCCACGGCGCCATCAACCCTCTGCCGTCAAATTTACTTTGAAACAATTGAAATGAAAGGAATTATAGAATACGCATACGACCGTGCCTCTGTTGCTCCGGGCATAGTACATTTCGGGGTGGGCAATTTTCATAGGGCCCATCTGGAGTATTACACCAATCTTCTGCTGAAAGACCCGTCTCAGAGGATGTGGGGAGTATTCGGGGCCATGATAATGCCGGGAGACGGCCCTCTTTTCCATGCACTCAAGGATGATGCCGGAGAGTACAACCTCACTGTCTGCGAACCGTCCGGGAATGCCACTACATACAGGATCGGCTCGCTGGTGGGGCTTTGCTGGGGCGAGGAGACACCCGAACCCATTATTGACAGGATCGCATCGCCTTCCACGAGGATAATCACGCTGACCATTACGGAAGGTGGATACAAGGTCAACCCTGACCAGATCGGGACAGTGTTCTGGTATGTCGCCGAGGGCCTCAAGCGCCGTATGGCTGCCGGCCTGCCTGTCACCATCTTGTCCTGTGACAATCTACAGCACAACGGAGCGACAGCACGCGAGGCGTTCATGTCGTATTTCCGCCTCAAATGTCCAGACGTGGCCCGCTGGGCGGAGGAGAACGTCACTTTCCCCAATTCAATGGTGGACAGGATCACTCCTGCCACCAGATCCGGGTGCATCACTAATGTGCATTGTGAGGACTTCATACAGTGGGTGGTCGAGGACAATTTTATCGCCGGACGGCCGGAGTGGGAGAAAGTCGGTGTGCAGTTCACCATGGATGTGACTCCTTATGAGAACATGAAGCTCAGTCTTCTCAACGCCTCGCACACCCTGCTCAGCTACCCCTCTTATCTTGAAGGGTTCAGAAAGGTCGATGAGGTGCTCTCGGATGCGCGTTACCGGTCTCTGATAAAGACTTTCATGGATGTTGATGTGACCCCGTATGTCCCCGCCCCCGCCGGCATCGACCTGGCGGAGTACAAGGCTGCTTTGCTCAGGCGTTTCTCCAACAAGGCCATCAGCGACCAGGTGTCTCGCCTGTGTGGGGACGGTGTCGCGAAATTCGCTGTATATGTTGTCCCTACACTCTCCAAGATGTTGCGAGATGGCCGAGATACAGTGCGCCTTGCCTTTCTGCTGGCCTCATACACCAAGTATCTTGTCACGGCGCATACCGAGGCGGGTGAGGTTATCGACATCTTCGAACCTCATCTGACGACAGATGACAAGGCACTGCTGACGGAATGTGCTTCGCTGGCCAGAGCTGCTGCGCTGCTTCCAGAAGACGTTGCTGACAAGTCTCTCGGCCTCTCGGTCTTCAAGTCATTGCCGCTGGCTGAATGTCCTGATTTCATGCGCAAGTATCACCTGTTCTGCGCCATTCCAGTGGCCCGCGGCCTTGAGCTGATGTGATCGGCCGGCCATTAAGTAATCGTTAAAAAATAAGTTGCATCACCTTTAGGCAATCTTTTTGGTTTATATTCCTTTTTTCATCAGTCATGTGCCACCGGCACACTCCTTCTTCAAAAAGAAATCTATCCTCAAAAATCTTTGCCAAATCTGCGGCAACTTATTTTTTGCCGCTTACTAAGTAATCGTTAAAAAATAAAGATATCGCGTTCCTGACCGCTGTAATGGCGATTCGGGAACGCGATTCTTTTTGCAAAAAAAGCTGAAAAACAGTGATTGTACCGGATGCGAAAAGCAGACTGCTTATGATGGTTGTGCTCTAACTGGAACTGAAAATGCTGTATGGTGGAATTTTTGGAGAGCGTCGTCTCTTGGCAAGAGACGACGCGGGGTCGAAAACACCACCACACAACCGCCCATGGTTGGACGGCAAGACTGAATGGACTGAAATGAACCTTAAATTTGTACGGGGGCTTGTAGGCAATTCGGTGAAAATCACTATATTTGCCGTTGCTTTGTCGTCTCTTGCCAAGAGACGTCGCGCGCCCCGGGGTGGGGGAATGCCCGGGCCTGTTTTGGAAGTGATTGAACCTCAATGAAATACACGGGTTCGATGTCCCCAAGGAATACCCTGACTACAAGAAAAGCGGCAGATGGAGAAGCTTGATTACGACGCTCCGGCTTGGTATGTGATGCGAGTGGCCTACCAGCACGAGATCCAGACGCGCGAGCAGATCGAGGCGGCCGGTCTGGAGTCGTACCTGCCGACGGAGCGTGT
>DJOT01000001.1 GCA_002439095.1 Bacteroidales bacterium UBA6431 | reverse complement strand
AGAACGCCTTCTTCGAGAGATGCGTCTACTACGGTGCCGGAGTCTACCACATGGGACTTTTGAGCAGAGAGACATACAAGGATGACCTGAAGGCGGTCTACATCGTGGGCCTACTCAACTACTCCCTGCCGCACGAGGACGAGGCCCTGTGGGACTCCGACAACCTAGTTTCCTGCTACCGCTTCATCGAGAGCCGTACGGGAGAAGTTGCGCCTGACACTATTTTGTGTATATTTGCGGAGCTGGAGAGGTTCACAAAGAGTGCCGCCGAGTGCGTGGACGACAGGGACGCGCTCTTCTGGCTGTTTCGCCACAGCGGAGTGATGGAAGAGCTGCCGGAGGAACTGAGTCACAGCAGTTTGGCAGAGGGCGTCACCGATGCCTGCGAGATAGCTAGTTTCTCCGCCGACAAGAGGATATTATACGAAAATGATATGATTACAGAACTTGATTTGGCGCTGCAATACGACTATGCGCGTGAACAGGGCGAAGCCATCGGGGAAGCAAGAGGCGAGGCAAGAGGCAAAGCAGAAGGCAAGGCGGAAGAAAAATCCGCCATCGCCCGGCGGATGCTGAAAGCCGGACTTCCGATGGATGTCATCGTAGAGTGTTCCGGCCTGTCGGAGGACGAGGTGCGAGAACTGGCACAGAGTACTAAGTCCTGATCTCTGAGGACTGAAAGTTGAAAAGGACCGACAATCTCCCCAACCCAGATGCAGAATTGGAGAGGTTCACAAAGAGTGCCGCCGAGTGCGTGGACAACCGAGATGCGCTGTTCTGGCTGTTTCGCCACAGCGGAGTGATGGAAGAGCTGCCGGAAGAGCTGAGTCACAGCAGTTTGGCAGAGGGCGTCACCGATGCCTGCGAGATAGCTAGCTTCTCCGCCGACAAGAGGATATTATACGAAAATGATATGATCACAGAACTTGATTTGGCGCTGCAATACGACTATGCGCGTGAACAGGGCGAAGCCATCGGGGAAGCAAGAGGCAGAGCAGAAGGCAAGGCAGAAGGGAAAGCTGAAGGAATGAGCGAAGCCGCCGCCGCCATCGCCCGGCGGATGCTGGAGGACGGAGTCCCTGTGGAGACCGTAGCAAAATACTCTGGGCTCAAGGCTGAAGACGTGCTGAAATTGATGTGAGTTTCGATTTCTTGACGATACCGTAACGATCGCTGCGTCCGCACCGGCTATGCCTGACATTCGCCGCCACCGATAGGCCCAATCGGAAGAAAGAATAGCCGAAGCATTGCAGAAGCATGGCCAGCTGCTACTTTTGCTGTCCGAAAAAAGAGAAAGTTATGATACTTGAGATTTTAACGGACCAGATCAGTGAAAGTTCGGCATTAATCATCGCCGCCTGCGTGCTGCTCTCTGCTGCGGCGATGGCTCTCGACTCCCTGTTTGAGCGCAGACATTCAGAAAAGACACCCGCAAAAGCGGACTTGAGTTGCACATGGCACAACGGCAGCGACGGCATAGACCCGGAAGGCGTACCTTTCTCCGGACTGGAGCCGCAAGCAGCCCTGCCGGAGCTTTCAGCACAGACAGTCATCACCCCGGACGGGGTGCCGTGTCTTGACGGGGACGGCTTCATTGACCTGTCAGGAAATGCGGACATACTAGAGAGAGGAACAGATTTTCACCATGCTCAAGATGAAAGATCCTCAAGGCAGCATGGGCTCGCTTAGGGACAAGGGAGAGTTCTTGTGTCTGTACGCCTCGACCCTGTATTCATGCGGAGCCACTGCCATGCGGATAGACAAGAACCTGCAGAGAATCGCCCTCACATGGCACTGCTCCGCTGACTTCTCCGTATCCCCGACCTGCGTACTCGTGACCCTGCTCGACTCAGACGGTGGTTCGTTTACCATGTCACGATCCATTCCCAAGGACAAGATAAATTTCGAGACCATCACGGCTCTGAGCGCCTTGAGCTGGGAAATCCACGATGAGGTGCTCAGCCTCGCTGAAGCCCAAGAGAAATTCGGCTGTATCGTCTCGCGCAAGAGGATGTCACCGAGGCTCGTCACTGTACTGGCAAGCGCGGCCAACGCTTCTTTCTGCGAGCTGTTCGGAGGGGACTTCATTGCGATACTGATTGTCTTCATCGCCACATTCAACGGTTTCTGCCTCAAATCCATTCTGCCCAAATACGGTCTTGACCAGAAACTCGCCACCATAGCCGGCTGCACTGTATCGGCGATCATCGCCTGCACGGGCTTCGTGTTCGGGATAAGCAGCACCCCTGAAGTGGCACTCGCCACGAGTGTGCTGTACTGCGTGCCGGGAATTCCTTTCGCAAACGGCATCAGCGACATGCTCTACGGACACCACCTGTCATCACTCAGCCGCATGCGCAACGCCCTTATCACCACAGTATGCCTGTCGGTCGGACTGTGTCTGGCCTTCGTCATCCTCAACATCAAGTTCGTATGATGGAAATTCTCTGGAACATATTGAAAGACGGTCTGTTCTCCGCCATCGCCGCAATGGGTTTCGCCGCCATCAGCAACCCGTCCCCAAAGGTGCTGCCGTGGTGCTGTCTGGCCGGCGCATGCGGACACATGTCCCGCTATCTGCTGATGAATCTCGCGGGATGGCATCTGGCGATCGCCAGTTTCGCCGCCTCATGCGTCATCGGCCTGATCTCGCTCCCGATGGCCCGGCACATAAAGACCCCGGCCGAGTTCATCTCTTTCCCGGCACTGCTCCCGATGGTTCCCGGGATGTACGCCTACAGGGCTGTGCAGGCCGTGGTGTACTGCATCCGGATTTCTGACGAGAGTTCATTCATGCACTATATGTACCTGCTCATGTCCAACGGCATAGTATTCATCGTGACCATACTCGGCATGGTAATAGGGGCAACTCTTCCTATATTTGCATTCAACAAGTATTCATTTTCAGTGACCAAAAAGTCAAACTAATGGAACTCAGGCAGATAAAGTACTTTCTCCAAATAGCCGAGACCTCAAGTTTCTCGGAAGCCTCCCGTCAGCTCTGCATATCGCAGAGCACAGTGTCCCAGCAGATAAAGCAGCTCGAAGATGAACTCGGTGCGGAGCTTTTCGTCCGGGACTCGCACAGCGTAAGACTCAGCGACTATGGCCTGCAGTTCCTCCCCTACGCCAAGCGGATCGCCGAAGACGTACACTCGGGCATCGCACGCATAAAAGATGTCGCCGACCTGTCGGTGGGAACAATCAACGTGGGGGCCACATACACGTTCTGCCCTCTCATGGGCAAGACCATCGAAGAATTCATGAAAAGTCATCCCGGCATCTCCATAAGGCTGACATGCAGTTCCATGGAAGAGCTGATGCAGATGCTGGAGAACGGGGAACTCGACACGGTGCTATCATACCGCCCGAGCAGGATGTTCGACAACATCGAGTCGCATATCCTGTTCAGCAGCAACCTCTGCGTGGTTGCGGGCCGTGACCATCCGCTCGCACGCAAAGATAAGGTCAGGCTTGTGGATCTGGAGAAATACCCTCTCGCTCTCCCGTCACGCGGGCTCCAAGCGCGCAACGAGTTCGACCGCCTGCTATTCGGGCAAAACTACAAGTTCGACGTCAGACTGGAAGTCAATGACTTGAATATGCTGCTCGATCTGGTAAGCCGTACGGAGCTCATCACATTTCTCTCTGCCGCCACGGTCAAGGACAAGCCGGAGTTCTGCACCATAGCCATCGACCACAACGAAACGGAGATGGTAGGCTCCTACCATCTCCTCAAAGGTCAATATATAAAAATGGCGACGAGGGCGTTTCTCAAGAGTCTCATAGAGAACAACGCCTTCATGATCTCCATGGACGCCCTTACGGCATAGGGCTCAGCCCCTCCCAGCGGACATCCCATGTGCCGTCTTTCGGGAACCCCGGATTAGGCTCGTCGCATCCGTCCCAACCGGCACACATCATCCCCACGGCGAGGAGCAGGCCCCCGTTGCCCGGAAGATACATTCTCAGGCGCTCGGTGCGGTAGTTGTTGCCGCTCGGCAGGAGCAGGTCGCTGCGCCCGTCCATCGTGGCCGCGCGTACGGCAATGTCGGTGCGGTGCAGGCGGGTGGCGTTCATCATAAGGGCCGGGTAGTTCCAGCTCCAACTGCCTCCCTTCCATCCCCAGTTCTCCGCTGCGCGGGTCACCGTCTTCTGCATGTTTTCCTCGTTGAAAAGCCTGCACCCGGGCAGCATGCCGTATGCAAGGAGGTTCTCCGAAGAGGTGGCACGGACATAGAACGGGTCGCGGCCGTTTGCCGGGGCAGCCTTGACGGTCGTCGGCTCTGCTTTCGGTCTGATGCCGTTGAAATAACCTCCTGCCGGTGCCGCCGGACTGTTGTCCAGTTCCACGGTCATGTTGACGAAGTCCGGGATGCCCGGGCCTTTCTCGGCCGGAAGGTAGATGCCGTCCGGGCTTGTCGAGAGAGGGGCGAGTTTGTCCATTATCTCGTCCCACTGAGGCTCCCGCTCCAGCCCGAGGCGTTTCCTCCACTGCTGGGCCACTTTCAGACCGAAGTGCCAGTAGGACATCTCGAAGGCCGGATTTAGGGTGGAGCGCTCGTTGTAGCTCTCATTTGCGGCGCAGGCCCCCTCTATGATGTAACGGTCCGCGGCCTTGTCATAGCTGACGAACGAGGCCATGAACTCGGCGGTCTGCTGGACCATGCCGGCGTATTTTTCCAGCACCTTGCGGTCTTTCGTGGCACGGTAGATGAGTTCGGCCATGTATATAGGATGCGGCTGCTGCCAGATGATGAAAGAGCCCACATCGGACGGTGTCTCGGCCCCAGAAGGGTCTGTCATCTTCATCCAGCGGATGCCTTGGAATCCCTGGCGTTCAGCGATTTTACGTGCCTGCGGCATCACGCCGAGGTACCAGTCCAGCTGTTTTTCGAGGAGTTCCGGCTTGTTCCAAGTGGCATAGTGGAAACTGTGCCACATCACCATCTCAAGGTGGAATTTGCCGAACCAGGTGTTGTATGTCATGCCCGTCTCGGCAGGCGGGAAATCCTGGGCCTCCTGCACGCGCATCAGATATTGGGAGAGGACAACCCGCCTCTCAAGAAGCGGCGCGCGGGAGTCGGTGCAATGCGAGAAGTCTATCACGCCGCTGGTCTTCCAGTAGTTGTTCCAGAGGCGGCGTGCACCCTCCCGGGCCTGGTCATAAGTCGGGACGCTCCCCTGAGGGAGTTTCTCGGAGAACGAGGCACAGAAGCTCCAGTTTCCGTTTTCCGGCTTGAGCACCAAGCGGTTGGGGCCTGTCATCTCAAGGCTCGCCCCTCTGTCCCAGCGGATTGTCACATAATATGTGCTCGCGTCAACCGTGCGCTTGAGAACGGCCGATGAGGCATCGTGGGAAACAAATTCCGTACTGTGCCTGCTGTCGGCATTCCAGTCGGAAGCGTCATCGCTGTGCTGCCCGGTCGGATACGGGAATCTTATAACTACCGGGAGAGCCTTATCGGAAGATATGTGCGCAGCATAGAGGTCCTGTCCGTCTCCGCCGCTGACGGTCTCGACTTCGACAGGGGTACCGCCCCATTTGAATCTGGAGTGCAGGACACCGTCCCACATGTCGAGAGTCTGGTCAATGTCGCTTACCTGCTCAGGGGACATCCCGGCGAAGCCGATGTTGCCGAGATGCATGCGGTGAGGGTTGGAACGGACCCATTCGGCTGCGGCCTTGCCTCTCCCGCCAAGGGTCAGGCCCTCCTGGACGGAATAGATACCATGAGGATGCCCAGGAAGCGGATGGTCTTCAAGGGTTTCCTCTATGGTGTAGCCCTCCGTATCCGGAAATGAGTGCCAGCCCCACTGGCTGTACGTTCCGAGCGAGAGTCCGTCCTTGTAGTATTCGGGAAATGTCTGGAGTCCCGTGGCATCAAGGGTGATGGTGAAGGCCCCGTTGCCGAGGTTCAGGGAGTGCAGGGGATTGACCTGCGTCACATGGGGGTTGTTGCGCGTCACTAGCGCCTTGCGGTCGATCTTCCCCTGTCCGGAGCAGGCTCCTAGCGCCAGAGTCGTCACGGCCAAGGCAAGTGCCGCCGTCGTGGTAAAATGTGGTTTTGTCATATTGGTCAATTATTGTGGTCTGCAAATTTACGTATTTTCCGCGATGTGCACACGATTCTTGAGCGCAGAACGTATCTATCTATATTTCCGCATTTTACATTGTTCGTTTTAAGTTTGGCACAGTGTATGCTATAGATGTGTCAGCAAATACCGTTTTGATTAAACAATAATAGGATACTGAACATTTTTAAAGTGCCGCGGCCTGTGAAGGTAGCGGCATTTGACGTTCTGGCCCTCATAGTATGAGATCCTTGTTTTATTGGACTTTAGAAAGATGGTGAGAACAAGCTATCCAAGGTATGCAATGTACCGGCTAAAGCTATGCCAGTTTCAGCACATCTTCCTTTGTGAGCCCGGAGTATTTTGCCACAGTCTCCACAGGGACTCCGTCCTCCAGCATCCGCCGGGCGATGGCGGATTTTTCTTCCGCCTTGCCTTCAGCTTTGCCTCTTGCTTCCCCGATGGCTTTGCCTTCCGCGAGACCTTCCGCCTTTCCTTTGGCTTCGCCTTCAGCCCGGCCCTTGTCCATCGCATAGTCGTAGCGCAGTGCCAGATCAAGCTGTGATCATATCATTTTCGTATAAAATCCTCTTGTCGGCGGAAAAGCCAGCTATCTCGCAGGCATCGGTTCCGTTTCCGCTTCCTTTCCCCTTGCACTTCTGCCCCACGGCCTCGCCGCCGGTAGAATCCTTCTTGAAGTTCTTCATTGATTGTTAGTAACCGTCCCCGCACGCCCAT
>DJOT01000011.1:471-46605 GCA_002439095.1 Bacteroidales bacterium UBA6431 | reverse complement strand
TCGCCGAACTCACGTTATATTAGCAAGTATCCGGTCTATGGGATTGTCCTGAACATCCTCATCCAGCGCCTCCGGACTCTCCTTGCCCATCTCGCGCAGCATCCAGCCGACAGCCTTGTGGATAAGGTCATTAGCCATCAAAGAACTTACCTGCAAACCGCGGACTGTCGCTACCGCATTCCTTGCAGGCCTTAGCCGGGCGTCTTCGCTGGCTTCTCCGCCGCGCCGCGGCTCTCCGGGAAATCGCTTTCCGACTTTGCGCGGTAAGTCAGGACAAACAGAGCGCAGACAGCGGCGATGGATTCGCTTCTGCCTGCGCGTGCATGTTCTTGCAGAAAAACTATTGCTCCTCCTGGATTATGTCGGCGTAGTCTGACCAACCTTCTGCAGCCTTGTTGGTCTCTGTGCAGCCTTTAGGGACGTAGATTACGTAGTTGTCAGTTCCTACGAAAGTAGTTGAATATACTGTTGCTGGATTTTTAGACAGTATGTGATATTCAGAAATGTTTTCGCCAACCATTGTCAGAAGGTGATATTCTCCTGTGGAATTTCTGCCTTTTCGATGCACATTACAAAGTAAACAGGCATATAGGTGATGTCGCCCTTGGTGTGGATCTCCCTTTCGTTGCTCAGGACTATGCCTGAATGAATATTGTATTCTTTGTCCTAAGGAAATGGTCCAGCGCTTTGTGGGTTGTGTAGTCTTTGCCGGACTTCACTTCTATGGGTAGTACAGTCACGTTGGCCGCATCGTTTATAAGGAAGTCCACTTCGCCCTTTTTGGCGTTGTCATAGTAGAAAAGGTTGTGACCGTGTGACTTCAGTTCCTGGGCGACAACACTTTCATATACGGAACCGAGGTTGATGCTCCTTTTTGAGAGCGGACATTTTGCTAAATGCATACGAGCTGATCTCTGCAATCGGCGTCCCTGTCAGGTCAATCGAGGTGATGCTGGTGTATGCAAATGCAGTGCTGCCGATGCTTTCAATATTCGGAATGCTTATCTCCCCGACAATCTTTGTGCAGTTGTTGAATCCGCTTTCTCCGATAGTCTTGACTATCTTAAGCTGTTCATTGGTGATTTCGAGTTTAGAACAGTTTTGGAATGTATATACTCCTGATTTTTGACTAATTTCAAAACAGCTTCTAAAATAATCCGGAGGAAATATTATTGTCAATAAAACCGCCTAATGCTTGTTTGGATGTTAGTCTGGCACCTTCGACAATCAGAATCTTGTCACTTCCGGAACGTAGATGAGCTTCTATGTCCTTGCTGATTTTCCTGTAAAGCATAGCTGAATTACACTTTTCGCTTTTTTTGATCTGCGCAAAATTACACTTTTTCCAATAAAAAGCCATTGTAAATTTACACTTTTTCCGTTTGGGTCGCGAGAATTCGTGTATGTTGAAGGGAAATCGGCTTATTTGGTCGGTTTGTTCATTTCGGAGGAGACGATATGGAGGATTTCGTCTTTGGGAAGAAGGTATTGGTATTCGGCGACCCCGATAGGTTTTCCGATATCTTGGAGGGCGACTTCGACATCGAGGTGGTCTTTTTCTGCGCAGAGGATGAGGCCGATGGAGGGCTCTTCATCAGGGGCTTTTTCCAGGCGGTCCAGGAGCGTGAGATAGTAGTTCATCTTACCGACGTATTCGGGCTGGAACTCGCCTACTTTCAAGTCGATCGCTATCATCCGGTGCAGGCCCCGGTGGAAAAATAGCATATCGACCTTGTATTCCTTGCCGTTGAAGGGGATGATGTGCTGGTTGCCGATGAAGGTGAAGCCTTTGCCCAGTTCTAGGATGAAGCGGGTAATCTTCTTGATCAGACGGCGTTCCAGTTTCAGCTCTTTCATCGGTTCTTTTGCATCGAGAAAACCGAGGTTATAGCGGCTTCGGAACACTTCGTTGGCATAGTCGGCCACGGGAGCAGGAAGGGTCTGGTCGAAATTGTTGGACTTGGGTGTGGCCAGCAGGCTGGTATAGTAATTTCCTTTGACGGCGTGGAGCAGCATTTCACGGGACCAGCCTTTTGTGATGACTTCCTGCGCGTAGAATGCAACTTGTTCGGAATCTAGGCCTTTGTCCAAAAAGAGCAGGTTGTGCCCCCAAGGCAAAACTGCTACGGCTTGTAGCAGTTTTGGATCTTCGTCCTTGTAGCGTTCATAGAAGCGTTTCATATTCCACAGGTTACGTGGTGAGAGGCCCATGTCTGGATACTGTTCTTTGAGGTCCGAAGACAGGCGATTGACGATGCCGCTGCCGTGCTTGCTCTCAATTTTGCGCTCTGAAAGCAGTTTCCCAAGGCTCCAGTGTATATTGGACACTGTGGATGCCAGCTGCCGTGCCAAAGTGTGCCGTGCGTTCTCGATTTCTGCTACAGCCTGTAGCAGAAGTTCATTGTAACTGGATTCTCCGAGAGTCTGTAGGGATGTTGTGCTTTTCTTCATAGTCAATGAGATACGTGCTGTGTCAATTGTAGCCGCATTATGCGAGTGGCGGCAGACAGACAAAGATACGGATTTTTTTCAAAAACAACCGTAGCCCTCCAGCTGGACAGGGGCTTCCGGACATAAATAAAGAAGCCGCTCCGGGTGGGGCGGCTTCGGTAATCAGTATTGATTTGTCCGGTTAGTTCTTTTTGCGAACCTCCCAAATAGTATTGCCATCTTCATCGGTGGTTCCTACGGATTCGTATCCATCAGCTACCCAGTTGGCAGGCTCGCCGTTGATCTTGTCGGCGATGCTGGCTGCCGGGTTGAAGCCGATGAAGGTTCCGCCCTTGATGGTGATCTTGCATCTTGAGATGTCTTCATCTTGACAGTTGATCAGGTACTCGGAACTTCCTTCTGGCGCATGCATAAATACGCCGCCGTTGATTTCGAGTTCGGCTTTCTCAGATACATTTGGCATAAGGTAGATGGCAGGACTATTGTTGCCGATTCCATCGGTTCCAGAGATGAATGTACCATTGTTGATTACCAGCTTGCCGTTCGAGATGGTAATTGCAGAAGCTACTTCATTTGCTTTCCCGCCCGTGATCTGGACGTCTTCTTTACTTTCGCAATTGATGGTAAGAGTCTGTCCCTGACCGCTGACAAGAATGGCCGCGCATGTTTGGGAATTGCTGTTGTCCGGACCATAGATAGATCCTGCACCCTTGATGATGTTGGCGCCGCCATCCTGACTGAAGAGTAGTGTGGAGTTACTGCAGTCACCTTGGATGTTGGCCCCTTCAGATAGGGTCATGGTGAAATCCTTCTGGATCTTCAGCTGATTTCTGAGGGAGACATGATAATCGATGGTGACGATCCCGTCTTTCTCGACACAGGAGACTGCTTCGGTGAGCCTCGTCTCGTTGGTGACCACCTTGTAAGCGAGAGGGGACTCTCCGGTCTCGACGTAAGAATAGCCGTTTTCTGCTACATAAGGCTTTCCGGCATTATCAGAATATCTGCCGCCCTTGATGGTTATATCCGCGTTCTCTATGTCTGGATAGCCGCAGCTTTTGTCGATATAGAAGGTCTGACAAGGCACGTCTGTCTTGCCGTCGGCGACTTTGCCTGTGCGTTCTCTGCCGGTGACGCTGATCTCAGCATCGTTGACAGTGATCTGACCGCCGCGGCAAAGGATGCCGACACCGTCCGTTATGTTGAATTTGGCGGCATTGATGGTGATGACATCTTTCCATGGGGAGTAAAGGCCGCAGGCTACGGCGTCTGCATCGACAACAGAGCCGTTGAATACAGGAACGTTGTCATTGCTGTCGGCATTGATGGTTATAGTGTTGCCCTTGTCTCTGGATTCTTGTGTACCTGCGTACTTTGGACTGCCGTTACCGGCAATCACCGCGTTGTTCGTTGCAGTGAATGATCCGCCGTAGATTACAATCTGGCATCCGGTTGCCGTGCCGGTGCAGACGGCACCATCAACGGATTTTACAGTACAGTTTCTTAGATAGACTTTTGCACCTTTGGCCTGGGAGTCAAGTTTGACACCGACAAAGTTCTTTGATTCGATGGTGCCGTTCTCAATGTTTAGAAAGCCTGTTCCTTCCTCGACGATGATTGCGCATTCTCCCTCATTTTCAGCGGTAATGCTATGGCCGTTGAGGTTAAGAGTCATATCATTATTTGATGATCGGGTATTTGGGTTGGAGATTGTGAAAGATCCCGTAGCATCTTTTGTCAGGGTGATTGTTACTGTTTGCCTGTTCTTACTTACGGCTTCCGCTGCCGCGATCGCATCTTCGAGGTTCCTGAATTCCCTGCTGCCGTCAGAAGTTGAGATGGTGGAGGCCGGAGTGGCATCGTCGCTCGTCCTGATGACCATAGTCGAGTTCTTCTCAAGCTTGCATTTTGATGAGTACGATTTTTTCAGGAGCTGGACGGATGAGCCGTCTGCCTTGTTGGTTGTGATGGTGAGCTCCTTGTTCGTCAGGTCAACAGGGGCTGTGGTGAAGAATACCCTCATGTATTCGCCCTTGGCGAAGTCCAGGCCGCTGCCGTTGGCGGTTCCAAGATCCAAGGTCAGAGTGGAACTGTTCTTGTTGTTCTTGATGGTAGATGTGGTGGCGTCAAGCTTTGCCGAGCTCGTGAAGAGCTTGTCCTCGGTTGACAGCGTGATCGATGTCACACCCTTGGTCTCTTCTGTGAAGAGGTGCTCTACAACTATCCATGCCACCTGGTTCTTGAGGTTGAATTCGAGGCTGTTAGAGCCCTCTGACTTGGAGGCCGCTGCGCAGGCGTAGTCGTAGTATTTGAGGTGATCGGTATTGTTGTTTTTCGTCTGTCTCTGTCCCTCGAATGTCAGCGGGATGTATGTGACGTCAGTGGTGATGTTGAAGTTGTAAGCCGGGATGAAGGCGCAGTAGTTGACTCCATCCATAAGCTGGAATCCCTTGCTCTCGAGTTTAGAAGACTGCTCTCCGGAGGTCAGGGTGCGAAGGAGCGCCACGTCTTTGTCTCCGGAGACTACCACGTTCTCGTTAGTGCCCCAAGTGAACTTGAGGGCATCGTTTTCCCAATTCAAACTCTTGGTCTGGAGGGGCAGGGCAGGCTGTTCGATGGTGGCGAAAATGCCCTCGCCCTCAGGCTCTGCTGTCGGCTCGAGGGTGGATGTACACCCTGCCAGTGTGGCTATTGCGCCGGTGATTGCTAAAAGATGTTTTTTCATTGTGCTGCTGTAGTTTAGAAGTTACTAGGGTAAATGGGGTAATCGGGGTCTTGCCCGGTCACGCTTCCGCAGAGAACCCCGGCGGGATTGATGTCGATCAGCTCGACTTCCGGTTTTACATAGGGCAGTGCCTGTTTTTCGCTGTTTGCCTTCATAAAGATGATGGACTTGTGCCGGCTGCCCCGTACCGGCTGTAAATAGTTGTTCTGATAGGCAGATAATACGATGCCGGGACAGGGTCAACTGCACACGCTCCACAGGCCGGCCTATGCCTGCAAGTGGATTGTAAACAGTTGATACATTGTGTTATATGCCTGCTTGTTGCTTGTATTCGGAGCAAAGAAAGCGGATGCTAATATATATATATATATAAGGGTATTTTTCCAAATTTTTTTGGACTTTGTCCGAAAAAATGCATAACTTTGCGCCCATATTACTATACTAATACACTGATGAGAAAACATTTTCTTGACAATCTGCGCTGGAGCGTGGTTCTGATGGTGCTCGTCTACCATGTCTTCTACAATTTCAATGCGGAGGGCGTGTTCGGCGGGTTAGGGTCGTTTGCTGATGTACAGTATCAGGACAGCATAATGTATGTCCTCTATCCTTGGTTCATGGTGGTGCTCTTTCTGGTGTCCGGAGTGTGCAGTCGCTATGCCCTGGCTTCAAAAGGACCGGGGGCGTTTGTCCGTAGCCGTACGGTCAAGCTTCTGGTGCCGTCTACAGTCGGGTTGTTCGTGTTCCAGTGGATACTCGGCTACTTCAACACCCGGATTGCCGGGGCGTGGGACTCGATCCCGTCGTTCGCCCGTTATCCGGCGATGGTGCTCAGTGGAGTGGGCCCGCTGTGGTTTATCCAGCTTCTGTGGTTGTACTCGCTTCTGGCGGCGGTGATTTACCGGATTTTTCCGGGACGGATTTCTCAGGAGAAGAACAGTCAAGCGGCCGGGAGTGTGACCTCCGCCGCCACGTCAACTTCAGGGCGGGCCCAGGCTTCCGGGCTGTCCCGCAAACTGGCTTCCGGCCTCGCACTTCTTGTCGGCGGCTTCCTGCTGCTGTGGGGTGCCGCGCAGGGTCAGATTGATTCGCCTTCCACCGCGCAGGGGCTGTTGAACCTGTACCGGCCGGCGTTTTATATTGTTCCGTTCCTGCTTGGTTATTTCATCTTCTCTGACGAAAGAGTGCAGGACCTGCTTGCCGGATTCAGCCTGCCTCTTCTCGTTGCCGCCATTGCCGGAGCTGTCTTGTATACCCTGCACTATTTCGGTACTGACTATACTTCGCCCGCGTGTCTTCAGAGCGTATGGACCAACCTTTATGCCTGGGTCGCCACGCTTGCCATGTTCGGGTGCTACAAAAGATGGGCGGACAGGACTTCTCCGGTGGCTGACTACCTGACCCGCAGCAGTTTCGGACTATATATCGTCCACATGGCGGTATGCACCGGGCTGTGCTTCCTGCTCAAAAGTTCCGGCTTGCCGGTTTGGAGCATCTATTGCCTTGCCCTGACCGGGACAGCCGCCGGAAGCGTGTTCCTGTATGAACTGCTCCGCCGCATACCTGTGCTGCGCTGGTGCGTTTTCGGTATCAGGTAATGTAGCGGGCTTCTGTACGGAAAGCCACCAGACCGCCCAGACGCAACGCAAAAGCGGCAGACCTCAATGGCCTGCCGCTTCAATATGTCACTGTAGGTGACTGAAATGATCGTCTGTCTCAAGGCGGAGATGCTCCGGTGAGACACGCCGCGATGTACTACTGCTCGTCTTCGAGACGGAGATGCTGAACGTAGATGGCCTTCGCCCTTGCGATGCGGCGCTTCTCGGACGGCTTCTCGAAATTCTTGCGTGCGCGAAGCTCACGGATAGCTCCGGTCTTCTCGAACTTCCTCTTGAATTTCTTGAGAGCCCTTTCGATGTTCTCTCCTTCCTTTACTGGTACGATAATCATTTCTTTAAATCACCCCCTTTTTCTTTTTGGCGGCGCAAAGATAGCGATTAATTTCTATAATCCAAGAATAGAGAACACGAAATCTTTCACCCCTTCGGTGGCCGGTTTCATGATGTGGGTGATCCTGTGGTCGGGCAGGCGCATCGGGGCCGGGTCAACAATATATATAGGTGTGTCGGCGGAGGCGTAGCGGTACAGCCCGGCGGCGGGGTAGACCTGGAGGGATGTCCCCACTATCAGCAGCACGTCGGCGCGGCTTACAAGCTCGATGGCCCTCTCGATCTTCGGGACCGCCTCTCCGAAGAAGACGATGTGCGGCCTGTATTGCGCTCCGTCCGGGGCCAGGTCTCCGAGATGCACCTCGCCATAGCCTATGTCGATGACGTATTTCTCCGAATATCCGTCCCTTTCGTTGCAGGTGTCCTCCGGGCGGATCTTTGTCAGCTCGCCGTGGAGATGCACGACATGAGTAGAGCCGGCCCTTTCGTGCAGATTGTCAACGTTCTGGGTGATCACGTCCACTACGTATTTCTCCTCCAGTGCCGCGATGAGCCTGTGGGCTTCGTTGGGGCGTGCCTCCTTGAGCTCCGCCCTGCGCACGTTGTAGAACTCCAGCACTTTTCCCGGGTCGCGCTGCCAACCCTCGACGGAGGCGACCTCCATCGGATCCACGCCGTTCCACAGGCCCCCGTTGTCGCGGTAGGTCTTCAGGCCGCTTTCAGCGCTGACCCCGGCTCCGGTCAGCACGGCTATTCTTGTTTTCCCTTTCATATCTTCATCCCGTAATAATATCTTCTCGCCCAATACTCGAACAGGGGGTCGATCACCGTCGGCGTCCCGGCCTCGTCGAACATGATGATCTCCTTCTTGCAGAGCGCGTCCTTGAGGCGCCGCACGTTGGCTGATGAGTTGAAGGCGTATTGCTCTATGACGTCTGCGCTCGTGAACTTGGTCTGCCCGTCCAACACCGCCCGGAGCATGCTCACCTGGAAAGTGGTCAGATCCTCCATCATGGCGACAAAGCGCGGCTCGTGGATGGACAGGATGGTGGAGAGGGCCTCGTTGAGTATCGGCTCCATTATGTATCCTCTGGTTAGGGAGTCGCAGATGGCGGAGAAGTGGTTGATGTAGCAGATGTTGTTGCGGAAGAGCCTGCATACCCCGAGCAGCAGGTCCCTGTCGATGACCTTGCCGGTGGCGAGAAGGCCTCGTATCACGTGGTCGATGATCTCCCGGGTGTCGATCTCTCCGAGCTTGACCCTTTCGACCTGACGGAAGAAGTACTTCTTCGTCCCGAACATCTCGTGCATCGCGTTGACCTTGGAGCCCATGAAAATGTATGAGGCTGCGGCCCTGTCCTCCGGCTCCAGAGTCCGGAACACCTCCTCCATCAGGCGGCATGCCATGTCCCCGTCTTCGGTAAGCATTATGTTCTGGAACTCGTCGAGCAGGACATAGATCTTTTTCCCGCACTTGCGGGCTGCACGGTAGGGGAGGGAAAGCACCGCCTTGAGGTCGTCCCGGTCCATTTCCCATTTCAGGGAGAGGATCTCGCCAGTGTCGGCGAACCTCTGCGGGTCGAATATGAAGTGGGTCCCGGGCAGGAGGGCTTCCACCATGGGGGTGTAGTCCTGGGGGTTGCCGTATGCCGCATGGAGCACCTCGGACCCGAGCCTTGTCGCGAAATCTCTCAGTGCCCGTATGTTCAGCAGGTTCACTGAGGCGGAGGCAAAATCCCCACCGGATGACTTCATGTTGAAGAATGTCTGCTGTACAAGGGATGTCTTGCCGGCTTTGGGCGGCTCGTAGATGACTATGTTCTCGCCCTGGCTCAGTAGGTTGGCCAGGGTACGTGCCTCGACTTTCCTGCCGATGTTGGCTTTGCCGGTCACGTATTTGCTGTACACGAATGGGATGTCCATAATCCGGAAATGGCTTGAACCACAAATTTAATAAAATTTTGCGGATAAGATAAAATTGCCTAAATTTGCGCCCGATTATTTATGGCCGACAAGCTTTAGGTCAAGTGCTGTCCATGTAGGGCGGCCGCTTGCGGTCCGGACTTTTAAACAAGTTTCAAATGTACGCAATCGTAGACATTGCAGGCCAGCAGTTCAAGGTAGAGGCTGGAAATGAGATCTTTGTGCCGAGGCTTGCTGACGCCAAAGATGCTGATGTGGAGTTCAAGAAGGTGCTTCTCGTCGCAGGTGAAGGCGATGTGAAGGTCGGAGCTCCTTATGTGGAGGGTGCAGTAGTGAAAGCTACCGTCCTCGATGACAACGCAAAGGCTGACAAGGTTCTTGTATTCAAGAAGATCCGCCGCAAGGGCTTCCAGAAGCTCAACGGTCACCGTCAGAAACTCACCAAGATTAAAATCAACGAAATCGCTTAAGGATTATGGCACACAAGAAAGGTCAATCAAGTTCTAAGAACGGTCGTGAGTCACAAAGCAAACGTCTTGGACTCAAGAAATTCGGTGGCGAATTCGTTAAGGCCGGCAACATCATAGTACGCCAGAGGGGCACTGTCCACAACCCTGACAAGAACGTGGGTATGGGCAAGGACCACACTCTCTACGCCCTCATCGACGGTACAGTCAAGTTCACTCGCAAGAAGAACGACAAATCGTATGTATCGGTCCTCCCGTTAGAGAATTAATCTCGAAGGGGTTTATGCAGAATCTTCAGGGACTTGCACTTCGAGAAAAGGTGTAAGTCCCTTTTAAAATTTATAGCCATGCTGACACTCAAAATGCTCAGGGACGACCCTCAGGCCGTCATCGATAAATTGAAGATCAAGAACTTCGACGCCAAGCCGATAGTGGACAAGGTGCTCGAACTGGACACTCTGCGCCGCAATCTCCAGGCGGAGAGCGATGAACTGCTTGCCCGCCAGAAGGTGAAGGCCGCCGAGATCGGGGGTCTGATGAAGCAGGGGCTCAAGGATGCTGCCGAGTCCGCAAAGGCCGAGGTCGCTGAACTCAAGACCCGCTCCAACGAGCTGCTCGCCAAGATGGATGCGGCTTCCAAGGAACTGGAAAGCCAGCTCGTGCTGATGCCGAACACCCCGTGCGCCCTGGTGAAGCCGGGCAAGGGAGCCGAGGACAACGAGGTCGTCAAGATGGGCGGCCCTGAAGTCAAACTTCCGGAGGGGGCGCTTCCGCACTGGGAACTCGCGAAGAAATATGACATCATCGATTTCGACCTCGGTGTGAAGATCACCGGCGCCGGATTCCCTGTATACAAGGACAAGGGCGCCAAACTCCAGAGGGCTCTCATCAACTTCTTCCTCGACTGCAATACCGCAGCCGGCTATAAGGAGATGGAGCCGCCTGTGATGGTCAACGCCGCCTCAGGCTTCGGTACAGGCCAGCTCCCTGACAAGGAGGGCCAGATGTACCATGCCAACCTTGACGATTTCTACATGGTGCCTACCGCGGAAGTTCCGCTTACCAACATCTACCGCGACGTGATCCTCTCCGATGACCAGATCCCGCAGAAGATCACCGCCTACACCCCTTGTTTCCGCCGCGAGGCCGGCTCTTACGGCAAGGATGTGCGCGGCCTGAACCGTCTGCACCAGTTCGACAAGGTGGAGATCGTCCGCATCGAGAAGCCGGAGAACTCTTACGCCGCCCTCGACGAGATGATAGCCCATGTGGAGTCGCTTGTCAACAAGCTCGGCCTGAAGTACAGGATCCTCCGTCTGTGCGGCGGCGACCTGAGCTTCACCTCTGCCATCACCTACGATTTCGAACTCTGGTCAGCGGCCCAGCAGCGCTGGCTTGAGATTTCTTCCGTCTCCAATTTCGAGACCTATCAGTCCAACCGTCTGCACCTGCGTTACCGCGATGAGAACGGCAAGACACAGCTTGCCCACACCCTCAACGGAAGCTCCCTCGCGCTGCCTCGCGTAGTGGCCGCCCTTCTCGAAGATAACCAGACGCCGGAGGGCATCATAATCCCTGACATCCTCAGGCCTTACACCGGATTCGACAAGATTGATTAAGGAAGGTACTGTAATATTAGGCATAGATCCCGGAACCAACATCCTTGGTTTCGGGATTCTCTGCATAGATGCGGCCCTCAAGCCGCAGTATGTCGACATGGGGGTGCTGGATCTGCGCAAGATAGCCTCCCCTTATGACAAGCTTGAGATGATAAGCGAGAAGGTGGGGGCCTTGTGCGACCTCCACCATCCGCAGTGCCTTGCGATCGAGTCGCCGTTCTACGGCAAGAACGCCCAGGTCATCTTCAAGCTCGGACGTGCCCAGGGCGCGGCCATGGTGGCGGCCCTCTCGCGCGGCGCGGAGGTGTTTGAATATGCCCCGAGAGAGGCCAAGATGGCTATTTGCGGCAACGGTGCGGCCTCCAAGGAGCAGGTCTGTCTGATGGCCCAAAAAACTCTTGGCATACAAATTGATAATAAGTACCTCGATGCGACTGACGCTCTTGCGTTGGCGCTCTGCCATTTTTACCGATCCACAAATCCATTCACAAGCGGCGGCTCAGGCAAGTCGTCGTGGGCGAAATTTGTCGCGGAGAATCCGGACAGAATTAAATAAATTATATGAGAGTATTGAGATCGATTTTGATGTCGTGCCTGCTGTTTGCAGGAACCGGCCTCTTTGCGCAGAACAAGATTTCTGCAGTGCTGACGGATGCGTCGAGCGGCGACCCTCTGGGCTTCGTCACCGTGTCGCTCTTCAAGGACGGCCGGGAAAAGCCGCTCAAATATGCTTTGAGCGATGAGAAAGGCCAGGTTACGATAGATGCGGTGGCCAAAGGTACCTACACTTTCAAGGCCGAACTTCTCGGCTACAAGGCCTACAGCGCTACAGTCAAGATGGAATCCAAGGCGATTGATCTCGGGACCCTCAAGATGAGCGTGGACACGGAGCAACTCGATGCGGCATCTGTCTCCGCCGTCGGCAACCCCATGATAGTCAAGAAGGACACGATCGAGTTCAACGCATCCTCCTTCAAAACTACGGACAACGATGTGCTGGAGGATCTCCTCAAGAAACTCCCTGGGGTAGAGGTGTCCGAGGACGGGTCAGTGACGGTAAACGGCGAGAGCATCTCCAAGATCACCATAGACGGCAAGACCTTCTTCCTCAACGATCCGCAGCTCGCCACCAAGAACATCCCGGCCAAGATGGTCAACAAACTGAAAGTCATACAGAAAAAGTCCGAGCAGGCCGAGTTCACCGGCATCGATGACGGCGAGGAGGAGACGGTGATCGACCTCTCCGTGCAGCCGGGCATGATGAAAGGCCTCTTCGGCAACGTGTCCGCCGGCGCCGGTTATGACCTCCCGTCACAGGACGGGATCAAGAGCGACGTTCGCTACCAGGGCAACGCCTTCATCGGACGCTTCACCGACAACTCCCAGATCAGCCTCATACTCAACGGCAACAACACCAACAACCGCGGTTCCTCCAACTTCTCCGGCAACATGATGCGGGGGATGATGGGTGGCGGCGGAATGGGCCGGGGTCAGGGCGGCTGGGGCGGCGGCAACGGCATCACGACCTCGTATATGGGCGGTCTCAACGGTGCCTGGACCCTGTTCGACGACAAGATGAACGTGGGCGGCAACTACCTCTACAACGCCAGCGACAACGATGTCGAGGAGAGCAGCGTCAAGACGACCTACCTCAACGACTACAACCTCCTCTACAACAGCAGCGGCATCAGCAACACCCACTCCGACGGGCACCGTTTCGGAGTCCGTCTGGAGCACAAGTTCTCGGAGAACACCTCCATCCTCTTCGAACCTTCCGTCAACTTCGGCACCGGCCACTACAGCCAGTCAAGCAAGGACTCCACCTACCGTGACGACCTCGCCGGCAATCTCACCAAACTCAACAACGCCTTCACTGAGAACAGCGGCAGCAACCGCAACGCCAGCGCGAGCGGCTTCCTGCTCTTCCGCCAGAGACTCGGGATTCCGGGGCGTACCATGACCGCCATGGTCAATTTCAACCTCTCGAACAACGTCCTCGACGGGCTCAACAACAACGGGACCACATCCTACGACAGCGGGGTCGCCAAGACCGATGAAGTCAGACAGAGCTTCAACAACAATCAGAAATCATACTCCGTCTGGGGAGATCTCACCTACACGGAGCCGCTCGGCAACCATTTCTACGTCGAGGCCAACTATTCCTATAACTGGAGCCGTTCATCCTCAGATAAGCAGACCTACGACCTGCTCAATGGGGGAGAACTGGACTACAACTACTCCAACAGCATCATCAACGAGAACGTACGTCAGGAGATAGGGGTCAACGCCCTCTATCAGGACAAGAACTTCCGTGCGCAGGTCGGGTTCGCCGCCATGCCGACGAAAACCTACAACAGCACCACGCGCTACAACTCCGCCGACGGCAGCTATACCCCTCAGGAATACAGCGACTTCCGCTGGAACTTCTCGCCGCAGGCGATGATGTTCATGGATGTCAACGACAACTTCAACTGGAGACTCTTCTACCGCGGGCAGTCCTCCCAGCCGTCCACCTCGCAGCTCATGCCTGTGCCGGACAATTCAGACCCTCTAAACGTCAGCTTCGGTAATCCGACCCTGACCCCGTATTTCTCGCACAACCTCAGGGGCGACCTGCGCTACTCCAACAAGGAGCGCTACACCTCCTTCAACATGCGCTTCAGCGGCGGCTTCACCCAGAACCCTGTGGTCAACCTCATCTGGTACGGGGCTAACGGAGGCCAGTACACCATGCCGTTCAACGGCCCGACGACCTCCAACGCCAGCGTCAACGGCTTCGGCACCATCCCTATCGGGAAGAGCAGCTTCTCCATCAACAACTCCCTCGGCCTGAGCTGGCGCAAGAGCGCATCCTATGTCGGCACCGGCATCGACGAGTACGACGGGCAGGATTTCTACGGATTCATGGAGAAACTCATCGCTGATTTCAACGACCCTTCATTCTACGCCGCACACATCACCGAGAACTCCACCCGCACCCTCAGCGCCAATGAGCGTCTCCGCGTAAGGTACAGCGGTAAGTCTCTGGAGGCGTCCCTGGGCGGAAGCACGAGGATGAACAAGTCCTGGTACTCCATATCCACCACCAAGGACCAGACCACGACGTGGAACAACCAGCTCTCCGCCAGCCTCACATGGAACTGGACGGCCACCGGCATCAGCCTGGAGAGTGATTTCGACTACAACTGGTACAACGGATACTCAACGGCCCAGCCTTCCCAGTGCGTGCTCAACGCAGAGATTTCCAAGCTCCTGTTCAACAATAACATGACCCTTGCCCTGCGCGGCTACGACATACTCGGGCAGTCCAAGAACCTTACAGTGTCCGACAGCGCCAACTACCACAGCGAGGCTGTCAACAACACCCTCGGGCGCTATGTGGTAGTCTCCCTTACATGGAGATTCGGCACCATGGGCAACAGGCGCGGTGGGCGCCGCGGCCCGGGAGGCCCCGGCGGCGGTCCCGGCGGTCCGGGACCTGGAGGCCCACCACCAATGATGTAATTTTTTCGTATCTTTGCCCCTCATGTTCCACTTGAGGGGCATTTATTTTTGTCAAAATGAACATCAAGGAATTTTTCAGCAACTGGATTGTCAAGAACCTGCTTCTCGCGGCTGCGATGGTGGCCGTGATAGTCGGCATCGTCACCCTGATTCTTTCGCTGCTGACGCGGCACGGACAGGAGATTGCAGTCCCGGATTTCTCGGACATGACCCCTGCCGAAGCGCAGACGGTGGCGGCGGTGTCCGGGCTGAAGGTGAGCGTGGCGGATTCCGTATACGTCAAGCGGATGAAGCCGGGGGCTGTCTATATGCAGACTCCGAAGGCCGGGTCGCATGTCAAGAAAGGCCGCAAGATACGGTTGACTGTCAATACAATGCAGGCCAAGGAGGTCTATATGCCGTCCCTTGTCGGGGTGTCGCTGCGTCAGGCAAAGGCTGAACTTCTCCGCAACGGCTTGACCCTCGGGAAGATAATCTATGTTCGTGACATAGCCACCAACAATGTTCTCCGCCAGCAGCGCTACGGTTTCGACATAGCCCCGGGCACTCCTGTCTCCAGCGGGACGTCCATAAATCTTGTCCTCGGGCTCAGTGATGATGACCAGACCTGGATTCCGGATGTCACAGGCAAGACATACCTTCAGGCTGTGGACATCCTCCAGGACAACTCCCTCAACATAGGGCGTGTGCGTTATGAGGCTGCGGTGCGTGACTATGCCGATTCTGCGGCGGCAGTGGTGCACTCCCAGAATCCCGCTTCCGAGTCTGTTAGGAAGGGTACGGAGGTCTCTCTTTATCTCAAGAAGAAGTGATGGCGGAGGAACAGTTCGAACATTTCAGGCTGGAGGTGGACAAGGGCCAGACACCCATGCGTATCGACACATACATGGCCACCCACATGGAGGACACCTCCCGCAGCCGCGTCCAGCAGGCTCTCAAGTCCGGCTATGTGCATGTGGGAGACGAGGTGGTCAAGGCCAATTTCATAGTCAGGCCCGGGGATGTCATCCGCTTCGTGATGCCTTACCGCCGGCGCGGGATGGAGATATTGCCTCAGGATATTCCTCTTGAAATAGTGTATGAAGATGATGACGTGCTGGTCATCAACAAGCCTGCCGGGATGGTTGTCCACCCTGGGCACGGGCATTTCGAGGGGACACTCGTCAACGCACTCTCGCACCATCTTGGGATAAGCCAGGGACCCGAAGCCGAAGACGAGAGGATGGGGGTTCTGGTACACCGGATAGACAAGGACACCAGCGGCCTGCTGGCGGTGGCCAAGAACGAGGAGTCGCAGCTCAAACTGGCCAAACAGTTTTTCGACCACAGCATTGAGCGACGTTATGTGGCAGTCGTGTGGGGAGATGTCAAGGAAGATGAGGGGACGGTGGACGGCAACATAGGCCGTGACCCCAACGACCGCCTGCGCTTCAGGGTCTACGATGACGAGGAGCGCGGAAAGCATGCCGTGACCCACTATCGTGTGCTGGAGAGGTTCGGCTTCGTGACGCTTCTCGAATGCAAACTTGAGACGGGGCGTACGCACCAGATCAGGGTCCACATGTCAAGCATAGGCCATCCAATATTCAACGATGAGCGCTACGGGGGAAGCGAGATCCGCAAGGGTACCATATACTCCAAGTACAAGCAGTTCATAGCCAACTGTTTCGAGATATGTCCGCGTCAGGCCCTGCATGCCAAGACTCTCGGATTCGTGCATCCGCGCACGGGGGAGTGGCTCCAGTTCGATTCTCCTCTCCCGTCTGACATGGAGGCTTTGCTCGCCAAGTGGCGCAAGTATTGCACGCAGATGCCGGAAGAAATCCAATAAGATGAAACTCAAGCTTTTCATACTCTGCACCATCTCGGCGGTGCTGCTCAGTCTGCCGTGGCTCGTGCCGCATACCGGTGCTCTCGCCCTTGTGGGCTTCGTGCCTCTTCTGCTTGCCGACTATGCTGCCGATTCAGCCGGGGTGCGCAAGTTTTTCTTCTATTATCTCTGGACATTCATCCTCTGGAACGCGCTGACCACGTTCTGGGTGTGCAATGCTACTGTGGGAGGCGGGATTTTCGCGATTGTCGCCAATGCCCTCCAGATGGCGGTGGTGTGGGCTCTGTTCCGTCTTGCCAAGCGACATCTCGGAGGCGCTGTGCCGTATATATTCCTGGCTGTGATGTGGATTGCATGGGAGAGGAAGTATTTTTCCGTGGACATATCCTGGCCGTGGCTTGTGCTGGGCAACGCTTTTGCGCGCAGCACGCACAGCATCCAGTGGTATGAGTACACCGGCACGCTCGGGGGTTCCCTTTGGATATGGGTGACAAATCTCGGTTTTTTCGGACTTGTCAAGGCTCTGGGAACCGGGGCTTGGGGAGGATGGACCCGTTGGGCGAGGATCTGCTCGGCTGCGGGGCTCTGCCTTGCCGTGGCCGGTCCGCTCGTGCTGTCCTCCGTCATCTACCGCAACTATCAGGAGAAGTCCGAGGGGGAGGTCAAGGTCATCATCGGGCAGACCAACTTCGATCCTTACCATAAATACAAGCTGGTGAGCCAGACCGACCAGAACAAGGCCATGGTCTCCATCTTCGAGTCGGCCCTCGACAAAGACAGGGACAGCTCTTCGCGTGTGCTGCTTGTGGCGCCGGAGACCATCACTTCCGATGTGGTGCTCAATCACTTGGAGTCGTCTCCGACTGTGCGGACGTTCCGCAGCATGCTGGACAGGCATCCGCGCGCGGAACTGCTCTTCGGGGCGAGCAGTTATACGACTTATCCTTCCGGGGAGAAGCCTTCAGTCCTGGCACGCAAGTACGGTGACGGATGGGTGACATCGCACAACAGTGCCATCGTCCTTGATTCTGCCGGCAGGAGCGAGGTGTATCTCAAGAGCCGGCTGGTGGTCGGCACGGAACTGACCCCGTATCCGAAGATCTTCGTCCCTCTGGATGAGAAGCTCTCGGACCTCTTCGGTGTAGGGGGGCTGATGGGACGCTGCGAGGGGCAGAGCGAAGCTTCTGTCCTGCATTTCGACGGGGTTCCGTTCGGCTGCGCCGTCTGCTATGAGTCGATATATGGTGAGTATTGCACGGAATATGTGCGAAAGGGAGCCAAAATGATGACAGTCATCACCAATGACGGCTGGTGGGGGGATACTCCGGGGTATAAGCAGCACCTCAGCTACTCGTGCCTTCGTGCCATAGAACTGCGCCGTGACATAGCACGCAGCGCCAACACGGGCATCTCCTGCATCATCGACCAGCGTGGCGACATCCTTGAGCGCACCCCGTGGTGGGAGGAGGCCACAATCTCTTCCAAGGTCAACCTCAACTCCAGTGAGACTTTCTTCGTGCGCAACGGAGACATCGCCGGGCGCGTCTGCACTCTCGCCTTCCTGCTTCTCGCGGCACTTCTGGCGGCGCGTCTTCTGCTCGGGCTCGTTTCCCGTGGGAAGAAGAAGCATTAGAGCCTCCAGTCTATAGGGGATTTGCCTTCTGAAACCAGGATTCCGTTGGTCCTGGAGAAATGCCTGCATCCGAAAAACGCGCCCTTCGCCAGCGGTGAGGGGTGTGCTGCTTCGAGCACATGGTGCCGTGAAGTGTCGATGAGGCCCGCCTTGCTCCGGGCGTAGTTGCCCCAGAGGAGGAAGACCACCCCGTCGCAGCGGTCGGAGATGAGCTTTATCACCGCGTCCGTGAATGTCTGCCAGCCGATACGGCTGTGGGATGCCGGCTGGGCGGCGCGAACTGTGAGCACCGAGTTGAGCAGCAGCACTCCCTGCTCCGCCCATGGGCGCAGGTCGGGGCTTCCAGACATCGTGATCCCGATGTCGGACTCGATTTCCTTGAAGATGTTTTTCAGCGACGGGGGAGCCGGCACTCCTTGAGGCACGGAGAATGAAAGGCCCATGGCCTGGCCGTAGCCGTGGTAGGGGTCCTGTCCGAGTATTACGACCTTGACCTTGTCCAGCGGACAGAGTTCGAATGCCTTGAAAATGTCTTTTCCAGGAGGATAGATAACCTCCCCGGCCTGCTTCTCCCGGTGGAGCTCCTCTGCAAGGGCCGCGAAATACGGTTTTTCGAATTCCCCGGCAAGGGCTTCCTTCCAGCTCCGCTCTATCTGTACTTCCATTATTGAATTTTTTACGAATTTAAGAAATTATTCCTACCTTTGGCGCCGGAAAACTTCGTTTGGTTAGAATTCATTAAGGGGTGCTCCGGATTTTCCGGGGCTGAGATTATACCCATAACCTGATCCGGGTAATGCCGGCGTAGGGAAATGCCTCCCCTTATACATTGTTTTACTTATAATTACATTTAATGAGAAAGAATGTATTTTTTGTGATGCTCCTGCTCTCGGCCTCCGTGGCCGGTGCGCAGACGGCAAAAGACTCGCTCCTGGTCGAACAACTTGAGGGGGCGGTCGTGAAGGGAGTTAAGGTGCAGGAAAACGCGCCTTACGCAGTCGCAAACATCGGTGGGACTTCGCTCAAGTCCTTCAGCCGCAGCGGCAAGGAATTGCCGTTCCTCATAGCGAGGACTCCCGGTGTGATAGCCTGGAGCGAGAATGGTGTCGGCACCGGCACCAGCTATATGCGCATCCGCGGAGCGGGGGACTCCCGCATCAACGTCACACTCGACGGCGTGCCTCTCAACTCTCCTGAGGACCAGTGCGTCTTCTGGGCCAACATGAACAGCTACGCCTCCTTCCTGGACGGTGTGCAGATCCAGCGTGGCGTGGGTACCTCCACCAATGGTGACGGAGCCTTCGGCGGCACTGTGGCGATGAAGAGCATGTCCGCATCTCTCCTGCCTTATGCCGAACTCACAGCCTCTTACGGCTCATACAATACCTTCAACACCGGCATCACGGCTTCCACCGGTCTTCTTTGGAATCACCTTATCATAGATGCTGCCTACCATGAGACATCAACGGATGGATATGTGCACGGAACCTCCGGACGTTCAGGCTCTTACTATGCCGGACTCACCTGGCTCGGCCGCGACTTCAGCATCAAGTACCGCAATTTCGGGAACTTCGAGCACACGGGCCAGGCCTGGAACGGTGTGACCGCCGGAAGCAACGACCTGTCCCTGATGGACGGCACCTACGGGGCCGCCACGGGTATCCATAATTACGCTGACATGTACCGCGTGGGTCTGGGACGCTACAACTCCCTCTACGAGTATCTTGTGACGGACGAGGAAGGGCATTTCGTGCGCGATGCGGACGGCAACTATCAGACAGCCCGCTACAAGCTCAAGGACGGCTCATATTGGGACAAGACAACCGACAATTTCGTGCAGAACCACAATATCCTTTCCGCCGTGTGGAATGTGAATGAGAATTGGAACATGAACCTCTCGCTCCACTACACCTACGGATACGGCTACTATGACGAGTTCCGCTACCAGAACAAGCTCTCCAAGTTCGGCCTCACTTTCAAGAACCCGGACGGCAGCAATCTCAAGTACAGCGACTTCATCCGCCAGAAGGGCCTTACCCAGCATACCTACGGGGCAGTGTACAATGTCAACTATCACGATGAGCTCTGGGATGTGATCGGTGGTCTCTCCGCACAGAATTTCCGCTCCAACCACTTCGGGCATCTGACCTATGTGGGCAATGACGCTCTCGCAGCGGCCATCCTCGATGACTCCGGACGCTACACCTACTACGGCTCCGACGCTTTCAAGGGCGACTACAGCGCCTTCGTCAAGGCTGCACTCAACCTCGGTGAACACTGGGACATCTTCGGTGACCTCCAGTATCGTAGGGTGGACTACCGCACTGACGGTCTGAATGATAAGTTTGTCTATGACAAGGTCGCCGGAACTTATTCGAATCAGGTGCTCGACATTGACAAGCACTACAACTTCTTCAACCCGAAGGGTGGTGTGAGCTACACCAATGGTGCCCACCGCGCATACGCTTCCGTGGCCCTGAGTCATCGCGAGCCTGAGCGCAACAACTTCACTGACAATTACAACTACCCGGCCCCTGTGGCCGAGAGTCTGATCGACTACGAGGCCGGCTACCAGCTCAATGCCGGGAAAGTGCGTGCCGGGGTCAACCTCTACTACATGGACTATCGCAACCAGTTCGTCCAGACAGGACAGGTCAGCGACATCGGCGAGAACCTCACGACAAATATCGCAAAGTCTTACCGTGCTGGAGCTGAACTCACTCTCGCCTGGGATGTGACCCGCTGGCTTACCCTTGAGGGCAACGCCGCCCTGAGTGCCAACAGGATCCTTGATTTCGACGAGTATGTAGAGGACTGGGACGACGGCGGATTCCGTGTGATCCACTACGATGAGTCCACCCTTGCATTTTCCCCGTCCGCCATCCTCAACGGCTTTGCTGACTTCCATTTCGGAGATTTCAATGCCGTATGGCACACGGGCTTCGTAGGCCGCCAGTATCTTGACAACACCGCCAACGCTGACCGCTCCCTGCCTGCTTACACCTGCTCTGACATCAACTTGGGATATACCTTCCGCTTCACGGGAGCTCTCAAGGAGCTGCGCCTCGGCTTGACGCTCAACAATGTGTTCAACAGCCATTTCGCCACGAGCGGCTGGGTTTATTCGGCCATAGCTGGCAGTTATGGACATCCTGAAGACAACCGCTATTACCAGTTGGGCTTCGTCCCGAATGCCGGATTCACGGCTCTCGGAAACGTTACGCTCAGATTCTAAAAACCGCTTCTTATGCAGGACTTCATCGCCACACACTGGCTTGACATCCTGACCACAGCCCTGGGGCTCGCCTATATCCTTCTGGAATACAAGGCGAGCCTTTGGCTCTGGCTGGTGGCCTTCGTGATGCAGAGCCTCGATGTCGTGCTCTACTATCAGCACGGCCTGTATGCCGACTGCGGCATGGAATTCTACTACATCGCCATGACCGTCTACGGCTTCATCAACTGGAAATACCTCAAGAACAAGGACGACAAGCCCCAGACCGTCACGCACTTCGAGCGCCGCTACATCCTGCCCTGGACCTTGGCTACGCTTGCCCTGTGGGGAGTGATATATTTTCTGCTGGTGCGCTACACCGACTCCCGTGTCCCTCTGACGGACAGCCTCACCACCGCCCTGAGTTTCGTCGGGTGTTGGGCACTTGCCCGCAAATATCTGGAACAGTGGCTGATATGGATAGTGGTGGATGTCATTACCTGCGCCCTGTATTTCTACAAGGGCATCCCGTTCAAGGCCTCCCTCTACGGGCTGTATGTGATTATCGCTGTGGCAGGCTATATCAAGTGGCGGAAAATGCTTAATATTTCATAACTTTGCCTTTTATGAAAGTCAAGGCTTTGTTTCCGGGGTCTTTCGATCCCTTCACTTCCGGGCATCTCAACATCCTGCGCAGGGCGCTCACGATGTTTGACGAGGTGACCGTAGCCGTCGGTATCAACCAGGACAAGAGGGGTTTTTTCACCGGCGAGCAGAAACAGGACATAATCCGCCAGACTGTGCGGGGGATGGACAATGTGGTGATCATGCAGTATGACGGGCTGACCGTGGACATCTGCCGTGAACTCGGCATCCGCCATATAGTCAGGGGAGTGCGCAACATGCTTGACTTCGAGAACGAGAGGGCCATAGCCGACGCCAACCGCCGTCTGGCACCCGAGATAGAGACCATCATAATCCCTACAGCCCAGGAGTTCGCTCACATATCCTCTTCTGCGGTGCGTGACATACTCCGTCACCACGGTGATACGTCACTGTTCATGGAGCCGTGGGTCAAACTCCCGGATGTCGGGATATGAGACGGCTTTTCCTTTGTCTTGCCTCGATGCTGTCTGCGCTTCTCCTTGCCGCGCAGACGGATACTCTTGATTTCGAGCGCTATGCGGGACTTGACAGCCTGTTGACCCAGTTCTATTCTTCGCTTGAGAGGGAGAGCATAGATGTGAAGAACGCCGAATTCGACCATCTCATCTCCACCTGTCAGGACTCCCTGACCAGGCAGCATGTCACTCTCCGCATTTTCGACCACTACCGCCATTCCCGTCTGATGGGGGAGGAGGCTGTGGCCATCCATATCTATGACACCTGGCTCGCGACCCATCTTGTGCATACGGGGACGGACATCGAACTTATGGACGCCCAGATATTCGCCGACTTCAACCGCTCGTCCCTCATCGGGATGACGGCCCCGAAGGTTAGGCTTCTCAAGCCTCATGGAGGGAGCGAGACAGTGCCGGCGGAGGGCAAGGTGGCGGTGCTTTTCTTTTATGACACCTCCTGCGCCAAATGCCGGCTTGAGTCTCAGGTGCTCCCGTCTGTGCTCGCGCAGGTGGACTTCCCTATGAATTTCTATGCCGTCTATGTCGGGACGGACAAGAGGGAGTGGAAAGCGTTCCGCAAGAATTTCAAGATTCCGGGGCGGAAAGTCAAACTGCACCACCTCTGGGATCCGGAGATGGATTCTGACTACCAGAAATACTACGGGGTCACGGGCACGCCGAGGATGTTTGTCGTGTGGAAGGACGGGGAGATACTCGGCAGGAGGCTTGAAGTCGCCAATCTGCAGGAAATCATCCACTATATAAGTATCACAGATGGCAAGGAAAAACAAGAGAAAAAGTAAGTCCTCCTCCGTCGATCCGTCTTATCTCGACCGTCAGAAGGACTCCCTGAAACGCAAATACCGCAAGTCCATACTCTTCAATGAGCAGGAACTTGCGGCAATCGATGAATATTGCAGACGCTTCAAGGTCTCTTCACGCTCCGCCCTCGTAAGGGAGGCCCTCATGGAGCGTGTCCTCAAGGGCCTCGAAGAGAACCACCCGACCCTCTTCTAGTCTTACTGGAAGATGAAGTCTATCACGTCCTTGATGTTCTGGACGTAGTGGAAAGTCAAGCCGTCGATGTATACAGGCTTGATGTCCTCGATGTCCTTGCGGTTGTCTTCGGAGATGACGATCGTGTGGACTCCGGCCCTTTTGGCGGCGAGGATCTTCTCCTTGATGCCGCCCACAGGCAGAACTCTTCCCCTGAGGGTCATCTCTCCGGTCATCGCGAGACCCGACATCACGGCCTGCCCCCTGAGGGCTGAGACCATGGAACTTACCATGGTGATACCGGCAGAAGGGCCGTCTTTAGGCGTGGCGCCTTCCGGCACATGGACATGGATGTCCTTGGCGGCGAACTCTTCAGAAGTCATCTTGGCCATCTCCGGATGAGCCTTGATATATTGGTATGCGATGGTGGCTGACTCCTTCATCACATCTCCGAGGTTTCCAGTCATGGTCATCACTCCCTTGCCGTTGGACACGGAACTCTCGACGAACAGGATCTCTCCTCCCATCTGGGTCCATGCCAGTCCGGTCACCACTCCAGGGGCTTCGTTGCCCTTCTGCTTGTCGTGGAACGCTACAGGCAGTCCGAGGTACTCCTTGAGCATGTCTTTCTTGATGACTTTCGGGCAGTCTTCTCCGAGCGCTATCTTCTTGGCGCTGACACGGGCGATCTTGGCGATCTGCTTTTCGAGACCACGCACGCCTGATTCGTGGGTATACTGGTCTATGATTTCAGCGAGGGCTGCCTTGTCGATTTTCAGCGTGCCCTTGGCGATGCCGTGCTCCTCGAGCTGCTTCGGGACGAGGAACTTCTTGGCTATCTCCATCTTCTCCTCTGCGAGGTAGCCGGTGACGTTGATCACCTCCATACGGTCGAGAAGGGCGGGCTGGATAGGGGAGATGCTGTTGGCCGTGGTGATGAAGAGCACGTTGCTCAGGTCGTAGTCCAGATCCAGATAGTTGTCGTGGAACGCCCCGTTCTGCTCCGGGTCGAGCGCCTCCAGCAGTGCTGATGACGGGTCGCCCTTGAAGTCGGAGCTGAGCTTGTCTATCTCGTCGAGTACGATCACCGGGTTGGAGGTGCCTGCGCGGGCGATGCCGTTGAGGATACGGCCAGGAAGGGCTCCCACATAAGTCTTGCGGTGGCCTCTGATCTCGGCCTCATCGTGCATGCCTCCGAGGGCTATGCGGACGTATTTGCGCCCGAGAGCCTTCGCCACGGACTTTCCGAGCGAGGTCTTGCCGACTCCCGGAGGGCCGTAGAGGCAGAGGATAGGGGATTTCATGTTTCCCTTGAGCTTGAGGACGGCAAGGTATTCGATGATCCTGTCTTTGACTGTGTCAAGCCCGTAGTGGTCGTGGTCGAGCACCTTCTGGGCGTGGTTCAGGTCAAGGTTGTCCTTGCTCATCTCGCCCCACGGAAGCTGGAGCATGAATTCCAGATAGTTGTACTGCACGCTGTAGTCCGGTGAGGACGGGTTGTATTTCTCGAGTTTCGCGAGCTCCTTGTTGAAGACTTCGGCAATCTCGTCAGGCCAGTTCTTCTTGGCGGCCTTTTCGCGGAAACGGTCGAACTCTTCGGCATCGTCCATGCCGAGCTCTTCCTGGATGGTGCGCAGCTGGTTGTTGAGGTAGTATTCCCTCTGCTGCTGGTCCATCTCGCTCTTGACTTTCTGGTTGATCTCCTGCTTGATCTTCATCAGCTCGATCTGCACGTTGAGCATGGAGAGGAGCTTGAGTCCGCGGACCTTGACATCGTCATACTCCAGCAGTCCCATCTTGGTCTCGAAGTTCTCGACTTCTATAGTGGTGGCTATGAAGTTTACCAGAAAACGGAAGTCATCGATGGCCTTGACGGCGCCGATGGTCTCGCGCGTGCCGAGGTTCGATGAACGCAGGATGCTGATCGCCTTGTCTTTGAGGGCTTCGCCGATTGCCTTTATGTCAGTGCTGTGGTTGTCCTCCTTGAGCACGTCGTCAAGATAGTGCACCTTGGCGGTGATGTATGGCTCGTATCCGAGCACCGCGTCCAGCCCCAAGCGTTTGAATGCCTGAAGGATGGCTGTGATGGTGCCGTCCGGCATCTCCAGGGTCTTGATGATCTTGCACACTGAGCCGTAGCGGTAGAGATCCTCTTCCTGAGGCTCCTCCACCATCACGTCCTCCTGAGGCACGGCACCTATGAAGAATCCTTCTTTCTCGGCATCCTGGATGAGTTTAATGGACTTCTCGCGTCCTATCGTGACAGGGTAGATCGCACCCGGGAACAGCACCGCGTTGCGCAGGGCCAGAATCGGCAGCACATCAGGCAGTTCCGTCTCGTCAAACTTCATGGCTCCCTCGCCCTGGAGTACAGGTATGATGCTCACCTCTGCTCCGGACGGGAAAGTTATTTTTTTATCTTGTCTCATAATTCTGTCAATTTGTCAGTATTTGTGTCGGCCAAAACCGGACTGACATATTTGTCAATCTCCGTGCCACTGCAAAATTAACAACTTCTGGCAGATTTGTTCTTTTCCGTCTTCTTTTGTCGGGGTGGCCTTGTGGGCCCGTCCCTTTTTGACGTAAAAAAGACCGCAGCTCGGAGGATCTACGGCCTCAAGCTACGGTTCCATTGATGCCAATCCGCTATGCGGAAATCGAATCGAACGCCTTTTCGAGATCTTCAACTGATTTGGCCTGTATGAACGGTTTGGGAGAGACCACAACACCGCGCTTGCCCTGAGTCAGGCTTACAGCTTTGAGCATGGCAGCCAGATCCGGAGACATTCCGGTTATTTTGATTTTGTCGCCGAGTACCTTGTATACTGTATTGAAAAATTCATCCATAAAACTCCGGGTCGTGAACGCGACACCGCTGAAATCGAGTTCTACGGTATCCGGAGCCGTGTTGTCTACAAAGAGCCGTATGTCGCGCGCGGCCGCTCTGCTTATGATGTCGCGGCCTGCAAATTCTCTGATGTCTAACCGTTTCATGTTACGCTATTCTATAAATTGCATGTAATTAAAATCAGCAGCGTTATGGGGAATTCTGAAAGCCGAGAACGTTCCCTCCAATCTCATCCCTGATGGAAGCTCAAGGTATTGCGCCCCGTGCCTGTTGGTTGCAAATACCGCACCGCCTGAAGCGAGGAGGTATTCACCGCCGAGGCCTTGGATGAGCATCTTCTGTGTTGTTCTGATGCCAAAGCCCCGGTTTTCCGCGTCCGGACGGTTTTTTGATGACAGCCCCTCCGTCGCCGCTTGGATCGCCTCCATGTCGGAACTTATTTCTGAGGTCCGGCCGTTGACCTTGTAGCCCCCGAGGATTGTCCTGCCCACGTCCGCTATGCAGACATCCGTAAAACCGTCATAACTCTGTGCTACGATGAACCCGACCGGAGACTCTGAATGCTCCGCGATGTTATCTATTGTTTCGCTGATTATGTATTTGACCCCTATCTCGATATTGTGACCGTACCCGGCTTGTTTGTGCAGCAGATTCTCGACGCTGGCTATTATGCTATCCCGGTGCTCCCCATCCGCTGCGGGGAATCTGATTATCGGGAGATAGCGTTTTCCGGAATATCTGGATAGGAGCGCTTTCAGCTGAGACTGTCGCAAATGACGGCAATCCATGCCTCCCTCCTTGAAGTGTACGGTATCCAGATATGGGTTTGATCCTGTAATATTGAGTGGGGTCGGCGAACGGTCGGCATATATGACAACCGGCAGGAGGAAGGACACCGGAACTAAACCGAGCCCGGAGACATCTGCGTCCGGCCCGTTCTGTCTCATGCAAAATTTCACGGCGCCGAGGAAACCGGAAGACAATTTGGTGGTGGTCATCATATCACGGAAGTAATGTCGAGCAAAATTAAGATTGATTCATGAAATATCAAAATATGCACATCGTCCTTTCTGGGCAGCGTGGTTGGTGAGGAACGTGTTCCGCGTGGTCGGCGAGTATTCCGCCGTCACCCACTCATCCAGCTTTCGCGTTCCTTTTCGGCATTGGTCAGAACTCCCGTGCACCTTTCCGCACACGTGCTAAAACCCGAGGAATGCGATGGGGCTTGCCCCGGACGCGTGAGTGCCGGATTTCTCGAAGGATACGGAACTTTTCTGGCAGAACAATTTTGAATAATGAAAAAAATAATCTATTTTTGCACTCCCAAGTTTTTGAAAATTATTGAGAATTAAATATTAAGACAATGACTAAAGCAGAAATCGTTAACGAGATCGCCAAATCTACCGGCATCGAGAAGGTCACGGTGCAGACCGTTGTGGAGGCCACAATGGAGAGCATCAAGTCATCAATCATCAAGGGTAACCCTGTGTACCTGCGTGGTTTCGGCAGCTTCATCATCAAGCATCGTGCTCAGAAGGCCGCCCGCAACATCACTAAGCAGACTACAATGACCATCCCTGCACACGACATTCCGGCTTTCAAGCCTTCAAAGTCATTCGTTGCTTCAGTGAAGACCAAGTAAATCTATAAAACATGCCAAACGGAAAGAAGCATAAGAGACATAAGATGTCTACGCACAAGCGTAAGAAGCGCTTGCGTCTGAACAGACATAAGAAGAAGTAGTCGAGAAAAGCCTGACGGGAGATCCGGCGGGCTTTTTTAGTGATTGATGCAAATGGAAAATACCGCGAAAACAGAAAAAGATCTGGTGGTCGACGTCTCGGCCTCGGAAGTCCGTATAGCCTTGATGGAGAACCATCGGCTCATCGAACTTGACAGGGAGTCAACCAAGGATAACGGCTTCTCGGTAGGGGATGTCTATCTTGGCAGAGTCAAGAAGATACTTCCCGCCTTGAACGCTGCTTTCGTGGACATAGGTGACAGCAAGGAGGCTTTCGTCCATTATCTTGATCTCGGCCTGTATTTCACGGCGTTCGACACGTTTGTCCGTGAGAGCAATCCCAACAGGGACATGGCCGAACTCTATTCAAAGATCAAGATAGGTCCGGTTCTCGCCAAGGAGGGCCGCATCGAAGACCACCTCAAGCCGGGGCAGATGATCATTGCCCAGATTGTCAAGGAACCTATATCCACAAAAGGATCCAGGCTGACAGCGGAGATTTCATTGGCAGGACGCAACATTGTACTGCTCCCTTTTGCAGAGAAGGTGAGCGTTTCCCAGAAAATCTCCTCACGCGAGGAGAAAAGAAGGCTTGAAGTCCTTGTGCGCAGCATTTTGCCGCATAATTATGGCGCAATCATCCGCACAGCCGCAGAGAACAAGAACGCTGCCGTGCTTGTGGCCGAACTCCGCTCGCTCATCGAGAAATGGGAGAGTTCCTGGAAGAAGATTGCCGCATCCAAGGGAGTCAAGTTGCTCTTCACAGAGTATGACAGGACTACCGCGACCATCCGCGACCTTTTCAACGAGACATTCACCAATGTCTACGTCAATGATCAGAAGATCTATGAGGACGTGCGCCGCTACGTGTCGCTGATCTCTCCGGACAAGGAGAAGATAGTCAAGCTCTATGAAGGAAAAGAGCCGATATTCGACCATTTCGAGGTGTCGCGCCAGATCAAGAGCTCGTTCGGCAAGGTAGTGCCGATGAAGCAGGGCGCGTATCTGGTCATAGAGACGACCGAGGCTCTCAACGTCATCGATGTCAACAGCGGCATCAGGGCCAAGACCAACGACCAGGAGGAGAACACCTTCGAGGTCAACAAGATCGCGGCGGAAGAGATTGCGCGTCAGCTGCGCCTCCGTGATATGGGAGGCATAGTCATAGTCGATTTCATCGATATGGACAAGGCTGAGCACCGCAACGAGCTGTTTAAGTACATGAGGGATCTGATGGAATCTGACAGGGCCAAGCACAATGTCCTGCCGCTCACCAAGTTCGGCCTCATGCAGCTCACCCGTCAGAGGATACGCCCTGTGACCGAGATTGACACGGCAGAACAATGCCCTTTGTGCCACGGTACCGGCAAGATCACATCCACCGCCGTCATCGACGAGCAGATAGAGAGGAATCTTGCGGACTTCGTGGAGAAGGGGACGAAGACATTTACGCTCAAGGTAAGCCCGATTCTTGGCGCGTACCTGAGCCGCGGATTCAATTCTTTTGTCCGCAAGTGGAAACGGAAGTACAAGTGCAAGCTGGATCTTGTCGAGGACAGCGACCACAGCATCCTGCAATATGAACTCTATGATGAAGAAGGAAAGGCTCTCAGTTGAGAGCCTTTCCTTTTGCGCTTGCGCAGCAAGCGCAATCATTTGTTATTCGTAGTCGCCGGCGGGGTGTTTGACGTCGCGGACGGAGACGTCCCATACCTTGCAGCACAGGTCCTTGCCGTCCGGGCCTTCTACATAGAGGGTCACGACATAGCGTGCGTTGTCCTTGGCGTACTCGTGCACAGGGTTCTGCTCGGTGGAGGTGGTGCCGTCACCGAAATCCCATTTCCATGAGGTGATGTTGCCGTAGCTGCGGTCGCGGAAGGCCACGAGACGGCTGTGGTCGATGACCTCGTGCGTCCAGGCGGCTTCAACCGGCTTGCGGAACTGCGCTTCGAGCGGCATCAGGGTGAAGAGGCGCTCCATGGAGGCGTTGCCGAACATCCTGTGGTGCTTGGAGAGGTTCCAGAATCCGCTGCTTCCACGTCCTCCGTCGTAATCGATCACCGCCCAGCAAAGGCCTATCTTCTTGCCCTCGTAGAGCTTGCTCTCGGTGGAGTATGCCGGCCCGTCAGGACTGGCGAAATCAAACGGGGTGATGTAGAACTCAAATTTCAACGTGCCGCTCTCCCCGTGCTTGAAGTCGTAGCTGTAGGCGTAGTTGGCATAAGGGAGTTCCTTGAGCCACTGCTGCGTGCCCCAGACCATCGTCCAGGACTTGCCCGGCGTAGGAGGGGTCATGATATGGTAGTTCTGCGCATGCACGTTCTGCAGCTGGAAGAAGGCGTCGAAACGGCTCAGGACCTCATCGTTGAGACGGAATTCGTCGATGTGCGGGCCGCCGGAGAGGTCTCCGTCCACCACGATCTCGAAGGTGTCGTTTCGCAGGCCGAGCTGGTCGAAATCCCAGTAGTCATCGTATGCCTCGTAATAGAAATACAGGCGGTTGAGTCCCTCGACCCAGCCCACCTTGACCTTGATGTCGAGTGTGGACTTGTCGATGTCCTTGTGCTTGCCGCTGTCGTCCCACATCTCTTCCATCGGGACGGTGTAGCTTTCCGGGACCATGTCCCAGTCTGAAAACTCCCCGTCGATGCGTGGAATCATGTTCTTTGGAAACTGGAATACCTTGAATCCCGGCTCCGTGACCTGGACGTCAATTGTCCTTCCTGGCAGCATGTTCTTGCCCTTGTAAGGGTTGTCCTGGGCTCCAAGAGTGAGGATGGAGGCGGCGGCGAGCGATGCGGCCGCCAATGTTTTGTGGATGGTCATTATCTGTAGTTGTAAAGTTGAACCTTGATGAATCCCGGATCAGGGGTGCCGAAATTGAGGCCCTGGCCGGAGAAGCCTTCCTCGACGGCAGGGACGAGGTCGTAGCGCAGCTGGATCTGGTCGCCGTTGAGCCAGCGGCCCTCGACCCACTTGCCGTCCACATAGTCGCCTTCGGTGACCTTGGCAAGTCCCACGATGTCGCTGCCCTCCTTCGGGAGGAACGTCACCCGGACGTTGGATCCCAGTACGAGATAACTGTCGGCGCTCTCCTGGATGACGATGGCGTAGCCAATCGCGTCAGGGGCGTAGGTGCCGCCAGTGAGCTGAGGGGCGCCACCATTGCGGCGGCCACTGGAGACAAGTTCGCAGCAGACCTTGTAGTCTCCGAGGAGAAGCTCTTCCTTGAGCCTCATAGGATTGGAGCCTTTGAGCCACGCAGCGCGTATACGGCCTTCAGCCTGAGCGGCAAGAATCTGGGCTGACGCTGCATCAGCCTTGCGGTAGAATGCGCTGAAGGTGGCGTTGGACGGATCAAGCGCGTCCCTGTCAAGTCCGAACGGGGAGTATCCGATGCCGCCCATCTCTCCGATGGTGAAGGCGGCGTTGGCGGCACCCTGCTGGCCTGCGCGGGATTCCGGGACGAAAACCGGGTTGCCGCTGCGGGCGTACATTTTGAGAATGTTCTGGTAGTCAGGGAGATAGATATCAGGTGATAGGATGTCGATGGCAGGAGCCGCCGCTCTCCAGATGTCATGGTTCTGGGCCTGTGGGCCACCAGACGGATAGTTTCCTGGACGGGAATCCTCAGGCTGGACGATCCATGCATTGACAAAGGTTGGCAGTGCATATTCTGCCTTGCCTGCTGCAGAGACCTTATTCATATATGAGGCATAGTTCCACGCCATGAAGATTTCATCTGTGCGGTCATTCTTGCCGAACACTTCTTCCCATGTGCCTGAAGTCTTGAAATTGCTGTTCTTCCATGCGGAGAGGGTCTCCGGGAGCAGGGATTCCTTGTGCTCGACGAGGTAGTTCATCAGCTGCTGCGGTACAGGACCTGCCATTGCGGCATTTGCCGCCGGGCAGAAGTCACGGGTGTAGCCGTGCAGGCCGACCTCGTTCTCCATCTGGATCATGATGACTGTCTGCTCCTTGGCGTCAATCTCCTTGACGTGCTTCATCATGGCTGCGTAGGCTTTGCCGTCGGCTTCGGCTGTGGTTGTACCGAGAGTGCTGAGTATAGGGAGGGTCTTGCCGTCCTTGGTGAGGGCTGACGGGAAGCGCTCCGCATCTTTCTTGACCCATGTCGGGTGGTAGCTGCTGACGCCGTTTTTCCAGCTTCCGAACCACAGCAGGACGAGCTTCATGTCGTGCGCCCTGGCGTCGGCGATGAGGTCATCGACCACGGTGAAGTCGAACTTGCCTTCCTCAGGCTCAGTCTGCTCCCAGCTGACGACGGCGAGAACCGTGTTGATGCCGGCTTTCTGCAGGGCGTCCCAATGAGGAGCCATGTAGGCCCGGCTGGATGATGCAGAGTTGGTGAGTTCGCAGGCGAGTGCCAAGTACGGCTCTCCTTTGACTATGAGCTGTGTGACCGCTCCTCTTTTTTCGAGGTGCGGGGCGGGCATGGATGCTGATGATGAATCGGCGGATGGTTGCGTGCACGCGGCGAAGGCCAGCGCTGACGCGCAGAGTGTGGTAATTATTTGTCTGTTCATATTGTAGTTTTAGTTTTGTAAAGATAGGGATTATTTTCGAGATGCTCTTGCAAGTTTGTTTTTTATTCGTATCTTTGCGGTACAATTTAGAATAATTCAAAATTAGAAGCGATTATGGTAAAGAAATTCAGATGTACCGTTTGCGGTTATGTATATGAGGGTGAGAACCCTCCGGCAGAGTGTCCGGTATGCCATGCAAAGGCGGACAAGTTCGTGGAAATTAAAGAGGATGATGAGAAGTGGGCCTGTGAGCACAAGCTCGGCGACGGTCAGGTGGCAGACGCCGAGGTGATGCAGGGCCTGCATGACCACTTCAACGGCGAGTGTACCGAGGTGGGCATGTATCTGGCGATGAGCCGTCAGGCTGAGCGCGAGGGCTATCCTGAGATTGCGGAGGCTTTCAAGCGCTACGCTTTCGAGGAGGCTGAGCATGCATCCAAGTTCGCCGAACTTCTCGGCGAGGTGGTATGGGACACCAAGACCAACCTCAAGAAGCGCGCCGAGGCCGAGGCCGGTGCCTGCGAGGGCAAGCTCGCCATCGCCACACGTGCTAAGCAGCTGGGTTACGACGCCATCCACGACACCGTACACGAGATGGCAAAAGACGAAGCCCGCCACGGGGCAGGCTTCAAGGGGCTCTATAAGAGGTTCTTCGGCGACAAGTAGACTGTAAGAATATATAAATCAGATGTCCGAAGGCAGCCTTAAAGCTTGTTGCGGACATCTTTTTTGTCATATATATAGCACTCCATGGCAGAGGCACTATGCGAAAGTTTTGTGTTGAGCATAGTGCCTCTGCCGCAGCGTGCTGTCCCATCCTGTTATTTCTTCGGGGCGGTGTAGGACCAGGTCTTGTAGACCGTGCTGCCGTGAAGAGGCTTCCAGTTCAGGGTGAATGACTCCACCTTGTTGTCCTCCAGTAGTTTGGAGTTCTCCGTCAGTACTGCCGTGGTCGCTGCGATCTGGGCATCGATGCTGTCCTTGTCATCTTCCTTTACCGTGTAGAGGGAGAATGACGGAAGCCAGTATTTAGGGAAATAGGTCGTCATCACCCGCTCAGTGTTTGCATTGTAAGGTGAGATGGTCATTATCCATTCCTGCTCGAAGCGTGCCGGCGGATTGAGGTTCAAGGTCTGGCTGTCTTCAGTAAGGAATGTCTTGTATTTGCCCCCTTTCTGGTGATTCTTCTTCAAGTCTTTGCACAGGCCCTGAAGGCCTATCCATGTCTTGGATGTGAAAGAGTAAGAGTCCGAGGCATCGCTGATTTTCCATATCCAGCTGTGCCCCATGGTGCAGTCAGACTTGAGGATAGGTCTCGCGAAGTCGTGACGGACGTCCTTGTTGACATCTCTTGTGATCTTAGGGAGAATCCCCGCCTTGTAATCCCACTTCGGCTTGTTGCCGTTGTAGGAGAAGTTCATTTCAAGATCCATCACATTGTGCGTCCAGCTCTTGGACATAGTTAGGCTGCTTGCGAGTTTGATGCTCGGATTTGCGGTGATGGTAAGGGCTCCGTCAAGGGACCATGTCATGTTCTCCGTGTAGGTTGATTCCCCTTTGATGTTGTTAGCTGGAGATACATGCTCTACGGTGGCGTTGCTCTTGCTGAATTCTGCCTGCGCTCCCAGATTCACCATATAGGCCCAGTATGCTCTCGGATCTTTGGCAATATCTCCGAATGCTTCCTTGACCCTGTACTCGTTCCAGTCTTTTTCGGATGTCGGGCCGCAGACGAGCTTGCTGTTCTCGGCACGTAACTCCTGGTGAATCAGATAGTAATCGGAACCTTTGCCGTCATTTGCGGCCCAAATCTCGTATGAGATCGTGACCGGTTCGAACTTGTGTCCGGCGTAAGCATTGTAGGAGTAGGATATTTTTTGTGCATTGGTGATTTCATCCAGACTCTGGCTGTCTTCGTTGGGGACAATAGTGGCGAGGATGCTGCTGCCTTTCTCTATGGATATTGTGTTCCCTGAGTCCAGCCATCTGGCCAAGGCGTCGGCGTGGAGTCCGTACAGGTAGTCTGTCGGGACATCTTCGACACGATTTTCAATATAAGATCCGCTCTCGCTTTCATCGTCTCCGCTGATGCTTACTTTCAGCGGTTTAGCCTCATCAAGATCGGTGATAATCTGGTATTCTCCGCCTCTGACTGCGAGAATGTCGCAGAGCACCCCGTCAGTGTCCCCGTCATCGATGAATGCCGGGACGAGCAGGCCGTCCTTGTCCTTGCTGATATTCAGGATGTTGTGTATGGCGGTCTTGCCTTCTGTGCTGATGGCGAGAGGCCCGCTGCCGATGGCGCTCCTTATTGAAGACTGGAGCTTGCGCAGCAGGGCGTCTGTCCCGGTCCGTGTCGGCTCGCAGTAGACGAGACTGCCTCCTCTGGCGAGCAGGGCTGCGATGGCATCTGCATCTGCTGTGCTGAGCGTGGATGATGCCTTGTCATGGAGCACCGCGGTCTTGACGGAGGCATCTAGAGCCTCGGCCTTGTCTTCAATGCGGGCCGCGAGAGCCTTGGCGCTGCCTGTGTAGGAGTGCGGGAAGATGTAGGTTCTGGACTGTGTCCGAACGCTGAGGGCGTCTTCTGTCGGATAGTCAGGTTCGTTGATGCTGCCGGAGCTGTTGCTCAGGTCCTGCCTGTCGCAGGCACAGAGGGCAAGGGCGCAAAGGGTGGTGAGTGTCAGTCTGCGGATGTGCATGGGGATCAGAATGTGAAGTGTGAGACTTTGTCGTATTCCTTGAGTATGGCCACGTCAAGTGTCCTGCTGCTGAGGTTGTACAGGGAAGACCACTGTGTATGGGATGTCGGTTCGTTGATGTCCACATCGGTGGCGACATCTCCGAGCAACTGCATGCCCTGCTCCGGGGTCAGCTTGTAGGCATTGAGTTTCAGGGTTTCCCTCATCTTGTCGTAGCGCCATCTGCCGTGGTCGGTGAGGCCTCCTTCCGGATGCCTTGCCATGTCGGGGCTGACGTAGAAGTTGGTCACGCAGCGCAGTGTGTCGTTGCCGTTGAGGACCTGCATGAGGTTCGGCCTGCCGCTGAAGTCCAGATTGTCGTAGATATATTCCACGATGGCATAGTCCCCGGAGGCATCGGCGATGAAGAAGTGGTAGTTGCCGCCGGCGGGGGAGTCCTGGCAGAGGTTGTAGTCTTTGAGCATCTCTATCGCCTGGTCTACAGTGGAAGCCCTGTCGAGGAGCATGCGCATGGCGACCGTGGTGATTATGTTTCTCTTGCCCGGAGCGTCCTGCACAGTAGGCTCTCCTCCAAGATGGAGCACTCCCACTGCGAGACCGTCCTCGTTGATGCCGTCCATCAGGGCGTAGGGGAAGGCCATCATCACGGAGAGGTCGGAGACTCCGTCGGTGTAGAATCCTTTCTTGAGCCCGAGCCAGTATGAATCGACCATGGAGATGGATTTCTTGCCGCCTTCCGGAGCGGTCCTCACAAGTACAGCCGTAATCGGGATTTCCTTGCCGGTAGCGGGGTCCTTGTGGCAGAAGTCGAAGTTGCGCCCCATAAGGAAGGCGCTGCCGTCGGGTGTCGGGGCTGCGAAAGCGCTGCAGGCGGTGCCTGTGTTGAGCTCGGGTCTGCCCTGCGGAACCTTGTCAAATAACTGTCCGGCTACGAATCCTATGATGCCTTCGGCATCGGTCGGCTGCGCCGCAAGCATCGCATCGAGCTTGTAGTCCTGCGTGTAGTCGAGTTCATAGAACCTGCCGCCTCCGTTGTCAAGATCTTTCATTGACCTTATCATCTCCAGTTTGGAGCGGTCGGTGATGTAGGCTGCCGGGTTGGATGTGACCTCGGCGCTGTTTCGGCATCCTGTCAGGGATGCGGCCGCTGCGAGGGCGGCGATCAGAACAGTCTTCTTCATAAAAGTAATCATTATTCATGTGGCTCGCCTCGTGCGGGGCCGCATCAATATGCAAAGTAAGGATAAAAATCGGAATTTTACAACTTTACGGTCTCGTCGGCCCCTTCTGTGACAGCTTCCCTGTGGGAGATGAAGATGATGGTGAGGCCGTGGCGTTTCATGTATTCCCGCAGGTTGGACAGCATCCGCCTTTCCGTATCCGGGTCTAGTGAGGATGTGGCTTCGTCCAGAAGGAGTATGCTCCCGTGTTGCAGGAGTGCCCTTGCCACGGCTATCCTCTGGCACTGGCCCTCGCTCAGTCCGCTGCCTGATTCTCCGCATGGGCTGTCAAGTCCTTGAGGCAGGTCGAACACGAAATCGGCTGATGCGGTATGCAGTGCCTCGCGCATGCTCTTTTCTGTGGCTGACGGGTCTGCGAGCAGGAGGTTGCTGCGTACCGTGCCGCTCATCAGGCTGTTGCCCTGCGGGACGTAGCGGAAATTACCTCGGGATGGTTTTCCAGCCTGACACGATGAGAAACTGTCATATATTGTGACCGCGCCGCTTTCCGGCTTGAGCAGCCCGAGGATCAGTTTCACGAGGGTGCTCTTGCCGACACCTGTCGGACCCGCTATGGCGGTGAGGGTGCCGGGGCGGAAGTCATGGGAGAACTCTTTCAGCACTGCCTGTCCTGAAGTGCCGGGGTAGGTGAAATTTACATTGTCAAAACGCACCCCGGAGATGCCTTTTGCCTTCCATTCCGGGCCGTCCTGCTCTGACGGCAGGCTGCCTAGCTCCATCAGCCGCTCTATCGAGGTGAGGGCGTGGATGAATGCCGGCAGCTCCCTTGCCAGATCGGCCACAGGGCGCTGTACCTGTCCCACGAGCTGCAGGAAGGCTGTCATCATCCCGAAACTGACTGCGCCGCTCTTGATGCCGAGAATGCCCCATATGAAGGCCGCCGCATAGCCTCCCATGAAACCGAGGGACATGAGTCCGCGTGCCAGGGCGTTGTAGTTGAGCCTTTCGGCGGTCTTGGTCTTGAGACGGGACTGGAAATTGCCGAGGGAGGAGAGCACCCGGGCGGTGCCGGTGAGGGTGAGGGCCAATATGCGGTTCTGCAGATTCTCTTGGATGAGCTGCTGGATGTCGGAGTCGAGACTCCGGATATCGGAGGTGAGAGCCCTGAGTTTCAGGAAGAACAACCTTGAACCGCCGATGGCGGCAAACATCAGTATGAGCAGGACCCAGAGCAGGCCCGGTGCCATCAGAAGCAGGTAGACGGAGGCCGCAATCAGCTGGAACAAGGTGACCACCGCCCCGGGGATGTGGGAGCAGAGCAGTTCGGAAATTATCCTGATGTCCTCTTCAAGACGGTTGACCGCGTCTCCGCTGCCGAACTTCTCGCGACCTGTCCATTCGCTGGAGAGGACCTCCCCGAAAAGGCGTTGTCGCAGTGTGTTTTGTGTAAGGAGTATGCCGTATTTCTCGCAGTATGAATATGCTATGTTCGTCGCGAGTTGGACGGCCATGATGAGGGCCATGAGGGCTATCCGACCCTGGAGAGGGGCTGGGGATACGCCGGTGGCCACGTCCACAAGCTCTTTGCATACCCACACGAACGACAGGGACGCGGCAATGCGCACAAGCCCCAGCAGGATGCAGGCGGCGGCCCATTTCCTGGCCGGGCCTGACATCCCGTGAAGTCCTTTAAGGCAGCTTCTCAGGCTACGCATCACTTGTCAAGCAGCCCTGCTTTGTCCCATTTGTCCACGAGGGCTTCGGCATCGGCTGCGGCCGTCTTCTCGTCCACGTCATATTGAGCAAGCAGCAGGTCGCGGACGTCGTCTGCGCTGAACTCCTTGCCCTGGAGAGCCTTCCAGAGGTAGGCTGCTGTGGTGTTGAGCGAAACTATCTTGCTGAAGTCGATCTGGGCCAGGCCCTCGCCGACCACCATGTAAGTGTCTCCGATGGAGCGGAGCACGAATCCTTCCTTGATTTTCATTGTATTGTTGTATGTTGTCTTGTCTTTTGTGTAAGGGGAGCCCAGATTCTTCTGTAGAATGCGAGCAGCCAGCGTCTTATGGGCAGAAGACTGTGCCACAGCCTGGCGTTGCCGGGGATGACTTCGCGGCTTCCGTCCCTTATTATACGTGTTACTTTTCCGAGCACGTCTTCTTTTCTGAAAGTTTCGGTGCCGCGCAGGTTGCCGTCTCCCATCATTGTATAGCTGTCCCCCTCATGCGCTATGATGCGGTGCATCACGTACCTGTCGGGGAGTTTTACGAGCACGATGTCTCCGACCTGCGGATCTTCGCATCTGTGCAGGGCCACGCTGTCCCTGCCGTCCCGGATGAAGGGGAGCATGCTGTTGCCTTTGGCCTTGAGGATGACTTCACGGCCTTCTTTGAGGAACTCTTCAGCCCGGGCGAGCAGGATGTCGTTTGGAAGTTGCAGCTGAGTCATTTTCCGGAGACTGTCGTATGGCACAGCTGTGCTGCCTCTGCGTCCGGTCGGCAGTCCAGCAGGTACATGGGCACTGTGGTGACGAGTTTCTGCAGGGTGGCGTGTATGCCGTCGGCCGTGCCTTTGATCTCCCGGAACGCAGAGCATGAGGAGAACAGGGAAGCGTAGGCTTCGATGGTGGAGAGGCGGTGTATCCTGTTCCCCGGGCATTGGCGTATGCGGACTATGGCTGAGAGCGGTGCGCTTTCCGCTTTGTAGCATGGGGTCTTGCCGCTCCACGGGCTGCCGTAGATCCGGGCCTGGCCGTCTTTGATGCGGATGACCGGGTTGTCATCGTTGAGCAGGGTGCTGCCCGGGATGTTCTCCCTCCAGAGGCGGCTGTGGGTGCTCTTGCCTGTGCCGCTCTTGCCGAGAAAGGCGTACCCGGAACCATCGCATACGGTGACGGATGAATGGATCTCCAATGTGTCGAGAGGGGCTGAAGCAATGGCGAACATCAGCATAAGGGCGTTGTCAACGGCGAACCGCAGGGCTCTCCCGGTGGAGGAAAGGAGTTTGAGTCTGGCGCTGCGGAAGTCTTCACTTGCGATGAGCGTGCCGATTGTCGGGATGTCCGCATCGGGGGCCATCTGGATGAGCCAGCCTTTGTCGAAGCGGCTGAAGGCGAGTCCGGGGTAGCCTTTTTCCTTTACTTCGTATACGGGTGTGGCTTCGGGGGCTTGCAGGTCTTCCACGATTTCGAGGGAGCAGAGGGGGGCGGCATTGCTGTTTATGGTCAACTCAAAAGGGGTGTAGTTGGGGCATGTATCCCAGAGCACCGAGCTGTCAGGAGCCGTGATTTCTATGAGATGATCCGCTATTGTATATTGTCTTGTCATTTTTTCTTGTCTCTGCGTTTTTTTGGTCTCTTGCTATTCGCCGCGCAGGGCTGCCCTCGTGCCGGTGGTGAAATATTTCCAGAAGAACTTCACGGAGTCAAGGGGGAAGATGCCGGCGTGCCGGAGGAAGTCCTTGGAATTGAGGAAGAACGATTCCACTTTCCGGATAAGATACGGGTCGCCGCTGCGGTCGCGACGGCGGCGTTTCTTGCCGAAATTGCCGACTTCTTCCATGAATTTCCAGAGCTTGGCGGCCTTGACTTCTGCGTGGCTGTTGTAGAACGGGGCTTCCTGCTCCGGGAGTCCGAGATAGTGGACAAGGAAAGTTGCGAATGCCTGCCATTCGCTCATGATTCCCATCTGCTTGAGCCTTGATTCGAGAAGGTTGAGGTCGATTTGGGCGCGGTGGGTGTGGAGAACTCTTGCCCAATCGCATAATTGCCTGAGTCCCAGACCTCCGCAGTAGAAGTGCTGGAGGAGGTGGACGAAGATGAAGAGGGCGTCGAAATCGATGGAGGTGATGCGGACAGTAGTGCCGTTTATTTCAAGGGTCCGGCAGCCGTCTGGTTTGAAGAGTTCGGCTTGGGCCGAGTCGAGGATGTCGTTGATCCTGCCCCCGAGGCTAGTGTGGACGGTGCCGTGAAGTTCGACTTCGATGTCACCGATCATGGCTCCGAAGTGAAGTTTGTCAGCGCTTTCGGCATCTGTCGAGTCAGCCGTGGCGGAGAGGACGGCCTTTGCGGCTTCATAGTCCTCAGGCCTCACTATGAGGTCGATGTCCCCGGGCATCCTGCCCTCGGGTTTGCGGTAGCATTGCGCCACGGCCTGACCTTTGACCAATACGGTCGGTACGTTGGCTTTGTCGAAAAGGGGTATAATCCTGGCTATTAGAGCGTTGACTGCGGCGTTGCGCTTTTCTATAGCGACAAGGCTGGACATCAGTCTTAGGGACACTGCTCCTGGGACATATCCTGCCGGGCAGGCTGCGGCTCCATCGGTGATAAGGCCCGTGACGGTCTGTTCGGTCGCCAGACGGAAGACGTGCTTCCAAGTGTCGATGTCGGGGCTATGTCCCTGGCTGCCTGCTTTGTCTTTGGCTGCCGGGGTGCCGGTGGCAGAGGGCATTGGCAATTCCGGTTCCGTTCCCCAAAGGCCGCTCCGGAGCAAGGCGAAGAATAGTGAGGTCGCTGTGTCCATATATGATGCAAATATATGATTTATTCCCGGACTTCGCAGCTTTTTGGGGCGCGGAAAACAGCGGAGTGTGCTATTCTTGACTGTCTGAGGTGCTGGCTTCTTCCGCCCGCAGATAGCCTTCAATGGCATGGAGCGGAAGATTTTCCATCCAACCATGGTCAATGTAGTTCAGCATGGATACGCGGAGGCCTTTCAGATTCGGATGCCCGTCTATATAGGTTTTGAGAGACTTGGATTTGACGTTCTCCTCTGCCTTGGCCTCAATGGGGATAACTCGCTTTTCTGTTTGGACAGCAAAGTCAATCTCGCATTCTGAGTCATTGGACGAATGGTAGAATGTTGGAATTTGGATGTGTGCAAGCTGCTCGTTGACGTAACACTCCGTAAAAGCGCCTTTGAACTTCTTGAAGATGTTGTCGCCTATCAGCATTTGAGAGGCTGGTACATCAGTCATTGCCCCCAGAAGGCCTACATCAAGCGGAAATATTTTGAAGACGTCGAAATCTTCGTAGAACTTCAGTGGATACTCAATCTTGCTGACACGATGAACCTTGTAAATCAAGCCGGCATCTTTGAGCCAAGTGATGGCCATTTCGAAATCTTGTAACTACTCAAGTGCCTACTTGACGTGCGCCGTCAAGGACAAGCGGCTTGTGATCTTTACGGGACTGCCACTCAAGCAGTTTTGCATATATTTCTCTTTGCATACTACGATAATTATGACGAATATGTCATCAGATATAACATAAATTCTGACGAATATCAATGACAAATATACATAAATTCGGACGAAAAGAACCGAGTATTGTACCGGATGCGAAAAGTAACTGTCGTGTACCGGACATCTTGATGCGCATTGGGTCTGGGTGCGTCGAGGTGATGATTACAGGTGGGAGCGCTTTTGGGTATTTTCGCTCCCACCTGAATCGGTCACCATGCTATGGATGCGTTCTGTGACCCTTGCCCATGTCAGGTGTGAGCCTTTTTGGCGGAATCGGCTCCTACCTGCGTGGGGTACGGCTATACAGATGCCACGGGCTATCTGATAGATCTTGCGGCTATCTGAAGATCTTCTGCGCGAAACTGTGCAGAGACTTGCGCCATGGTTGCCACTCGTGGTCTCCCGGGAAGGATTCAAATATGACCTCGACTCCGGCTTTGCGCATGCTCTCGACCGCTCTGGTTGTCGGGCCGATGCGCGGATCCTGCTCGCCGCAGCTGATGTAGAATATCTTGTGCGAGGCGTTGAATTTCCCCGTGGCGCTGAGCATACCGGGTATTTCTTTCTCGAAGTCCATATCGCCACCGCCTGCGATGCCGCCGAAGATTCCGGAAGAGAAGAGACCGACATTGCTGAATACCTCTGGGGTGCGGAGTCCTATGTAGAATGACTGGCCGCCGCCCATGGATAGACCGCACATGGCACGGCTGGCAGCTCCTGACTTAGTGCGGAAGTTCTTCTCCACGAAAGGGATTATGCTGTTTACCAGCTCATCCCGGAAGTTCTGCATGCCTTCCCAACTGTAGCCGCCGCGTGCACCGGGGAGGTTGCTGTTGGCGGATACGACTATCATCGGTATCGCCTTCCCCGCGGCGATGAGGTTGTCCATGATGTTTGCGGTCAGACCCTGCTGCATCCAGCCACGATGGTCTTCACCGCCTCCGTGCTGGATGTAGAGCACAGGATATTTGCCCTTGCCTTTCTCGTAGCCGGCAGGTGTGTAGATCTGGAGCGGTCTCCAGCTTCCCGTGACGGAGGAGAAGTAGTTGACGAGGCGCACCTGGCCGTGCGGGACGTCCTGCACTTTCATGTAGTCGGTGTTTTCTTCAGGGATGTCAACGGCGCTCGCCATCGTCCCGCAGCCGTAGAAAGTTTCGCTCAGAGGATCGGAGAATCTTGCCCCGTCGGCTTCGAGGAAGTAGTAGTGGAAGCCCGGTGCGAGCGGGGCTGAGGTCGCTCTCCAGATGCCGTCGGCACCCTGCTTCATCGGGTATTTCACATTGCAGATGTCCGCTACTACGCGTGAGGCTCCGTCGGCGCGGATCTCGAAAGATACGCTGCCGTCCGGGTTGATGCTGCGGCGCGGGGCTGCCGGTCTCTTGGCGGCTTTGGCTTCACGGGCTGTATTGAGAAACTCCACCATGGTGCGGAGGTTCTGCTCGCTGTACATGTTGAACCCGTGTCCTCCTTCTTCTACTAAAATGAGATCGGTCTTGACTCCGGCTTTGTCGAGGGCTTCATAGAATCCTGTACTTTGGCAGCTCGGAACCACGTTGTCTTTGATTCCGTGGAAGATGATGATTGGAGGGTCGTTGCTGTCGATGTATGTCGGGGCGCTGAGCCTTTTGAATGCGTCCATGTTGTCTGGAGTGTACTTGACACCTGTGACGGCTTCTTCCGGTGCGGTGGCACCTTGACCTCTCGCTCCGGCGCAGTCCATATTGGTGAGGTCAACAGGTCCTGACCAGTCGCATGCGGCATCCACGCTGCTGCTCAGCTGCAGGTAGTCTCCTATACTGCCTTCGAGGTCGGCGACTCCTCCGGAAGTGGCGGCAAGTGAGGCGAGGTGTCCGCCGGACGAGAAGCCGGAAGTGGCGATGAACGAGGTGTCGAAGTTGTATCTGGCGGCATTGCCACGGACGAATCGTATCACAGCCTTGATGTCCTCAATCTGGGCGGGGAACTTGGCATCGGCGCTTGAGCGATGGTTGGGGGTCACTACGGCATAGCCTGCATCGAGCAGGGCTTGGCAGATGGTGCCGAGGTCGGCCATGCCCTTGGAGTTGTTGCTGTACCATGCGCTGCCGTAGATGTGGATGACTACCGGGTAACTTGCCTTTTTCTCCTTGGGGAGGTAGATGTCGAGCCGGTGATAGAGTTCTCCGTCTCCGGCGTAATTCACGTCGGTGAATTTTTGCGAATACTCCATTTTTACTTCCGGCATCTGGAATCCTCCGAATCCTCCTGCCGGTGCCCCTTGAGGCTGCGCGTGGAGGCTGAGCGCAGCGAGGAACAGAAATAATGTGGCACTTGTTCTTTTCATGATGCGGCAAATATAGTATATGTCCGGTGTCGGCTTGTTGGCTGCCGGATGATCTGATACTTGAATAAAACTAATTGAAACACCTTCAGGGCTGTCAGGGGGGCGATTCTCTGGACGGGCCATGGAATTCCGTACGGGAGAGGCTGGGTTTGCCGTACGGAATGGCTCTGTGCGCTGGCTGAGCTGATGGCACAGCACGCTAAGCTTCCACGAAGCTGTCGGCCACTTCGTTGGCGTGGGCGAGGGCCGGGAAGATGTTGGGGAAGATGTTGCCTTCGCCGATGAGCTCGTCCACCCCGAATTTGCGCAGCGTGCCGAGCACCCGCTCGTTGACACCGGACAGGATGACTTCCACTCCGCGCTTGTGGGCCATGTCGATGATGTTTTTGAGGTTCTTGACCCCTGTGGAGTCGATGAACGGCACTTTACGCATGCGGATGATGCGCACGCGGGTGTCCTTGTTGCGCCGCTCGAACTCCTCGGAACGGCTTGCCAGACCGAAGAAGTACGGACCGTTGATCTCATAGACTTCCACGCCCTTGTGGATGTCGAGCATCTCCACGTCGTCCTTGGCTGCCATGTCGTCGTCATCTGTGGCGGCGAGCCTGTCCTGGTCGAGCACCTCTATGCTGGAGGTCTGCATCATGCGGCGCACGAACATGGCTATGGCCAGCACCACTCCGACTTCGATGCCCACGGTGAGATCCACGATCACGGTGAGGAAGAACGTGATGAGCAGCACCGCCACGTCCGGGGCGTCACCCTTGAGAAGGTAGCGGAAACTGCGCCACTCGCTCATGTTGAACGCCACCACCACCAATATGGCTGCAAGGCAGGAGAGCGGGATGTACACGGCATACGGCATCAGGAAAAGGTAGATGAGCAGCAGGACGGCAGCATGGATGATGCCTGCCACTGAGGTGCGCGCACCGTTGTTGATGCTGGCCATGGTCCTGGCGAGCGCGCCGGTGGCCGGGATGCCTCCGAACAGAGGGGTGACGATGTTGGCGATGCCCTGGCCGATCAGTTCGGTGTTGGAGTCATGCTGCTTGCCGGTCACGCCGTCCGCGACCATTGCTGCCAGGAGGGACTCTATGGCGCAGAGCACGGCTATGGTGAATGCTGGGGAAACGAGGCTCTTGATGGTCTGGAAATCCATTGCCGGGGCCACGGGTTTGGGCATTGGAAGCCCTTCAGCCAGTTCGGGAAACTTGGACCCTATCGTGGCGAATTCAATCCCGGTGAAACGGCTCAGCAGGACAGAGGCCGCCGTGCCGATGATGAGTGCGATGAGCGAGCCCGGAATCTTGTGGAACCCCCACTTGTTCCAGAAGATGATGACCAGCAGACATCCCACGCTCAAAGCTGTCTCGGTGGGGGAAATATGGGAGATGTTCTGGAAATAGCAGATCCACTCCGGGATGAATCCGGACGGTACGGAGACGTCTCCGAGGCCGAAGAAATCCTTCATCTGTGTGGAGAAGATGGTGAGGGCGATGCCGCTTGTGAATCCGACCACGATGGGGTAGGGGATGAACTTGAACACAGCCCCCATCTTGCACAGGCCCATTGCCACGAGGATGACACCGGCCATTATCGTGGCAATGGTGAGTCCCTGGATGCCGTACTGGGCGACGATGCCCGAGACGATGACGATGAATGCACCGGTAGGACCGCCGATGAGGAAGCGGGACCCTCCGAAGACAGAGATCAGGAAACCGGCGACAATCGCGGTGATGAGTCCCTGCTGCGGGGACACTCCGCTGGCGATGCCGAATGCGATTGCGAGCGGCAGGGCGATGATTCCTACTACGACACCTGCGATGAGGTCGGAGACGAAGCGCTCACGACTGTACCGCCCCTTCTTGAAGAGGTGGAAAAACTTAGGGCTGAACACCATATTATAAATACACTACTTTTTGAGCCTTTTCGGCGTTTTTTACGTCTTGCGAAACGGGCCGCAAAGATAGTGTCTTGCCATCGGAAATCAAAATTCCGCGCACTGGGTTTGCGCTGGGTTCGTGCTGGGTTTGCGCTGGGTTTGCATTGGGTTTGCATTGGGTTCGTGTTTGGTCCGTGCCAGGTTCGTGTTGGCGCTTGGTTCATCCTGTTTCGTGCTGG
>DJOT01000011.1:0-403 GCA_002439095.1 Bacteroidales bacterium UBA6431 | reverse complement strand
GTTCATCCTGTTTCGTGCTGGGTTCGCGTTTGGTTTAGTAAGCGGCAACTTATTTTTTTTCGCTTCCTTTCCCCTTGCGCTTCTGCCCCACGGCCTCGCCGCCGGCAGAATCTTTCTTGAAGTTCTTCATTGATTGTTATGAGTTTTTACGCCGCAATGATAACGCATTCCCGGCTTCCGGACAATAAAGAAACTTCAAAAGCGATAAGAAACAGAAAAATCTGCGCCGGGCGCGAAAAGTTGTCTGGTGTCCACAACACCGATTCACAATGGCGTCTGGAAAAGGTTATAGAGAAAGATTGCAGAAACGCTATAACCTTGCGCGGAAATTGCTTTCTAGCGGCATATTGGTGTTTAGGTTAGAGCGCCGGAGCCTCAAAGCTCTATAACCTCGGGGCGATTC
>DJOT01000037.1 GCA_002439095.1 Bacteroidales bacterium UBA6431 | reverse complement strand
GGGCCGACGCCGTCTGCTGGACAAAGGACAGAATCTATGTATTCGAGTTCAAGCTCGACGGCTCCGCAGAGCAGGCCCTCCGCCAGATCGACGACAAGGGCTACCTCATCCCGTACAAGGCGGACGGCAACTGCATCAAAGTCGGCGTCAACATCTCCTCCCAGGCCCGTACCATCGAGTCTTGGAAGATTGATTCCCAATCATAGAAACAAACGTCTTAATCCCAAAAATGACAAAAGTTTTGGGATTAGCATTTCAAAGGGTGGCGGCTAACAGACAGACTGTCAAGCAGAAAGCCTACTTGCCTATACTGAATTCGCGGTAGGCTTATCATATAACACGCTATAATTCAACGTATTATCCGCCACCACACCATGGCATAGTTCCCACCGCACCATGGCATAGCTGCTGCCGCCGTACGGCAGGCCCGTCAAAATCCGACTTTCACCCTGCCCGAGCGGCCGATCCTTTCTTCGGAGCAGAGACGTTCCAATGAGACGAAATCCGGAGCAGTGCCGTCAAGCACTTCCTGCAAAGTGGCCTTGCGGACGATATTGTCGATTTCGCCACCGCTGAAGTCGTATGCCGAAGCGAGGCAGCCGGCCTGCTCGACTGACAGGGACGGCATCTTGTCCCGCCAGATGTTCCTCTTGGCCTCAAGTCCCGGTTTGCCCAGCTTTATCTTGAAAAGGAAACGGCGCTCGAATGCGGCGTCGAGGTTACTCTCAAGATTTGTCGTGGCCACGAGGATGCCGTCCAGCTTCTCCATCTCTTCGAGGAGGATGTTCTGGATCGTGTTCTCCGTCTGGTCAACAGCCGCCCCGGCACTGATGTCCTTGCGTCTGGAGAAGAGGCCGTCGGCCTCGTTGAAGAGAAGTATCGGCTTGAGGGTGCTGCGCTTGCAGAGATTGCGGTAGCGGGTGAATATGCCCTTGACGATCTTCTCGCTCTCCCCGTACCACATGCTCTTGGACGCGCTCAGATCCACATGCACGATGTCCCTGCCCGTCTCCCGCGCCCACTGCATCACGGACTCAGTCTTTCCGGTGCCAGGAGCTCCGTAAAGCAGGACGGCCAAACCTTTGGAGAGACCCTTGGCTTCAAGACGCGCCGTCAGCGACTTGTAATTCTCCTCCTTGAGAGACTCTGCGACCATCGAGAGCTGGCGCTGCTCGCCGTCTGCAAAGAACAGGTGTTTGGCAACGATGCCGGACGGACGGATCATGTCCTTGGACGACACCTGCTCGATGAACAGTTCGGCATCCTCCTCGAAAAAGAGTTCCTTGCCCTTGTCCGTCAGGCACAGCATCGTCCGCTCTCCGAAAAAGCTGCTCTCGCTGCGCACTTCCACAATCCCGAGTTTCTGAAGGACACTTTTCTCGTCCCGGTATTTTTTCGCCTCCACAAGCCGGTCTCTTTCAGGGAAAAGCGTCCTGAGTTCCCTCGACAGGTCGATACCCTCTGAAGGCTCCTTGCAGGCGAAATAAAAGACGACCCTGTCCACGGCATCCTTGATGATGTCGCTTAGTTTTGACACACAGGAGAGATGCCTGTTACTGATTTCCATCATAGCGACATGACGATACAGACGGTTCAAAGATGACATCTGGCCAGAATCATATACGCTCTCATCATGCAGTTTCCTCCAGACCATATTGATGAATGCGTACCGGTCCGCGCTCTCAAGTTTCTCCCCGAACGAGCCGAAATCATCTTCCAGCAGCAGCTTGCGGCCCTCCTCGGAGAGGGTGGCCTCGGTATTTTCAAGATTCATCTCCACCAACCCCTTGACTATCAGCGGGCTGGTTCCATCGACAAGTTTCTTCCTCTCGGAGATGCGTTCCCCGAACGAGGAGTACATGTCTTCGAGAGCAGAATCCACATCCGTTTTCTGGTTGCGGCGCGCACCATTATAAAAGTCATAGCAGACTTCATAGAAAAGAGCCCTGTCCCGTATGTCCGGAATCACCGTCTGCGAATTGCGGACGAATTCCATCCCGGCATTCGTGTTCTCCATGTCTGCGACCAGCTGCATCAGGGCAAGCGCGGAGACGTTTTTATCCTGGATTGCATTGTCCACAAGCTTGCAGAAATCGTAACGGTCGAACCCTTTGACATCTTCACTCTTTTCATAAGAAGGCATGCGGTTGTCAAGAATGCTGTTCATCACGGGTGACGGGACTGTGAAGTTCTGGCTGACGATATTGCACTCGCCCGTGTCCCACAACGCGATGAGGCCCTTCTGCATAAGGGAACGCAGAGCCGCGGTATACTCCATCATGTCAAGGACGGTGCAGTCGAAATACCTTGCCATGTCGTCAAGATCGGCCGACCTGCCCATGCAACTGTTCTCAAACACGGCGATGAAAACAACCGCCTCATCCCTTCCCTTGAGAGCGAGCCGGGACACAAGCTTGTCGAGATCCTCAGAGATTTCCTTTCCGCCCAGACGGGAGAGTTTACTGCCACGAAGACGCTGCGCGCAGGCTTTGATAAGCTGAATGATAGTACGTGCCATAATCTATAAAACTTTGTCAACTATTCCATATTCCACTGATTCGCGGGACGACATCCAGAAATCCCTGTCCATGTCAGACATGACCTTCTCCGACGGCTGACCGCTGTGCTTTGAGATGATCGAGCATAGTTCCGATCTGAACATCTCTATCTCCCTGGCAGCTATGAGGATGTCGCTCGCCTGCCCCTGAATGCCGCCGTGAGGCTGGTGGATGAGCACCCGGGAGTGGGGCAATATCGACCTTTTGCCTTTTGCGCCCCCGCATAGAAGCACGGCTCCCATGGAAGCGGCGGTGCCGGTGCAGACAGTGGAGATGTCCGGAGACACCATCTGCATCGTGTCATATATCCCCAGACCGGAACTGACCTGCCCTCCAGGGGTGTTGATATAGATGAAGATGTCCGATTTGCTGTCCACAGAAGAAAGATAGAGAAGCTGGGCCTGTATGATATTGGCCACAGTATCGTCGATCGGGCATCCCAGGAATATGATCCTGTCCATCATCAGACGGGAAAACACATCCATCTGTGCCACATTCAACTGCTTCTCCTCGATAATGCAGGGATTGATCATAGAGTCGGTCACTCTACGATAAGAGTCCAGACCTGTCAATCCCACTCCTCTGCCGCGAACGGCGAATTTTTCAAATTCGTTCATCATTGCATCATTTTTTAATGATGCAAAAATAATATGACTCACTGCAAAAAAGTGGCAGTGAGTCAAAAATCAAAGAATCTTCAACGCGATAGCAGCGCAGGCCTCCGCATCAGCAAGGGCATGATGATGCTGCGAAAGATCGTACCCACAAGCGGCAGCGACCGTAGGCAGCCTATGGTCGGGCAGAGCACAGCCGAAGTGACGGCGCGACGCCGCGAGGGTATCAAAGAATTCATAGTCCGGGTAATCCATCTGATATACCTGAAAAGCGGCCCGAAGGCAGCCCTCATCGAAACGGCTGTTGTGCGCCACCAGAGGAAACCCTTCGATCATAGGCTCGATCTTCTCCCATACATACGGAAACACCGGCGCTTCCTCCGTATCCTCCGGACCGAGACCGTGCACGTCCTGACAGAACCACTTATAGTACTCCGGCTCCGGATGTATCAGGCTATAGAAACGATCCATAATCTGACCGCCACGGACCATGACGAGCCCTACCGAGCATACGCTGCTCGGACATTCGTTGGCAGTCTCGAAATCTATGGCTGCAAAATTATCCATTGTAGATAGAATTCATTTCCGCGGCGACACGCGAGATCTGTTCCCGAAGCCCCAGAGGGGACAGAACCTCCACTTCGCTTCCATGCGAAAGCAACTCCTGGACAAAATCAAAAGTCGGTGCCAAATGATAGAAAAATATCGAACTACCATCTGCCTGAGGCTCCTCCCTCTGCGAAGAGTGCAGCGGAAGCGTCCGGAGATAGTTCGCCTGTTCATGGGTGACGGCGATCTTGATATTCTCCGCCTCCTCTCCGACGATAATGCCGAAATAGTCCGAGAAATATGCCTCCGCATCGAAAGACTCAGGAAGTTCAAATGACTCCCCTATCTCCTCCATGTCCTCAAATCTGTCAAGCGCATAGAGCCGGAGGCCTAGCTGACTCTCCCCAAGCATGTACCACCTCTGCCGGAAGTGCTTGACGCAGTACGGCTTGACATCAAAATCGCTCACCTCCTCACGCCGGAAACTCTTGTAATACAAGTGTATAACCTTTGAGCTACGCATTGCGCTGATGACTTCCACAAGGAATTTCTCACTCGACGGGACATTGTCTATAAGGATACGGTCTCTCATGTCCGAATTTTCATGGATGACATTGTTGAGACAAAGCATGTGAAGCATCCAGCTCTCTGTAACTTCGTTGCTCTCACCTCCTTTGATACTGAAACCAAGTGTCCGGTCATTGACTATCTGAATCCCGAAAATATCAAAGATGGCATCTTTATGATTGAAAAAAGTCCTCTCGCTCAGTCTTTCACCTTTGGTGTTGAGTGCACTGCAAAACCAAGCATCGCTGATCTCACGAAACGATACCGGTCCTCTGCGTCTCAAAAGGTCGATCAGCCAAATGTAGCGTTTAAAGTAGTTCTTTGCCATATTTTTTATTGTTTGCCACAAATATAGCACATGTCAATGAAAAAATATGGCAGTGACACGCTCGGAATATAGAAATTCAAAACAACTTCTTATCTTTGCGTCCGGATTGCGGTAAACCGGGATCGTGAAAGTGGCCCGGTTTCAGAAGTTGCCACGGGCCCGGAGAGCTGAACTCATGGGACCGAGCAGTTTCTCCAAGAGGGAAGCCGGTCGAAAGCCGGCGCTGTGCCCGCAGCTGTAGATCCCATAACGGCCACGGAACATGCCATTGCCGACAAAGAGCAGACACTCAATGAGGTGAGAAGGCCCGTGATCGGGGATAAGCCAGAAGACCTGCCGCAATCAAGTCAAATCCGGAGGCTCGGGGGCAAGCCGCCATTTGAGCGAAGCTATAGATGAACATCGCAGCAATACTGTCTGCGCTGTGGCTCTGTGCCATACCGTCAGACCTTACCCGGCAGCCATCCGATGCTGCACCGGGCTGCCATGCCATACCATGCGCGGAAACGGCCGCAGCAACAATCGCAGAAACGGCCGCAAACCAGGCCGGAACCGGACCGGAATCCGACACCCTTGAAGTCGCCCGCATCACGGCAGAGCGCGACAGGACAGCCAGAAGCACAGTCCCTCTGCAGACCGCCAGCCGGAAAGCCATCGAGCGCAGCGCAGCCACCGACCTCGGAGGAATCCTCCGCACATTCGCCGGAGTGAGCGTGCGCGACTACGGCGGCATCGGCGGACTCAAGACCGTCTCCGTCCGCAACCTCGGTGCCCAGCACACGGCAGTCAGCTACGACGGCACCATCATCCAGGACGCCCAGACAGGTCAGGTGGACATCTCACGCATCAATCTGGACAACCTGTCCGAAGTCTCCCTGGAGACCGGAGCCTCGGACGACATCTTCCGCAGCGCAAGGCTTCTGGGCGCTGCAGGCATACTCAACCTCCGCTCCACACAGGCAGATGATGCCTTCACTGCCAGCCTCCGCTACGCCAGCTTCAACACCTGGAACCCGTCCCTTACCATAAATAAAACTCTCGGACAGGGCTGGAGCGCAGGTGCATCAGCCGCATGGCTCAGTTCCGATGGAGACTACCCTTTCACCCTTGTCAACGGTGACCAGACGACAAGAGAGAAGCGGCTCGGCGGCGACGTGAAGACCCTCAACACAGAAGTCAACCTGCGCGGCAGAATAGGCCGGAACGGGTCGCTGCACATAAAAGGCAGATACTACAACTCCGACCGCGGACTGCCCGGCTCCGTCATTTATTATATCCAGGATCCCACAGAGCGTCTCAGCAACCGGGACGCCAGCCTCTCAGCCAACTACACGGCCAGATTGTCCGGAAAATGGAGAATTCAAGAAAACCTCAACTGGAACGGAAGCTGCACCCGATACACCAACGCCACCTCCTATCTCCCGGAGCCTGAAGACGACCGCTACCGCCAGCACGGGCTCAGTTCGTCAACCATCATCGAATACCGTGCCTCCGAAAAACTGCGCTTCACCCTGGCCGAAGACCTGTTCACCAACACCCTGCATGCCACCATCCCCGAATGCCCGCAACCCTCAAGGCTCTCTTCCGTCAGCGCCCTCTCGGGACAATGGAAAGACGGCCGCACCACCGTCACGGCATCCATCGGGGCCACGGCAATCCGGGAAAAGACTGAATCAGGACAGGCCGCAGCACCCCTTTTCCGCCTCACCCCGACCCTCAGTTTTTCCACAGCCCTCACTGGGACTCTGCGCCTCCGAGCCAGCTACAAAGACGGATTCCGAGCCCCGACCCTCAACGACCTCTACTACTCCCGTGTCGGGAACACTTCGCTGAAACCGGAGAAAGCAAGACAGATCAACCTCGGCCTCACCAGGGTCTGGCACGGACGTCGAACAAACGCCGAACTCACCGCCGACATCTACTATAACTCCATAGAAGACAAGATCATAGCCATCCCTACGATGTTCATCTGGAAGATGCGCAACCTCGGCAGGGTACAGATGGCGGGCGCAGACATCGCAGTCAGCCTGAGTGCCGCAATCACCAGACGTACCAGCCTCAACCTCCGGGCAAACTGGTCATACAGATATGCCGTGGACATCACGGACAGGGAATCAAAAATCTACCGCCACCAGATACAGTACACCCCTCGCAACGCCGGGAACATGACGCTCAGCCTCCTCACCCCGTGGCTGGACTGTACCTGGGCCATGAGCGCCGTAGGGAAACGATACTGCCTCCCTCAGAACATCCCTGCCAACGAGATGCCGGCCTACTTCGACATGTCCATCTCTGCCGGACACAACTTCACTGTCCGCGGCGCCGCACTGCGCATCAGCGCGGACCTGATGAACCTCGCTGACGACAACTACGAGATAGTGAGGTACTACCCGATGCCGGGCAGAAATTTCAGAATCACAATGAAACTCACATACTAAGATGAAAAAAATCATTTACGCGGCCCTTGCAGCCGCACTCATCCTCGCCGCAGCATCCTGCGACAAACAGCCTCTCAACCCAGGACAGCCGGAAGAAGAAGCCACCGGCTGCTATGTCCTCAACAACGGCTCCATGGGCATGAACAACTCAGAGATCACCCTCTACGACACGGAAACAAAAACGGCCGTGGGCCAGATGTTCTCCACAGTCAACGGCAAAGCCCTCGGCGACACGGCCCAGGACATCCTCGTGGACGGGGACGATGTCTACATCACAGTCAATGTCTCCAGGCTCATCTTCGTCACAGACAAGGACCTCAAGATCAAGAAAGAGATCCGGGCCACCCTCCCGGACGGCACCGTCCTCTCTCCACGCTACCTCGCCAAGGGCGGCAACGGACGCATCTACGTCACCTATTATGAAGGCTACCTCGGGGAGATCAACCCCGACGGCTACAACGTCAGCACCACAGCGGTGGGAGCAAGCCCGGAAGGCTGTGCCTGGGCGGACGGAAAGGTATTCGTATCCAATTCTGGCGGAGCCAATTACCCAAACTACGAAAAGACTGTCTCCGTGGTGGACCCTGTCTCGTTCAAGGAAACATCCAAAGTTGAGGTGAACATCAACCCGGCCACCATGGAAGCCTGCGGGGACAACGTGTATGTCTTCAGCCTCGGGGACTACGGAGCCAACCCGGCCAAAGTCCAGCTTCTCGATGCCAAGACCCTCAAGGTCACAGACCTCGAATACAGCAGCCCGACCGCCATCGCCCTCGAAGACGAAATGCTTTATGTGATGTGCGGAGGCTATGACAGCAACTGGAATCCTCTCCCCGGCACTGTCTATAAGCACAATGCCAAGACCGACTCCGCACTCGGAAAGTTCGTCACCGACGGCACTACCCTGCCGCAAGCCTATTCTCTCGCCGCTGCGGGCGGATATGTATGGGTCGGTTGCTCTGACTACAAGACCAACGGAGATGTCTACCTGTTCTCTCCGGACGGCAAGCTCTACGACAAGTTCGACTCACAGGGGATCAACCCGATAACTGTGGCTGCACGATGATTCTCAGCCTCTTGTATGTGCTGCTCTCGGGGATTGCCCTCCCCGTGGGCGGCATCCAGATGCAGTATCTGTGGCGCAACCAGCTCGGGGACGTGTACTCCCTCGGGCTGGGGTCCGCCGCCTGTCTTGGAGCCGCTGCGGCCACGATGTCCGGCTGGTGCTCGCTCACGGTGGGCTCATTCATCTGCACCCTGATATGCACTCTGGTGTGCTTCCTTGTCACACTGCGCATCTCCACACAAAACCTCATAACCTTCGGCATCATTTTCGGCACTTTCATCGGCTCTCTCGGCACAATCGTGGTGACCAACGCCCCCAACGGAGACCTGCTCAAGCAATACTACCTCTGGGGTGCGGCCAATTTCAGGCTGGAGGGAGTGACCGGAGGCGACATAGTGTTCTCGCTCGTGCTCTTCGCCGTGGGACTTGGAGCCGCGCTGTGGACACACCGGGATCTCACCCGGCATTTTCTTGGAGAGATCGAGCTGTCCAACACCCGCAAGGCGGTGAGCCTGCTGATGATAATGTTTCTCGTGACTTCGGCCGTGAGCATCTGCGGGCCGATAGGGTTCATCTCGCTCGGGGTGCCGAACTTGAGCCGTGTGATATGCAAGAGCACTGACATCCGCAAGCACTACCTCCTCTCTTCGGCCATGGGTGTAGGACTGCTGCTCATCACATATCTGGTGGTGGAATATGTCAGCTTCGGCATCTACCTGCCGATCAGCGCCACCATGGCCATCATCGCCCTGCCGCTGACGGCGTTCCTGTTTGTCCGTCAGAGACAATAGCGGTCAGGCCTGCGGCAGGAGAAGCGAGCGGAGCTGCTCTACGGTGTCCGCCACGTAATCCGCAGTGCGGGCGGCATCCTCGGGACGGAAGCCCCAGGTGACACCAATGCTGAGGATGCCGCCGTTGGCGGCTGTGGATGTGTCGGTCGCGGAATCTCCCACCATCACGGTTTCTTCGCTGATGGTTCCGGCTACTTTCATGATTTCCGTAACCACTTGAGGGTCAGGCTTAAGAGGCACCCCTTCCCTGCCTCCGAGCACGGCGGCGAACTTTATATCGGGAAAGAACCGGTCTATCAGAGCCTGCGTGCCGGCAATGAACTTGTTGGACGCCACAGCCATCTTGACTCCTTCGCGCTGAAGGTCGGACAGCAGCTGCGGCATACCGTCATAAGGTCTAGAATGATCAGTGATGTGGGCCTGATAATATTTCAGGAAATCCGCGAGAAGAGCAGCAAGGAGCTGTGTCTCACCCTTAAGGGACTCCGGCATGGCGCGCCACACCAGATTGCGGACACCGTTGCCGACCATGTATTTGTATTCCTCTATTGTATGCTGCGGAAGTCCGTGCAGGGTTAGGGCGTGGTTGACGGCTGTGCCGAGATCGGCTATGGTGTCGATCAGCGTCCCGTCAAGATCAAAAATGACAAGTTTCCATTTCATGCCGCGAAGATAGCGCGATTTCGCTTGCGGAGAAAGATATTTTCACTATATTTGCACCCGAATTCGGGGTATTAGCTCAGTTGGTAGAGCGTTTGAATGGCATTCAAAAGGTCAGGAGTTCGATTCTCCTATGCTCCACAAGACATCGTAAGAGCCTCAAGCACAGCACTGCTTGAGGCTTTTTTCTTTATTCATAGCATTTTCCCCTACCTTGGGAATGTTGACAGGGGTTTACAACGGAATACTGAAGACGGAATGGCTGTACAAGATTACAATCAGGACCCGAGAAGAATGCGAGTTGCCGTTTTCCAGTCTGGAATAAATATTGAAGAATCAATGAATGCTAACAACCGACAAAAAAACATAGAAGGATGTCAGTTGTTAGAAAAAATATGTAAATTTGCGGAAATGAGTTTGTTATGGCTGTATATGTAAAAGCAATCCCGACGTTAAGAGGTTCAGCAGCTGAACGCTTCGTCAAGATGTCCGAAGAAAACCTTCGCAGACGCGCCTCTGTAGATTTTTCTAAGGAGGCAGCCAATTCTTACGCAATATTGAAAAAGAAAGAGGGGAATAAGTAAATCGTGGGGTATCTATTGGATAACTGCCGGTTCGGCAGATTAACATCAGAAATCATTAATCAATGTCAGACGTATACTTGCAGTAAAAACGCTGACATTGATTCGTTTTTTCATGACAATACGCCAGGCAATTATCGTGATTATAGGTTGGAGATGATGGGAACAACCCATTGTTTCTTTACAGACGAAAAAGACAATACGACACGACCGAAAATGGTCTGCGCTTTTTCTTTGTCCAATTCGTCTTTACGCACAGACATTCTTCCAAATAATAGGCGAAATCGTCTTAACCGTTCAATTCCGAATGCCAAACGTCGCTTCCAGTATCCGGCGATACTGATTGGCGAGTTATGTGTGTTCGACGGCTTTGGACATAAGACTTTCGGCTACAACATCGCTGATGAAATGATGAACCTCATCAAGACGATAGCAATTGATCCAGACAATAATTCCTCAAGCAGGTATTTGATAGTCGATGCGTTGAATAGTCCGGATGTGATTGAGTATTACAAGAGGAATGGCTTTGAGTTCTTGTTCGCTTCTGACGAAGAGGAACTTGAACATTTGATAAGTGGCCATAGCAGTGATGTGCAGGACTGCAGGACAAGACTGATGTTTTTCGATTTGGTTGTTCTCAATCAACAGATGCGCTAATACCGTTGATAGCAGGTGAATTTAACACAATTTTGTACAATTAACCCTCAAGTTTGACTGTCTTCGCCTTTGCTGGGCGTCCACGGTGCTTCGGAGAGACCTTTCTTCTGGATTTGTATCCGGTTCCGCAACCTTCAGGGACGGCAAAGCCGAAGGCCTCGCGGTAGAGGGATGCGCTCCTTGTTCTTGCCACATTTTATATCTGCGAGCGAGCTGCCGTATGCGGATCTGGTCGTGGAATCGACGGCCAGACAAAACTTACTCTTGCAAAATCCAAATGGGGGGGGGTATATTTGTAAAATTTTTAAAGCATTAATTTACAAATGAAAAACAATTCCATTAAACCTTACCTGCCTCCCGTCGTGGAAGTCCAGAACATTGAACTGGAGCAAAGCGTGCTCCTCAACTGCAGTATGAACACTGAAAATCTGAATGAAGAAACATTCAATTGGTAATCAGCAGGAAACCATGAAGGCAATTACAAAAGCGACAATGGCACTTGCGGCTCTGCTCGGGCTTGCAGGCTGTGCCAAAGAAAACCTATGCTCTCCAGAAAAGACCCTGTCCGGCAACACCACTGTGACATTGACAGCCTACCAGGAGAACACCGGCACCAAGGCCGAAATCAGTTCGGAAAACAGCAAACTCATCAACTGGATCAAGGATGACGCAATCACGGTGATAGATGGTGAAGGAAATAATGTCAAGTTTACTCTGACAGATGGCGCCGGCACCACAACGGGCACGTTCGAGAGCGAAGAAGCCAGCCTGGCGACGAGCTACACGGCACTCTACCCTTATCAGAAGGACGTGACCTTACACACGGCCTTTAATATTACAACCCTGAAAGGAGTGGTTCTGAAAAGCGAACAGACGGCAGTGCCCGGCTCATTCGACCCGGAGGCGGCCTTGATGACGGGTACCACCGGAGACGGAAGCACAAATCTGAGTTTCAAGAACATAGTGGGCTTTGTGAAGTTGACCCCTGCAGTCTCATGTAAGAAGATTACCCTCACCGGCACGAGTTCAGCCGCGCTTGCAGGAACAGCAGACATCACCATGAACAACGAAGGTTTGCCAGTGGCCAAGGTTCAAGACAAGGCTTCAAGCAGCGTCTCCATATCTGGTGACATCGAGGCCGGCAAGACCTACTACATCGCAATTTTCCCGGCAGAAATGGAAAGTTTCAGCCTGACCTTTACGGACTCTGACGGAAAGAACACCTGCAAAAGTTCAAGTAAGTCTCTGACAATCAAGCGCAATTATGTAACCAACCTCGGCGATGTGAAGGGAGGAGAATATCCTTACATCACATTCACGGCGGCTGCCACGCAGAAGTTCACAATCTCGCAAGACTTCTTTTATCTCTACTATTCTGTCGGAGATTCCGGTTGGCAAGGTGTCAAGGCTAACACTGCCGTTGAATTCGGCGGCTCAAAAGGAAGCTTGAGGCTTCGTGGAAAAAACAATAAGACAGGAACTTTTTTAAGCAGCATAAGCGCTACAATCAGTTTTACTGAAAACAATGTGCCGGTAAGTTGCCAAGGAGATATACGCACACTCATTGACTGGGAAAATTATGCAACGGTTGAAACCAAAGATGCCCGTTTTTCAAATTTGTTCAAGAACTGTTCAGTCTTGACTTCAGCTCCGGACCTCCCGTCGAAAAATTTGTCATCCAACTGCTATTATAGTATGTTCTACGGCTGTACCGGCCTGACAACTGCTCCTGCACTTCCTGCGACAGTACTTGCAAATGGCTGCTATGATAGTATGTTCTACGGCTGTACTAGTTTGAAATCTGCCCCTGCACTTCCAGCGACAGAACTTGCAGAGAACTGCTATCAATCCATGTTTTACGGCTGTAAATCATTGCAGAATGCCTCTGATTTGCCTGCTGAAAAGGTTCCAGACAATGCATATAATGAAATGTTCTACGACTGCACTTCACTTGAAGCAATGCCGACGATTTCAGCCAAAACTGTCTATGCATACGGAATGCAAGAAATGTTTTATGGGTGCCACAATCTGTCAAAGGTGACAGACCTTTGCATCAAAACTTTTAAAACTAATAATAATGGCGTTGGTTATAACTGCGCCAACATGTTCGCCTACTGCAAGAACCTTACTGCCGCACCAAAACTTCCGGCAACAACGCTCGCTGATTATTGTTATCAGGATATGTTTAACGGATGCGAGAAGTTATCTTCTGCTCCGGAACTCAAAGCTTCTTCAGTTCATGAGGGCAGTTATCAGCGGATGTTTGCTAACTGTACCGCTCTGAAAAAAGCGCCGGCACTGCCGGCAACAAAAGTGAGAGCATCCGGCTACCAGCGTATGTTTGTGAATTGCACCGGGATGGAATCCGGCCCGGAATCCCTTCCTACGACAGAACTTAATGAGAATTGCTATTATAACGTGAGTTCGGCGAATT
>DJOT01000010.1 GCA_002439095.1 Bacteroidales bacterium UBA6431 | reverse complement strand
GGTCGAATACTTGCTTTTTACACAAGGGCAGTGAATGGCGGAACTGGTCTCGCCGTAGGGATGAATCCAGACAGGCATGTCTTTATCCTGAGGGTGCGTGAAGACCACGGTCAGTTTCCCTTGTCCCGGTCCGAACTCGTCCTTGCTGCATCCGCAGAGACACAATACCAGCAGCGCGAGCACCGCCATGACGAGCAAAATGAATGTTGTTGTTCTCACTATATATGATAGAAGGTTAGTTTATCTCAAATTCTCCGTGATACGAACGCCCGTTTTGCAGAGTCAAAAGTATCCGGTATCTTCCAGAATTCGATGGCGCGAGTATAATTGTAGCTTCATCGAGAATGAGTACATGGTTGTCCGAAGACCCGGTAGCAAGATTCTCCAAGCAAACAGTCGCTGCTCCGAGCGGCATTCGTGGGACGATCAGAATCTTCTGGTCTTGGCACAGGTATACTTGAATCGGTATAAGCTCTGGCGCATTAAACCCCGGGCTTTCTTTGACCGGTGGGGTAATGACTACTTCCTCTATCGGCTCTTGACTGAAAGCGGCAGGAGCAACAAATAGGACTAAAAAGAATAGATGAAATATTTTATTCATAAAACTCGGATTGTTTTCAAGGCAAAGTTACAGCGGAGGATTATTAGAATACAAATTTCCAGTATAACACAGAAGAGTCGAAAAACGCCCTCTGAATGGCTTCAGAGGGCGGTCGCGAAATTTCAGTGTAACAGGGGAGGTCAGAATAGGCACAAATACTCGTCCTTGCGGAGACAGGCGGAATCTTCAATCTTCTTTTTAAATCTGGACTTCTTCATCCTTAAGGAAGCTGGTGTGGAGCCAAAGATCTGAGCCAGCGTGATGCCATCGAAGCCTGCGAAGACACAGCTGATGAACTTGTAGTCCTCAAAATTCATCTTCGGGAAATCCTCTCGGAAATGCGCCATCGCATCCCCCATCTTAGAATTGATTTGTGCTTCGAACCTCATCTGCCCGTCTTCATCAGAGTTAATATCCTTAAGGATTCCCTTTATCTTACTATACACCGCTTCCTCTGGTCTGGAGGACTTCTTTTCCGCTCGTATCTCCGCCGCTCGTACAAGCTCGTACAGTTCTGCGAGTTGGGAGAATTGAGTCCTGTAAATTCTCATATATTCTGCTTTGAGACTTGAGAGACTATTTGTGATTCCACGCTGTTGCAAGATGGACTCGGACAAATCGCGGCGAGCGGCTTCAGCGGTACCAAGCAGTCTTTCCCGTTCTTCAAGATCTTTCCTATGCTGCCTGTTGTAAAGAAACCATGCTATCAACCCAACTAAGAGGAATGTGATCAGGCCCAACAATATCAGCAACTTCTGTATTCTTGATTCTTTTGCCACGGACTCGGCTTGAATATGGTAATAGTCTCTTAGTCCTATGGCTGCGGATTGAGAGAATGCCTTTTTTATCGTGGCAGTTGACAGTATGGCATCGCGACAAGCGAGAGCTTCTTTATATTGTCCCCGTTCCTCTAAAATTCTGGCTCTCCAGAAGTTGAGATTTTCGTCCCCGAATCTATCCAGTTGCCTTATTATAGAGTCGGCATTTTTCGTGTCCCCGGCAGCTTCGAGACAGCAGGCATACGCGCCCCAATCACTCCAGGAGTCAAGCCCCTTGCCTTGTGCGATCAACTCACGGTATAGTTCGCCAGCTTTTTTGTAGTCATGCTCCTGCCTTGCCGCGAGACTGTGGGCATAGCAGGAAAGGGCTGTCCGGCGCAATTGCTCCGAGATGTCAGGAGCGGCAATCAATGATTCGTATAATGAATCAGTTTCATTAAACAGGTGCATGTTACCGAATTGTCTCGCTTTTTTGCAGATTGTGATATTCAGTCTATTGCTGTCTCCGTTTGAGCGAAAACAATTTTCGGCTTGGTCGAGATAGGAAAGAGCTTCGTAATAATTGTATGTTGCGCTATAGACTTCGGCTATGGAACCATAGGATAGCCCTTGGAACTCAAGATCCTTAAGACGTTTAGCATAATCAAGAGCTCGGAGATATGATATGGCGGCATCGTCATACTGATTTCCATTATACTGTTGCTGTCCACGGTAAAACGCCGTTCTCATCTTGTCATATTTAGAGCCGTGCCGAGAATAGTATTTCGCGGCCGGTGTCGAGACTGACAGGTCGGCGGTGTCTATATCGTTTTTAGCAAGCGCCATGGACATAAGCAGCGAATAGTGCGCTTTCTGCTTGGCACCATAGAGTTTTGTGGTGTCAATATTCCGAAGCGTCATAAGGGCACTGTCTGGACAATCCGAGATATACGATTCGATATCACTGAGACGCTTTGACACGTCTCTGTTGACACATGATGAAAAGGCCAGACCGCACACAGCCAGACAAAGTAAAAGTGTTCTACAGCTTCTCTTCATAAGCAACTGTTTTCCTTGCCACCCGCCACCCCATGGACCATGCGGCCTGCAGGTTGAATCCCCCGGTGACGGCATCAACATCAAGGACTTCACCTGCAAAATACAAGCCCGGATAAAGCTTGCTCTGTTGGGTCTGAAGATCTATCCCGGACAGGGCCACGCCCCCGCATGTGACGAACTCTTCCTTGAACCGGGCTCTTCCGTCTATCCTGTATTCATCAGCCGTGAGCCTGCCCACGAGACGGTTGAACCCCTTCGAGCCAAGCTCCGCCCAACGGAGATCATCCCTCAGCCCGCAGCGGCGTACAAGATGTTTCCACAGCCGCTCCGGGATTCCCTCCGGCGGCGTGTTGGCGATGAACTTATTGGGGGACGCGGTTGCAAGCCCGGCGAGAGTTGCACGTGCCTGAGTTTCACTGATGCTGAGCCAATTCACGACAAGTCCGGCCTTGTATTCCCTCTCCGCGAGGTACCGTGCCGCATAAGAGGAGAGCCGCAGTGTCGCCGGGCCGCTGACACCCCAATCCGTAATCAGAAGTATGCCTTCCGACCGGAAAGAGGTGCCGGAAATGGTGAGAGAAACCCTTGGCGCGACCGCTCCCATAAGGGCGCGCAGCCCGTCATCCGCAATCTTGAAAGTATACAGAGACGGCACTGTCGGAACGATCTCAATCCCTTGAGGCAGAATCTTTTCCAAGGACAGAGCAGAGCACCCTCCGATGGTGAAAACAATTTTGTTGGCCTCGACCATGGCCCCATCGGAAAATTCGATGCAAAACCCACTTTTCGGGTCACCTTCGCAAGACAGCGGAGAGATGGCGATAACTTTTTTGTTACACTCAAGTTCGATGCCCAAACGATGGATTAAACCCTCCAAGACACGCACTATCTGCATCGCATCCTGGCTCTGCGGGAACACGCATCCGTCTTCCTGCACCACCAGCTTGACGCCCTCCCTTTCAAACCAGCGCATCGTATCCTCCGGACTGAACTCCTTGAGCGCCCGCTTCATCAGCCTCTCCCCTCTGGGGTAGACCTCAGAAAGGTTGCGCACCCCGGCGAAACTGTTCGTGAGATTACACCTTCCCCCTCCGGTGAGGGCGAGTTTGGCCATGGGAACCTTGCCGGCCTCGAAAAGGGAGACCGACAGACCGGGGTGCAAGCGCTTCAGCTCTATGGCACAGAAGCACCCTGCCGCCCCGGCCCCGATCACCGCTATGTCTGTCTTTGTCTTAATCACCGTGCAAAGTTGGCAACTCCTTCTGACGTTCTTCCTATCATGGGCAGCGACAGCAGCGGCCGGTCGATCACCATGAAACGGAAAGCATCCGCTTCAGCTGCGGCAGACGCCCGGGATGAAGGTTGAGGGAGATGCGCCTGATCGAACTCCAGAAAACGGCTCAACTCGTATTCCCAGTCTGCTCCCATCGCTACGCTCATGATCCTTTTGTAGATAGCCTCTCGGGATGGAGCGTTGAACCCGTGACGATTGTGGAACATCATGCTGTCCTCTGTCGGACGCCATGCGCCATGCAAATATCCGCAGGCCCCCTCATAAACGCCAAGTTTCTCTCCAAAGGCATCCGTCTGCTGATAGTGGCTGTCACTCAAAAGATGCTCCCAAAGCACCTTGGAAGAAGAGAAAGACACATTGGCACACCAGCCATAAGATTCTTGCAGCGCACTATACTGGTTGACATATTTCACCGGGACACTTGAGTCGTTCGACTCATAGGCATATTCATCAAGCAATTTGGCTATCCCGTGTCCTAAAGATTCGTGGCACAGAACCGACCGGAAATCCTCTCCCTGCGGATCGTTGTCTATGAGCGGGACGTAGGCTATGGCGAAATTGCTCATCACGCCGTCGAAGGATATGCCGAAATTCGTTGTCCCGGCATGTTGAGGCGTATTGAGTATCACGATGACCAGCGCCTCATGAAGGCGGTTCTCATCACGCATGTCCTCCACATTCTGCGCTGCCGCGACTATCTTGTCGAAGTCGCCGATGATGCGCGAACTTCCGTCGCCTTGCATGACACAGTCAAGCGCGGTCTTGTATTGAGAGCCGAAAGCATTGTTCTCCGATACCATGTTCACTTGCCAGACATCGAAATATTCCCTCATGGACTTGACAGGCTCTTCCGTAAAGAGATTCTCCATAGTCTGCTTCATCACTTCATCGTAATGTCCTGAAGCATGCTCGGTATCGACAAATCCGTCTCCCATCAAAACGACAGGGAATCCCAGACCGGCAGTATGGGACTGGAGGCATTTGACAGTATTGTTGCGCGAATAATCGACCGAAGTCTCCACCGGCAGACCGGACTGCTCTATACAGAACTGAGCGGATGTGATGTAGACTTCATTGTGATTCTCCGGATTGACGATATTGATATAGAACGAGCATGAGCGGGTCTCGTGAGTATCATTAGGACTGACCGAGAACTGGTATTCGTACTCGTGGAGTGAATCGCCCGGGCCCGATCCGGCATCCTCCGGCGTGTTGGCGTCTTTTTTACCGGTAATCCATGTCGGCTTGGCGGACTGGGAGACCATCAAGACCTTATAGCCAAGGACGTTGGATGAAAACTTTACGCTCACCAGGCCCCCGTCAGTGCCTACAACATATTTTGTGTCCTCCAAATTCACCACATCGGCCTTAGCCTGCGTGAAGACAAGTTCCTCGAGATCCGTAATTGTGGAGATATTGAGACTTCCCTGTCTGACTGAACCGCTGTTGTTGAATGTCTTGGACACAAGACTTATTGTCTGTTCTCCGCTCAGGCCTGTCATGGGCACCACCGTGGCCCAATCGACATCCACGCTTGCCTTCCATGATTCTGTGGCCGTGAAAGTGATGTCCAGACGGCTGTTTTTTTCGCTGCCCAGAACGAGTTGGTCCTGCCGGGTTGTGATTTCTATGGTGTTCTGCTTTTCAGACGTACAAGCGGCAAGAAGCAGGGGCAGCATCAGCAAAGTGATAAGTCCGGATTTCATGTGACGCGTTTTTTATTCTGCCGGTGCTGTCATGTCGAAGCGCTTGATCTCGGTCGTCTGGATACCGCTGTCCGTCACGCCGATGACGATGGCATGGTACTTTTTCCCCGGATTTATGTTGGCATCGAGGCTCACGCCCGTAGCATTGTTGGCAATAGTGATTTCACCGGAATGAAGCAGGCCCGAAGCCCCCCAGTTATAGTTTTTCACCGTCCCCATTATCTCAAGGTCGCCCATGCGGCCCATCATCAGAGCAAAGTCGCTTCCGTCGTAGTTCTTGTTTACATATTCATCCTCGGCGAATGCGACAAGGTACTTCTCGCGGCTGCTTGATGGAGTGACCTTGATTGTCGATACGACCTTGCCTCCCTCTATGGTCTGGCTCACGGATGCCACCTGGAATGTTGTGCTGCTGGTAGGTTCGAACTCCGGAGCCGTGAACCTGGTCTTTACCAGCGGGGTTGAAACAAGTACCGGAGAGGCGGTGTTGTCTGTCTGCATCTTGATCCCGTATGCGTAGAAGACATAGTTCTTCCCGGGAGTCAGGATACGTGTCGTCCAGGAGTATTCTCCTTTTTTCAGATCACTTTCCATCTTTGCATACCAAGGAATATAAACAGGAGGAATCTTCTTATAGAAGCCGAAATCGTAATCCTCGATGAATTCCAGGTCCGAACCGTATTTTGCAAACTTCTCCCACTCGGTCTGTGCCGTAATGTATGTCAATGACGGATCCTCTGCGGCTACGGTGAAGGTCGCTCCACGATACGACAGGTCTGTGATGGTCATGCTGAATGGAGCCGCTGATGTAGTCACCTCACAAGAGGCCACATTCGATTCCGCAAGGGCAGACTTCGCCTTGACTGAAAAGACATATCTGGTGCTGAAAGAGAGAAGAACATCATTGCTTGATGCTACAGACCAACTGGTCTTCTCGGTACTCCCCTCTGCGAGCACTGATTTTGTCTCGTCTTCGACAGTCGCCAACTCATATTCGTAACTGTCGGCCCCCTCGACTGCTGCCCATGAGAAAGACAGAGTGACAGGATTGTCTGAAATCTGTTCACTCTGGACAATCTCCGGAACTGCCAGCCCCGGTTCTTCTTTTTTTGTGCATGACACAAGCATAGCAGCAATTGTACAAGCCGCTGCAATAGAGCCTAAATACTTCTTTTCCATACTGATTTGTGTTTTTTATAATGGCGGTTTGCAACCGCCGGTCTACTAACTGGACATAAAGATAGTAACTTTTCACAGAATCAGCATCGCTATTTTGGAAAAGTGATGCGTCTCAGCAACAATATCATCCATCCCGTTATACTGAAATTTCGCGTCAGCCCTCTGAATGGCCTCTAAGGGCATTTTTCGGCCTTCTCCGGAGGATAGAGCTCCTCTCCGTACGGCAGACCCCGCCTTTCCCGTACCAAAGCTGCTTTGCGGGCCGTTTCGTACGGGAGAAGGTCGTTTCCCGTACAGCAGGAGTCACGATTCTGTACCGGAGAATAGGTGGGAGCGGATTCTCCGAAAAAGGCTCCTACCTGCCAAAGCGACCTGCCTCAGGGAGGCTCGCAGGGCATGTGCCCCGTTCAGGTGGGAGCATAAATGCCGAAATCCGCTCCCACCTGCGATGTGCTCAAACCGATTGCCATGGCCAGTCCGTCTCTCCCCCGCCTGCCCGCCCGGTGGCAGGTTGCGAATAAAATTAAATTTGTATATTTGCAGCGTTGTACTACTTTATTAAATCTAAGCCAGATGAAGAAAATACTGAATGAGATTTGTGCTAAGTACACAGTCCCTCAAGAAGTTAAAGCTCTAGGAATCTATCCGTACTACCGCCCGATATCTTCAGGTCAGGATCCGGTCGTCACCATGGCCGACGGCAAGAAAGTCCTGATGTTCGGCTCCAATTCATACCTCGGACTCTCAGACGATCCACGTCTCAAGGAAGCCGCCATCGCGGCGATACGCAAATACGGTACCAGCTGCTCCGGCAGCCGTTTCCTCAACGGAACACTCGATATCCATGAGGAGCTTGAAGCCAAGCTCGCCAAGTTTGTCGGCAAGGACGAGGCCGTCACCTACAGCACCGGTTTCCAGGTCAACCTCGGGGTGGTCAGCTGCCTTGGAGTCAAGGGTGGATACGTTTTCCTCGATGCTCTTGACCATGCCTGCATCATCGACGGCAGCCGCCTGAGCTTCTCGGAAGTCCGCAAGTTCCCGCACAACGACATGGCCGTCCTCGAGAAAAAGCTTGCCCTCACCCCGCCTGACGCGCTCAAACTCATCGTCGTGGACGGAGTCTACTCCATGGAGGGAGACATAGCCCCGCTTCCGCAGATCGTGGAACTCTGCAAGAAATACAACGCCTCCGTGATGGTGGACGATGCCCACGGACTCGGAGTGATCGGGGAGAACGGCTCCGGTACCGCGAGCCACTACGGCCTCACCGCTGACACTGACCTTATAATGGGAACATTCTCCAAGAGCTTCGGTTCGCTGGGAGGATTCATCGCCGGCGACAAGGAAGTGCTTAACTACCTCAAGCACAACTCCCGCTCCCTGATATTCAGCGCATCCATGACCCCGGCTGCCGTGGCAGCCGCATCGACGGCACTCGACATCATGATCAACGAGCCGGAGAGGCGCGAACACCTCTGGAAGGTGACCCGCCACGCGCAGAAAGCGTTCAAGGACAACGGCTTCGATACGGGCCACACCCAGTCCCCTATCATACCTCTCTTCGTGCGCGATACCATCAAGGCTATGAAGATCGTACGCATGGCTTATGAGCAGGGCGTGTTCATCACCCCTGTCATCGCACCGGCAGTGCCGGAGAGCGATGTGCTCATCCGCTTCGCCCTCATGGCCACGCACACCATCGAGCAGGTGGACGAGGCAGTGGAGAAGCTTACCAAGATCTTCAAGGAACTCGGTGTCATAGAATAACATCTCGGCCATGGTCATCCTCATCACAGGCATCAGCTCCGGCTTCGGCAAGGCGATGGCCGAGCGGCTCGCATCCGACGGGCACAAGGTCTACGGCACGCACAGACGTGATGTGCCGCAGATTCCCGGTGTCACCTACATAAAGGCGGACGCCTCCGATGATGCCCAGGTGGAGGCGGCGGTCTCCCGGGTCGTGGAGGCCGAGGGCAGGATCGACGTGTTCATCAACAACGCCGGCATGGGAGTCGGCGGCCCGCTGGAGTTCAGCTCCCTTGACGATGCCCGCAAACAGATGGATGTCAATTGGATGGGGATGGTGCGTTTCCTGCATTCCGTGATCCCTGTGATGCGCAGGCAGAGGGAAGGCAAGATCATCTGCATCAGTTCGATAGGTGGGCTTATCGGTCTTCCTTATCAAGGGCTGTACTCGGCTTCCAAGTTTGCGATAGAAGGCTACTGCCAGGCTTTGAGACTCGAAGTAAAGGAGTTCGGAATCAAGGTAGTGGTCATCGAGCCTGGGGACTTTTCCACCGGCTTCACCGCGACCCGCAGCACGGTCGCCAATCCCGAGGCCTTCGAGGTCTACAAGTCCTACGCCAAGTCCATGGCCAGCATAGAGCACGATGAGACTTCCGGGCTCAAGCCCGATGTGCTCGCCGCGAAAATATCAGAGATAGTCCGCAAGAAGAACCCGAAATACAACTATATCGTGGCCACTTTCCTGCAGAGACTCTCCGTCTTTGCCAAGACCATCCTGCCGCCACGGATGTTCGCCTGGGTGCTGTCATTGTACTACAAGCTCTAAGACATTGACACATCAAGTTTAACACTTCGCCGTGCCCTGTCCGGGTACGGCGGAGTTGTGTATACGCATATCCGGGATAATTTTATATCTTTGCTCTTTTGGAATATAATACAAAACGCTATATGTACAGAAGCAACACTTGCGGTGAGCTGAGGCTCTCCGACAAAGGAAAGAAAGTCACCCTGGCAGGCTGGGTGCAGAAGACCCGCAAACTGGGGGGAATGACATTCATCGACCTGCGTGACCGCTACGGCATCACGCAGCTTGTAGTGGAGACTGATGCCGATCCGGCTCTGGTGGAGGCCGCCGCCGGCCTTGGCCGCGAATATGTGATACAGGCCATGGGCGAAGTGGTGGAGCGCGCCAGCAAGAACCCGAAGATGCCCACCGGCGACATAGAGATCCGTCTGGAGAGCATCAACGTGCTCAACAAGTCCGTGACTCCGCCGTTCACCATCGAGGAGAACAGCGACGGAGGCGAGGACCTGCGGGCCAAATACCGCTATCTTGACCTGCGCCGTCCTCCTCTTCAGCGGGCCTTGGCGCTTCGCCATCGCCTCGCCCAGGAGATCCGCACCTACCTCGATGAACAGGGATTCATGGAGATAGAGACTCCATATCTCATCAAATCCACCCCGGAGGGGGCCCGCGACTTCGTGGTGCCGTCCCGTATGAACCCTGGCACTTTCTACGCCCTTCCGCAGTCCCCTCAGACATTCAAGCAGCTCCTGATGGTGGCCGGATACGACCGCTACTTCCAGATTGTGAGATGTTTCCGCGACGAAGATCTGCGTGCTGACCGTCAGCCGGAGTTCACCCAGATAGACTGCGAGATGAGCTTCGTGGAGCAGGAGGATGTGCTGAACACATTCGAGGGGATGATGCGCCGCATGTTCAAGAACGCCCTCGGCGTGGACATCCCAGATCCGCTTCCTCGCATGAGGTGGTACGATGCCATGGACAACTACGGCTCCGACAAGCCGGATGTCCGCTTCGGCATGAAGATCCACGACATCACCCCGCTGGTAAAGAACCAGGGATTCAGCGTCTTCGACTCTTCGGAATACATCGGTGCCATCGCCGCCGAAGGCTGTGCCGAATACACCCGCAAGCAGCTCGACGAGCTTACCGAGTGGGTGAAGCGCCCGCAGGTCGGCGCAAAAGGACTTGTGTACATCAAGGTCAACTCCGACGGCAGCATCAAGTCATCCGTGGACAAGTTCTTCTCCGCGGAGAAACTCCATGAGGTGGCTCAGGTCTGCGAGGCAAAGCCGGGCGATCTCATCCTCGTGCTCTGCGGAGCCAAGCGCAAGACCCAGACCCAGCTCGGAGTGCTGCGAATCGAGATGGGTAACCGTCTCGGCCTGAGAGATCCGAAGGTGTTCGCACCGCTCTGGATAGTGGACTTCCCGCTTCTCGAATGGAGCGAGGAAGATGGACGCTTCTACGCCATGCACCACCCGTTCACCGCGCCGAAGCCGGAGCATGAGCAGTGGTTCTACTCTGACAAGAAAGAGGATCTTGAGAGGGTTTGCGCCAACGCATACGATTTTGTGCTCAACGGCACAGAACTCGGCGGCGGCTCCATCCGTATCCACGACGCCAAGCTGCAGAGCAGGATGTTCGATGTGCTGGGCATAAGCCGCGAGGACGCCGAGTACAAGTTCGGCTTCATCATCAACGCCTTCAAGTTCGGAGCCCCTCCTCACGGGGGACTTGCCTTCGGCTTCGACCGAGTCTGCGCACTCTTCGGCGGGCAGGAGACCATCCGCGACTACATCGCCTTCCCTAAGAACAATCAGGGCCGCGACGTGATGATCGACTCACCATCCAAGATCGACCAGAGCCAGATGGATGAACTTCATCTCCAATCAACTTACAAGGAACAGTGAGAATAAAGCTCAACTATGATCTCGGAGCACTGAACACCTTCAGGATGAAGGTGTCCTGCGGGTGCTTCGTGGAATACGAAAGTGTCAAGGAACTCGAGGGTCTCAATTTCGAGAAGCTCCCCAAGCCGTTTCTGCACATCGGGGAGGGAAGCAACCTGCTTTTCACGGGAGATTTCCCCGGGACGGTGCTGCACTCCAACATCGAGTACATCAAATACGTGGATGTAGGGTTCGACGACGTGCCGGTGATGGTCGGTGCCGGGGTCAACTTTGACTCTTTCGTGGCCGAGACCTGCCGCCACGGGCTATGGGGGGCGGAGAATCTCTCCCTCATCCCTGGTGAAGTCGGGGCTGCCGCCGTGCAGAACATCGGAGCCTACGGGGTTGAGGTCAAGGACATCATATCCGGGGTAGTGTGCTACGACCTGCAGGAAAAGAAAAAAGTCAAGTTCAGTGCCTCCGAGTGCCGATATGCCTACAGGATGTCGATGTTCAAGGAGCCTGAGAACAAAGGCCGCTACATCGTCACCAGCGTGCTTTTCAGGCTCAGCCGCATCCCACGTCCGCGCCTTGAGTACAAGGGGCTGTCTGAAGCCCTTGAGGGGAAGACCCCTCAATCTCCTGTGGAAGTGCGCGAAGCCGTGATCAAGCTGCGCCGCTCCAAGCTTCCGGATCCGGAAGAAATCGGCAATGCCGGCAGTTTCTTCAAAAATCCTGTCGTGAGTGCGGATGAGTTCAGGCGCATATCCCCAGACGGCAGCGCTCCGCATTATGACCTTCCAGACGGCAGCGTTAAGATTCCCGCCGCGTGGCTGATAGACAGTTGCGGTCTCAAGGGCGCTTCGCAGGGAGGTGCTTCCGTATATGAAAAACAGCCGCTTGTGATTGTCAACAGCAGCGGTGATGCATCGCCATCTGACATACTGGCTCTCGAGAAGAGGGTGACTGAGACTGTACGTGAACGTTTCGGTGTGGAACTTGAACCCGAGGTTGAGCATATATGAGTTCGTTCATCATAGAGGGCGGTCATGGTCTGAGCGGGGCCATTGAACCTCAGGGCGCGAAAAACGAGGCCCTGGAGGTGATCAGTGCCACCTTGCTCACTTCGGAACCGGTCACCATATCCAATGTTCCAGAGATACTGGATGTCCAGAACCTGATTGCCCTGCTTGAGAGCATGGGAGTCACGGTGGAGCGCCTCGGCAAGGGGGAGTACAGGTTCACGGCAGGGCATGTCAATGAGTTCTACATACGCAGCGCGGACTTCGTACGCAGTTGCGCGCAGTTGCGCGGTTCGGTGATGGTGGTAGGCCCTATATTGTCCCGTTTCGGACAGGCGTATTTCCCGAAACCCGGAGGGGACAAGATCGGCCGCCGCCGTGTGGACACGCACATCGACGGCTTCATGAAACTCGGGGCAAAGTGCGCTTACGACACGGACAAGAGTGCGTATAGCCTCTCTTCTGGCAGAAACATGCAGGGCTGCTACATGCTGCTTGATGAGGCCTCGGTCACCGGTACTGCCAATATAGTTATGGCCGCAACTCTTGCCAAAGGGGTCACCACCATCTACAATGCCGCCTGCGAACCTTATGTCCAGCAGCTGTGCCGGATGCTGGTGAGGATGGGTGCGAAGATCGAGGGGATCGGCTCCAACCTGCTCACAATCACAGGAGTGGAGTCTCTCCATGGTACGGAGCACCGCATACTTCCGGATATGATTGAGGTCGGATCGTTCATCGGGATGGCAGCCATAACCCGGAGCGAACTCACAATAAGCAACGTGTCATGGGAGAATCTGGGCATCATTCCGGAGTGTTTCCGGCGGCTTGGAGTCAAGCTCGAACAGAGAGGGGATGATATATATGTCCCTGCCCAGGAGAGCTATGAGATCGAATCCTTCATAGACGGGTCTATAATGACCATCGCCGATGCCCCGTGGCCTGGCTTGACACCTGACCTTTTGAGCGTGATGCTCGTGGTGGCCACCCAGTGCAAGGGGAGTGTGCTGATACATCAGAAGATGTTCGAGAGCAGGCTCTTCTTTGTGGACAAGCTCATCGACATGGGGGCGCAGATCATACTCTGTGACCCGCACCGTGCCGTGGTGATCGGCCATGACCATAAGATATGCCTCAAGGCCGGCCGCATGACTTCCCCTGACATCCGGGCCGGCATCGCCATGCTACTCGCGGCCATGTCCGCAAGCGGGACTTCACGCATTGACAATATCGAGCAGATAGACAGGGGATATGAAGATATCGAAGGGCGCCTCAACGCCCTGGGAGCCAAGATAGAGAGAGTGTGATGCGTGTATTGAAATTCGGAGGAAGTTCAGTCGCAGATGCGACACGGATCTCATCAGTCATGGACATCGTGGCTGAAGAGCTTCGCAGCGACAGGGTGGTTTTGGTGTGCTCTGCTGTGAGCGGATGTACAGATGCCCTGATCAAGATAGGCTCGCTGCCGGAAGGGGAGGAGCGGGAGACCCAGGTCGAGGCTCTCCGCCTGCGTCATCAGGCTATAGTGACAAGGCTTTTCACCGGAGAGGAACGGCGTGCTGTAAGCGCTGAGGTGGATGTGCTTTTCGGGGAACTCCAGAATGCGGCTCCTCAGGACTGCGTCACTTTCGGAGAACTTTTCTCTACAGTCATCATCGCCCGCAAGTTCGCCTGCGACTCTGTCAGCACTTGCTGGCTTGACTCGCGTCGCCTCATCAGGACCTGCTGCGGAGAAGTGGATCTGGACCGCAGCTATGCCGCCATACGCGGGGCTGTCGATGAGTGCCCCGATGTGCGGCTCTTTGTGGCCCCGGGATTCATCGCTTCTGACGAAGATGGCCATGTGACCACCCTCGGGCGTGGCGGTTCGGACTACAGTGCCGCTCTCTATGCAGCTGCCCTTGATGCTGGGGCCCTTGAGATCTGGACTGATGTGCCGGGTATCATGACGGCCAACCCGAGGGTCGTCCCGTCAGCAGCGACGATCCCGGAGATTTCTTACGGCGCAGCCCTTGAGCTTGCCGAAAACGGGGCGAAGGTCCTGTATGCGCCCACCGTGCGTCCTGCCATGTCTGCCGGCATTGCAATCAATATAAAAGACACCTTCGATCCGGGCAACCCGGGGACGGTGGTCTGCGACATCCGGTCGGGAAGACCGGAGTCATGGATGGGCGTGACCAGTCTTGACAGGCCGCAGGACGGGATCTCGCGAATATGCCTTGTCGGAGAGGGGGTCGTGAGCCGCAGGTCCGCTTCCGGCAGGATACTCTCGGCTCTTTCGGAAGCCGGCATCAAGCCGCTCTCGGAGGTGGACGGAGAAGCCTCGGTATTCTTTGTGGATGTGAGGCTCATCGTGGCCCGGGAGGCCGTGGCGGCCATACACAGGGAGTTTTTTGAGGAGCGCAGCATCACTGAGGTCAATGTCTTCATAGCCGGCTACGGGGCGGTGGGCAAGGCTCTTGTGAGACTGATTGCCGCAAGCCGGGAGAGAGTTGAGGCCCGTCTTGGCAGGACAATCAGGATTGCAGGAGTGTCGGACAGCCGCAACTATATGATTGACATGCGCGGTCTCGGAGAGGAGACCATCAGCTCTCGGCTTCGCGACTCCGACAGCGCCGAGGGCGGGGCTTTCATCACGGCGGTCTGCCAGGCGGCTCCGCGCAAGTCGGTATTCATTGACTGTACGGATGACGACAGCCTTTACCTCAGATACGAGGAACTGTTCCGCAGCGGTCTGGGAGTCGTGACTTCCAACCGCCGCTCTCTTGCAGTCCCTTATGTGCAGTATGCAGCCCTCAAGGCAGCCGCCCGGGAAAACGGGACTTTTTTCCGCTACGACACTACTGTCGGCACATCTCTACCGATCCTTGAGTCAATAGCCAATGATGCCAATTGCAGTGGCGGCATCGAGTCCATAGAGGCGGTAGTCTCATGCACTCTCAACTATGTGCTCACCACCCACGAACGTCCCGAGTGCGAAGAGAGCCTTGCCGCCCTTCTTGGCCGGGCACAGAAAGAAAGGCTTTCGGAGACAGATCCGCGTACCGACCTCGGGGGCAGGGACGTGCTGCGCAAACTGCTGATCCTTGCCAGAGAGGCCGGGGTGACGCTCGAAGAGGGCGATGTGCAGATAACGCCGATGCTCGGGAGGGAATTTTTCGATTGTCCGATTGAGGAGTTTTATTCCAGATTGGAGGCTCTGGAGCCGAAGATACAGATAAGGGAGAAGCAGCTTGCCGCCGAAGGCAAGAGGCAGCGTTTTGTCGCCATGATGCGCCGTGACCCGTCTGCGCGTCTCGGATATAGGGCAGAGATCAAGATGGTCGATGTCGGTGCTGACAGCCCGTTCTACTGGCTTAGCGGGACAGAAAATGTGACCATCATAAAAAGTGAATATTCGGCACCTCTCGTCATCAGGGGTGCGGGCGAAGGTGTCAGGCTTGCCGCTTCCGGTATAATCAGGGACGTGCTGCTATGATGACAGAACTTTTCAGCCAGATGCTTTCCATCGATTCCACCTCCGGGCTGGAGAGGGATTTCGCACTATGGCTGGAAAAGAGTCTGGACGCGCCGCAAAAGACACTCCATGAGGTCGGTGACGGCACACTCAACCTCCTTATGAGCTGGGGTGAGCCGAAGATAGTGTTCTGCACGCACATGGATACCGTGCCTCCGTATATCGCCCCCGTCTTTGACGGAGGTATTGTCCGGGGACGCGGGAGCTGCGATGCCAAGGGGCAGATTTTCTCGATGTATTCGGCCTGCCGCGCTCTTGCTGATGGCGGCCGCGACGGGTTCGGCCTGCTGCTGCTCAGCGGGGAAGAGACCGGTTCTTTCGGGGCGAAGGCTTTCTCCCGTACCGGGTTTACAGCCCCGTATCTTGTGATAGGCGAGCCCACGGACAACTGCATGGTCAGCGCTTCCAAGGGCACCAAGTCGTTTGACCTGCACTTTACGGGGAAAGCCTGCCACTCGGGTTATCCGCAGTATGGACGCAGCGCGGTGGACATGTTTGTGGATTTCATGGATGAGTTGCGCTCCGAGGATTTCGGGGACGATCCGCTTCTGGGCAGGACCACTTTCAATGTGGGGCTTCTGCGCAGCGACAACCCCCAGAACGTGCTGAGCCCCTCGCTTGACTGCCGTCTGTATTTCCGTACCACTTTCCTTTCCGACAGTAGGGTATGCTCTTATATGGATGCCCTTGACGGTCAGGAACTTGGGGTGCGTCCCCGCGGTGGAGATGCTCCGGCGGAGTACTTCACCCTGCCTGGATTCCGGACCGCTCCGGCCTCTTTCGGGAGCGATGCTCCGCATCTTACGGGGTTCACCCACAAGATGATATGCGGCCCGGGTTCGATCTTGACGGCGCACCGGGACAATGAGCAGGTCGCCGTCAAGGACTTGGAAGAAGCAATAGATAATTATGTCAGGATATATGAAGATTGTGATCAGCGGTTACGGTAAGATGGGGCACATGGTCGAGTCTGTGCTGCGCAGCAGGGAGCTTGAGCCTGTGTGTGCCACGGATGATGTGTGCTCACTTCCGGAGGATGTCACGTCCGGGGCGGTGTGCATTGATTTCTCCACGCCGGACGCCTTCAGGGCCAATTATGGTTTTCTGGCGGCCCGTTTCAAGGCTGTAGTGGTAGGCACGACGGGATGGTACGACATCAAGGAGGATGTTTTCCGTGCTTTCCGCGCCTGCGGCACCACTCTCGTCTGGGCCTCCAATTTCTCGATAGGGGTCAATGCTTTCTTTGCTGCGGTGGAGCGGGCCTGTACTGTCCTCAAGGGACACGGTTACACCCCGGATGTCAAGGAGATTCACCATATCCACAAGCTTGACGCGCCGAGCGGTACGGCCAAGACCGTGGGCGGCATCATCGAGGCTGCGCTCGGAGAGAAGCCTGAAATAATCTCGGAGCGCGTGGGGGAGGTTCCCGGAACCCACATAGTACGTTTGCGCTCCGAAGTGGATTGTCTGACTTTTACGCATGAGGCCTATTCTAGACAGGGTTTTGCCGAGGGTGCCGTGAGCGCGGCGCTGATGACCGAGGGTCTCGAAGGCGTGCACGAATTTAAAGATCTGATATTATGAGCAAATTATATCTCAAGGGTTGCGGCACAGCTCTGGTGACCCCGTTCAAGAGTGGGGCGGTGGATTATGACTCTTACCGGTCCTGCGTGGAGAGACAGGTTGAGGCTGGGGTTGATTTTCTTGTGCCGCTTGCCACTACTGGAGAGACCCCGACTCTTTCTGTGGAAGAGAAACTGCGTCTTCTGGACATCACACGCAGCTGTGCTGCCGGCCTGCCGCTTCTTGTGGGCTGCGGCACCAATTCCCTTCAGGGCACACTTGACAACATGCGGCTGCTCGGACCTCACGGGGCGGATGCCTATCTGGTTGTAGTCCCATATTACAATAAACCTACCCAGGAGGGGCAGTACCGCTATTTCAAGGCGGTCAGCGAGGCGGCCGACAAGCCTGTGGTGATATATAATGTGCCGGGACGGACCGGGGCCAACATGACAGCCGAGACAGCCATAAGGCTTGCGGAGGACTGCCCGAATATCATAGGCACCAAGGAGGCCTCCGGCAACTACTCCCAGGTCAGTGAGATCATCCGCCGTGCTCCGGAGGGGTTCTCTGTGCTCAGCGGGGATGATGACATGACCCTTGCCTTTATGGCTACAGGTGGCCAGGGGGTCGTGAGTGTGGCTTCCAATGTGGCTCCGGTTGAGGTCAAGGCATTGACAGACGCGATGCTGCAGGGAGATCTTCTCAAGGCGCGCGCCCTCCATCACCGGCTCTCTCCGCTCTTCAAGAACTGTTTCCTGGAGTCGAATCCGATCCCGGTGAAGGCTGCGATGGCATGTCTCGGGCTTATGAGCGGTGAGGTCCGCCCGCCCCTGTCCGATGCCACTCAGATGACGGAAGAGATAATGTCCCTTACGCTTGATGAATTATGGAAGTCACAATAGAAAGATTCAATGAGGTCCTCTCAGCCCTTGAGGCAGGGGAACTCCGTGTTGCCGAGAAGATCGGCGGCGAGTGGAAAGTCAACACCTGGGTCAAGGAGGTGATTCTTGCCGGATTCCGTCTAGGGAAGATGACCGACATGAGTGAGGGGCAGTTCAGTTTCTTCGACAAGGACACCTATCCGGTGCGCAGTTTTCGCCAAGAAGACGGGGTGCGCATCGTGCCGGGCGGCACCGGCATACGCCGTGGGGCATATCTGGCTCCGGGCTCCATTGTCATGCCACCGTCCTACATCAATGTAGGTGCTTATGTGGGGGCAGGCACCATGGTGGACAGCCATGTCACGATCGGCTCCTGCGCGCAGGTGGGGAGCAATATCCACATCTCAGCTGCGACCCAGATCGGCGGGGTGCTTGAGCCGGCCGGAGCGATGCCGACCATCATCGAGGACGGGGCGTTCGTGGGCGGCAACTGCGGCATCTATGAGGGCACCATAGTGCAGGAAAAGGCGGTGATAGCATCCGGGGTCATCATAACGGCCTCCACGGCCCTTTATGATGCGACAACGGGTGAATTTGTGCCGCGCAACTCCGACGGCAGGGTGGTTGTGCCGCGCGGAGCGGTGGTCGTCTCCGGCAGCCGTCCGATAAGCAAGGGCCCCGGTGCAGGAAGCGGGGTCAGCCTGTACTGTCCGGTAATCGTGAAATACCGGGACGAGAAGACTTCCGGTTCCGTCACTCTCGAAGATCTGCTCAGGTGATGGAACTTTACAAGTATTCCGGTGCGGGCAACGACTTCATCGTCATGGACGGCCGTTCCGGCGATGTTTCCGGATACAGGCAGCCGGAAAAGATATGCAGTCTGTGCAGCCGCAAGAGCGGATTTCTTTCTGCGGACGGCCGTATCGGTGCGGATGGACTGATGATATTGGGGACATCTGATGTGGTGGACTTCAAGATGGAGTTTTTCAATCCGGACGGGTCTTCCGGCATGATGTGCGGCAACGGTGGCCGCTGCATCGCCGCTTTTGCTGATTATCTCGGGATAAGGCCTGCCGTCGGGAGGGCTTATCTGTTTGAGGCTCCGGACGGCTTGCATACGGCCGAGATCATCTCGCGGCGGGGAGACTCGTATATTGTCAGGCTCAAGATGATAGACGTGACTGAATACCGCCGGGAACTTGATGGCTGGTTCGTCAATACCGGCACGCGGCATCTTGTGCTTTTCGTTCCGGATGTTGATAAGGTCGATGTCGATAAGGTGGGGCGCGAGTACCGCTGGAATCCTCTTTTCGCTCCGGCAGGGGTCAATGTCAACTTCGTGTCGGCAGCGCCGGGCCTGCGCTCCATCCGCGTCCGTACCTTCGAGAAAGGCGTTGAGGCTGAGACGCTTGCCTGCGGTACCGGCATCACCGCTTCCGCGATCGCTTCTTACCTGCGCGATGGCGGGAGTGCCAGCGCCCCCGTCAAATACGATGTGCAGGCGCGTAAGGACAGGCTTTCAGTGGAGTTCACCCCGGACGGCGACCTCTTCCGGGATGTCTACCTCACCGGCCCGGCCATGACCTGTTCATCTGGGACTGGTGGCGTATGAGGTAGCGCGCTCTGCTTCTTCCGGGAGTATGAATTCCGTTCAGGTTAGAGCATAATGGTGCCATTATGCTCTAACCTTTCCAGCAGTTGCCATGTTCTCACAGGTATGGGTGTTTTTGGCTGTTTTTACCCCTACCTTCAGACTGTGAAGCAGGAAGGGGATAGATGAGTTTGGGGTGATTTAATCTTGTAGACAAAATTTGATTAATTACGCTATACCGGGCGAAATACATGCAAAAAACATGATAAATCGCCCGGTATACTGTAAGTCGATTGAATCAAGACCCTAGTGGCAAGTCAATGACTTGTATTTTCAATCACGGTTATTTTATGCTCATCGTGACCGAAAGGGATTTGAGGGTGATGGTGAGGCTCGCCTTGTCGTTGCCATAGACCACGACAATATCAGGGTCGAAGCCGCTTGCGGGCCTGCCTTTGGTCTCGACATACTCGAGGACGGCTTCCGGGGAGTCGAAGGTCTTGCCCTTTGAGCCGAAAGAACTGGTGTAGGCCTCTTTGAAAGTGCCGAGTCTGAGGGCTTCAGTGCCGGCGGCGTAGGCTTTCCACATTGAGAGCTGCTCATCGGTCTTAGTGCTGGCGAAGTTGAGGGTTATGCCTGTGATGAGCTTGGCATCCGCGTCCGCATTGACATCGCAGTTGAATGCATAACCGGCGAAGTCGAGCGCATAGTCACAATAGAAGTAGTTGGTGCCGAACAGCGACATCTTTGAACCGATGATGTAGTTGTCTGCGGCGAAGGTGTTGTAGTCGCTGCCGATCAGTTCATACAGCCTTGAATAGTCGAGGCGCAGGAAGTTGTCCATTATCAGCACGCAGAAGCGGCCGTCCTTGATGGAAGGGACTGCATAAGCCTTGCCTGGAGCGACTCCGAACACGGCGTGCACAAGCAGATTGTCCAGGTCGGCTGACGACTCGACCAGTTTAAGAGTCTCATCCACTGTCTGATAAACCCCTCCGGTGGAGCTTCCGTCTTCTGCAGTCACATTGTATTTTGCTCCCAGCCACTGACCGAGATCAAGGCTCTCGTAGTTGTTGAGAAAATAGGCGAACAGGTCCTTGTCCAGCTTCTCGTCCTCCGGGACTATGCTGATGCTGCCTACATTTCCGTAAACATCCTCTGTCGCTGTGACATGCAGTTGAAGTTCTTCGTCATTCAGATTGAATTTCCCTCCGAGTGTGACTGAACTTTCAGTCGTGAGCTCGCTGATGATGTAGGATGTGTTCTTGGATGCGAACTCTGCAAATTCGGATCCGAGACTTCCGGACAGGGCTTTGCAGTCCACGTCGATGCGTTCAAACGCTTCTTTTCCATCCTGGCTTTTGCTGCATGATGCGCAGAGCAGCAGCGATGATACCGCTGCGATAAAGGTAATGCACTTTTTCATCTTTAACTGTTATTTTGTATTCGGGCCGTAATGATACAAAAAAAACAGGTAAATCTCAAAGTTCTCAGATGAACATGCTCATGTAGAAAGGCAGGTACTGTATGCCGTTTTCAATTTCGATGTTATTGTCGCTCATCACAATCATTCTCCCGATTTTGTCGGGGAAAAGGCTTCTGGCCATATCAAGGGATACGTGCTTCTTGTAGTCCTTGCCCGATTTTATCTCCAGGATGCTGATTCTGTCTCCTTCCGGAAAGACGAAATCCAGTTCATGTCTGCTCTTTCTGTCGTAATAATTCAGTGATATGCCATGCTTTACAAGTTCTCCGGCTATATGGTTTTCCGCGAGGGCGCCTTCATTCACGAGGATGTCACCCGTCAAAACCTTTGCCTGTATATTGCCCAGCATCATTGGGCACATGAGTCCGCTGTCAACAAAGAACAGTTTATATAGTCTAAGGTTTTCATGGCTTGGGAGCGGCAGCTCAAAAGTATTCACATTGAATGAGTAATACGCTATGCCCGCATCGACCAGCCACTGGGTGGGAGCTCCATATTTACGCCGGGATGCATTTTCCTCAATGGATGCCAGTATGAAGCGTTTGTCTTGTTTGCTCAATTGCCCCGGAATAGCGTCAAATACTGATTTTACCAGCATTTGATCCTTTCCGGCATACTTGGAAATGTCGTTGCGATACCCGGAAAGAATGTCTTTCTGATTTGTGATGGTCTTGTTGAAGTCTTCATTGGCAAGATATGTCGACACAACCTCCGGCATGCCTCCCACAATCAGGTATTGCCGATAACGTTCCATGATTTGCTTGTGAAGAAAAACCGGAACGGGACTGATATCCCCGTAGCACTTCCTCAGAAGACTGATCACATCTTCCCCTATATTGCATGCCCAAAGAAATTCCTCGAAATCAAGTGGATACATATTCAGTTCGTGCTCGAATCCAACTGGATACGAGGATACATCCTTGTAGTTGATGCCAAGCAGGGAGCCTGATTCAATATAATCATAAGTCCCGTCTTCCACCAAGAATTTAATAGCTGTCCTGGCATTCGGACAGGATTGTATCTCATCGAAAAAAATCAATGTTTTGCCAGGCTCCAACGGGCCGAAGCCCATGACGGAGAGATTGACAAGGATGGTGCGCGCGTCAAGGTTTCCGTCAAATGCCTGTTTTGCCAGAGGCATCTGTTCGAAGTTGATCTCTATGAAATTCTTATAGTTCTCTTTGGCGAATTGACGTACAACAGTAGTCTTTCCTACTTGTCTGGCTCCTTTGATGAGGAGAGCCTTATTCGTGGATTCTCTTTTCCACTGTATTAAATCGTTGACAATCTTCCTTTTAAGCATTATTTTGCAACTTTTTGCAGGTTTTAACCGCACAATATTACAACTTTTTTCAAGAAAATCATCGCCTGATTTGCAACTTTTTGCAACTCGTGCGCTTTGCAGATTATCAAGAACTTTTATAAATTCGCTCCGTTTTTATTGACAAAGCAGAAGGCGACAGCCATGACAGATAATATAAAAGGCCTCACGGCGGAGCAGGTCCTGGAAAGCCGCCAGAAATACGGGAATAACATACTGACACCGACCGGCAAGGTGCCTATATGGAAGCGTTACCTCGAAAAATTCAAGGATCCCCTCATCATCATACTGATTATCGCGGGAGCATTGTCTCTGGGCATATCGTTGTATGAATATCTGGGCCTCGGACATTCGTGGAACGCTTTTTTCGAACCTGCCGGGATATTGCTGGCCATCCTCCTTTCCACGACACTCGCCTTTATTTTTGAGCTCAAATCGGACAAGGAGTTCTCCCTTCTCAACCAGGTTGACGATGATGAACTTGTCGTGGTTGTCCGTGACGGGAAGTACGCCAGGGTTCCCAAAAAAGACGTGGTGGTTGGCGATATCGTTGTCCTTGACAGCGGCTGCGAAGTCCCTGCCGATGCCGAACTGCTTGAATCCACGGCACTTGTCATCAACGAGTCTACGCTTACCGGCGAGCCGGAATGCCGCAAGAGTGCCGACCCTTCCGAGGCCGATCCCAACGCCACCTATCCTACAGACAGGGTCTACCGGGGCACGAAGGTGATGGGAGGGCACGCCGTGTGCCGGGTCGTTGCCGTGGGCGATGCCACCGAATACGGCAAGGTCTACAAACAGGCCCAGATCGACAACGGTGTGAAGACCCCGCTCAACGAGCAGCTTGAAAGGCTCGGGACATGGATAAGCAGGATCAGTTACGGTCTGGCTGTCCTCATCCTGGCAGGGAGGATCATCCTCTACGTGCATACGCTGGATGGCGTCCCGTTTGTCTGGGTGGATTTCCTCTCTTATTTGCTGCAGTCCATAATGATAGCTGTCACCCTGGTTGTCGTGGCCGTCCCGGAAGGCTTGCCTATGGCGGTCACGTTGAGTCTGGCGTACAGCATGCGTAAAATGTTGGCCACCAACAACCTTGTGCGCAAGATGCACGCCTGCGAGACGATGGGGGCGGTGACGGTCATCTGCACCGACAAGACCGGCACCCTCACTCAAAACAAGATGAGGGTGGCGGACTTCTGGAAGCCGGAAGATGTGGACAACGCGTTGCTGTACAAGTCAATTGCCATAAATTCCACCGCTTCCGTGGAAGGGGACGAGGTGATCGGGAACCCTACCGAGGGGGCGTTGTTGCTGTGGCTCGGGCAGCAGGGTGTGGACTATGCCGCGCTGCGCTCTTCCGGGAAGGTTGTCCAGGAACTGCCGTTCTCTACGGAGAACAAGTACATGGCGACGCTCACCCGCGATGCCGGCGGCAAACTGTCGCTTTTTGTCAAGGGGGCGCCGGAGATCGTGGGGGCTTATTGTGATATACCCTCAGGGGAACAGACCCTCGTAAGCAAATACACCGAGGACTGCCAGAACCGGGGGATGAGGATGCTGGCCCTTGCGACCAAGGACCTTGTGGCGGGGGAGGAGGCTATCGACAATGGGAAACTCAATGTCTCCGGGCTCAGGCTCATAGCCCTGTTCGCGATCTCCGATCCGGTGAGGGAAGATGTGCCGGCCGCAGTCCGGGAATGCCTTGATGCCGGGATCAATGTCAAGATCGTCACCGGGGACAATGCCCGCACAGCCATGGAGATAGGACGTCAGATAGGCATTTGGACCGACGGAAGCCCGCGTTCAAGCATCATCACCGGTCCTGAGATTGCCTCTCTGACGGACGAAGAACTGAGGCAGGTCGCAGACGGCCTTAAAATCATCGCGAGAGCGCGGCCAACCGATAAAGAGAGGCTTGTAAAGGCCCTGCAGGCCACGGGGAATGTGGTGGCGGTGACCGGTGACGGGACAAATGACGCCCCCGCGCTGAACGCAGCCCATGTCGGGCTTTCCATGGGGGACGGCACCTCGGTGGCGAAAGAAGCCAGCGACATCACGATCATCGACAACTCTTTCACCAGTATCGGGAGGGCGGTCCTCTGGGGAAGATCTCTGTACAGAAACATACAGCGTTTCATCCTTTTCCAGATGACGGTCAATGTATCGGCCTGCCTCATCGTGCTCTGCGGCGCGTTCATGGGTGTGCAGTCGCCGCTCACGGTCACACAGATGCTGTGGATAAACCTGATCATGGACACCTTCGCCGCCATGGCCCTCGCATCTCTCCCGCCCGAGAGGGAGCTGATGAAGAACAGGCCGAGGGACAGGTCTCAATTCATCATCGACCACGACCTGCTGTGGCACATCATCATCACCGGCGGCCTTTTCTGCCTGCTCATGGTCGGCTTCACTTATGTCATGGAGCACGCGGACATACGTCCGGGTATCCGCGGGATAGAACTCGGTGCTTACAACGGCATCTCCAGATACGAGTCCGGACTGTTTTTCACGACTTTCGTCTTCCTCCAGTTCTGGAACCTTTTCAACGCAAAAGCTTACGGTACAGACAGAAGCGCCTGGAATTTCAAGGGTTGCAGAGGTTTTCTGCTGATACTCGCGGTGATACTCCTCGGGCAGGTAGTCATAGTTTATCTTGGAGGCGCATTCTTCAATGTCGAGCCGCTGGAGTTTGACGACCTTCTGAAAATCATCGTGGTGACATCCGCCGTCATGCTGATCGGGGAGCTCGTCAGGGCCATCAGGAAAGTGGCGGCGTGCAAGTGCTGAGAGCCTTTCCTGGCCGAAAAAGTTCTTACAATGTCAGAAGCTTTGCCGTCCAGTCGGCGAGCGGTAGTGGGATGTTCAGGATGGCCCCGTCACGTTTCAGATTGTTCATGGAGAATCTCAAAGCGGTGCTCACCCCGAAGCGGTTGATGTAGAGAGCAAGGCTCTTGCCGCCGAGCCGTGTCCCGGACTTCACTTCGACTGGAATGATCGAGGCTCCGTTCTGCAGCAGGAAGTCCACCTCTGCGGTCGCTTCCGATGTCCAGTACCTCGGCATCACTTCAAACTGCGGGACAAGGGACTGCAATACCATATTCTCCGCCATAGCTCCCTTGAATTCTACATAAAGGGGATTCTCTGTCCAGAGCATCTCGGCCGGAAGCTGTGCCATCCGCCTCAAAAGCCCACAGTCGCAAAGGTATACCTTGAATGCTGACAGGTCATCATAGGCACTCAGCGGCAAATGCGGCTTTGACGAACAGAACACTCTGTAGATCATGCCTGCATGTTCCAGCCACAGAAGCGCGTCCTCATATTCCCTCCCCCGTGCCCCGTCTTTGACGAGCTTATAGACGAATTTCCTGTTTTCCTTGGCCAGCTGTGACGGGATGGAGTTCCAGATGGCGGAGATGCGAGGGATGTCTTTCCCTGGTGCATGTTTAGCGAAGTCAAGAGTATAGGCGGTCAATATCGAGGTCTGTATCTCTTCAATCTCTTTTATGCCGCGCTTGCCAAGCATCGCAACCACAGCCGTCGGCATCCCTCCGCACGTCTGGTATCTACGGTACGATTCGGCAAGTCTGTTCATGACAATTTCCGGGAGCGGGGCTATTTCGGAAAGGCTTTCAACATATTCGTACATTTGATGGTCATCCGCATTGAGAAACTCCTTGAAAGTCACGGGATACATTCTCAGAAAATCGACCTTCCCGACAGGGAACGAGTCTCCTTTTGACAAAGACACCCCCAAAAGAGAGCCTGCAGCAAGTATGTGATAATCCGGGGCTTCCTCGCAGAAATATTTCAGAGAATTCAGTGCCTTGTTGCTCTGCTGTATCTCATCGAAGATCATCAATGTCTGCCCGGGCTCGATCGGGCAGTCCGTGTAAAGCCGGAGAATGTCAATTAGCCGTTTGGGATCCTTTGTATTCTCAAATTCCCGGCACAGTTCCTCTGAAGAGTCAAAGTTGAAATAGGCCACATGGTCGAAGTACTTCTCTCCGAACCTTCGCATGACCCATGTTTTGCCGATCTGGCGGGCTCCGCGGATTATGAGGGGCTTGTGGTCGGGCCTTTGCTTCCACCGGAGCAAGTCCTTCATGATATCACGTTCAATTCTTATATTCATTGGCTAAACTGTGCTTTTGTCACATTTATCAAACATGTTTTGTGCAAATATACACATTTTGCCAACATGTTGCGCCATAAATCTCCGCCCCGCCGAAATCGCCCTCGTGCTGTACGAAATGCTCTGCATGGCGCAAGGATCAGCGGCTTCCAGCGGCTTTCCGGAGGAAGGCTCCTGTCAGCCCTTGCGGAGTTCTTCTCTGCCGGCTTCGATGGAACCTTGGCCAGCACCATCATTCTCAAACCGTATCATATCAGCCAACTGGAGGAAATAGTCATTTGACCATATTTCCAGTTCCCTTTTGTCGACAATATATGGAAGGACATCCTGTTTTACTGCAGATATGTCTGCCGCACAGATGCGTCCTTTGAGCATCTCCAAGAATGATTCCTTAGTCAAGTCAATGCCATTGAACTCCTTGGTCCGGGTCTGAAGATGCCCGAAGTTCAGCGGAACCCGGTTCCTGACATACCATTCGAAATCATACCAGTCGCGTCCCTTGACCCGATTCTTCCATTGCCTGAATGTAAATGCGTGCATCTTTCCGGCATAAAGACCAGGAAGGGTGAAGCATCTGGCCATGAACGAGAAAGGGGTCATCAGCAGTCTCTGCTCCGTCTGAAAGCCAAGTGGAGGCTGCGTGTCCACCTCGATCTTGATTTTAAGGGATTGCTCTGTCTGGAAGGATATGTTGTACACATCGGTATTGTCCTTCAGGAATGCCGACTCGACCTTCCCGAAGTTCCTTTTGTCTTTCTTCGTGATGCTGACCTCACGCCCCAGGCTTCGGCATTCCTCTATTATGGCGGGGAAATATTTTTCCAGATTGAATTCCGGATCTTTTTTCAAGAGAGAGAAATCCATATCCTCCGAGAATCTTTTCAGCCCATGGAATATCCTCAGGCAAGTGCCACCATAAAATGCGGCCTCCTTAAAGAAGCCTCCACGATACAGACCGGCGAGAATCACCTGCTGCATAACTTCATAGACGGCGTTCCGCTTGTCATCAGATGTGCGTATCTGATATGCGGAAAGCATGGAATCGAAGATCTCGCTCATATATATTCCTGTTTTTGTTGAGTTTTCAGATAGTTCAGGAGTGCAGATAACGAACCGGATTTGCGTCCCAGCGCTGAGCATTGCTCAATGATCCGCAGATCAAGGTCAGGAATCGCATCAGTGTCAAACCGGATATCTTCCTCAAGAAAGATCCTGACGTCTTTCATAAAGCGCAATGTCACCTTGTTGAAGCAGATAAAGTCGCACAGGGCTTTTTCCGGAGACGCTATGAGATAACGACAGTCCGGTTCTCCCTTGATTGTTATCCCTATCGGAAAATAGTTGGCCGCGCAATTCTGGTAATGAAAAGTCCCCAGAGCGTTGCTGAAATCCCGTGAATGCTTTGTCGTGACGGATTGAATGAGATCCACGCGTTCCGGAATCAGCCCGTACCATCTGAGAGCCCAGCTCATCGAGACATAGGACGGGCCATATAAATGATTGGCCACCAATTCACGGGACAATTCGCCGCCATTTGCGCCAGCCACATACAAACCTTTCTTCAGTCTGATAATGCGCCCTTCCGCCTCAAGCCTTCTGGCCTTGTCCGTAATCTGCCTGCAGCTCGGATAGGCAGACTGGAGGACATTGATGTCAAACGGCACTGCGCCTATTTTCTGCAATAGCTCCATCAATAATCTTAATTTGACTACAAATATAGCGATATTCCGTACAGTAAAACGACAATCATTCGTTTTTCTGTACAAAATATTACTATCTGCGCTATTGTGGAGAAGGTCGCAAGTACTGCGTCCAGCGGCTTTCCGGAGGTAGGGGTAAAAAGTGCCGTAAATACCCCAACCTGCACGCCGGGCTCAGAGGCCTGTCCAGAAGGGGTGGAACTCAAAGGTAAGGGTGGAAATCCTCAAAAATACCCCAACCTGCACGTCGGGCATCGCTTTCCCCGAGAATGGTTGACACTTTTGAGGTCGTGTAACTGACCTTCTTCACAGCATCTCTGGATAGTTTTACCAAACAAGATTTGGGAAAATATTTTTATTTGCTATATTTGGGGTTGATTCCGTGTGGAATCTTTACATAAAGCGAAGGTGTTTTTTCGCCTGCCTCACTGAAAATCTGGACAATTTTCACAAAAACAAGAGGTTCGGTCGTAAGCACTCCGCCTGTTTCTGATTATGCAGACCTGTGGCATTCTAGCCACGGCGTACTCCATATCGGTCGGGCGTGGAGTACGATTGTTTCTTTCTTGTTGCGTCAGTCCAGAACGTTCAGTGGAAGTCACGAAACCGGCTCCACACCTTTGTTTTTTAGACAACTTTAAAGTCCCGTCGAGGGGTCCGATGGGGATAGACCGTTGGAATGGAAGACCAGATATTGATTTCACTTTGATGCGTAACCTTGACGGCTCGCTGAGGCTTGGTGTCTGCGAGTCAAATGAGGTATAATGCTATTGTCCGAGTTGAAACTATGTATTTTAAACAGAAAAACTTAAAGATTCTTATTAAGTGAAGATATGAAAAAACAGACGAAATTATTGTTGGCCAGTATGGCATTTGTACTGGTGTCTTGTGGCTCTGCAAAGAAAGCACAACAGCAGCGATATCCTGACTATGGTGGCTATCAGCCCCAATCTGGATATTATCAGCAAGCCCAACAGGGCATATATCAAGGGCAGGCTCCTCAGTATCAGCAGCAGTATCAGTCCCAGGCTGGAGCCGATGCTGCAGGATTTGTAGAAGTTCGCAAGTCTCCGATAGAGGAGTTGTCTCTTGCGTTAGGCACAAATGAGATACGAGCTTATGGCCAGGCGGAGTCGGGCAATGAGCAGATGGCACTCAATGCAGCCAGAGCTCAGGCGATTGCTGCTCTTCAGGAGAAGATAGAAGTATATGTTCGGGCCGGCCTTGATCAGTATATGCAGGAGACCGGCGTAAATTCAGAGTATGCTCTTGATGAATCCACAAGGAATCAAGTCATGACCGCAGCTAAAGGCGTAGTAAACGGAGCTTCCGTTCTGGACACTCGAAAACTATATAATCCTAACACAAAGCGCTATAAATACGAGGTCTGTGTCACCTATAACCGGGCTGGCGTCCTCAGTGTAATGCAGGAGCAGAGCAACAGAATCCGTGCAAACGAAAAGAAATTCGAGCAGGATATGCAGCAGGCTTGGGATGCTCTTGATGCGCAGAATAACCGTATGTCTCTTGGCGAGCAACAGCAGCAGCGTCAGAATGAGATGCAGCAACAGAATCTCGATCGCCAACATCAGAGGGACATGCAGTACCAGAATCAGCAGAACCAGTACAACCTTGAAAGCCAGAGGATTCAAGGACAGAACCAAAACGGCGCCCCTGTTAATGTACCTGCCAATTAGCCATGAGTTTTAGAAAGGTTTCCTTGATTGTTTTGATGACCGTCATTTGTTGTCAGAATGTTATGCTTGCCGGCGAAAAGTCCGACAAAATAAAGCCGAAGTGGGTGACACACTCGCTCCCGGAGCCTCAGTCAAGTTCCTATATTTTCGTGCGTTCTCACGGAGAAGGTTCTTCATTGGCGGGAGCAAAGCAGATGGCTTTCATTTCAATGTCACAAAGGCTTGAGAGCGAACGTGGTCTTACTGTGAATACCAATGTGCAGACCAGAGAACGTCTGTACCAGAATCAAAAAAGCTCGGGCGGTGAGTACGAGCAGGAAATCACTCTTGATGTAACGGAAAACGGCCATCAGCTGAAGATTGTGTGTCGGGAAATTGATGACTATTGGGTGGAATATAGTGGCAAATACGAAGTTGATGTCCTTTATACAGTAACTAATAAGAATGCTTATGGAGGAAGTTATGATGACAAGATTACAGTGACCGCGAAGTATCCTGGTGCCGGCTTCCTTTCCATAATCCCCGGTGTCGGACAGTTCTATAAAGGAAGTGCCGTCAAAGGCTCTTTTGTTCTTGCCGGGGAAGTGGCGGCTGCTGGCGGTATTATCCTTTGCGAGAACACACGAGCTTCTTACGTGAAGAAGATGCAGGAACAGCCAAAGCACGCGTCAGAGTATAATTCCCTTGCTGACACATGGGAAACAGGCAGAAATATATGCATAGGAGCCGCTGCCGCAATATATATCTATAACATTATTGATGCGTTCGCCTCAACAGGTGCGAAGCACGTTGTTGTGCAGAAAGGACATGCTTCATTGTCTGCAGTCCCTTATGTGGACGACAGTTCAGTAGGTGTGTGTCTGGCTCTAAAATTTTAATTGTAAAACTGTTATGTTGAAAAAGGTTATTCTGATATCGCTGTTTTTCGTCACTGCTTGCGCTAGGGACATAGTCGATTTGACAGGCTCGATAACGGGGACGGTCAAGGATTATGACAGTGGGGAACTGATATCCAATTGTCAGATTTCAATAACGCCAGGAGGGGAATCTTTGTCCACTGGCAGTGACGGGCAATTTGAATTCAAGGATTTGGAACAGGGAACCTATAATTTGGCTTTCAAAAAATCCGGATATGAAGATGCGACTAAATCTGTGTCTGTCATCGCTGGCCAATCAGCTAAAATTCAGCTTGCCCTGAAGTCCCTGAAAGGAGAATTGTCGGTCTCTGAGGCTGAACTTGATTTCGGAAGTGAGACAGCCACCATGTCATTCACCATCTCGAATCCCGGCAAGGGAAATCTAGAATGGAGCGTTTCTGAAAATGCCGATTGGCTCAGTTGCTCTCCCGTGAGTGGGACGGTGCTTCCGTCAAAATCGGTCACTGTCGTCGCGGCTGTGGATAGGACGGGCAAAGGGAACGGCAACTATAGCGAGAATATAGTAGTGTCTTCGAATGACGGCAATGCGATGATTGCCGTGTCCATGTCGGTAACTCCAGTTGATTTGACCTTGTCTCCAGCTTCACTGGATTTTGGGGCTGCAGAATCATCCATTGGCGTGTCGATGACCAATCCTTCCGGCAAGACCCTGAAGTACAACATAGCAACATCGAACGACTGGCTTTCGGTAAGCAAGTCAAGCGGTAGCATCACCACGACTGATTCTTTCAATGCCATAGTCTCCAGATCCGGTCTCAGTGCCGGGGATTATGACGGAAATATCGTAATAATGGTCGAGGGTGGAGAGTTTTCCATACCTGTAAAGATGAAGGTCTCTCAGAAAGAAAAACCTTCTGTAAGCATTGAGGAGGTGAATTCCGTCACTGCCGGCGGAGCGACCATCAAAGCTGCGATCAAGTCAATCGGCAGTTCAAAAGTCACAAGGTATGGCGTATGCTGGTCCACATCTTCCACCCCTACTGTTGATGATAAAATCTCTAATCTTGGCGACTGTACTGGGGCAAAGTCATACGAGAGCACAATATCAGAACTCGATGCCGAGACGAAGTATTATGTACGGGCTTATGCTGAGAACACGGAAGGTCTGGCCTATAGCGATCAGACCTTGTCTTTTACCACAAGCACGAAGCCGACGATTCCTTCTGTTTCAACAGTCTCTACAAGTAATGTGACGCCGACATCCGCTGTGGCTACAGGAAGAATAACGTCTCTGGGCAATGTCGCGAAGATCACGGAATACGGCCATGTATGGGGAACTTCGCCTCAGCCGACACTTTCCGATTGTGCGCATACAAGTCTGGGGGAAGCGACCTCGGCTAAGGATTTCAGCAGCGAAGTTACAGATCTGTCCGCCGGGACGAAATACTACATCCGCGCTTATGCAACCAACCCCGAGGGTACTGCCTATGGGGAAGATTTGACCTTTACCACTAAGGACTATGAGGCTCCTGCCGTATCTATAGGTCAGACGTCAAACATACAGAGAAAATCCTTCAGTGTCAGCGGTGAAATCAAGTCAACAGGAGGAATCAGCCTTGATGACTATGGCCATTGCTGGAGTACATCGCAGAATCCAACCACGTCTGATGCCAAAACTTCATTCGGCAGCAAATCCACCGGAGGCTCTTTCAATAGTGATATAACCGGCCTTGATGAAGGTACGACATACTATGTCCGTGCGTATGCAGTCAACTCCAAAGGCACAAGCTACAGCAGCCAGATTACAGTCACCACTACCGCTGCTGGCATGGATAAGTGGGATGGTTCGATGGCCTCTTCATTTGCCGGCGGTTCGGGTACGTTGGTGGATCCGTATAGGATAGAATCTGGGGCGCAACTTGTCCTGATGAAGAATTATGCCGGTAAATGCTTCATTTTAAGCAATAACATTGATTTGGATAACAAGAACTGGCCGTCGTTTGATTTTTCAGGGTCTTTTGACGGGAAGGGGTTCACGATATCTAATCTGAAAGTCACTAAGACAGGTGATAATCTTGGATTCTTTGCTACTTGCAGCGGAACAGTCAAGAACCTTAAGATCAAAGGTGTTGATATCCAGTCGGGTCAGTCTGACAATATCGGATCAATTGCGGGGCTATTGCGCTCCAATGGTACAATCATGGACTGTTCTGTGATTTTCAATAGTGAATCGAAGATCATGGGCAACAGTTGTGTGGGAGGGATTGTCGGATATTATGGAGATCATAATAATAGTCAGAGTATGACTATTTCCGGATGCCGTGTAAATTCAACCTCAAGTGAAAACGTTATATTAGGCAACAGTTGTGTGGGAGGGATTGTCGGGTACAAGTGCTATTGCGTAAACAAGAAAGGTATTGAAAATTGTTGCGTAGACGCAATGCTTTATGGCGGAGCCTATGTTGGCGGTATATGTGGCGGCGGCAATTCATATTCTGATTTTATCACCAAATGCTCTTTCAAGGGGGCTATATCAGGTGAATCATATTTGGGTGGAATTTATGGAGGCGATGTGGAGAATGTAAGCCGTGGCCGGTTTTATATAACAGGTTGCAAATCGGATGTGACAATAGACGCATCCGTCAACTATGCAGGTGGGATATATGGATATGCCTTGGGAGGGGTAAGAGTTCGTGGCAGCTACTCAGCGGGGTCTCTTAAACTTGGCAACAGTTCTGCCAAATATCTTGGCGGAATCGGAGGTTTCACTAACTTCGATTACTCTGAACAGCAGGAACTATGCTATTCAGTCATGACTTCAACTCATCCTGCTTTCGGAGGTTTGGGTGGTTATTCAGATTTGAGGGCAAAAGATTGCGCCACGACAGTTGCAGATAAGAATGAGAGATTAACCAATTGCAATACAGGATGTACCGACATTACTGACTTTCTCCGTTCTTGCTATTCTGAATATGCCGACTACTATAATTTCAATAATACATGGACCTGGGCCGGTGTAGTGGACGGAAAGACCGTCAGCGTCTCCTGTCCGAAATTGGCGTGGGAATAATTAAACACTTTGCTGATATGGAAAAGAATATATCAGGTCTTTCTTTTTACGATTTCTTGAACAAAATGATTCCGGGATATTTGATATATAACTGCATTTCCAAAGATCCACTTGCGTTCAGACGTTATACTGATGTGTCGGAAACGGAATCATTGTGTTTGATGTTTGTGATAATAGTTTCATTCGTTTTTGGTATTGTTTACGAATGGATTTTGCGAGGATTCAACGAATTAGTTTTCCGGGCTATATCTTGTTTGTGTTGTTCGGATAAGGAAGCAGATGATTGTAAAGGTTGCTTTGCGAATGCCTTGTGCTGCTTATTCAGGTCAAATGATAGAGGATCGATAAGGATAGGGTATCGTAGGGTGTACAAACAACTTTGGAAATCATCAGCGGGCGGGGCCGACATAAGAGACACTTATCTTGCGGCGTATTATAATGTGGAGAAAAATGGATGTCTCGGAAACATACCGATACTCGAGGCTCTTTCACGTTTTTGTAAGCAGATAATAGTTCCGTTCGTGCTGTGGGAATTGTTGTACTTGAATGTGCAGGGAAGTCAGGGTTATATTGTGTTCTGGAATATTTTTGCAGTAATTCTGCTGTGTCTTCTTTCCATATCTTTTCAGCACAAGATCTGTGAGCTCGTGTGGGAAGGAGACAAATATCTGGGCCGAGAGAACTCACGAGAACAGTATATTTCTCCTGAATTTAAAATTCGCAATGCCAGTATATCAATCGATTCATCAACGAAGTCGGTAGTAAACACAGGAAATTCTTCTGTTGATTCTATAGAAATCAATAATTGATAACTACTTAAACCACGTGTCATATAAATGAAAAAGACAGTCAGCATTATAGTCGCATTCTTCCTGTCCGTTTTTGCTTCGTATTCTCAGAAAACAGGGACTTATTCAGGAAAGATTACATTGTTTGAAGACATCCCTCTGATAAAGCTGTACCCAGCATTGGAATATGAACCGGGGAAAGAGATAGTTGATATCTCTTATCAATACTATGTCAATTCAAAAGGGGAAAGAGTTCGTCAGGGGCGATGCAAAATAAACATGGATGGTGATGGATTATTCGACAAAATTGCTATTGAAGGAAATTACTCAAACGATAAAATTGATGGCAAATGGATATTTGCTCGGACTTCAGGGATTTCAGATGAATCGTACTATGCTATAATTAATTACAATAACGGAGAAATAGAGGGCCCTGTAAAACTCCATATAATGTTGGATATGTTTTATGTCCCAATAATTGAAGGATATTTCAACAAGGGTGTCCCGGTTAATTTACAGATTCAATGGCCGTCATCTCACAAGATTGGAATGTCTGGATCTTTCAGATTTGACGAATTCGGCTTGCTCGATGGGGATTGCAATGGCTGGATGTGTGACTATATTCCAAAACCCTTTAAATTGGAATATAGCCATGGTAGGTTGATACGTTCAGAAGTATATGATGACTCAACCGGAAAAACCAGTGTGGATGAGCCGATTACTATAGATTTTCTACCAATGAAGGAATTGAAGTTGGAGGATGGGACGGTCTTCTATATTGATGAAGAGAATGATATTTATGAAGAAGAGATGAAGACATGCGGAGCTATTAAGGACGATTTCAACTTATATGTGTTAAATGCTTTGGAGGCAATTGGTTTTGATTCAAAAAAGATAAAGGGGCCAGAATTTATAGAGTATGTTCCTGCGGAAGAACATTACAAAGAGGCAAAATTAAGGATATTGACTAAAGAGAGAAAAGACTTTGAGCGGGCACGTGACTCGGTAATAACAGATGTCAGAAATATGAAAGATAGTATTGACAACCTGCTTCAAGTATATAATGTCGAGAACGGTTATGCTAAAATGGTGAAGTATAGTCTGTTTTGTTTCTTTGAGGAAAGTGGTGCTTCTGCTTTAACTGATAGTTTGTCCACGTTGGCTTCAAGAAGATATCTGCGTACGGAAACTCTCGATGATATCGCCTCCTCCAGAGCCGTACTAAAGGAAATGACCACAATAACAGCCGAACTTGAAAAAGAATTAGCCGATATTGCAGCTGCCAAATCCATAATGATCAATTCTAAACTCAAGAGAAAAGAAAAAAGACAGTTGAACGGTTTACTTAAGAAAAGGGACTATTGGGGCGTTTGTGAATTTTGGCGAAACATTGAAAGCAAGAATAATAAATAGTAATTCAACTACAACAATTTATGAAAACGAAACTGTATCAATTGGTTCTCTTTCTTTGCTCTTGTGCCATGCTTGTTGCATGTGAGAGTGAGGATGACAGGCAGACTGTTAAAGATGGTATTGAGGATGTTATAGAAGGCTATAAGATACCATTGAAGATTGAAGATCGCTATTGGAGTATATCCATTTATTTCTCGGACAAAACCGAAGACGAACTTTCTTCGTATTGGAAAAGACTTCAAGCTAAATTAGGTGCTCAAGAGTCCAATACGTTTGATTATGAGAGCAGGCTATGGTTCTATATGTCAAAGAGCAGCGTGGAGAGAGAGTATGAGAAAACCCAAACGGCTTATCGTAAAAGGACTGAAATTGTGCTCTCGAATTTACACGACAACATGAAGAAGATTTTAGAAAATCCGGATAGTCTGGCAACGCTTGATTGGAGTGCGGAGTATGTAGACAGTTATTACTTTGAAAAATTGGTCGGTGCACCGAATAGAATTTCCAAGTTGGGTGCGAAGGTACAAGGTAAAATGGCAGAAGAGCTTGTTGCCTGTATTCGTGATTGCAATTGGGCGGATGTGAAGGAAATAAAATACGACTGGCGTCAAAGATTATGGACGATGGATTGTGGTCTGGACGGCATCTGGTACGTAAAGAAAGTTAAGGGAGAGTTTCTATACGGGAATATGCTAGATGCTGACAAGAAACCAGTTTATGATTCCACGACATATTCTCGACAACTTAAACTGAAATATTTGACCGGTAGCGGTTTGTTTTAAAAATGTAAGTAAGAATGAAAAAATCAATCATTGTATTGGCAGTTGTGACTGCCTTGGTGAGTCTTTCCTCATGCAGCGACAAGTATCGTGAGGCTATTGTCGGGAGTTGGAGTTTCAGCTACACGGTAAGTAGTGCTGACATGACTAAAGACAAGTGTACGGTCAACTGGACATTTCAAAGGGGTGGTGATTCCCCACAGTTCAAGGAAACAAGGTATTATGACGTTGAATATAAAGGGGAAGACGGTGCCAGAATACATTGTCTTTGCACGGCAAGAATCCAAGGAACGTATGATATCATATTGGGAACCTTAATGTTGGATTATAGCCTGAGTTCCCTTGAAGTGCATGCAAGCTCAAGTGACGTTTCCATCTCTGGGGGACGAGGTTTATCTGGGTTATTTGAGTATTATTATGACAGGTCAGAATTGGCGGAGACGGCTGAAGAAGATGTCTATCAAGTGATGTTCACCTCGTGTCAGGAGTTCAATGAGTTTGGGTCGTTCGCAATATCCGAGATAACAGGAGATACATTCGTGTTTGAAGATGAGGATTTAGGCACTGTTTCGGCAACCAGACAATAGCGCAATGGAAGACCAGAGGAAATGTGAGAAATGTGGTGCGGATGTTTGTATCAACGATATGTATTGTCCGCAATGTGGCTCGCCACAACCGGTAAGATTTCACTATGATTCTTACAAGACATCCATGTATGATGCCTCCATGTCCACAGGGTTGGCGTATGTTCCCAAGTCGGTACGATTGAAAAGCATCAATTATGAGAACGGTGTCTTGACAGTTTCCAATCTTGCAGGGGAAGAACTTTCGGGGCCATTAAAATCGTATGATCAGGTTTTTATAGGCAAAACGAAAAATCCGGAAAACACGATCGTCAGATTTGCCAAGGGGAATCAAGAGATAGGCCTTTATGCTGAGGGTGCAGATTTGTATCCGCAGGATTGGGAACACATCCTTCTGTCCTTAGAGAAAATAGGTGCAACTAAGGGCGATACGATGTTTGTGAACAAGTCTACCCGCAAGTGGTCATTGCTGGCCTGCGGGATCGTTTTTGCATTCGTTGTGGTCCTCATAATGGGGGCTTATTTAGGGATATTTGAATTTTAGATACTGTTATGAAGGGGTTGAATGATAAGAACAAACGTACTCCGAAACAGTGGTTTTGGACCATTCTGTCCACATTGATGATTGTAGCCGGCCTTTTTGCGATTGAGGGCAGAAAAAGCGGGAAGGCAGATATTGGAATCGGTTGGACGATATTCTGTGTTGTCGTAGGTGTTGTCGGGTTAATCTTAATGAACTATAAAGGTAAAGACAATACGGGGGCTTTTGTGGATATAGATGACCAGTCTCCTCATTGTCCGAAATGTTCGCACTCAGTGCGGCCTGAGGTGAAGTATTGCACGTGGTGCGGTGCCAAGATAGAGAATCAAATATTAAAATAGAAAATGAAAAGGCATAAGTTATTCCTAAATTCCGCAGACTTGCTTAATGTCGCCTATAAGGATCTGGGATTGCGCTAATAAGCTCTCCAAGTGTGGAGCAAATTATTAATAATTATTTTTAAACAAACAAGTTATGTTACGTACAAATCGTGGTTTGCTGAAGTTCTGTCTTCTCAACCTTGTTACTCTGGGCATATACGGCATTGTCGTATGGTCCCACATCTCTGAAGAAATCAATCAAGTAGCTTCACCTCGTGACGGGAAGCACACGATGCACTATTGCCTGATCTGCTTCGTGTTCAGCTGGCTGACACTGGGCATTGTCCCTCTTGTATGGGGACATAGGATAACCAAAAGGGTGGGAGAGGAGCTGACGGCAAGGAATCTCCCATATAGCATCAGCACCGGCACCTATTGGGGCTGGGGAATCTTTGGGGCTTTCATCATTGTAGGTCCGTTCATATATTGCTACAAATTCTTTAAGGCCATGAATATGATCAACGCTGATTATAACGCAAAAGGAAAATAAACAAAGAGCAGGTTATTGCCAACCATATTTCAGCGTCTTGCGCAGCGGCAGCCTCGCAGGGCGCTGATGACTTTGAAAACGCTATGGTGGTAGCAGCTAGCAGCTGGACAGCATACTCCATGTCCCGTACAGAAAATGCCCCGGTTTTTGTACGCGAGGTGCTTCTGGGAAGGTCCCGTACAGAAATCGCCCTTGTGCTGTACGAAACGCTCAGTGAGGCGCAGGGACGGCCAGTGGCCGTCTGGAGGTAGGGGTAAAAAGTGCCGGAAATACCCCAACCTTTAGCCCTTGGCAGGCTCAGAGGCCTGTCCAGAAGGGGTGGAACTCAAAGGTAAGGGTGGAAATCCTCAAAAATACCCCAACCTGCGCACGAATCGGCTTGCGAGACTTTGTGATGGGTGTCCCACCTGCACGCCCGCCGAAAACTGTGCTGCCCACCTCACAGCAGCGAGGCGAGCAGCCGCACGCCCTCTTCCATGCGGGACTTGTCGAGGAAAGAGAAGTTGAGCCGCATCGTGTTGCGGTGGCTGCCGTCGGGATAGAAGAACGCCCCCGCCACGTAGGCGACCCCCGCGTTCAAGGCCTTGTCGTATAGGGCCACGGTGTCGCAGCCCTCCGGCAGGGTGAGGAAGAGGAACAGTCCCCCCTCGGGCTTTGTCCAGCTGACCCCCTCCGGCATGTATTTCTCCAGCAGCGAGAGCGTCAGATCCCGCTTCTCGCGGTACAGGGAGATGCTCTTCGCGAGATTCCTGTCCAGAGCCCCGCTTGACAAGAACTCCGCAGCCACGTACTGGTCAAACACGGGAGGGCAGAGATCCAGGGACTGCTTGCAGACGTAGATCTGGTCGAGAAGCGCCTCCGGGCCGAATATCCAGCCGAGCCTGAATCCCGGGGCGAAGATCTTGGAAAAACTCCCCAGGTGCAGGGTGCGCTCCGGGCACAGGGACCATATTGTAGGGACGCTCTCCCCGCTGTATCGAAGCTCCCGGTACGGGCTGTCCTCCACGATGATGAAGTCGTGCCTTTCCGCTAGCCGGTACAATTCCCGCCTCTCCTCCAGAGTCATGGTCGTGCCGCCCGGATTCTGGAAATCCGGGATCACATAGCAGAACTTGGCCTTGTCCAGAACGGAATCGTCCACCCCGCAGTCACCCTCCCGGAAACTCTTCAGTGCGACAATCTCAGCCCTATAGGATTTGAACGACTGCAACGCCCCCAGATAGGTAGGTGAGAAAGTCAGGACAATGTCCCCGGGGTCGAGCATGATCCTCGCGCAGACATCTATTCCCTGCTGGGAAGAGGTGGTTATCTGGATGTTGCGCATCTCCGCCCCGTACCGGGAGGCGAGCGCCTGCCTCAACTCCGGCACTCCCTGCGTGGCGCCGTACTGCAGGGCCTTGGCCCCATACTTGTCGAGCACGAGCGAGCACAGGCTGCGGATGTCCTCTATGGGAAACGTGGCCGCATCAGGATACCCTCCCGCAAACGAGCAGATGGCGTTCAGGTCCGTGTGCTTGAAAATCTCCCTGACGGGAGATCTCATGAAATTGTGCGTGTCAGCAGAGAGAAACTTTGAGTAATCCATTTATCTGTATTCTTCAAATTCCGGCATTGCCAGACTTGACAGGAAATCCTGCAACTTCTCCTCGTCCCGAGGGCATATCATCAGCACATCCTTGGTGTCGATGACGATAAAGTTTTCCAATCCTCTTATGGCCAGTAGTTTACCGTGGTTGTCCGAGTATACTATATTGTCCTTGCACTCTTTTATCAATCCCTTGTTGACAAGGTTCATCGCGTTCCCGTTCTCATCGTGGTGGGCGAGATAGTCGTAGAGAGACTCCCAGTTGCCGATGTCAGCCCAACGGAACTTGGCCGGGTAGACCCAGGCGTTGTCCGTCTTTTCCATCACGGCGTAGTCGATGGAAGTGCGCGGCATGTCGGTATAGATTCTCTCGAGGAACTCAATTTCGTACTCCGAGCCGAGGGCCTCCTGCCAGCCGGCCCAGAGATTGGTGATCTCCGGGGCGTATTTTTCCAGAGCCTGCCGGATTGCCGAGGCTCTCCAGACGAAGATTCCGGAGTTCCACAGAAACTCCCCCGTCTCCATGAAGACCCGGGCAAGTTGAGTGTCCGGCTTCTCTGTGAAAGTCTTGACTTTGACCGGTCTGCCGTCCTCTGCGGCCCCGGCCATCTGGATGTATCCGAAGTTCGGGTCGGGTCTTGTCGGGACGACTCCAAGGGTGATCAGCGCGTCCGAGCCGGCAGCGTAGGCTAGGGCGTTGGAGAGTGTCTCGTTGAAGATGTCGTGCCTGTTGATTATAAGGTCGGACGGGGTTACGGCTGTCACCGCGTCAGGGTCGCGCTTGAGGATTGTGTATGTCGCATAAGTCAGGCAGGGGGCAGTGTTGCGGCTATACGGCTCCAAAAGTAGATTCTCATCTTTGAGTTCGGGGAGCTGCTGCCTGATGAGTTCCCGGTATCTCGGGAGCGATACGACTAGTATGTTCTCTTCCGGGATGACGGCCTTCATCCTGTCGAATGTGAACCTTAGGAACGACTGCCCCTCCGCAGTGAAATCAAGGAACTGCTTCGGCCTGTCAATCCTGCTTATAGGCCAGAAGCGTGAGCCGGATCCTCCGGCCATGATTATGCAATATAGATGGTTATTAAGCATATAGTGGTATAAAAGCTTGTGGGTAGTATTCTATTTCAAACTTTGGGCCATCGAAGAGCACGCTGACCACATCGAAGAACACGTCCAGGTCGGAGGGCAGGCCCTTGCGTGCCTCCGAGTTGAGGAAAGCGTTGGCCGCTGCAGTGAGTTTCTGCATCTTACGGCGGCCTACATTGGCCTGTGGCTCTGCCGCTGACGGGATTTGTCGGCTCTTGACCTCCACTATGTGAAGCCCCTCGGAGTCGAGGGTTATGATGTCAACTTCCAAGTGTCCGCTTCTCCAGTTGCGCCCGATTATCTTGTGACCCCTGTCCTGCAGATAGCGGCATGCCTCCTCCTCTCCTCTACGTCCGGTAATCTGCCTGCCTGTTTTCATAACTTCACGATTGTGACCCCCGTCCCTCCGTTGCGTATGTCCTCGTCGGAAACTTCCAGTCCCGGTATGGACTTGAGGTATTTCTGGATCTCTTCCCTCAGCACACCTGAGCCTTTGCCGTGGATGATCCTGACAGAACCGATGTTGAGCATCACTGCATCGTCTATATAATGTGTAACTATGTTGAGGGCGTCGGAGAGCCTCTCGCCGCGGATGTCCAGTTCGGGGGAGAAATTGAGCCTGCGGTCCGTGAGCGAACTGTCCACCTTCTGCTCGGCGGGTTTGAATTCCTTGCGGGCGGCTTCCCGGAACTCGTTGGACGATATTCGCTCCACCCTGTCCGGAGACATGGTGGAACTGATGTTGCCCACAATCACGGTGACGGCCTTGTTGGAGATCTTCGAGACCTCCCCGACCAGACCGTTGTCCTTGATCCGGACTTTCTCCCCGACCTTGAGCGGTGCGCTCTTCTGCTCGCGCTCGTCCGTGTCTTTCTTCTTGACGCGTTTCTGCAGGGAGGCAAGTTTGCGGTCTATGTAGTCTTCCTTGTTGCGGCCTTCTTTCTCTTTGCGCTTCTCCAGTGCTCCGAGGAATCCCTGGAGTTCCTCCCTTGCCTCCTTGGTCTGGGCCTTCTCCGCCTGGGCCTGCCGTATGTCGCGGATGGTCTTCTCGACCTGCTTGCCGGCGCCCTTGACGATCTGCTCTGCTTCCTGCATGGCGGAGGAGATAATAGATTCGCGCAGGCTCTTGATGTCCTCCAGTTCTTTTTGGTATTTCTCTGTGAGTCCTGTCAGGGCCTTGTCGCTGTTCTTGACTTTCTGGAGTTTCTCGTCCAGGGCCTTGCGGTTGCGGGCTATCTTGCGCAGGTTGCGCTCGATGCCGACAAACTCCTCTCCGGCACGTCTCTCGGCATCCTTGACGATGCTCTCGGGCAGACGCATCTTGCGTGCCAGCTCAAATGCGAATGAGTTGCCGGGAAGCCCGATCTCGAGCTTGAAGAGGGGCTCTATCTTGGCGGCGTCGTAGAGCATCGCCCCGTTGATGACGCGGGTGTCAGGCCCTGATGCGTAGAGTTTGAGGTTGGTGTAGTGGGTCGTGATGACTCCGTAGACGCCCCTGCGGTCCATCTCGCTCAGGATGGCTTCGGCTATGGCGCCGCCGGCGGCGGGCTCCGTGCCGGAGCCGAACTCGTCTATGAGCACCAGAGTCTTCTCGTCCGCGCAGGAGAGCATCTCCCTCATCTGGGACAGGAAAGAGCTGTATGTGCTCAGGTCGCTCTCTATGTTCTGGTCATCGCCGATGCTGACGAAGATGCGGTCGAATATCATCATCTCGGAGGTCTCGGAAGTCGGGATGAGCATGCCCCACTGGAACATATATTGGAGCAGTCCCATCGTCTTGAGACATACCGATTTACCCCCTGCGTTAGGGCCTGATATCAGAAGTATCCGTTTCTTGGGGCTGAGGGTGATGGTGAGCGGAACCATCGAGCGCCCGTCGGCACGCAGGGCCTTCTCCAGCAGAGGATGTCGGGCCTTGCGCAACTCCACGGCGCCTTCGTCGGAGATTACCGGGACTCCCGCGATGAAGTCCAGGGCCGTCTGGGCCTTGGCCATGAGGAAATCGATCTCGCCGAGGAATTTCGCTCCGGAGAGAAGCTCCGGGATATATGGGCGGAGGAATTCCGTGAACTCGAAGAGGATCTTGCGGATCTCCCTCTCCTCCTCGAAGTGCAGGGCGATCAGCTCGTTCTCCAGCTCCACTATTTCCGCAGGCTCGATAAAGGTGGTCTTCCCAGTGGCCGACTCGTCGTAGACGAAGCCAGGGAGCTTGCGCTTGGCCGAGGAGCTTACCGGGATCAGGAACTTCCCGTCGCGGATGCAGACGGAGGCGTCGGAGTCGGCTATGCCGTCCTCCTGGGCCTTGCGCAGCACGGCCCCCGCTCTCTTTGAGAGCGACGCCTCCCGGCTGCGTATCGCGCCTCTGAGCTCAAGCAGCCTGTCGGAGGCCGAGTCCTTGATGTCCCCGTATTTGTCAAGTATGCTTTCTATCCTGCGCTGTACTTCCGGAAACGAGTTGATCTGCCCGGCCATCCTCTTCAGCCTCGGGTAGACCCCGTCCTTGATGCCCCCGAAGAAATGAAGGATCTTGCGGGTGGTGTCCGTGGCGGTCTTGAGTTTGGCCAGAGAGAGGGTGTCTATTGACGATCCGGCCTTGAGCAGCGGCTCCAGGAACGGGACGGCGTCAATGTAGCCCGTAGTAGGGAAACTGTCCTCGAACATCATGATCAGCCTCATCTCGTCCGTCAGGGCGAGGCGCGTCATGATGGAGCTGCGGTCTGTGGTGAACTCTTCTCTTTCCACCCTGTCCGCGGCATAGTCTGTCAGACATCTGTCCGATATGATCCTGCGTATCTTGTCAAAGCCGAGCTTGGCTTCCAGTCCCTGGTTTATCATTCAGTTTTCTCCCCGAGAAGAAGTTTAAGGTTGTTTATGCTGTCTATTCTCCTGATGACCCCGCCCCGCACGAACGAGATGGCGCCCGTCTCCTCGCTCACCACCACCACGTCCGCGTCGCACTGCTCCGACACGCCGATGGCCGCCTTGTGCCTCATCCCGTATTGTGCCGGGAGGTCGCTCCTGTCCGTAATCGGCAAGGTGCAGCGGGCCGCTATTATGCGGCTGTCACCGATGACCATCGCTCCGTCATGTAGCGGTGAATTCTTGAAGAAGATGTTCATTATCAAGCGGCTGCTGATCTGTGCATCTATGATGTCACCTGTGCTTATGATATCTTCGAGAGAGTCTTTGCGGCGTATCAGGATGAGGGCCCCGGTCTTCTGGTCCGACATCTCCTTGCAGGCCTGCGCGATTTCGGACACGCTCCGGCTGTCCACGCTCTCTGGCCCTCTTCCCGAGATCAGCCGTTTGAGCAGAGGCCGCTTTTCGAGGGAGTCCCCGGCTTTGCGTCCGAGCGAATTGAGAAACCGCCTTATCTCCGGCTGGAATATCACTATCAGCGCTATGGCCCCGACATCTATCAATGTCCCGAGGAGCGAAGATACCATTTTGAGTCCCAGCGCATTGGCCACGATCTGCACGACCAGCACGATGATGATGGCCACGAAGATGTTGATGGCTGTGGAACCCTGGATACATCGGAAACAGAAATAAATCACCAGCGCGACCATCAGGATGTCCAGAAGGTCGATGAGTGTGAAGTGCAGAAATCCCAACATTCCCAGAACCATATCGCAAATGTACAAAATAATATTGTAAATCAAGTTTTTGGAAATAAGCGGAATAAGTTGTATATTTGCAGCCCGCAAAAGTATGCGGTTACTTATAAAGTATTTATAAACAATTAATTAAACAACCAATGCCTGGATTGATTGGAAAGAAAATCGGAATGACTTCCGTTTTCGGTGCTGATGGCAAGAACATGCCATGCACCGTTATCGAGGCTGGCCCGTGCGTTGTTACGCAGCTCCGTACAGTAGAAAAAGACGGCTATGCCGCTGTACAGCTTGCCTATGACGAAACGACTGAAAAGCACGCCAGCGCGCCTCTGATGGGGCATTTCAAAAAGGCAGGTGTCGCTCCTATGCGCAAGCTCGTCGAGTTCAAGGCGGACTTCGCCGGGGAGCCTAAGCTCGGTGACAAGTTCACTGTGGCTGACATCTTCACCGAGGACGTCGCATTCGTGGACGTTGTCGGCATCTCTAAGGGTAGGGGCTTCCAGGGCGTAGTTCACCGTCACGGCTTTGCCGGTGTCGGCGGACAGACCCACGGTCAGCACAACCGCCTTCGTCACCCTGGTTCTATGGGTGCATCTTCATGGCCTTCACGCGTCCTTCCGGGGATGCGCATGGCGGGTCACATGGGCAACGCCAGAGTCAAGGTGGAGAACCTTCAGGTCATCAAGGTGATTCCTGAGAACAATCTCATCGTCGTCAAGGGTTCCGTTCCGGGAGCCAAGGGTTCTTATGTAATTTTGGAGGCTTAAGAGTATGGAATTATCAGTATTAAAGATTGACGGAACCGATTCCGGAAAGAAGGTTACTCTTGAGGATGGCGTATTCGGCATCCAGCCGAATGACCACGCCATCTATCTCGATGTCATCCAGTATCTCGCCAATCAGCGTCATGGCAACGCCAAGACCAAGGACCGCAGCGAGAACGCCCACAGCACCAAGAAGCTCGGGCGTCAGAAGGGCGGCGGCGGAGCCCGTCACGGAAGCCTCAAGTCCAACATTTTTGTGGGCGGCGGCCGTGTGTTCGGACCTGTCCCTCGCTTCTATCACAACAAGCTCAACAAGAAACTGAAGGTCCTCGCCCGCAGGTCAGCCCTTTCATACAAGGCTGCCGAGAGCGCCATCATCGTTGTCGAGCCGTTCTCACTGGACGCACCTAAGACCAAGGACATGATCAACATCACCAAAGCCATCGGGGCCGGTGACCGCAAAGTCCTCTATGTGCTTCCTCAGAACTCTACCAATGTCTATCTTTCATCACGCAACATTCCGTATGTGGATGTCGTTTCAGTCGATGAGGTCTGCACCTACACGATCATGAACGCCAACAAGCTTGTCCTTGTGGACGGCGTACAGGATGTCCTCGCACAGAGAAACATGCGCTAAAAGAACACGAAGATGGGAATCATTATTAAGCCAATCATAACAGAGAAGCTGACGGAACAGGGCGAAAAGTTGAACCGTTACGGCTTCATCGTTGACCGTGAAGCCAACAAGCTTCAGATCAAGGACGCAGTGGAGAAGATGTACAACGTCTCTGTCGCTGATGTCAACACCGTCAATTATCATGGCAAGAGGAAGAGCCGCTACACCAAGGCCGGCATCCTCCGCGGCCGCATGAATCACTTCAAGAAGGCCTATGTGACCCTTGCAGGTGAGGACAAGATTGATTTTTACGCTAACATTTAAGGGAGGGCAAGACAATGGCAGTAAGAAAATTCAAACCGGTAACCCCGGGCCAGAGGAACAAGGTGATCAGCGCGTTTGACGACATCACCGCCAAAAAGCCTCAGAAATCATTGATCGAGCCTCTCAAGAGCACCGGCGGACGCAACAATACGGGCCAGATGACTGTACGCTACAGAGGTGGCGGACACAAGAGGATGTACCGTATCATCGACTTCCGCCGCGACAAGGACAACTGCACCGCCGAGGTTCTTACGATCGAGTACGATCCGAACCGCAGCGCACGCATCGCTCTTGTCCAGTATCAAGACGGTGAGAAGAGATATATCATCGCTCCTAAGGGACTCAAGGTGGGTCAGGTGATCGCTTCCGGAAGCGGAGTCGCTCCAGAAGTCGGCAACACTCTCCCTCTCTCCGAAATTCCTGTAGGTACTCTCGTACACAATATCGAGCTTCGTCCGGGCCAGGGCGCCGCAATGGCACGTTCCGCCGGAACTTTTGCACAGCTTGCCGCCCGTGAGGGCAACCACGCTGTTCTCCGCCTGCCTTCAGGTGAGACACGTATGGTGCTTGTCAGCTGCCGCGCTACCGTAGGTGAGGTCTCAAATGCGGACCACAGCCTCGAGAGCCATGGCAAGGCGGGACGCAGGCGTTGGCTCGGTATCCGTCCTCACAACCGAGGCGTCGTGATGAACCCGGTCGATCACCCGATGGGTGGTGGTGAAGGCCGTGCTTCCGGTGGACACCCTCGCTCACGCAAGGGCTTGCCGGCTAAGGGCTACAAGACACGTAATCCTAAGGCATCTTCAAACAAGTTCATCATTGAAAGAAGGAAGAAATAACAGGAATTAAACTTTAGAGATTATGAGTCGTTCATTAAGAAAAGGTCCATATATTCAGGAGGCTCTCGAGAAGAGGGTCATTGCGATGAATGATGGCAGCAAGAAGAAGGAAGTGGTGAAGACCTGGTCACGTGCCAGCATGATCTCCCCTGACTTCATCGGCCACACGATCGCCGTCCATAACGGAAACAAGTTTATCCCTGTTTACGTTACGGAGCAGATGGTAGGTCACAAACTCGGAGAGTTCGCCCCTACCCGTACATTCAGAGGTCATTCAGGTAACAATAAGAAGTAATCATCATTATGGGAAAGCGTAAAAGACTTATGGCCGAGCGCCTCAAGGAGGCGAAGAAGGTTACGTCAGTTGCCAAACTGAATGATGTCCCTTCATCTCCACGCAAGATGCGCCTTGTCGCAGACACAGTGCGTGGGGTTGAGGTCAACCACGCTCTCGATCTTCTGAAATTCTCGAAGAGAGAGGCGTCTGTCCGTCTCGAGAAACTTCTCCGCAGCGCCATCGCCAACTGGGAAGCCAAGAATCCGGACAAGAGCAAGGAGCTCGACAACGGCAATGTGTATGTCAAGACCATCATGGTCGATGGCGGCCGTATGCTGAAGCGTATCCGTCCGTGCCCTCAGGGCCGTGCGGGCCGCATCCGCAAGCGTTCCAACCACGTCACCGTCATCCTTGATGTAAAACAACCAGTGGAGAATAAGTAATATGGGACAGAAAACAAATCCTATCAGCAACAGAATCGGTATCACCCGTGGTTGGGACTCTAACTGGTGTGGTGGTAACTACGCGGAGAAGATCGCAGAGGACTACGAGATCCGCAAGTATCTCAGCAAGCGCCTTGCCAAGGCAAGCCTCAGCAGGATCATCATCGAGAGGACTCTCAAGCTCATCACTGTCACCATCTATGCCGCAAGGCCGGGCTTCATCATCGGCAAGGGCGGCACCGAAGTGGACAAACTCAAGGAAGAGCTCAAGAAAGTCACCAACAAGGATGTACAGATCAACATCTTCGAGGTGAAGCGTCCTGAGGTTGACGCCAACATCGTGGCAGACAGCATCGCCCGTCAGATTGAGGGCCGTGTGTCATATCGCCGCGCCATCAAGATGGCTGTAGCCAACACCATGAGGGTTGGAGCCGAAGGCATCAAGGTGCAGATCAGCGGACGTGTCGGCGGAGCCGAAATGGCACGCAACGAGATGTTCAAGGAAGGCCGTACGCCTCTCCACACATTCCGTGCAGACATCGACTACGCACTTGCCGTGGCTCATACCAAGGTCGGGGCTCTCGGAATCAAGGTATGGATCTGCAACGGTGAGCGTTATGGCAAGCAGGATCTTACTCCTGCAGCCCTTTCTGCCGCCAACGCACAGGCCGCAGGCCAGAACCGTGGCGGACGTGACCGCGACCGTCGTGGCCGCCGTGATGACCGCCGCCCTCGTAGGGACAACAATCAGAAGTAATTTTTAAATAAAATTACTATATTTACGGCCGGTTCGCGTTGCGGACCGGCTTTAAAATTATTGACGATGAAAAAAGTAATGTTTGCCGCAGCTGCTCTGCTGATTGCCGCAGTCGGCTGCAAGAGTGTTTCTGAAGAGCAGAAACTTGCCGACTATAAGGCCGGCAACGAGAAGTTCATGGAAGATTACAGGGCTTCTTCAGAGAAGATCCAGGCTGATTCCGCACTCACTGACGACCAGAAGGATTCAGCGCTCGAGAAGCTCTACAACGAGTCTGTGGACAAGTATGTAAGCGAGAGGTTCGACATCCTCAAGAAGGATCCTTCAGGTCAGCTCGCCGTCGCTGTGGTTTCCGACATCTGGAACATGATTGAGGAGGACCAGCAGGTCGAGGCGCTCGGGCTGCTTAAAGGTGCCGCCGCGCAGGACTCCACCATACTCAAGTACAAGTCTGTGATGGATGCCAAGAAAAACACTGCAGTTGGCAACAAATTCACGGACTTCACTGTGACCCAGGATCCTGAGGATCCGGAGAAGAGCACGGTCAAATTCTCTGATTATGTCGGAAAAGGGAAGTATGTCCTCGTTGATTTCTGGGCAAGCTGGTGCGGCCCGTGCAAGCGCGAGATTCCGAATATAGCCGCAGTATACAACAAATACCACGGCGACGATTTCGATGTTCTCAGCGTGGCTGTATGGGACGACCCCGCTGACACCAAGGCTGCTGCGGCAGAGCACGGTGTCGTTTGGAGCCAGATCATCAACGCGCAGAGGATTCCTACCGAGATCTACGGCATCCAGGGCATCCCTCATATCATGCTCGTGGGTCCTGACGGAACCATCATCAAGCGCGACCTCAGAGGCGCAGACATCGAGAAGGCCGTAGCCGAAGCGCTTGGACGTTAAGGATAAAATAAGCCTTTTGCCACATTCCCCCGGAGTGTACAGATACTACAACTCCGAGGGAACTGTGATTTATGTAGGTAAGGCAAAGGACCTCAACAAAAGGGTCGCGCAGTACTTTGTCAGCCCGGACCGGCTTACGCTGAAGACGAGGGTGCTCGTCTCCAAGATTGCTGATGTCCAGTATTCTGTGGTTGATTCCGAGGCGGATGCGCTCCTTCTTGAGAACAATCTGATAAAGCAGTACAAGCCTAAGTACAACATTCTCCTGAAGGATTCCAAAACTTACCCGTGGATCTGTGTGACGGACGATGAATTTCCGAGGGTGTATCTCACCAGGAGGCTTGTGCGCAACGGCAGCCGGTACTTTGGCCCGTACAGTTCCGTGATGCATGCCAGAACTTTGCTGGATTTTTTTGAATCCGCATACCCTTTACGTTCTTGTCGTCTTGCGATCACTTCGGATGCGGTGCTGCGCCACAAGTTCCGCCCTTGCTTGGACTACCATATCCACCGTTGCCGGGGCTGCTGCATCGGGGCCATCTCAAAGGAAGAATACGGCGGGTACATAAATGAAATCGTACGCCTTTTGAGCGGAGGGGTAAGTGACATCATCAAAGACTATAAGGAAAGGATGCTCCGTGCCTCGGACGAGTTGGACTTCGAGACAGCGGCTCTGTACAAGCAGAAGATTGATGCTCTCCAGAGCCACTACTCAAAATCCATCATCACGGCTGCCGGCGATAGGGATGTGGATGTGTTTTCTCTTGTCTTTGACGGGCTTGAGGCTTTTGGCAACTTCCTCCGGATAAAGGGCGGCGCCATAGTGCAGTCTCTCAACCTCGGCTTCAAACTCAACATAGAGGAGGACCGCTCTTCCGTGCTCAGCTCATTCATTGCCGAGATAGAGTCGAAATTCGGGGCTCTCAGCAAGGAGGTCATCGTGCCTTTTCTTCCTGATGTCGACATTGACGGTGTGTCGTTCAAGATTCCGGTGCGCGGAGACAAGCTGGCGCTTCTGGAGCTTAGCGACAAGAACTCCCGGGAGTTCCGCTTCAATTCTCTGCGACAGCGGGAGCATACCAATCCTGATGAGTTCCGTGCCGCTGTCCTGGAGGAGCTCCGCAAAGCTATAGGCATGTCAGAACTCCCGGAGCATATCGAGTGCTTCGACAACTCCAATATTCAGGGGACCAACCCTGTCGCGTCCTGTGTTGTGTTCAGGGGCGGTGAACCTTCAAAAAAAGACTACCGGAAGTTCAAGATCAAGACAGTCGTGGGAGCCAATGACTATGCTTCGATGAAAGAAGTCGTCAACCGCAGGTATTCCCGTCTCTGTGAAGAGGCCCCCGATGACTTGCCGCAGCTTGTCGTGATAGATGGCGGAAAAGGCCAGCTTGATTTCGCTTATCAGGCGATCTGCGAACTCGGTCTGGAGAAGAAACTTACAGTCATAGGGCTTGCCAAGCGTTTGGAGGAGGTGATCCGCGTTGGAGATCCTTATCCTCTGTTCCTTGATCGGAACTCTCAGGCCCTCAAACTCCTGCAGCGTGTCCGGGATGAGGCTCACCGTTTTGGTATCACATTTCACCGTTCACTGCGGAGCAAATCGGCTTTGTCTTCCGCCTTGAGCGAAATCAGGGGAGTCGGTGAGCAGACAGAGCAGAGGCTGCTGATGCATTTCGGCAGTGTCGCGCGGATTGCAGCCGCTCCTGTTGAAGAGATTTCGTCACTGGTCGGGCCGGCTCTTGCGGTGCGGATAAAGGCGCAACTCAATAATCAAACATCTTCTGAAGAAAATGGCGAAAGTTGATTTTAACAAGTGCTTCAATGCGTTCATCCTTGTGGGGATGACGCTTGTGATGATTGCTGCGACTCTTTTGAAACTCAGGGATGCGCAGACTGGACAGGCCATGCTGGTCGTGGCTGCATTCGGCTCGCTTATGGGTGTGTTGAGCACTGTCTGCTCTGCGAATGCCAAAATACTGACTTTCCTTTTCGGACTTTTCGATGTGACGATTTACGGGGTCATGTGTTTTCTTGGAGGGAAGTATGGCAATGCGGCACTTCATGTCCTGTACTTTTTGCCTATGCAGTTCATCGGTTTCTTCCAATGGAAGAGGCGTGGGGCTTCATCCGGGGCGGCTGTCCAGGCGCGGCGTCTCAGCCCGAGGCAGTGGATTATGTATGGTGCCGTGTTCTTGGCCGGCCTTGTGCTGTCATATTTTCTGTTGCTTCATATAAGTGCGGGTCAGGCGCATGACAATGTCTTGAAGATCGCGATTCTGATGGATGCGCTTTCGATGATGTGCAACATTCTGGGACAGATGCTCATGTCCATGGCATACATGGAGCAGTGGTTTTTCTGGATAGGTGTAAATATCGCTTCCATTGTCATGTGGGCGGCGACTCTGTCACGCTCTTCAGACTCGTATGCTCTGATTTATCTGATAAAGTACAGTTTCTATCTCCTTAATTCTCTTAACGGTCTCCGTATATGGTTCCGTCTGAGCCGCTCCGGGGCTGCCTTGGAGTCTGCCGGAAACCGGAATTTGGAGAATTGAAATTTTTTACGTTACTTTGCAAGCCTTTTGGCTTGTTAGGATGTACTAATAAAACTTAATATCTAACGTTATGGATTATCCAGAAATTGTAGAGAAGGTCAAGGCAATAATTGTTGACAAGCTTGGCGTTGAGCCTTCAGAGGTCACTGAGACCGCTAATTTTACCAATGATCTCGGTGCTGACTCTCTTGACACCGTAGAGCTCCTCATGGAGTTCGAGAAAGTGTTCGGCATCAAGATTCCTGATGAGGAAACGAGTACAATCGCAACTGTAAAGGATGCGTGCGACAAGGTTGCAGAGAAGCTCAACGTAAGCAAGTAATCTCTGTCTCCGACAAAATTCAAAAAGGGTGGCCCTATCGAGCCGCCCTTTTATCGTTATTATTGCAGGTGATTATTCTTCAGGTATAGCAAATGTCAGTTCCAGATGTGGGACGCGGCCGTCTGCTGCCTTCGGCCCGTTGAGTTTGGCTCTATAGAACCTGTCCTTGTCCAACTGCGTCGAGATACTCGTGCTTGTGGTGGACTGGCTCGCATAGGCAGCCATCATGGCGTAGTTGTAGTAGTTTGAGTAATAGTTGGAGTAGCCGCTGCCGTATCCGCCGTACATGTCGTTGTAGTAGCTCTGGTAGGCCAGATACTGGTACATTTCGCTCATGTCGGACGAGCCGGAAGTGGTCGTGGTTATCACCTCGTTGGCCATTATCAGGAGCCAAATGTCATAGAACCCTTTTTCGAGCCTTTCAGTCTTTTTGTTGCCGCTGTCCTCCTCGTCGATTTTGAGGAGTTCCTGGATATGGAATGTGATATCAGGGGCGTATTCAAGAAGCGACCTGTTGATGTCCCCTTGATCCTCGTAGCTGGAGCCGGAATCTGTCAAGCCCATGAAGCGGGTTATCTCGTCTTCGGTAATCCTGCAGGTAGGGGAGAGTATGTCCGGCCAGCGGTCAAGTTCGTTGATGTCTGACGGCACTTCGAACGGGAATATGAGCGAGGCTTTGTTGATGACGGCAGTTTTCGGGTCGCCGCCTTTGGATGCAATAGCCTCTTCTGCCATCCGCTTCAACTCTTTCGCTGAAATCACAGGCTTCAGTCCTCCACCTCCTTCGATCTTGATGTTGCTCTCGGCATAGCCGATACTGCTTTCGGTATCTTGAGAGGTGAGGTTCAGGGCGTATTGAGGAAAACTTCCTGTAGATGACGCGGAGAACAGAGAGTCCAGATCATAGAATTTGTCGGCCCCGTAATAGAACAGGAACGAGCTGTCACGGCGTTCTCCATCGTATTCTGCGGAGAAAGAGAGCTTGGCGTAGTTGCCTTGGATGTAGCCGTACGAGCTGTCGTAGTCAAGCTGGAGATCGAACATGTCAATTCTTCCGCCTTCTCCGGACGGCGTGTCCGTCTCTATCAGGATCCCTGGGAATTTCTTGAGGTAGGTGTCAATGTCCTCAAGATCTTCGCTGGTGATTGTCAAGTATTTTTTGCCGAATTCTTCATTGAAGTTGAAAGACAGGGAGTCGCTGCCGTCAAAGACCGGAGTGCCGGCGGTCACATTCTTTCCGAGGTGCGGGAACGGCTTGTTGCAGTCGAAGTCTTTCTTGTAGTCCATGGGCCTTTCAAGCTCGTAGACCTTTATGTTCTGGAGAATATTCTTCTGGGAAGGGTCTCCGGCAGATACCGTGTCGAGACTTGCGGCGAAGTGGAAACTCTTGAATTCAGGGTTTTGCCCGAAGTCCATCTCGCTTGCGAGGGGTATCAGGGCGACCGCGCTTTTCCTTGTGCTCAACCCGTATTCGCTGTCCCTTACGGCACCGATTGTGATTCTCGAACTGCTCAGCCCCGAGAGGCTGTCCGCCATGCGTACATAGATCTGCGGCACCGGGGTGTCCACCGTATAAAATTTATACAATTGCCCTGCAGGGACGAGGTCTCCGCCGAGCTTGTCGCTGCTGTCTATGCAGGAGGCAAGGCCGGCCAGGGCGGCGAGGCCTGCGAGGATGCGTGTCTTCATCTTAAAGCTCATCATAAAATCCGCAGTACTCGTCCACGTAACTTCCGTCGTTGAGGGCGGCTGCGTTGAATGGCAGGACAGGAAGGCCGAGCTCCTTGCACCAGGATACAAGTTCCGGTTTCACATCTGCGGCTCCCAAAATCACTCCGTCCGAGTACTGAGCGGCCGTTCGAGCAAGATTTATGCCATCGGGTTTTTCGAGCAGTTTGAGGTCTTCCTTTTTGACTCCGCCGAAGCAGGCCTTGTCAGCGAATGTCGGGCAAAAATCCGTCTGAGGGGTGTCGTCGTATAGGGACAGGACCACTTTGCTGTTCGAGAATATAGGATCTTCCTTGTAAGCTTTCTTGAGATATACCGGGACCAGTTGCGATATCCACCCCTGGCAGTGGATTATGTCAGGGGCCCAACGGAGTTTCTTGACAGTCTCCAGGACTCCGCGCGCAAAGAAGATGGCGCGCTCGTCGTTGTCTTCGAAGAACTTGCCGCCGGCATCGTAGAATGTCTGCTTGCGCTTGAAATAATCTTCGTTGTCAATGAAATAGACCTGGATTCTCGAAGTTGAGATGGTCGCGACCTTGATGATGAGCGGTCTGTCGACATCTCCGATGATTATGTTCATCCCGGAGAGCCTGATCACTTCATGAAGCTGGTTCTTTCTCTCGTTGATGCAGCCGAAACGCGGCATGAATGAACGGATCTCTCTCTTGCGGTCCTGGACGCCTTGAGGCAGGTATCGTCCTATGTTTGCTATGTCTGACTCCGGAAGATAAGGGAATATCTCGGAGTTGACAAACAGTATCTTCTGCTTAAACGCACTCATAGTTACAAAGATAATAATTTTTCTCGATAAGTCGATATTTATTATCTTTGACGCCAGATTCGAATTTGGATGTCCGGTAAGGAAAACAAGTTGTTCCGCAGGCGCTTGATCAACGCCTATCTGTCCAGTGTCATAAGTATAAGCTTGGTGCTGCTGCTTGTTGGTGCTGCGACTCTGCTGGCTGTAAATGTCGGCGGAGTGTCCCGCTATCTCAAGGAGAATATGAAGATTTCTGTTGTCTTCAACCAGGAAGTCGGTGAAGATCAGGCGGATGACTATGCCGCTTCCGTATCGGCCATGCCTTTTGTCAAGTCGGTCAGGGTAGTCTCACGAGCTGAGGGAGAGAAGGAGTTGGAGAAGATGCTCGGAGAGGATTTTCTCAGCGTTTTCGAGACATCGCCTGTGCCGGTCTCTGCTGATGTGTCCCTCAAAGCGGAGTATGTCGTGCCGGACAGTCTCTCGAAGGTCATCGGGCGGTTGTCCGCATCGCCTCTTGTGGATGAAGTTGACGGCAGGCAGAATCTGGTAGAGGCTCTTGATGCCAACCTCGCGAAAATAACGGCCGTGTTCGCTGTGCTTATCGCCGTGTTGCTGTTCATCTCGTTCGCTCTTGTCAACAATATGGTGAGACTCAGCGTTTATGCTAGACGTTTCACAATCCATACCATGAAATTGGTAGGGGCGACCCGTTCTTTCATTACAGCTCCTTTCCTCAAGTCGGCCCTCATTCAGGGGCTGGTCTCATCGGTGCTCTCGACGGCCGTGCTTGCACTTGTCCTGTATGCGCTGGACCGGTCTTTCCCGGAGTTCTTTTCTGTGCTGAGCCGCTCTTCTCTGCTCATTGTTGCCGGTGCCGTCTTTGTCGTCGGCGTGCTGCTCTGTACTGTCAGCACTTATTTTGTGGTCGGGAGGCTGTCCGATGCCCCTAAAGATGATTTATATTATTGATAACTATATGGATAAAATGGCTATGACCCCGAAGGGGCTGAAACTTCTGCTTGCCGGTGCCATTGTGATGGCGGCGGGCTATATCCTGATGATAGGCGGCGGGTCCGATGATCCTCAGGTCTTCAATTATGCGATGTTCGATGCGCGCCGGCTTGTGGCGGCCCCCCTTGTTATACTTGCGGGTATTGTAGTGATTGTCGTGGCGATTCTCGGTGAGTTCCGTGACAAAAAAGCCAAGGAGGACAAGTGATGGAGTGGTGGGAAGCTTTTTTATTGGGCATAGTGCAGGGACTGACGGAGTTTCTGCCTGTCAGCAGCAGCGGCCACCTGATGATCTTCAAGTCTCTGCTCGGAGTTGACGGCGAGGGTTTTCTCGACTTTACTGTCACAGTGCATTTCGCCACTGTGCTGAGCACAATTGTGGTCTTCTGGAGTGCCATCTGGCGTATTCTCAAAGGGGTTCTCAAGTTCAAGTACAACGATGAGACCGATTATTTCCTGAAGATTTGCCTCTCCATGGTTCCCGTGGCTGTGGTCGGATTCTGTTTTAAGGACAAGGTGGAGGCGCTTTTCGGAGACAGCCTGCATACTGTGGGTGCTTGTCTTCTTGTGACTGCTGCCCTGTTGTGCTTTTCGGATGTGTTTACCCGTAAAGTGAAGATACACAACACCAGCCGCAACGGGATCTCCTGGTGGCAGGCGTTTGTGGTCGGACTTGGTCAGGCTTGTGCTGTGGCCCCTGGACTTTCCCGCTCTGGAACCACCATCGCCACCGGGCTTGTCTGCGGCGTGAAAAGGGAGAGCATGGCGCAGTTCTCTTTCCTCATGGTGCTGATTCCTATACTCGGGGAGCAGTTCCTGTCCATTGTGGATATGCTCAAGGACGGGGCTGCGATGGCGTCCGGCGTCGGTTTAGGCCAGCTCATGATCGGTTTTGCAGCCGCGTTCGTTTCAGGTCTTTTCGCTTGCAAGGTAATGGTTGCCCTTGTCAGCAAGGCCAGACTGTCCTGGTTCTCTCTCTATTGCGTGGTGGTCGCCGCCCTTATTTTCATCTTCGCTTAGCAGATGGCGGAGCGTGGTGACTACTATTTTGTCTCGGATGTGCATTTGGGGCTGGAACTCAAAGATCCGGCTGACCGCGAGGCTCGTTTCGTCTCTTTCCTCAAGGGGATTCCCAGGGACAGGACGCGCGCTGTGTTCCTGCTTGGCGACATTTGGGATTTCTGGTACGAATACAGGGATGTCGTGCCCCGTTGCGGAGTGCGTGTCGTAGCGGCACTTATTTCTCTTATGGATGACGGGGTGCAGGTGTGGTTCTGCCCCGGCAACCATGACATCTGGTGCTATTCGTATTTTGAGAGTTTGGGGATGCACCGTTTTGACCAGCCGTTCTACACACAGCTGGACGGGAAGGTGTTCTGCCTTGGGCACGGGGATGCACTAGGCGGAGCGAAGAGGGGCTATGCTTTCATGCTCAAGGTGTTTCACAACAGGGTGCTCCAGCGGCTGTTCAGTGCTCTCCATCCATGGATCGCCTTCCGTATCGGACTGGGCTGGTCCAATTCCAACAGGAGAACTCACAAACCCTATCATTTCCGTGGGGAGGAAGAGCCTCTGTATCGTTTCGCTCTTTCAGAGTCCCAGCAACGTAAGGTTGACTATTTCGTGTTCGGTCATTTCCACGATGCCGTTGATCTTCTCTTGCCTACCGGTTCAAGGCTGATCGTTCTCAAGGATTGGATGGACGGCGGTGCGCCCTGCGGGCGTTTCGACGGGGAGAAGTTCGAACTTCGTGCACGTTAGCGCTTCTTGACCTCACTGGAGAGGGTCTCCGTCTTGATTATGGTTCGTGGTGGAGAAGTCATGAATATGGACCAGTAGAAACTATCCCATTCGCCGGAGTCCCATATCCGGCAGAGTTCTTCCGTCTTGGCGTCCTTGCCTTTGGGGTCATAGCGTGACTTCAGATCCTGGGAGAAGAGCCTTGCGACGAGTTGCCAGAAATTTGCCGCAAACCCGCTCTCGTAGGTCTTGATTATGCTGTAGGCGCTCATTCCGCACTCCCTGTCCACCAGTTTCATAAGCAGCAAGCCCTGATTTACCGTCATGCCCCTTATGTCCTTCTCGAATATCCTGAACAACTCTTTCTCTACGTCGTTGATGTACCGGTTCCTCTGAGAACGCTTGCTGACGTCTGCGGCTATCGTGCTGTCCACCTGGGCCATCATCTTGCGGCCCACGAGCGCGTAAGGGTATACTTTGTTGAAGTTCTGCACCAGACGGTAGTATCGTCTCCAGTCTCCGGATTTCATTCCCTTGCCTTTAGGAAACACCCATACGGGGTCGATAGTGTCGTGGAAGACAGTGTCTCCGCTCTCCGTGACGCTGTAGTACATGGGGGTGCCGCTTATCTTCCGTACGTTCTGTGCTCCTCCTGGTGCGGTTGCTGCCAGAAGAAAGAAGATTGCCAGTATGATCGGAGCCGGTTTCACAGTCTGCAAAGATAAGCGAGGCCTGCCGTCCGCTGCAAATAACTTGCCGACCTTTCATGCCGGCCTTCCGGAAGTTGTCCCGGAACGGTCTTCGCGTCTGTGTCGAAAACGCACGGAAAAACTTTTTCTCAATGTCTGCAATGTTTTGAAATCACGTCAGTTGACCATGCGGATTGAGTGTCGAAAATATTTCGATTTTTTTGCGTAAGACTATGGTATTTCGGGATTTTTTACTAACTTTGCAGTCCCAAAAATCGGCCTCTTTCCGCGTAAGTGGTTGTTTTTGAGGGTTTTAGTGAAATAAATTTTAAAAGTAATACTGAGATGTTACAACCTAAGAGAACAAAATTTAGAAGGGAGCAGAAAAACCGTATGAAGGGCAACGCTCAGAGGGGCAACCAGCTCGCGTTCGGCTCATTCGGCATCAAGACCCTTGAAAATTGTTGGCTTACGGCGCAGCAGATTGAGGCTGCCCGTCAGGCTATTTCGCGTTGTATGAACCGTGAGGGTCAGATCTGGATCAGGGTCTTCCCTGTCAAGCCGATTACCAAGAAGCCTCTCGATACCCGTATGGGTAAAGGTAAGGGCGATCCGTATGCGTTCGTGGCGCCTATCACTCCGGGCCGCATCATCTTTGAGGCCGAGGGCGTTCCACTCGCTGTAGCGAAAGAGGCTATGCGTCTGGGTGCCAACAAGCTCCCTATCGCGACCAAGTTCGTTGTCCGCAGGGATTATACAGAATAATTTATTGGAGAAAGAGAAATGAAAGCATCAGAAGCACGCGAAATGTCTGTAGCAGACCTGCGCGACCGTATTGAGGTTGAGAAGAGCAATCTTGACACAATGAAGATTAATCACGCGATTTCTCCATTGGAGGACACTTCCAAAATCGGTAAGACCAGAAGGGATATAGCTCTCATGATCACTATCCTTGCTGAAAAAGAAAAACAGAACTAAATCAGAAAGAATCTTATGGAAAGAAATCTTCGTAAGGAAAGAATAGGGGTGGTGGTCAGCGACAAGATGGACAAGACCATTATCGTTGCCGTCAAGATCAAGGAGAAGCATCCTCTCTATGGCAAATTCGTAAAGAAGACCACCAAGTTCGTTGCCCAGGACGACAAGAACGAGTGCGGAGTCGGTGATACCGTGCGCATTATGGAGACCCGTCCTCTCAGCAAGACCAAGAACTGGAGACTAGTAGAAATCGTAGAAAAAGCAAAATAGTATATGATACAGCAGGAAACACGTTTACAGGTGGCCGACAACAGCGGGGCGAAGGAAGTTCTCTGCATCCGCGTGCTTGGCGGTACTCACCATCGTTATGCGACTGTCGGTGACACGATTGTCGTTGCAATCAAGAGTGCCATACCTGGCGGTGACGCCAAAAAGGGTACGGTTTCAAAAGCTGTAGTTGTGCGCACCAAGAAGGAAGTACGCCGTCCGGACGGATCTTACATCCGTTTTGACGACAATGCCTGCGTGCTTCTCAACAACGCCGGCGAGCTCCGCGGTACGCGTATCTTCGGCCCTGTGGCCAGAGAGCTTCGTGCCAACTTCATGAAAATCGTTTCACTGGCACCGGAGGTCCTTTAATTGAACAAGCATTATGAAGAAGTTACATATTAAGAAAGGCGACACCGTGTATGTGAATGCCGGTAACGACAAGGGAAAGACCGGAAAGGTCCTCTCAGTGGATCCGTCAAAGGACCGCGCCATCGTTGAAGGTATCAATATGGTAAGCAAGCATACCAAGCCGAATGCCAAGCAGCCTCAGGGCGGCATTCTCAAGCAGGAAGCTTCCATTCACATTTCAAACCTCAACCTTATCGATCCTAAGAGCAACACTCCTACCCGCGTGGGCTACAGGATGGAAGGAGACAAGAAAGTCCGTTTCGCTAAAAAATCTGGGGAGGAGATCAAATAATTATGGCAAAGAAAAACGCAACGGTTCAGGCTCAGGTCCTGCCTGCAGGTTATGTGCCTGCCCTCAAGAAGGTATATAAGGAGGAGATTGTGGACAAGCTGATGAAGCAGTTCTCATACTCTACCGTGATGCAGGTTCCGCGCCTGGTGAAGATAACAATCAACGAAGGTATCGGCGCCGGTACCCAAGACAAGAAGATTGTCGAGGAGGCTGCCGAGGAACTCGCTCTCATTACCGGCCAGAAGGCTCTCGTCACCACATCCAAGAAGGATGTCTCCAACTTCAAGCTCCGTAAGGGAATGCCTATCGGCACCAAGGTTACTCTCCGCAATGTGAAGATGTATGAGTTCCTTGAGAAGCTCATCAGGGTTGCCCTCCCTCGTATCCGCGACTTCAACGGTATCGCTGAAAACATGGACGGCAGAGGCAACTATACCCTCGGTCTCAAGGAGCAGGTGATCTTCCCTGAAATTGATATCGACAAGAATCCGCGCATCCACGGACTTGAGATCACTTTCGTAACAACGGCTCAGACCGATGAGGAGTGCCACGCTCTTCTTGCTGCGTTCGGGCTGCCATTCAAGAAACATAACAAATAAAATACTATGGCAAAGGAATCAATGAAAGCCCGCGAGGTCAAGCGCGCCAAGCTCGTAGCCAAGTACGCCGAAAAGAGGAAGGCTCTTAAGGAGGCAGGCGACTGGGCAGCTCTCGACAAGCTCCCGAAGAACGCTTCTCCTGTCCGCCTTCACAACCGCTGCTCCCTTACCGGACGTCCGAAGGGGTATATGAGGGCATTCGGCATCAGCCGCATCCAGTTCCGTGAGATGGCCAGCAACGGTCTCATCCCGGGTGTCAAGAAGGCAAGTTGGTAGAAATTTAAGAATATTAAAGATATGACTGATCCAATTGCAGATTATCTCACCAGAATACGCAATGCATATAGTGCAGGCAAAAAGATAGTGGAAGTGCCTTCTTCCAAGATGAAGGTAGCCATTACCCAGATTCTCTGTGAGAAGGGCTATATCCTCAGTTACAAGGTAGTGGAGGGTACCCCGTACAACACCATAAAGATCGCTCTCAAGTATCACCCTCAGACCAAGGCCGCCGCTATCAGGAAGATTGAGCGAGTGTCTACTCCAGGTCTGCGCCAGTATACCGATGTGGACAGCATGCCACGCGTCCTCAACGGACTCGGAATCGCAGTGCTTTCCACCTCCAAGGGTGTCATCACCGACAAAGAGGCCAAGGAACTCGGCATCGGCGGAGAGGTTATTTGCTACGTATATTAATCTTAAACAAGTTTATATTTAAATGTCACGAATTGGTAAATTGCCTGTAAGCCTTCCGACCGGGGTGAGCGCCGAGCTTCTCTCCGGCAACGTGCTGAAGGTTAAAGGACCTCATGGTGAGATGTCCCAGAAGATAGATCCGGACATCACCGTCACCATTGAGGACAATCAGATCAAGTTCGCCCGTCCGACAGACCAGCCCCGTCACCGCTCCATGCACGGCCTCTACCGTGCTCTTGCGCACAATATGGTAGTCGGCGTAAGCGAGCAGTTCACACTTAAGCAGGAGTTGGTGGGTGTAGGTTATCGCGTTGCGCTCAACGGTCAGATCCTCACTTTCTCCCTTGGCTATTCACACGAGATTCAGCTTATGCTTCCTTCCGAGGTGAAGGCTGAGGTTCCGGATGTCAAGAAAGGCGAAAATCCGGTGCTGGTCCTTAAGAGCTGTGACAAGCAGCTTGTAGGCCAGGTGGCTGCCAAGATCCGTTCATTCCGTAAGCCGGAGCCTTATAAGGGTAAAGGTATCAAGTTCGTCGGTGAGCAGCTTCGTCGTAAGGCGGGCAAGACAGCGGCCGCAAAATAAAAGGAGGATTGAATTATGGCACTCAATAGAATTGAAAGAAGAAGAAGGATTCACTACCGTATACGTAAGCATGTCAACGGAACTGCCGAGCGTCCTCGTATGGTCGTATTCCGCAGCAACAAGCAGATTTACGTACAGGTTGTCGATGACGAGCAGGGCAAAACCCTTTGCGCTGCAGCATCCAACGACAAGGAGCTTGCCGCTCAGTGCAAGGGTAAGACCGGTGTCGAAGCCGCAGCGATCGTCGGAAAGGCCATCGCGGAGCGCGCTCTCGCCAAGGGTATCACCACCATCTGCTTTGATCGTGGCGGTTACCTTTTCCACGGAAGAGTTAAGAGTTTGGCGGACGCTGCCCGTGAAGGCGGCCTCGTATTCTAATACAATAGACAATGGCAAATACGAATGTTAAAAGAGTAAAGACATCTGACCTTGAACTCAAGGACAGACTTGTCGCCATCCGCAGGGTTACCAAGGTGACCAAGGGCGGACGTCACTTCCGCTTCGCGGCAATTGTCGTTGTGGGAGATGAGAAAGGCGTGGTTGGTTATGGCCTCGGCAAAGCTAACGAGGTTACTGCCGCCATCGCAAAGGGCGTGGAGGATGCCAAGAAGAACCTCGTCAAGATTCCGGTGATCAACACCACCATCCCTCACGAGCAGGAGGCGAAGTTCGGAGGCTCCCGCGTGTTCATGAAGCCTGCCGCTCCGGGTACCGGTGTCAAGGCCGGCGGTGCGATGCGTGCTGTCTTTGAGTCAGCCGGCGTGCAGAACGTCCTTGCAAAGTCAAAGGGCTCCTCCAACCCTCACAATCTTGTGAAGGCTACTGTGGCTGCCCTGACCCAGATGAGGGACGCATACACTGTCGCTGGTCTTCGCGGTGTGCCTATGTCCAAGGTTTTCAACGGTTAAAGGAGACACGATTATGGCAAGATTCAAGATTACCAAGATTATAAGCAGCAACGGAGAGACCAAGCGCCAGAAGGATAACCTTCGCTGTCTCGGTATCCGCCGCATGCATCAGACAGTGGAGGTTGAGAAGACCCCTGTAACCGCAGGTCAGGTGGCCAAGATCGCCCACCTCTGCAAAGTTGAAGTGATTGACTAAGGAGGACCCTGAAGATGAAACTTAACAATTTGAAACCTGCTGTTGGGTCTACCCACACAAGCAAAAGATTAGGACGTGGTCAGGGCTCTGGCAAGGGTGGCACTTCCACCCGCGGTACCAAGGGTGCTCAGGCACGTGCCGGTTATGAACACAAGATCGGATTTGAAGGCGGTCAGATGCCTATCCAGAGGCGTCTGCCTAAATTCGGCTTCAAGAACCCTACAAGGGTTGAGTATCAGGCTGTGAACCTCGATGCTCTTGAGGCTGTAGCCGCTCAGTCCGGGCTTAAGGAGTTCGGTGTCGAGGAGATCAAGGCTGCCGGATTTGCCGGAAGAGCTGATCTCGTCAAGGTTCTCGGTAACGGCGAGCTCAAGACCGCTCTCACGGTCAAGGCTGACGCTTTCTCAAAATCTGCTGTCGCGAAAATCGAAGCAGCCGGCGGAAAGGCTGTCGTAAACGAATAAGTTTATGAAGTTCGTCGAGACCATAAAGAATATATTCAAGATTGAGGAACTCCGCAAGAGGCTCGTCTATACATTCATCCTGATCCTGGTTTACAGGTTGGGATGTTTTGTGGTGCTCCCGGGCATTGACGCTTCTCTGCTTGCAGGACTCCAGAGCAAGACCCAGGAAGGTCTTGTGGGTCTTTTGAATATGTTCTCCGGCGGAGCTTTCGGCAACGCCTCTATCTTTGCTCTTGGTGTGATGCCGTACATTTCGGCATCCATCGTGATCCAGCTTCTCGGCGTTTTCGTCCCGTATTTCAGGAAACTCCAGATGGAGGGCGAGAGCGGCCGCAAGAAGATGAACCAGATGACCAGATGGCTGACCATCGCGATCATCTGTATCCAGGGTCCGGCATATATGGCCGCTGTACACAGCCAGATTCCGGCTGCGGCGTTCGTAGCTGTCAACCAGCTCGGATGGAGCAACTTCATGTTCAACATCGTTTCGACCATCATCCTTATGGCCGGTTCGATGTTCGTGATGTGGCTCGGCGAGCGTATAACTGACAGAGGCATCGGCAACGGCATCTCCTTGATCATCATGATCGGTATCGTGGCCCGTCTGCCTTATGCCCTCCTGGCTGAGTTCAGCGACAAGCTTTCCGTCAACAACGGCGGTTTGCTTCTCCTGATTGTGGAATTGCTCGTATGGTTCTTCGTGATCATCGCTGCCATTGCTCTGGTGCAGGCTGTACGCCGTGTTCCTGTGCAGTATGCGAAGCGTGTGGTCGGCAACCGTCAGTACGGCGGAGTACGTCAGTACATTCCGCTCAAGATAAATGCTGCCGGTGTCATGCCTATCATCTTCGCACAGGCTTTGATGCTGTTCCCGCTCATCTTCTCCCGCTGGGATGCGACCCGTGGACTTGCTGCCACTCTCGGTGATTACACCGGGTTCTGGTACAACTTCATATTCTTCATCCTCATTGTCGTCTTCACGTTCTTCTATACTGCCGTCACTGTAAATCCAACCATGATGGCGGAGAGCATGAAGAGGGACGGGGGATTCATCCCGGGTGTGAAGCCGGGCAAGAAGACCGTAGAGTATCTTGACTCTATCATGTCAAGGGTTACTCTTCCCGGGTCATTCTTCCTGGGTATCATATCCATTCTTCCAGCCATTGCGATGATCTTCGGTATCAACAACTCCTTCGCAAGTTTCTACGGCGGCACTTCGCTTCTGATTCTTGTTGGTGTTGTCCTCGATACTCTTCAGCAGGTGGAAAGTTATTTGCTGATGCGCCACTATGACGGTCTGATGAAGACCGGCCGTCTGAGCGGGCGTTCAGGTATGTAGTTCTTTGAATAAAAAGTGAAAGGTTGTGATCAAGCCTAAGACAGAAGAAGAAATTGAGCTTTTGCGCGAGAATGCCATACTCGTCTCCAAGACGTTGGCGGAAGTCGGTAAGGCGGTAGCCCCTGGTGTGACAACTGCTGAGTTGAATAGGGTGGCCGAGACTTTCATTCGCGACAATGGTGCAATCCCAAGTTTTCTCGGGTTCGAAGGCTTCCCTGCAGCCATCTGTGCTTCGGTCAACGATGTCGTGGTCCACGGTTTCCCGTCAGACTACGTCCTCAAGGAGGGAGACATCGTGTCTGCGGACATCGGCACACTTTACAAGGGCTATAACGGTGACTCGGCTTACACCTTCCCTGTCGGGGAGGTGGATGCCCAGACCCGTAAGCTGCTTGATGTGACGAAGGCTTCGCTCTACAAAGGCATAGAAGCGGCTGTGGCTGGTGCGCGGGTCGGAGATATCGGATACGCGGTACAATCGTATGCTGAATCGTTCGGATTCTCTGTGGTACGTGAACTTGAGGGGCACGGCATAGGCAAGGAGATGCATGAAGAGCCGGGTGTGCCAAATTATGGCAGGCGCGGACATGGCACTCACCTTGTCGATGGCATGGTCATCTGCATCGAGCCGATGATCAATGCCGGCGGAAGAGGAGTATACCTCGCCCGCAACGGCTGGGCCGTCAAGACTGCGGACCATAAGAACGCGGCGCATTATGAGCTTACGGTTGTTGTCCGGAAAGGCCATGCCGAGCAGCTTTCAACCTTCGATTTTATCGAGAAAGATGGCGGGATTAAATTTTAAGTAAATATTTTTATGTCAAAACAGGTAGCAATAGAACAAGATGGGAAGGTCATCGAGACTCTTCCGAACGCGATGTTCAAGGTCGAGCTTGAGAATGGTCACGTCCTGCTCTGCAACATTTCGGGCAAGATGAGAATGAACTTCATCCATATTCTTCTTGGCGACAAGGTTAGAGTAGAAATATCACCTTACGATTTGACCAAAGGCAGAATATCTTTCAGATATAAATAAAAAATCACAGATATGAAAGTCAAGACATCCATCAAGAAGCGCAGCGAAGACTGCAAGATCGTAAGACGCAAAGGCCGTCTTTACGTGATTTGCAAGAAGAACCCTAAGTTCAAGATGCGTCAGGGATAATATTCAGTAATCAAATTAAGTAAAGTATAATTATGGCAAGAATAGCCGGTGTTGATTTACCAAACAACAAACACGGAGAGATAGGCTTGACCTATATCTTCGGAATCGGCCGCCCTTCAGCCAAGAGGATTCTCGAGAAGTGCGGTATCGATCCTGCAATCAAAGTCGGAGAATGGAACGACGAGCAGATCGCCAAGATCCGTGCCGAGATCAATGCGGAATACAAGATTGAAGGCGAGCTCCGTTCTTCCGTCCAGATGGACATCAAACGTCTTATGGATATCGGTTGCTACCGTGGAATCCGTCATCGTCTCGGACTTCCGGTTCGCGGCCAGAGCACCAAGAACAATGCCCGTACCCGCAAGGGCCGCAAGAAGACCGTTGCAAACAAGAAGAAGGCTACGAAGTAATATTGATGAATTATGGCAAAGAAAACTACAACATCCAAGAGAGTTGTCAAGGTTGAAGCTTATGGCGAGGCCCATATTTCATCAACCTTCAACAATGTTATCGTCTCTCTCACCAACGCTCAGGGCCAGGTGATCAGTTGGGGCTCAGCCGGTAAGTGCGGTTTCAGAGGCTCAAAGAAGAACACTCCGTATGCAGCCCAGATGGCAGCAGAGGATGCTGCCAAGACCGCTTTTGATGCAGGTCTCCGCAGGGTCAAGTGCTATGTCAAAGGTCCGGGTGCCGGCCGTGAGTCAGCTATCCGTACCATCAACAATGCCGGCATCGTAGTCACTGAGATTGTCGATGTCACCCCGATGCCGCACAATGGATGCAGACCGAAAGGCCGTCGTAAAGTTTAATTTTTAAAAGTAAGACTATTATGGCAAGATATACAGGTCCAAGCACCAAGATCGCCCGTAAATTCGGCGAGCCTATCTTTGGCTCAGACAAATATTTCGAGAAGAGAAACTACCCTCCAGGACAGCATGGTCTCGCTGCAAAGCGCAAGAAGCAGAAAGACTACTCCATGCAGCTTAAGGAGAAGCAGAAAGTCAAGTACATGTATGGTGTCCTTGAGCGTCAGTTCCACAACACCTACGACAAGGCCTCCCGCATGGCCGGACAGAAGGGTGAGAACCTCCTCTTCCTTCTTGAGTCCCGTCTTGACAATGTGGTTTACCGTCTCGGTATCGCACCTTCACGTGCAGCTGCCCGTCAGCTGGTGTCCCATCATCACATCACGCTGAACGGCGTTGTTTCCAGCATTCCTTCAACACAGGTTAAACCTGGTGATGTTGTTGCTGTGAGAGAAAGGTCAAAGAGCCTTGAGGTTATCCAGAACAGCGTAGCTTCCGTAACCAAGTATTCTTGGCTCGATTTCGACACCAAGACTCTGTGCGGAAAGTTCCTGAATGTCCCTACTAGGGAGGAAATTCCGGAGAGCATCAACGAGCAGCTTATCGTCGACCTCTACTCCAAGTAACATTTAACACCAGAATAATATGGCAATCTTAGCATTTCAGAAACCTGACAAGGTCATCATGCTCGAAAGCACCGACACCGTCGGCCGTTTCGAATTCCGCCCTCTTGAGCCGGGATACGGTCAGACGATCGGCAATGCTCTTCGTCGCATCTTGCTCGCCTCTTTGGAAGGTTTTGCTGTAAGTCAGATCAAGATCTCCGGTGTAGACCAGGAGTTCGCGACCATCCCGGGTGTCATTGAGGGGATGCAGGACATCATCCTCAACCTCAAGCAGGTCCGCTTCCGCCGTATGGTGGAGACGGCAGACTCCGAGACAGCAAACATCGTCATCAGCGGCAAGCAGGAGTTCACGGCAGAAGATATCTCAAAGGGATTGTCCTCCTTTATGGTGTTGAATCCGGAACTGCACATCTGCTCACTTGAGCCTTCTGTCAAGCTCGAAATCTCCCTCACTGTCACTAAGGGCCGGGGATTTGTGCCTGCAGAGGAGCTCAGGGATGAGAACACGCCGATCGGAACCATTCCGATTGATGCGATCTATACTCCTATCCGCAAGGTCAACTGGAGTGTGGAGAACTATCGTGTGGAGCAGAAGACAGACTACGAGAAGCTCAATCTTGAGATCGTCACCGACGGTTCTATTTCCCCTAATTCCGCACTTCACGAGGCAGCCAACATCCTCATCTATCATTTCCGCCTGTTCACCGACGACAAGAAGATGTCTTTGGAGAACATAGTGGAGCCTGATACCAAGGAGCTTGACGAGGAGTCACTCCGCATGAGGCATCTGCTTCTTACCAAACTCTCCGATGTGGGACTGTCGGTACGTGCGTTCAACTGCCTCAAGGCGGCTGATATCGACACATTCGCCGATCTGGTTTCATATTCTCGTCCAGAGTTGATGAAGTTCCGCAATTTCGGGCGCAAGTCCCTCAATGAGATCGATCTTCTGGTGGAGAAGATGAAGCTGTCTTTCGGAATGGATGTCACAAAGTATAATATCGAACCAAAGAAAAAGAATATCGAAAGATGAGACACAATAAAGCTATAAATCATCTTGGACGCAAGAGCGGTCACCGCAAGGCTCTCCTCTCCAACATGGCGACTTCTCTCATCCTCCACAAGAGGATCACGACTACTGTCGCCAAGGCGAAGGCTCTCAAGAGTTATGTCGAGCCGCTTATCACAAAGTCCAAGGACGATACGACCCACAATCGTCGTGTTGTGTTCAGCTACCTCAAGTCAAAGGAGGCCGTGACTGAACTCTTCCGTAACGTAGCGCCTAAGGTCGCAGACCGTCCGGGCGGATACACCCGCGTGCTCCATGTGGGTTTCCGTCAGGGAGATGCTGCCGAGATGGCTCTTATCGAGTTGGTTGATTTCAATGAGGCCGCTCTCGCTTCTGCCGAGAAGGCTGCAAAGAAGACCACCCGTCGCAGCCGCGCCAAGAAGGCGGAGACAGCTGAGGCTGCCGAAACCCCGGCTCCACAGGCCGAGGCAGCACAGGAAGAGCAGCCTAAGGCTGAATAATTACAGTCCTTTCCGGAATTCTTTGAGAAAATCCGGAAAGGATTTTTCTGTACAGGCCTCGTCATCTATGATGACGGGGCTTTTTGCGGCTATTGCAGCCACTTTCAATGCCATTGCCATGCGGTGATCGTTGTGGGAACTGTATTCCCCTCCGGCCATCAGCCGTCTGTTTAGCAGACGGGAGCTGAGAGACTCGCCGCAGATGAACATGTCATCGCCTTCTGTCCGGGCTTCTACGCCCATCTTTGTCAGCATTTCAAGAATGGCTGAGGCTCTGTCCGATTCCTTGGAAGACAGCCGGCCTACTCCACTTATGCGACTCTCTCCGGAGCAGAAAGAGGCAAGCACGGCCACGATGGGGAAGAGATCCGGAGCGTTGTTGAGGTCTTTTTCGAAGGCTTCAAGCGGAGCCTTGCGGACGCAGATGCTGTCATCCTCCAGCTGTGACACCACGGCTCCAGCTTCCACGAGTATGTCTACAATCGCCAAATCTGCCTGCAGGCTTCTGGTGTCCAGCCCTTTTATCTCGGCTGAGCCGTAAATGGCTCCGGCCACGAGGAAATTGGAAGCTGCGCTCCAGTCTCCTTCTATGGCAAAATCTGCAGCGCGGTAGTGTTGTCCGCCTTTTATCTTGAACCTGATCCCGGTGCATGATGACCAGTCTTCCGCTTCAAGCATCTCCGCATCGCCTTCCATTTCGCTCCGTGTTTTGATGCCGAAATGACGCAGCACATCGAGGGTGATGTACATATATGGGATGCTTTTCGGTTCGTTGACATATAATTCCGAGTCTGAATCGCATAGCGGAAGAGCCATGAGAAGGCCGGACACAAGTTGGGAGCCTCCGTTTCCGGGAACTTCTGCCGTACCGGGGACAAGCTTGCCTTTGACCTCAAGCGGCACATACAGCTCGCGCCCGTTCTTGTCTCCAGTATTTGACAACAATACTCCGTATGCCGCCATTATGTCTGCCGCGCTGTTGAGCGGCCTGTGGAGCAGGGTGCCGTGTCCGTTTACGTTGAAATCACCCTTGCCTGCAGCTGCTATCACTGGGATGAGCAGTCTGGTCAGGAGTCCGGATTCCCCAGCATCGATGTTTTTTGTGTCTATGCTTCCGTTTGTCGCAGTTATGCCGGTGATTGTCAGTGTGTCACCATCATTCTCTACGGTCGCCCCTATCTGCTTGGCGGCGTCTATTGCTGAGTTGGTGTCTCCGCATGGGCTGTAGCCGCTCAGGCGTGAGGTTCCCTTGGCGAGGGCCGCCGCTGTTATAGCCCTCTGTGCGAAACTTTTTGATGCCGGGACTTTTATGTTCCGTGCGTGGTATCCGCTGAAGCCGCCATATACGGCTTGCCGCATCTGCGCTGTGGTCAATTGCCCCGGGGCGGTGGCATCGTCTTCATCGAGTGAGGCGTAGCTGAACGGTGCACCCCTTTTCAGGCACTCTATTCTGCTGGCCCTGCCGTTCTCGCCCATGCCGAATGCGATGAGCCTGCCTTCAAGGGAGGGAATGTCTTCAAGTACAATGGAGTAGAGAGCCTCGATGCGGGCTGCGTCTTGCTCGGAATTGCATTGTAAAGCCAATTTGGCAATGTCCGCCCCGTAGCGGAAGCATCGGGCCAGTGCCTTCTGGAGCATCTCGTCATCCGGTGTTTCCGTAAAATTATGGTATGATCTGATGATCTCGGTGCCGTGGCGCAGACATGATTTTTGAAATTCTTTGCTCATTGATGACGGGGCTTCGATTTCGAGGTCGGCAAATCGCGCTCCTGCTTCTATGGCTGTCTTCAGCCGTTTTTCGGCGATGCTCTCACCGACTTCGCTTATGCGGCATGTCGCCACGAGCGGAGTGTCCGAATTGCTGAACAGGTCTTCAATCTGTTCTTTGGTAAGGTCGCAGCGGTCAAGCCTGATTTCCGCCATTTCTATTTGGGGGTTTGCGAGAAGCTCGAGTATTTGCTCGTATGTCTTGTTTTGAATGCTAGTGCAGATCATGTATATCTTTGATTATCACCTTGCCTATCTTTTTAATGAGGACAAAGTGGATGATGCCGTTTTCGGCTTTTTTGTCTTTGCGCATCGCCTGTTCAAGTTCTTCCTCCGGGCATGGAAGTTCCGTCGGGAGTCCGCATCTTGTGAGGTCGGCCTTGAGTTTTTCGCTTAAGCCTTCGTTCGCGAGGCCAAGTTTTTCAGAGAGTCTGGCGGCCTGGACGATCCCGATTGCCACGGCTTCCCCGTGTGTCAGCGGGGCTGATGCGTCGTGGGTGTGCTGATACCATTCTATCGCGTGGGCGTATGTATGTCCGAGGTTAAGCAGTCGGCGCGGACCCTCTTCGTAGGGATCCTTGGCGACTATCTTGCGCTTCACATCGGCTGCCGCTTTGACCAGAGGCGCGAGCGCATCGAAGTCCACATCCCCGGCGAGTGCCTTTACGGCTTTTTCGTAGTTACCCTTGTCCTCTATTATGAATGTTTTAAGGAGCTCGGCGGCTCCGGAGCGGAGTTCGCGCAGAGGCAGAGTGCGGAGTGTCTCGGGGTAGATCCTTGTGTCGGCGGGGAAGCGGATGACTCCAATCATGTTTTTGTATGAGTCGAGGTTTACGCCTGTCTTGCCGCCTATGCCGGCATCTACCTGACAGAGCAGGGTGGTGGGATAGTTGACGTATTTGACACCGCGTTTGTAGATGCTTGCGGCGAATCCGGCCATGTCAGTGGTGACTCCGCCGCCGATGGCGTAGATGATGGCGTTGCGGTCGGCGCCTTGCGCGAGCAGCCAGCGGCAGATGTCAAGGATGCTCTCCATCGTCTTGTGCTCCTCGTCAGCGGTTATCGGCAAGGCCGGCCGGCCCTCGGCTATCTTCAGCGCGAAGTCGGCAACATTGCGGTCATATACGACAAAAATATTGTTGTTCATATAAAGTCAAGTCTTTGCCGATAACGAAGATAATGCAAATATTTGATAAATCGCGATTTTTAGGTAACTTTGCAATCTGTTTGCCCGAGTGGCGGAATTGGTAGACGCGATGGACTCAAAATCCATTATCCTCTAAAGATGTGCCGGTTCGAGTCCGGCCCCGGGCACTACCTTTACGGGGCATATCCCCGAAACCCCTGCGGCGCTCAAGTCGCTTT
>DJOT01000008.1 GCA_002439095.1 Bacteroidales bacterium UBA6431 | reverse complement strand
TAATTCGCCGAACTCACGTTACAATACAGAGCAAGGGCTATCAGTCCAAGGATACAATGTCGGTGCGTTCGGTCTCGGTTGAAAAAGCGGACGGCTCGACGGCAAGGTATGACGGTTCACCAGTCAAAGATCCGGCGGAGTCTTTCGTTGCTTATATGCAGCCGCATGTGACGGTGTCTCCGAGCGGGGCGCGTCTTGCGATGGCGGCAGGGTATGGCGCTATACTTGAGACTTTTGACATTTCCGAAGGGATTGAAAACACTTCCGTATCGTATTACATAGAACCGGGAGTTGTCGTTTCTAATGGGACGAATTCTCGTTCTGATGATTCTGTTTTTGGCATTGGTGGCATGTGCTCAACGGATGACCGGATTCTTTGCTCTTATGATGGGGAGATCAGATATGGGGATTTCAGAAGATTGCCACGTGAGGAGCGACCCCTGATATATCGGAATATTGCGACTTTTGACTGGGCCGGTCGTCCGCAGATTCTGTATCGTAGCGAATATAGGGTGATGTATCTGTGTGCGGATGCAGATGATGATTCGCGGATATATGCTATTCTCTCAGATGAGGACGGAAAAGATTATATAGGGACGGTGAAATTGAATTGATGTATATGAGTGGAATAGCAACAAGTGCTATAGTCATGTCTTTTAGGACAGCGCTCAATAAGTTTTGAGGCAGATGAAATTAACGAAAAATATGGCGTTGTTAGCCACGATGACCGCGCTCATTCTTCTTCCCTCTTGTGCCCGTCAGGAACTCAAGAGGGAGATGAAGCGTTTTATGGCCTCGGAGATAGTGCTTCCGGCGGAGATGGAAAAGTCGCAGGGTGGGACATTCGTGCCGGTCAGGCGGGAAGAACTTTCCGGGCCGAAAATGATCGTTTTCATTGATTCTACGGAGTGCAGTTCGTGTCGTCTTTCTAAACTTATGGTCTATGACAGTGTCGAGAGGCTGTCCCGGGAGGGCGGAAACTTCAGGTTTGTTGTGCTGCTCTCCGTCAAGAAGAGCGAATCGGCAAAGGTTCGTGATCTCCTTTTGCATTCAGAGATTTCGTTTCCGGTGTATCTTGATACGGAGCACGACTTCCGCAGGCTAAATCCTTCCATTCCGGATGATGTCCGTTTCCATAGTTTCTTCCTTGACGGTTCCGGGCATCCGGTGTTTATTGGAAATCCGGCTGGAAGTGCCCGTATGATGTCGTTGCTGGAGAAGAGGGCATCAATGGAAGAGCCTGAGACAGTTGCGGCGACAGGTGGTGAGATATTTGTCTTGCGGAAATACTGCTTGGATGTCGCCAGAATTGGTGTTCCGGAAGCGGAGGAGGTTTTGGCGCATGCCGGCACTGGTTCCGCTGTATCCGGGCTCGTGGTTTTTGTTCCGCCTTATGTCTGCGGCGAGTGCCTGTCACAGGAGGTGGAGATACTCAAGTCTTTGAGGCCGGGCCAGTTTCTTGTTTTGGCACCGGAGTCTCGTGCTGATGCTTTGTGTCGGGAATTCTCTGGGATGTCGGCAGTCGAAGTCCTGTCTTATCCGGAGTCATCCGTGGTTGGATGTGATGCTGCTTCTTTTGATGGTGTGATATATTTTCTCGTCTCGGACTCTCATGTGAAAGAGGTGTATCTGTCTAACCGTGAGGCTCCTGAAGCCTCGGAGGTGTTTGTCAGTCGGTGCGAGGATCAAATTCGGGAATAGAAGTACTGAAAGTGCATAGGAACAAATGAGGAGCATTTCTATCTTGATTTTGTTTTCGCTTCTTCTTCCGTTGGCTGTTTCGTGTCAACGGAAGAATGCGGCGATGAATGAGCGGAAACCTGTTACCGAGGAACTGTCGGGAGAAGTCCTGCATTTTGATGGCATTCAAGTTCCATCTCCTGTATGGCTGTCTTCGTATGATGAACTGTTGCTCGTAAATACGTCAGACAACAATGCGAAAATTGCGTTGTGCAGGGTTGATGGTGACAGTGTCAAAGTCGTGGATCGTGGTATCAAGAAAGGCCGCGGGCCTTATGAGTTCATCTATGCCAACTACTGTGTCAGTGGTGACAGTTTGTTCGTGATGGATTCAAACCCGATGGGTTTCACGGCATTGTATGGAATCCCTCTGAAAAAGGCCGGAGCATTGTCCGATCATTCCAGCTGGAGGCGTTATCCTTGCGATGGCTTCCCGAAGATGATCACAGCTGGGTATTTTGCGAGGATAGGACAGGGGCGCTTTGTCGTCAATGCAGGAGAGCCGGGAACGCAGCAGGTATTTACTGTCTTGGACTTCAATGACATGTCAGCAACGCCATTGGATTTCTGGCCGGATGATGGCAATGAGTGTGGGACGGAGGTGAAGCAGATGGCATATATGAATAACCGTGTTTTCGGCTTGGCGGATGGCCGTTTCGTTTATGGGACACGTCCAGGCCGTTATCTGTCTGTGATGAGGGCTGATGGCACTACTACAAAGGTGTTGTCGGAGATTTATGATATTTTCCCACAATTCGTCGAGAAAAACCACAACATAAGGTATCTGCCGGATCAGCATAAGGGTGTCAATATCAGAGTCAGCGACAGGAGGTTGTATGTGGCCGCATTTCCGGACAGGAAAGATGGCGATGATAATTATAAAGGATTCCCGTTGTCCTTTTTCGACGAGATAGAGATATATGATTGGGCCGGGCGCTTCATAAAGTGCATCCGCACAGACAGGCCCTATAGCACATTCTGTCCATCCTCGGACGACAAGTATCTATATACAACCACGTTGAATCTTGAGACGGGCGATGATGTGATGGTCAGGTATGAGCTTGAGTGATGGTGATTCTTTGGCGTACGATGTTTAGGTTGCGGTACAGAATATGGCCTTGTGGTGTACGGAAAACCAATTAGGCCCTGCGGGGTTCCGGAGGACAGATAAATATTTTTAATGCTTATGCGAAGAACAATCATTTTGGTATCTGCCGCCGTCTTGTTGGCGGCAGTTTCCTGCACATCGAGATATGCTGATGATCCGTATCTTCGAGATCTGAAGATAGGGGAGCAGACGCTCTCGCCTGTGGACTCGTCAGATTTGGATATGTATGCATATTGGCAGCCGCGCGACGTAGTTGCGGCAGGAGGTGGCTTGTTTGTAATATCATCATCGAATAATGATCATCATCTGCTTTTTGTCAATCCTGAAAGCGACGAGCATTTCTATGCGATCCGCCGAGGTAGAGGGCCTGGGGAGATAGTCTCGGGCTGCAATCTCCATAAGTCTGGGGATGCTGTGCGCTATTATGATTTCACACGGACGAAGTGCATAGAACTGGACATAGAGAAGTCTATTGCCGCCCGTACGGCCGTGTGTGATACGGTGGGGGATTTCAGTAAGGGGAGCAGGCTTGTTTACTTGACTTCCTGCGGAAATGACAAGTTTGTGTCGGGAAGTCTTGCTGACGAGAACTGGTGGTATGCGCTCTATGACAGACAGGGTAAATTCTTGTCAGGTGTTGAGGCTATTTCTGGGCTGTCCAAGGATAGGGATAGGGCTTTGTCGGTTATGCTGAGTACGAAATATGCTTCTTCGCCAGATGGGCAGCATCTTTGTGTGGCTAATTCGGCCACCCCTACCATTTCATTTGCTTCGGTCTCCGGTGACAAGTTGCAAGAGACTAAAAGGATACAGTCTTCATTCGATGCGGAGAAGCAGGCACATGGTAGAACCGCAAAGGGTTATTTTAATGGAGTTGCTGCAGATGATAACTATGTGTATATCTTGTACTCCGGCCGCAGGATAACTGATCGCGAGATGCTGCCCAATGAGTGCCGCCACCTCCTGGTCTACGACTGGAACGGAAACATCAAGCACCACTATGTCCTGTCCCGCCCTGTCTGCTCGATCTGTCTGACAGATGACGGCTTCTATGCAGTCTCCACCTGGCCTTCGGGGAAATTGCTGCACTTCGTGCTAGATACCAAGCAATAAAGATGTGAAAATGATTTTTGCATTCAGTTGAAAATATTTATATTTGCCATCGTGGTTATGGCTTGCGCTGATTGATGGAACTGATGCTTACTGAAATTTAATCATATTGGCCAGTTCTGAATTGAGATTTGATTATTGTGCGGCGTGGGCTGATGGAAAACAGAAAATGAAGCCCTGTGGATGTTCCGGAGGGTAATATTATTAATTAAAAATCAAACTTTTATGAAAAAAGTACTTATCGCGGCATCGGCCGCAATCATTCTGGCCGCAGGCGCGGCCACCTGCTGGACAATGTACAGCGGAAGTGAAGATGAGTTCTTCAACGAAAATCTGGAGGCGCTGATGGACGGTGAGGGAATTATTGGCCTTTGTGACAAGTATTGTAGTACGATGTCAGGTTATGTATGTGTCTTGAACACTTCTGCCGGGTATGACATTAATTGTGTCGACATGAAGGCATGGTACGACTGAAAAATTTGTTGTCGTTAGGTGCGGCATTCGTCCTTGTGCTGTCTTGTTCGGACCGCGAAAATGGGGAGCTGTCGTATTCTCTGGACTCTTTTGCCAAGGGGAGTCTGGAAAAAGTCGGGGACTTTGATTGCGAGTCTTTAGGAATTCTTAATCCTGCGGTCGTGAAATATCATCCCTCTGGCAACATCATTTTGCTTGAACGTGGCGTGGAGTCTCAGTTGAAAGTGATTAATCTGTCTGAAAAAACGGTGGAGGGCTTGTTGCCAAGAGGCCGTGGCCCGGGGGAAGCTGTGACTCCATGGGATTTGTCTGTGGACACGGATGGCACTTTATGGGTGTCAGATATGTCGACGCAGAAACTTGTTTCGTTTTCTATGGGTGATGATGACTCCTTTTTCTTCAGTGGGGAACGGAAACTCCAGAGTCAGTTTATGCGTGCGATGCCATTCGGAGATGAGAAATCCCTGATTATGTCGTCCTCTTCATCAGGCAACAGAATGTGCCTGATGGATGCCGCTGGCATTGCAGTTGATACAGTCGGGACGTTCCCGTATTCCGATGTGTTGGACAAATCTGTCTTACGCAATTCTGTGTTCCAGTCCGACATCTCGGTGGCTCATGATGGAGAGGTCATAGTATGCTGTAAAAGTTTCAATGTCATAGATGTTTATGAGCCTGATCTGTCCGGATGTCGCAGGCTTGTCGGGCCTGAACCTATCGATGTCGGGGTTGTGGCTCGTGAGACTCCGATGGGGGTGATGTATGTCCAGAAGCCGTTCGTCAAGGTTTTTGACGGAGTGGCGGCCGGCCGCGGGGAGTTTATGGTAGGGTATGTCGGGGCTTACACGGAAAATTCGCTTGAGACCTCTACAGGAGCTGTCAAACTCCTGATGTTCGACATAAAGGGCCGTCCATCCGTTCTGTTTGAGCCTTCTGGCCCGTTCAGGTCTTTCGATGTGGATTGGAAGAATAAAAAAGTATATATCCTCACTTCTGGCGAAACTGCCAGGGTTGAAGTCTATAGTTTCATATGACAAGGCATAGTAGAATCTTTCTGTTTTTGGCCTGTCTTTCCATGGCAGTTCTTCCCTCTTGTGCTCGTCAGGAACTCAAGAGGGAGATGAAGCGTTTTATGTCATCTGAGATTGTGCTGCCGGAAGTGGAGGAGGTGTTTGTCGGGCGTTACAAGGAGAATCATATATGGGAATGACAGATATTGTTGTGGAAAATGAAGCCCTCTTCGGGCGTTTCAGAGGCAGATTAAATATTTTTAAATTTAGAAGTTGTTTTGATTTATGTTGAAAAACCTATTCGCAATTATGAGCCGGTCTTCTTTACTGTGTCTTTATATGCTCTTGGTATTTCTTGTCATAGGATGTCGTTCTGGACAGGAGTCCAAGGTGACGAACCTCGTTTCGGAACCGATGCATTTTACGGGGGAGGATTCACTGTTGTTCCGTTTTCCCTCTAAAATAAGGATATTTGATTCTCTTGCTGTTCTTCAGACTCGTGACGATGAGATGCTTCAGATATTCAAGTATCCGGAATTCGAGTATCTTGCGTCTGTGGGGCGGCGTGGACGCGGAGCTGGTGAAATTCTTGGAATCTCTGCGTTTGAAGTTTTTGGCGATACTCTTTCCATTATGGAAATGTCTTCAAAATCAATTTATAGTTATTGTCTGAGGGATATATTTGATTCGAACAAAGCGCCTTCGTCTATACGGAGGTACGAGGGTCTTCGTGATCCTCTCCTGTCTTGTGATTTTGGAGAATCTGAGATCGTTTCAGTATATGCTTCATCGGATTCTCGTTTTTCAGTTGTTTCCAGAGATGGTTCCGTGTTGAGGAATTCTTCGTATGGTCTGGTGGAGGACAAGTCTGGCGTATCAGATAAGATTCCTTCTGAATATCTGCCTACTTTGTGGCAGTCCGTGCTGGCATACGATGCTGATGACGGTGTTGCGGTATCGGCCACTATGCTCGGAGATGTCATTGAGATTTTTGACGTGTCTGACATGAGCAGAAGAGAGATCATCGGCCCGGGAGGTCTCCCTGATGTTTATAAAGAAGGAAAGTCTGTATCTGTGGGCCGGATTGACGGCTATTTTGACGTGATTATAGATGATTCCCGGATTTATGCCTTGTATTCAGGTGCCGACAGAAAAGAGCAGTCCCGTCTCATTCGTAGCGGAGAAGATGTCCCTTATGGAGGAAATGTCGTAAGAGTCTATGATCTCGTGGGGGCATTGCTGGAAGAATACCATCTTGACAGGCCAGTATGCAGCATCTGTATAGATTCTTCATTGTCAAGGATGGTTGCGATAGATTCTGACTCTGATAATATTTTTTATTCGTTCAAATTCTAAATTAACACAATGAAAAAGAGATTTTTAATGATTGCAGGCGTAATAGTGGCTTTTATGGCCGCGTCTGTCATTGTCGCATCCGTATTGCCGAATGATGACTTTCTGGATGAGAATGTCGAGGCCTTGTTGTCAAGCGAAAGTGTGTCCGGTGTGATTGAATGTGACGGAACCGGCAACTTGTACTGCCCTCTTACTCACACAAATGAGTTCCGTGAAGTAAGGATTTATCAGTAGCCATAATGAAAAAAGCACTTATCGCGGCATCGGCCGCAATCATTCTGGCCGCAGGCGCGGCCGCCTGCTGGACAATGTACAACGAAAGTGCATAGGAACAAATGAGGAGCATTTCTATCTTGATTTTCTTTTCGCTTCTTCTTCCGTTGGCTGTTTCCTGTCAACGGAAGAATGCGGCGATGAATGAGCGGAAACCTGTTACCGAGGAACTGTCTGGTGAAGTCCTGCGTCTTAATGGTATTCAAGTTCCATCTCCGGTATTGTTGTCTTCATATGATGATCTGTTGCTCGTAAAGACGGCAGACAACAACGCGAAGATTGCGTTGTGCAGGGTTGATGGTGACAGTGTCAAAGTCGTGGATCGTGGGATCAAGAAAGGCCGCGGGCCTTATGAGTTCATCTATGCCAACTATTGCGTCAGTGGCGACAGCCTGTTCGTGATAGATTCCAATCCTATGGGCTTCACGGCATTGTATGGGATTCCATTGAAGGTAGCCGGAGCGTTGTCTGATTATTCCTGCTGGAGGCGGTATCCTTGCGATGGCTTCCCGAAGATGATCACAGCCGGGTATTTTGCGAGGATAGGACAGAGGCGCTTTGTCGTCAACGCAGGAGAGCCGGGAACACAGCAGATATTTACTGTATTGGACTTCAATGACATGTCGGCAACGCCATTGGATTTTTGGCCGGATGATGGCAATGAGTGTGGGACGGAGGTGAAGCAGATGGCGTACATGAATAACCGGGTGTTCGGCTTGGCGGATGGCCGTTTCGTTTATGGGACACGTCCAGGCCGTTATCTGTCTGTGGTAAAGGCTGATGGCACTACTATAAAGGTGCTGTCGAAGATTTATGATATTTTCCCACAATTCGTCGAGAAAAACCACAACATAAGGTATCTGCCGGATCAGCATAAGGGTGTCAATATCAGAGTCAGCGACAGGAGGTTGTATGTGGCCGCATTTCC
>DJOT01000030.1 GCA_002439095.1 Bacteroidales bacterium UBA6431 | reverse complement strand
GCCTCAAAACTCTATAACCTCGGGGCGATTCTCCGTCCGGTACAGAAAAGAGCCCTCTCCTGTACGCGAGCCGCTTGCGGATACATGCGGTACAGAAAACCGGCATCTTTCTGTACGCGAGGCACTCGCGAGACCGTTCCGTACAGAAAACGGCGCTGTGGTGTACGCCAGGCCAGTTTGATGGTCAGCGGCTGAACTTTTGAAGGCGGAAAGAGAGTGGCGCAGGGGTCTGGTGCAGTCCGAAGGTAGGGGTAAAAATAGCTAAAAATACCCCAACCTTTGACGGAGGGATACCGTAGAACGTTGTACACGGGCGATGCATCCAACAGGTAGGGGTAAAAAGCGCTAAAAATACCTTAACCTTTTGCTGAGGGGGCGCAGAGCGCTGCAGAATGGCGGTGAGTCCTTGTGGGAAAGGGGCGTTGGCTGACGGCGCAAGGCAGAGGTGGCAGGGGCTCAACACAAGCCTCGCCCCTGCCACCTCCGGCCCCGGCGCATAGAAACATCTTAATCGCGGAGACGATGTTGTCAGTGTCCCAGAGGGCCTCGTCCTCGTTCAGTACGCAGGCTCAGACTCTGTCCCAAGACTTCAGGCCCACCGCCCCGTGCGCACGAAGTCAATCCCGTGCGTGAAAAGGCCTCTGGTGCGCACGGGGCAGGGGGAAATTCAGCGCGGTGCGCACGAAGGGGTCTGGTGCGCACAGAATGGTCCGCGTGCGCACGGGAGAGAGCAACGAAATGGGAGAGCGCGACGGCATGGGCGATGACGACACGGCACAACACAACACAGAACAAGCCGCGTGCGCACGGGGCGGGAGTATGTGAGGGTAAGGGAGAAAGGGGAACGGAGGGTCGAGGGGAGAGAGTATGGGGCTCAGTCGGTGCGTATGTCGCGGACGCAGCGGGCTGCGTTGGTGGTGACAGTGGTCCACAGAGTTATATTGCCGTCTTTATAGAGAAATCCTGTTTTGTCGGTTTTTTTGTTGCCAATCCCGTCTATATTCCCGAATGAATACCCTGTGCGGGACATGACGGAACCGATGTCGGGAACACCATAATACTTCATTATCGCAAGCTCCCGTTGGTTCGCTAGTCGGTATCCTGCAGGGCAATACGGGTTGTCCTCGCCCTTGTCGATGGCAGCGGTCACGTTGTTGTTGAAAGCCACGAATCCGACATCGGAACCATAGCTTGTCGTTGAAGAATAAACCTCGAACTTCTTATAGAGGCGGTTCTCTTCGGCGTTCTGGTTGTGCAGGTCCAGTTCGCGCGAGGTGTAGTAGCGGAGGGCAGCGGAGTTAAGGTATGTGTTGGTGAAAGTCAACTTGTCCTCGGACTGTTGGATATAATCCTGAGGTTCATCAGTTAAATCGGCATCGGTGGCAATTCCGAGATTACGGACGCAGCGGACGGTCATTTTATTGCCAGCCCCTTCTTGTTTGTCTCCGCCTGAACCGGTCGCGATGCCTTCCTCCGCCCAGACGATTGTAGGGTAGCCTGTGTAATTGCCCTTGTTATCGACGTAGGCAGTTGACGAAGCCACATGCTGCATCCATTTCGTGCCGTCATTGCTGGCCTGATCTGTTGCACTTCGGTTGTAGAGCCGTGATTTCGGGTCAACGAGACCGTCACCGATATATAGGCCTATGAGCTGGTTGATGGAAGCGGTGTACCAGCGGATCTCATCGCGGTCTATGACCCCGTCGCCGTTGTTGTCACGGTTGCGGGTCATGCAGGAGTAGCGCAGATTCTGATAATTATTGTTCAACTGCGGCGTATCATTGTCCACTTCGAAATTCATGTAAGTGTCCCACTCCCTATCTTTGAAAGAACTCCCCGAATAAAGCCCCCACAGTTTTACCGAGTTGAGAAGACCGTTGCTGTTGCTGCTGTTGCCAATTCCGGAGACTTGCGGAAAACTCCATATCCCTGGGTATTCATCCTTATACTCAAGCCCCCACGCGCTAGTGAGCGAGCTGATGGACGGGTCGGTGTTGTAGATGGTCTGTATGGATTTCTGTTGTATCGTGATGACGGAGCCTGTGGCCCGGGACTCCCCGTCCTTGCTGACCTGCGAGTTGCAGAGGATGTGCATGGTGCGGTCGGGCTGGTTGACAAACTCTTTCCACAGGGTAGGGGAGGTGACTCCGGTTATCGGGTTCTTGTCGTAGTAGAACTCGTCCACGAAGGCGGTGACGCAGATTTTCGGGCCGTCCGTGCCGTTGTCGTTGTCGAAGTCGCTGTTGTGCGTGCCGTACTCCAAGTCTTTCTCGTATTCGCCGGCCTCCTCCTTGATGTACTTCACCAGTCCGCGTATGTCCATGCATTCGGACGGGTCGTAGGCCTGGCGAGTCGAGACGTAATTGCCGTTGCTGTCTTTTTTGTTGAGCCGGAAGCGAACCCACTTGTAGTCCAGTCCGTCAGGGATGTCCTCTCCGTTTGGCCCGAGTGTCGGCATGCCATCGCAGTAGGGGGTCTTGACGCTCCATGTCAGTTCGTCGGCCACGGACTTGCCATCGGAATCCAAGAAATTCTTCGCATGGAAGGTCATGGTCTTGGATGCGTAGTGCGCGTCGCACAGGGCAATCTCTTCCTTGGCTATCGTCACAAGGCCGGAGGCGCCGGGCTGGTTCTCCTTGACATTGGATGCGTCTCCCTGACTGGTCTCCACCTCCACGCGTATGTTGTTGACCGAGTTGACGGTGACGGTGTAGGTGTAGGAGGTGTTGCGGCAGATGTTGTAGTCTGCGATGCTGCCGTACTGATCCTCGCTCCAGTTGCTGCCGCTTGGGCCCTGCGTCCAGTCTCCGAGGTGGATGAGGTATTGGACGTCGGCGGCAAGTGTCTGTCCGGCAGCATCGTTGGTGAGTTCCATGTCCACCCTGCCGGTGACGAGGACATAGGTCGAGAAATCGTTGGCGTTCTGGAAGATGCGCATGTCGCGAGATTCCTGCTTGCCGGTTGTGGGGTTGGTGAAAGTAAAGGTGGTGCTTTGGTTCTGACCGCCGTCGCGCTTGACCTGGCGGCTTCGGTCCTGATATGTTGCAGGGCTGGCTTTCGGGGTCTGCCGGTTTTCGAGCATGTAGAACGAAAATCCGGATGTGCCGTCGGTGCCGAAATTCTCGAAATTGGTCCACGGGCTGTCGAAGAAACCGGCAGCGTGCTCCGCGTATTTGTCTGTGCCGGTGGCGGGATCCACAGCTCCGGAATCATTGCCAGTCGCGGTGCGGTCCGTATAATCCATCAGGTTGGAGGTGCGCGGAACATTGATCACACGCCACTGCTTGGCCGTGAAACTGCTGATTTTCTGCCCTCTTTCGTCCGCTCTGGTGCCGGCCTTGAAGATGAAACGGATCTTGGCGTCGAGCCGGGTGAGATCCAGTTCCCCTCCGGAAGTGCTGCCTCCGTCCGCGATGTCTATGTTGGAAAGCATCCCGCTCATCGGAAAATAGCCGTTGCGGGAGACTGTCTCCTGGTTGAGGTAGACATGGAATTTCTTGAGATCGCCCTCGCTGTCAATGTTGTGGGCAAGCACGTCGGAGGACACGCGCACCATGTCAGCATCTAGATTGGTGAGAAGATAGAGTTTGAAGCCGGTGCCTGCCGGAGCCTTGATCTTGATGCTACCGCTGGTCTTGCCGCTGCTTCCCGTGGCATTGCTGACATACCAGCAGTCCTCGTCCGCATTGCGCACGGCTTCTTCGCTTCCCACCATCTCGAGTGTGCCGAACCACTTGCCGTAGACCTTGTTGCCGCCCTTGTCGAAGAGGAAAAGGTAGGCGTTGAGCACCCTGTTCTCGCTTTCATGGCCGAGGGTGGAGCGGGTCTGTATCTCCACGTTGTCGCTTGAGCCGAACTGGAGCTTGAGCCAGCCTTCGCCTTCTGCAAGGCCGCCCCTGCTGAGCTCTTCCCGGACGCAGCCGCCTGCCATCAGGATCATAGCCATGCAGGCCAATATCAGTGTGATATATCTTTTCATCATGTCAATCAAAACTTGTCCCGGTGCTCTTTTGGGTCCAGCCCTGGACCTCAAATGTGAAGGCGCCGAGCTTGGTGCTGTAATAGATGTTGACAACCACGTTGAGATCCTCATTGCGGCTGATGCCCGTGATCTTGTCGGTGCTGCCGTAGCTGTTGATGCGGGTGAGGAACGGGCGTGTCACGTCAATGTCCTTCTCGGCTCCCTCCAAGGTACGGATGGTGACAGTTGACGCGACGACTGCTTTGCGGAGATACCATTTTTCCGAAGAACCGAGGCTGTTGCTCGAGATACCCGGCTCTCCGTTGTTGTTTGAGAGGTAATAATAGTAATAGTTCCACCAATTGCCACTGTAACTATAGAAGTATCTGCCGCCATCATCGAATCCTGTCTGGATGGTGGACTGGCTGTCTGTGAGGGATGGGACGCTGCCGTCGGTTGGGATGGTCAAGTATTGCTTTGTTTCGAAATTCTGCATCTGCGTTGACGAACTGGAGGATGAGAAGCCCCAGAGGTACTTGGTCGCATCGCTATAGAAGATGAGTTCATCGTCTGTGCCGAACTGCTTTATGTCCAATTCTTTGTCTGCATCGGCGCCGAGGAAGAACCGTGGATTGGAGGCCGAGGCGATGAAGTACTCCTTACCGTTTTCGATAGTTGTATCCGTCTCGCTGCCTTCCATTCCATAGCGGTTGACAGTCTCCTTTTTCACGCTTGGCGTCCCCGAGTAGTCTTTGTCGAAGAGGCCGCCGGTGAATGAAAGGCCAATGGCATCGACAGTTCCTGTCTCGTAGAGGTAGGTGTCAAGTATTTTCTCTTCTCCTCCCGGGACTATGCCTGTGACATCCACGAAGTTGGAGAACTTCCCGTACTGCGTGCCGGAGGGGGCTTCGCCGTTATGAGGAAAAAGATAGCCGGTGGAGGGATTCTTGTCGGTGAGGGAGAGTTGGCTGATGAAGACCTTCTTGTCCTTGGCCTTGTTGCGCACTGTCACGCGCACCCTGCCGCAGACGCGCAGCAGTTGGGCGTCTATCACGTTCTTGCCCGGGCCGATGCTGACTTTCTGCACGAGGGAAAGTGGCATGGCCTGGGAGTCGCTGAACGGAGGTCTGTTGTCCGTGAGCGCCGGGAGGGTCGCGGCGTTGAGGTCTGCTTCTGTGCTGTTCTCCCCGTAGCTGCCCGGGTCGTTGGCGAGGATGTAGAGGTCGTATTCTCCTCTGGCCATATCCTCGAATGTGACTTTTGCTTGGGCCGCTTGTGGGTTGACCTCTCTGTATTGGCTTTCCCTGTCCTTGAACATCCAGACTTTCAGACTGTTCATGGTGTCGCCGTCCTTGGCACTGCGGGTGGCGGCTTGGCCGATGTTGATGACGAGTTCTCCATTGTCTCCTGATGTTTGAGGAGTCTTCTCGCAGGCGGTGAGGGCAAACGCGGCCAGGAGGGTTGCCGTTATGATTGATTTGGCTCGCATGGCTACAGGTAAACTTCAACTGATGACTGGACTTCATCCCAGTCCTTGATGCCCACATTGACCTCGACGCTGGACTTGAGCACCTTGAGGGTGTAGGTGTAAATCTTGCCCGGTTCCCAGGTGATTTCTGGGAGGGTGGCCGTGTGGTCCATGGCGCCGTTCGCCGTGGTGAAATGCACGCTCGTCCTGCCCCCTTCAACGGTTTGCGGGATGGCGAAGACGACCCCGCCGTTGTCGGAGAAAATGGTGACGGCTTTGTCTTTGCCGAACTCCGTGCTCCCGGTCCACTTGTAGAACTCGTAACTGCTGTCGAAAGAGTTGGAGGTACTCCAGTTGAGGCTCGGGATAAGCGCGTTTCCCTTTTCATGGGAATAAAGGAGCGTGCCGGCGGAGCGAAGTCCTTTGAGGTGGAATCCGGTGATATGGTCGGTCTGGCCGTTAGAGACAGATTCATCGAACACGACCTGGAATCTGAGGCCGGAGAGGGCATGCTGGAAGGGCATGTTGACGGTTTTGTAGCCTTCTTTCGCGGGGTGGCGGTGCGCGAAGGCCACGAGCAGATCGTATTGGTGGTCGATGATGCGATACTTTATGGAGATGTTGTCGGCATCTGAGGTTCTCGGGAGAACTTCCGCTTCATACGGGCAGTAGGCTCTGAAGCGGTAGTGGCTGTTGCGCCGCCAGTTCTTGACTGGGCTGTATTCCCAGCTGCTTGTATTGTAGTTGTAGGAGACCTTGACGGCTTTGTCGTCATCGAAGAGATTGGTGAGTGTGCCGCCTACGGTCGCGGAGTAGCCGCCGAAGATGCCGAAGGAGTACTTCGTGAGGTCGTCTTTGCCGATGGTGGTCCAGCCGGCCTTGGTCTGGCTTTCGGATGCTGCTTTGTCTGCCGTTTGACTTTGTCTTGCGTCTGTGCTCGCCTCGGCTGCGACAGTCTGGCTGGCCGAGAAGTCCATAGGAACCTCTTCGGCATGCTCTTTCTGGCATGCGCCGAGTATGATGACGGCAAGCGCGAGTGTCAGTGGTAAGTATGCTTTCATTTTGTTCCTATGTCTACTCCTGAATTGTCCCCGTCTTCCCAGACTCCGATGCTGCCGCTGAAGTTGATCGGATTGTCACCGGAGCCGAATGTGATGTAGTATTTGTATTCCTTGCCCTTGTCCCAGTAGTTGGTGCCGAGGATTTCGAGGTTTCGCTCGATGTCGGTCTGGTCTTCGCCGTTTTTGGTGTAGGAGATTATGATTTGCGGGATGTTTCTTGTTTTGGATCCGGTGGTGATGGCAAGGAGGTTCTGCGGAATCACGTTGACAGAAGGGCCTACTTGTTGTTGGGCATCAGTGGTGACAGTGATTGGAGTGTTGGACGTGCCACTTGAGAAGATGCTGTAATCACTTGCAAGGCTTTGCTGGTTTGACCAGGAGTCGCTGTCGTATCCGCCTCCCGAGTAGTCGCCTTGCATATAAATATTGGTAAGTTTCAGACTTGTCAATACGATTTGTTAGCAGTCAAATTTTGGAC